>DASRET010000123.1:0-86275 GCA_035651875.1 Xanthobacteraceae bacterium
TCACGGCAAGCCGCCGCAGGCTGTGCCGCTCGGTGTCGAAATCGGCCGGCATGCCGCCTTTGCCGTTGATGCCGCGGCGGAACGGAATGCCGATCAGGTTGCCTTTGAGGTCATAAGTCCATTGGTGATACGGGCAGACGAATTCCTTGGTCGTGCCCGACAGTACGCGGCAAAATTCCGAAGCACGGTGCGCGCAGCGGTTTTCGAACACCGCGATCGAACCGTCCTCGGCGCGCGTCACCACGACCGGCGTCGGCCCGACATGCGAGCGGATGAAATCGCCGGGTTTTTCTATCTCGGCTTCGAGCGCCACGTAGTTCCAGGTGTGGCCGTGAAAAATCCGCTCGATCTCGCGCTCGTAGATGTGCTGATCGGTGTAGACCCAGTCCGGGATCAGCGAGAGATCGTTGTCGGGCCAGACGTAGTTTTGCGCGAGCGCTGTGCCGTTGCCGGATGGCGCGTCGACGTGCTGCGCGCCGCCGTTGCTATTATGGATACCGGTCGCCGGCACAGCTTCGCGGCTATGCTGGCCTGCGGACGCCGCCGGCGCATCGGCCGCTGCGGCGCTTTCCGGATCGATGAAAACGTCGGCGCCTTCGATTTTCACCTTGTAGATTTTCAGGCATTCGCTCGCCGGCGCGCAGAGTGCGTGGCCGGTGCGGATATCGAACAACGCCTGATGCAGCGGACACTCGACCGTGCCGTCGGCAGCTTCGACAAAGCCGTTGGCGAGGTCGGCGAATTCATGGGTGCAGATGCCGCTCGTGGCATGGACGTCGTCGCCGAGCCGAAACAGCGCGACCGCCGCGCCATCAAGTTCAACACCGATGACGTCCCGGTCGCCGAAATCCGCAAGCGACGCCACTTTCTTCCACGCCATGCGACGATCCACCTCGCAGCCTGCAGGGGAGCTTTTTCAGCATATCCTATTGGGTTAGGCTTGCAATCGGCTCCGCTGTTGCGATCCGGCCGCGGCCGGCGCGCGGCGACCCCGAATCAAGGAGAAGCGGCATGGCGCAGGAACCTCTCGCCACCAAGGGCAACTATCTGCACATCTACGATTTCCGCGTCGAGAAAGGCAAAGAGGCGGAGTTCATCCGGCTGTTCGAAGCCTTCGACTATTCGGACGGCAACCCGATGCACAAATCGTGGGCGCAGGTGAAAGACGGCGTCCTGTGCCGCGACACCGAGGACCCGCAGCGCTTCTTCCTGATCGCCGAATGGTCGGACATCGAGGAGCACGCCCGCATCCGCAAGGTCTTGGCCAACGAGATCAAGCCGGAATTCATCAAATACATCGAGGGCCGCACCTTCGTGCCCAAATACGTCGAGGTCGTCTCCTCGACGCCGGAGGAGATTCTCAACAAGGCTGCCGCGGAGTAATCCAAGGCCGCCACGGCTGCCGCATCGGCCCTCGCGCCATGCGGGCTACCGCCGCCGGTGCATGCCGGCAGCGCGCCCCGACGCGTTGACAGCCACCGCGGCGGGTCTACATTAAGCCTGTTCCGAGGGGAGCGCCGGCAGGCGCTGAGAGACCGCGCGATGCGGTGACCCTTTGAACCTGATCCGGGTCATGCCGGCGAAGGGACGGAAACTTCTGGTCACACCCGCCCCGCAAGAGTCCGCCGGCCGACCGGATCGCCCTGTAATGGAGCGACCGCCAAGGAGCGCCCGATGAACAAGCCTTTGTCCGAAGCCGATTTCGCCACCCCGAAGGTCACCACCGGCCCGATCGCCGGCTCGCGCAAGATTTATGCGACGCCCGAGGCGGCGCCCGACCTGCGCGTGCCGCTGCGCGAGATCCCGCTCACGGAAGGTTCCGGCGAGGAGCCGGTGCGGGTCTACGATCCGTCCGGCCCCTACACCGACAACGACGCGGTGCTCGACGTCGAGAAGGGCCTCAAGCGCACCCGCGTCGAATGGGTCAAGGAGCGCGGCGGCGTCGAGCAGTACGACGGCCGCGTCATCCAGGCGGTCGACAACGGCAACGCCACCGGCAAGCATCTGGCGCGCAGCTTTCCGAATACGCCGAAGCCGCTGCGTTCGGTGTCGGCGGACAAGCCGCTGACCCAGCTCGAATGGGCCCGCGCCGGCGCGATCACCAAGGAAATGATCTACGTCGCCGAACGCGAAAATCTCGGCCGCAAAAAGATGCTCGACTGCGCGCAAGCCGCACACGACGACGGCGAAAGCTTCGGCGCCTCGCTGCCGCTCTTCGTCACTCCCGAATTCGTCCGCGACGAGGTGGCGCGCGGCCGCGCCATCATTCCCTCCAACATCAATCACGGCGAGCTCGAGCCGATGGCGATCGGGAGGAACTTCCTCACCAAGATCAACGCCAATATCGGCAACTCCGCCGTCACCTCTTCGGTGGAAGAAGAAGTCGACAAGATGGTGTGGGCGATCCGCTGGGGCGCCGACACCGTGATGGACCTGTCCACCGGCCGCAACATCCACAACACCCGCGAATGGATTCTGCGCAACTCGCCGGTGCCCATCGGTACCGTGCCGATCTATCAGGCCTTGGAGAAAGTGAACGGCGATCCGGTCAAGCTCGACTGGGAGTGCTACAAGGACACGCTGCTCGAGCAGTGCGAGCAGGGCGTCGATTATTTCACCATCCATGCCGGCGTGCGGCTCGGCTACATCCATCTCACCGCCAACCGCGTCACCGGCATCGTCTCGCGCGGCGGCTCGATCATGGCCAAGTGGTGCCTGGCGCACCACAAGGAGAGCTTCCTGTACGAGCGGTTCGACGAGATTTGCGACATCATGCGCAAATACGACGTGTCGTTCTCGCTCGGCGATGGCCTGCGCCCGGGCTCGATCCGCGACGCCAACGACCGCGCGCAGTTCGCCGAACTGGAAACCTTGGGCGAGCTGACCAAGATCGCCTGGGCCAAGGGCTGCCAGGTCATGATCGAAGGCCCCGGCCACGTGCCGCTGCACAAGATCAAGATCAACGTCGACAAGCAGCTCAAGGAGTGCGGCGAGGCGCCGTTCTACACCTTAGGCCCGCTGGTCACCGATATCGCGCCGGCCTACGACCACATCACGTCCGCAATCGGCGCCGCCATGATCGGCTGGTTCGGCACCGCCATGCTCTGCTACGTCACCCCGAAGGAGCACCTCGGCCTGCCGGACCGCAACGACGTGAAAGACGGCGTCATCGCCTACAAGATCGCCGCCCACGCCTCCGATCTCGCCAAGGGTCACCCCGCCGCGCAACTGCGCGACGATGCGCTGTCGCGCGCCCGCTTCGAGTTCCGCTGGGTCGATCAGTTCAACCTGTCGCTCGACCCCGACACCGCACTGAAATACCACGACGAGACGCTGCCCAAGGAAGCCCACAAGGTGGCGCACTTCTGCTCCATGTGCGGCCCGAAATTCTGCTCCATGAAGATCACCCAGGACGTCCGCGACTACGCCGCGACGCTGAACGACCCCGCCACGCGCGCGGTCGCCGGCGAAGCGCTCACCGCCCAGGAGGGCATGGCGGCGATGTCGAAGAAGTTCCTGGACCTCGGCGGCGAGGTGTATGTCGACGAGGCCGTGGCGGCGAAGGAGAGCAACAAGGCGCTGTAACCCCGAGCCGATGAGTGCCGCAGGTCATTATCATCGCCGGACCAAACGGCGCTGGTAAGACGACGTTTGCTCGAGAGTACCTGTCGGAAAAGCATGGGCAACTTGTCTTCGTTAATGCTGACGAGATTGCTCGCGAGGTCGCAGACCAAGGCTTGTCGCGCGCTGAATTGGACATTCGTGCCGGCAGGATCATGCTCGAACGGATCGACGATCTCGCCCGGGCAAGTGCCGACTTTATGTTTGAGACGACACTGGCGACGCGCAACTATGCACCCAAGATCGCCCGCTGGCGGGAGCGCAGCTACAGCGTTTTGTTGATCTATCTGCGATTGGTTTCGACAGCAGCTTCGATCGCGCGTGTGAGAAAGCGCGTCGCGGCTGGCGGTCACGACATCCCAGAAGAAGTGATCCGCCGGCGCTTCGAGAAGAGCATGACTTACTTCGAGACGATCTATAAACCTCTCGTAGATGAGTGGTATGTTAGGTGCAGCGGCGAGGGTACGTTCACTTTGGCCGAATCGTGGGACCAGAAATGAGCCGCCGGCTTGACATTGCAAATGTCGACGCGGCGCTAAGCCGGGCTGCCTATAAGGCGGTCCACGGCACACGCGAAGATCGCTTAGGGCAGTATCAGCACGTTCAGTCGACTGCGATTACGTCAATAAGATACAACGCGGATGCTCGTGAGCTGGATGTCATGTTCACGAACGGCACTACTTATTGCTACGACAATGTCCCACTCCAGGTTTATCTGGAGTTTGTTGACGTCGAGTCGAAAGGCAGATTTTTCAACGAAAAGATAAAGGATCAATTTCCCTTCACAGAAGTGAGCGCCGCCCGGCGATAGGCTTGCTATCGCGACGCATTTGTCAAAACTCCTATCCCGGCTCCTCCATCGTAAATCCCACCGACAGCGTCACCTGATAGTGGCGCACCTTGCCGTTTTCGACGTGGCCGGAGGTGCGCATCACCACGAACAAGCGCAGATTGCGCAAGGTCTTGTGGGCGCGGGCGACGGCGCGGTGATTCGATCTACTTCGTCAGCAGCCCCGCGATTTGTGCCGCCTGCTCCGGCGACATCAGATCCTGGTTGTGAAACACCGTGAACCACCAGGTGCCGTCAGCCTCGGTCGCGATGATGCTGATCAGGCCGTGGCGCTTTGGCCAGGGCTTGCCGTGCGGATCGCGCGCGCCGGTCATCTCCCAGCGGACATCGACGGCGGCGACGTCGTCGCGGATGAAGCGGATGCGCCGCTCGGTCAGCGCCAGCGTGCTGTCGCTGAACATGCCCTTGAAGATGGCCGCGTGCGCGGCAGCGACCGGCGCCCGGCCCAGCACGTGGAGCCCGAACACGTTGGTGAAGTCGACGTCGTCGGCAAAGCCTGCGACGAAAGCCTCGGCGTCGTGCCGGTCCCATGCCGCCGCCATCGCGGCGAGCCGCGCCTCGATCGCCGCCCGCGCGGCTTCCCTGTCCTTCATTCGGGTGTCACCCTCGATGCCATGAGACAAACAAAGAATGGCTTGAGCGGCGGCGGCGCCCCATCACGAGCCCGGCTCCTCCATGGTAAACCCCACCGAGAGCGTCACCTGATAGTGGCGCACCTTGCCGTCTTCGATGTGGCCGGAGGTGCGCATCACCTCGAACCAGCGCAGATTGCGCAAGGTCTTGTGGGCGCGGGCGACGGCGCGGTCGATCGCGTCGGAAATGCTTGTGCTCGAGGTGCCGACCACTTCGATCACGCGGTAGACATGCTCGCCGCCGGCGAGCGGCACCGCAGCGGTGAAGCGCGCGGCTAAATCCCGGCTTCTCGTCTTTACCGCTGTCCTTGCGCTCTTCATGGCGTCCTCCTGATGGCCCGCTCACCGGCGCGCCGAAGTGCAGGCCGGGCCTCCAGGAGGGACAACGTGGACGCCACGGCCGAAGTTGCACGCGTCGGCGCTGCCGGAACCTCTCCCTTACCCTCACCCCGAGGCGCTCAGCCGGCAAGCGACGGCAAACGATTCCTCGTCCGTCTTGGCTAAGCCGGTTGGAGAGAGGCGCATTTTGCGTCGCTCGGCGCTACACTGCCGCGCATGATCACGCTTTATTCCTATCCCGAGCTGTTCGGCGTAGCAGACAACAATGGCTATGGGTTGAAGGTGTTCGCGTTCATGCGGCTTGCCGGCGTGCCGTTTGCCCACGAGCACATCTTTGATGCGTCGGCGGCGCCGCGCGGGCAGTTGCCGTACATCGTCGACGACGGCGAGACTGTCGGCGACAGCGAGACCATCATAGCCCACCTCGACAAAAAATATGCGCTCGCCATCGACGCGGGCTTGAGCGCGGCAAAGCGCGGTCAGAACCTCCTGGTCACGCGCCTGCTCGACGATCTCTACTGGGTGATGTCCTATTCGCGCTGGAAGGACGAGCGCTATTTTCCGGCGTTCCGCGACGCCCTGTTGCGCGAGCATCCGCAGCTCACCGTCGAGGGTTTGCGCAAGGCGCAGGAGTTCAATTTCCAGCGCTACTACTATGCGGGTATCGGCCGTTACGCGCCGGAGGCGGCCTATGCGCGCGGCCTTGCCGATCTCGGCGCGCTGGCGCGGCTCGTGCCGGCGGACGGCTATGTCCACGGACCGCAGCCAACCAGCATCGACGCCGGCATCTACGGCTTCATCGCCAACATCTGGTTCTTCGATATCGACACGCCGCTAAAGCGCTCTGTGGCGGCGCAGCCTAACCTCGTGCGCCACTGCACGGCGATCCACGCAATGGTGATGCAGCCGCGCGCGTGAACTAGCCAACTTGAGGTACTGGCCCCTATTGCCCCAAAAGGGACCGGCCGGGATTTGAAAAGGGGCCAGCGATAGACTCTGCGTGCGTTAAGGAAGTTTCACAACCCCGGTTGCAGATAGGGGCTGTTTGGCAGACAATTGCCTGCGATGGGGGAATCGGCCGTAGGACTTCTACCTTTGGGCGGCGATGTGATAGCCGCTGGGACGGTATTGGCTGGGCTTATTCTTGTTTATCTCGGTGCCGTTGCCACTGAATACGCTAGCTTCCAAAAGACAGAGCAAGGTGCCGTCCGGCCAGTGTTCATGCGCCGGGCGTGGTTTGCTGTCCTGGGAATCGTCTTTTCCATTGCCGCCGCTGGCTTGGCGGTTTTAGGGAAATGGTTAGCCCTTAGCTGCGTGGTCGGAACTGCCGCCATTTTGCTGGCGCTCGCCTTGGTTTGGTCGGTCGTGATCGCCCTTCTGCTTGCCGCCGAGATTAAGTGATGAGCCTCACTCTCTATTGGGAAAAGAGACTAAGAGAGGCTGAATTGGTCGGATTCTTCGAAGCTAATCGTCCTGCTTGGCTCGCTGCGGCTCGCGAGGCTTATCAATACGCTCGGACCAGTTTTCCACAGGGCTCGCCGATCCGCCGAGACGATGCCGCCCAATTCCTCGTTGACGTGATCGAAGTGGATGACACGTTCAAAAACCATCTTGCAGCGAATAGGCTGAGGCAGAGATACTGGGCGAATCATTTCGCTGATCTTGTAATCGACCGAACGTGGAACGAAATAACCAACGAAGGAGGTCCAGCATGAAGAAGAATCAGACGGAAAAACAGCGACAAGACCTTGAGAAGGCCGAGCAATTTGCCCGAAAAGCCTTGGCTGCGGTTTCACGGAAGCCGGTTAGCGAAACAAAGGTGCGGGCGGTCGCCCGGAAGGTGTCCAAGACGATGGCGGAGGTCTTGGCTCACGTTTAGGGGAGAGGCGCGTCAATATGACTCGCCCCTCCGTCCGCTTCACTCGAACAGGTCGCCTTGGATTACCCGGAACGACTTGCGACGCTGCGCAGGCGTCGGAGTCGGCACGGGCGGCACCGCCTTAAGCGCCGCGTCAATCAACTCGCCAGTCGTCCAAACGTGGTCCGCAATCCCGAGCGCCATTGCCGGGGTTTGCTTCAACGCCTCATGCGTGCGGCAGAGATTGTAAAACGCGACGTACAGGCCGACCGCAGCCAAGTGGCAATCGATCTTTTTCGAAAAGCCATTGCTAAGCCGGGCAAATCGCTTTGAGGCCATGCGCAGCGACAAATTCGACCGCTCAACGTAGCTGGTCGAAATATGTTCGGGCTCGCCCATTACGGCCTGCCGCTCTACTGCGATTACTTGAGCTGGGCTGTAGCGGCGCGAGGCTTCGGTTACGTTCAGGTGGGTTACCGAATAGGTCTTGTTGATGACGCCATGCGCGGCGCGGCGGCCGAAAGCATCGCGGATGGCGGGGCGATAGTAGTGCAGGCCATCCGTGCTGATTTCCGGCGCGCCGATGACCCGGCCGCGTAGGTCCTGAATAAAATCGTCCGTGGTCGCGCTGTCGCGCTTGCCGGTGCGATAGCCGATGATTGCCCGCGTAGCAGAGGCCAGCGCAACGTAGGTGTACTGGTCGCCCATTACAGGCGACGGCCGACGCTTCGGCCCAGCCTGCGGATTGCGCTTGTGGCCGACGTAGGCCCATAACTCATCGCATTCGATCCGGTGCACATGAAGCCCGACCATCATGCGGTCGTGCAGCTCGGCGCAGCCCTTGCCGATCGCCAGCGCCAGCCGGGCGACTGTCTTGCGGTCAGTCTCAGTGAGGCGGCTCACGGCGCGCTGGCCGACGCCCTCACAAAGCATTCCGATGATTTCAATTTGCTTGTCGCGAGAGAGGATGTTCATGGGGCCAATCCACGAGTTTGGGGACTGGTCTTCCGCAACTCTGGAATGAGTGAGCAAATCGCGCTATATGGTTCGAAGCGGTCATAGCTCAGGGGCCAATCCTGGGTTTGTGATCCGGGGCCGGCGCTGTTGACGCAGCGTCGGCCCCACTGGAAGTTCCCGGGCTACGATTCGAACGTAGGTTTCCGAGGGGTAAATCAAGGCGTCCTACCACTAGACGAACCGGGAAATCTCGAAGGAAGTCAAAGGGCTACTCTGTATCCGTCAGGTTCCAGGGTGGCCCTTTCTTCGACCTTCGACCGTCAATATAACTATATTGTTATAGGAGGTCAATAAGCGTCGGGCTTGAAAAAGAACAATTTTGTGATATCTTATGCCCTATCAAGTTCTACAGTCGCCGGACTCTGTGTTTCCTGGTGAGGTTCAAAAAGAATGCCCGGAAGCAGAAGGGGTTGTCGCCATCCTGATTCAGGTGCTGGCTGCGCAAGGGCCTTCGCCCGAAATCTACAGCGTCAAGACCTTGGGTAAGGAGAAGGGGTATCTTTGGCAGATAAATCTGAAAGTAGAAAAGCGCCAAGTTCGCGTGCTCTATGCTCCATACGGGCAACGGATCGTATTGTTCCGGATACACAAAAAAGGATCGCCGCAAGAGCAGCAGCGAGCCTACGATTTGGCGATGCGGCGCAAGAAAGAGTTCGAAGAGGCTGATCGAAAGTTACGGCGGGATCAAAATGGTCGAGGCGTACCCCATTAATCTGAACCTTTCCGACAAACTCCAAGATCGGGAGTATCGTCAGAAATTTTTCGTGGCCGAATCGTCCGCGCAAATTGCGCAGCAGCTTGTTAACCTCAGAAAACGTCGCGATCTGAGTCAACAACAGCTAGCGGAGCTGTTGGGAACGCAGCAACCAGCTATTTCCCGCATTGAAAAGGCTGATTATCAAAGCTGGAGCTTTAGTGTACTGCGGAAAATTGCTAGCGTTTTGGACGCTCGAATCCGTGTGTTTATCGAGCCATCTGAAGATGTGCTTGCGGAATACGATGAAGACACTACTGATGAAGAGATTCCAGCCGAAGAACATCTCGGGCAATTCGCGCCCGGATGGATAAACGTTGATCCAAGCCAACTTTCGATAGTCGCTGGGTACGTTAATTACCCATCGCTAATCAACGGGTCCTCTTTCCTTAGTGACTATTTAAACGCGACCCAAACCGGGGGAGTGTCGAGTTCCCCACCGCCGATGCCGCGCGCTATTACTGCTGCTGCCGATAAGAAAGATGAAAAGATTGCCGAACAAAATGCTGAAATAGAGAGGCTACGTGCTCGATTAGCGGTTTGGGAAAATACCGCAGGAAATTCCGGCCTGTTGATGATGATAAACGTCGGGCATCAACCCCGGCTAGGCATGTAAATGAAATTCGTGCACTCAATCCAAGGCGCGAGTGCGCTCCACGTAGCTGTTGATGAGGTTGTGCCGCTGAAGGGGCTTGTCTCTGAGGATCTTATTCGGCTGGTTGGCGATACTTACAAATTTGCCGTTAAGCCACAAATCCCACCGGGGATGGCCCCGGGCCTAATGGTTCCGCATGTTTTTCAGTCCGGATCAGTAACGTTGGAAGACGCAAAATTCCCTGTATATCAGCTTATTATTTTGCAGATGGGTGACATCGTTGTAGGCCCCGACACCGATACGTCAGACAAGATATTGGGTCATTACATGAACTTGCTGGACACCCAACTAGAATATCGATTTGACCGATCGTCAACGAAGCGAATTAGTCACCAAAGCCACGTTGTAGTTGACTTCGACGATGAGATTGGCCGCAAGATGGCGGCTATTGGGAAATTAGAGCGTCTGTTGGATGAGCACGTGCGGGCACCGGGTGCGCCTTTTAACCTGCGACGGCTTGCATTTGGCTCATCGCCTGCAATCTTACAAACGCAGCCGATGACGTTAGAAGCCTTTGATAGGATGGATTTTGTTATTGAGCGACGCGCAATAAACGAAACGTCGAATCCTCCGAATAGGTATTATTCAGGCGCTCCTTTGGACACGTCTGCGCATCTCAGCTTGTTGGAACTGCTTGAACGAGAACTCGATCAAACCTAGGAGGCCGCCAACTGAGGCGGCCTAATCATCCGCCTCGGATTGCTCGGCGGCATCAGCCAATTTCAGCCAATGTTCGGCAATCGTCAGCCACTGTTGCTTTTCTTGCGGGATGCCCGACTTTTCCGCTTGTCGCTGACATTCGGCCGCGTTTTGTCTGAACTTCTCGACTTGGCTCATAGGCTATTCCGATGGGCGTTCTTGAGCGGGGTTTTTTATGGTGGGCCAAGTCGTCTTTCCGTTAGCCTTCAGTTCCGCATGGACTGCAGTCGCCAGCCATAATTGTGCAAGTTCAAGAAACTGCCTACGCACGGCCTCCGTAGTCGCAATGCGAGCGCTGTCCATACATTCTTGAGCGTATTGGCGGTATTCCGATGCGGTGTGCATGAAACGCCTCCCTAGTTGCCGTACAGGCGGGAGCGCTACCGAACTCTCAGTCACCGGCGCCTGGGACGAAGCCGCGGCCGATGATGGTCCTCTCTACAAAATTGTTAACCAATGTGTCTGAGCACAATCGAACACTCAGGGAGCCAATGCTGGCGTAGCCGTATCGGCTTCAAAAGGGACCAGTCCGAAATTCAAAAGGGACCAGACGCGATGGAAAGGGGCCAGTACCCAACTTGACATTTGGAACAAACCATGAACAATGATTAATGTCAATGAGTGCGCGGGGGCGTGTCGTGTCAGAGCCAGGCGAAGCAAGCGGCGGACTGTCGAGCCTTAGCCTGACCGAGCTTGAGCAGGCATATGTCGACAGTATCCAGGCGGCCGAAGCATCGGAGCATGTCGGACGACACAACAGGCTCGTGGGCCGTTGCAACGAGATCGCGCAGGAACTGAAGGCCCGGGGCGAGGCGCGTTCGGTTCTTACCCGGCTGGCGGATCATCCCGATGCGAAAGTACGCGTCTGGGCCAGCGGCAATCTCGCTTGGCTCGACCAGCCAAGTCCGCCATCTGAGGCGGCGCGCGAGAAAGGCAGGTTCTGGCCGAATATTATTTGGCAATGCGATCATCCGCCGCCGCCCGCGCTGCCGCGCGATGAGATCGCCAGAGGTCTGCGCCGAAGCCTGCCGGAATTTTGCGATCGCTTGATCGAGTTGGCGCTCCCCGCCATCGGCCTGTGGCCGCAGCGCCGCGCCGAACCGGGGCCGAGGGCCTCGCGTTTCGGCGGCATGCCGGTGGCGCCCCAAGACTGGCAATGGCCTGTTGCCTCGCAGGAGCCGCTTCTCTTCGTCGGCCAAATCAACTGCGCCGAACTGCACAGGTTGCCAGGCGCCGAACTTCTGCCCGCTTCAGGTCTGCTCGCCTTTTTTGGCGATCATGACGCGGTGACGGGCTGCTTCCCATTTGGTGACCATTGTGTTTTTCACTGGCCGGATGTCGGACGACTGGTGCCCACCAAGCCAGACCTCGATCCACTTGAGGTCTTTCCCTCTTGCGCACTTGTACCCCGCCCATTCGTCGATCTGCCGCACCCGCATAGCCGAACAATTCGAGACATGAAGCTGAGCGAAGGGGACAAATCGCTTTACTACGAGGCATGGGCGGCAGTGCGCTATCACGGCATACCCGACGGCCTCCGGGGGTATTGCGGTTTCGGCAAGCTGCTCGGTTGGCCGGCGTTGGTGCAGAACGATCTCGACCGCTTCGAAGATCGCGAAGACGCGCGCCTGTTGCTGCAGGTCGACCAGTACTGCAATGGCGAGGAGCTGCACGGCTGGGGTCCGGGCGGGTCGCTCTATTATGTGTTGCCCGAGGAGGAGTTGCGCGCGCAGGTTTTCGAGGGCTGCGAACTGGAAGGTCAGTTCACGTGACGGCCGGCAGGGCTATGCGATCAAGCTCGCCAGGATGAATCCGGCCGTGCCGACCGCCATGATCGCGCAACGAGTCTGCGGAGACGGCTGCGGCCACAGTGCAAAAGCGATCGAGGCCATGATCGCGAGCGGCACTGTGCCGGCCGGCAATTGGCCGAAGTCGCTGCCGGCAATCGCGTAGGCGAGAACGACGCCGAGGCCCCAGCCGAACGGCAACGCCAACGTCACGGCTGCGATCACGAAAAGGACCGGAGGTATCCGCATGGCCGTTCTCCGTTGCGCGGCGCGTTGTCAGAACGCCACGCCGACGCGGCGGCCTTTCTGCCAGACCAGATAGCAGGACTTTTTGGTGCCGCCGTGGTTGAGCGTGAAACGGCGCGGGATGGGGGCGCTGCCCGGCACGTCGAGGCAGGCGCCGCCGGCGCTGATGTCGACCACGTAGCAGGAGGTCGCCGGGCTTTTCAGGTCGGCAAAGATCGTTCCGGTCCTGGGCACCAGGCCCGAGGGACGAACACGATGAAAACGTCTGTTCTCTATGCCCATTGCAGGCTTCCGATCTCACCGCGACTATGCGTTGCGGCCATTGTCGGGAGGTTAATTTTCCCCATCCGGCGGTGATTTCACGGGCGCATTCTAAATTCGTACTTTTTCACCATTTGAGAATTTGCGCTGCACTTTATCTAAAATTGCTCGTTTTCTGTTGAGCATTGCCCGCTAGCCGCGGCGTGAAACTGGGCGGTTCCTTCGTTGATCAGCTAACACGATACCGTGAACCCCGTCGCGGGCGGGCGGCGTGCGCAGAGCGCTGTTGTCCGACACGACCGCACATTGTAACCTCCGCTGCCGATTGGGGGGAGGATTGCAATGGCCAAAGTCAAAGCCGCATCCAAAGCTAAAACCAAACCAAAAGCCGCAGCCAAAGCCAAGGTCAAAGCGCCCGGACCGCCGACGCCGCCGCCTGGATATTTCCTCGGGGAAATCGAGATTTTTGGTTTCAATTATCCGCCGGCCAATTTCGCGCCCTGCAACGGCGCCCTCATGTCAATCATGCGGAACCAGGCGCTGTTTGCGCTCCTCGGCACGACTTATGGCGGCAACGGCGTGAGCACTTTCGCTTTACCGACGCTCGCGCCGGTCAAGCCGGGAGGGCCGTTCTATTTCATTTGCATCAACGGTACCTTCCCCTCGCGATAGTTAGGCGCTTGCGCCGATTAGCGCTCGGCTAGTGCTGCGTCGCCCTCGGCGAGCGGCGTGCCGCCATGGATTTGTCGCGTCCGCTGGGCCGTGCTACCCGCTCGCCTTCTGGAGTCTCCAAAGCCATGCCCGACGCCCTCGACCTGTTGAAAACCCGCCGCTCCTACAAGGCGCGCGAACTGTCCGGACCGCCGCCGTCCGCGGCCGAGATCGACACGCTCTTGACCGTCGCCTCGCGGGTGCCCGACCACGGCAAGCTCACGCCGTGGCGCTTCATCGTGTTCGAGGGTGAGGCGCGACGCGCCGCCGGCGCCGCGATCGTCGCCGCGTTCCGCGTCAAATACTCCTACGCCACGCCGGAGCAGGCCGAGGCCGAGCGCGAGCGGCTCACCCGCGCACCGCTCGTTATTGCCGTGGTCAGCCGCGCCGCGCCCCACGTCAAAATCCCCGAATGGGAGCAGGTGCTCTCCGCCGGCGCCGCCGCCATGAGCCTGGTGCTGGCCGCCAACGCACTCGGCTACGGCGCCAACTGGATCACCGAATGGTACGCCTATGACCGCGCCGTGCTCGACGCGCTGGGCTTAAAGCCGCACGAACGCATCGCCGGCTTCGTCCACATCGGCCGCCCGCCGCAGCCCACCGAGGATCGTCCGCGCCCGCCGCTTGCCGAGATCGCGACGCGGTATCAGACTTAGACGTAATAAGACCGAGCACGTCTCCCCAAGCCCGCTTGACAGAGAGCGTGCCGCCATGCCGCGCGTGCAGTCATCGGTAATGACCTATGTGCACTACGACGAAGAAGCCGCCGAGCTGGACGTAACCTTCGTGAGCGGGAAGATCTATCGTTATTTCGGCGTGCCGCTTGCAACTTATATCGATCTGCTCGACGCAGACTCGCTCGGCGAATTCTTCAACCAGAACGTCAAGGATGCTTTCCGTTTTATCGAGGTGCAGCGCGGCAGCAGGCGCTGAACCGATCGCCGGGCTTCTTGGATGACTGATCGGCCTGCCCTGCGCTAAATTTGCCCCGCGCGAATCGCGGTAAGGGGCGCGGGGCACATGGCGGAAACCGACATCCGGGCCGCACCGGGCGTCACCGCGTTGCGGGTGGTCGCCGCGGGCCTGTTCGCCGGCTTCAACCTGGTGCCGCTGTACGGCCTGGTCGTCTGGCATTGGGACGCGTTTCAGCTCCTGCTCTTGTACTGGGGCGAAACCGCCATTCTGTTTCTCTGTACCCTCGCCCATATTGCGTTCATTCCGCCGGCGCAGCTTGGCACCATGCTGGTCAACGGCAAGAGCGTGCCGGCGAGCCGGCTGATGATGGTCGGATTCTTTGCGGTGCATGGCGGGATGTTCATCGCCGGGCATCTGTTCTTCCTGTGCGTACTGTTCGGCGACAGCAAACTGACCCACATCGGCGGCGTCGCCGGTTTCGTGCGCACGTTCTTGATCACTTCGGGCGCTTGGGCGCCGCTGCTGCTGGTGGCGCTCGCCGGGGCGCTCGACGTGTTGACCGGCCCGTATCATCCGGCCTTTGTCGATGCGTTCGCGCGCGCCCTGCACGTGGCGCTGGCGCGGCCGACGGAGGACGCCGCGCCGGGCCAGGCGATCGGCAGCGTCGTCGGCGGCCTTTATGTGCGCGTCATCATCATGCAGGTGGCGATCATCTTCGGCGCCATCGCGTCGGCGGTCCTGGGCAGCGCCGCGCCACTCGTCATTTTGGTCGCGCTCAAGACCGTGGTGGATTTCGTCGTCCGCTATGACGCGATCGCAGGCGCGCCGCCGGCGCTGCTGCTGTCGCGCGCGCGAGCGGCGCAATCCGGCTGAGCGCTTATCCGCCCCCGCGAAAGCGGGGAGCATACAGGACCGCTTCAGCCCCAAACCTGATCGGCGAGTTCCACCACCATGCGCAGCTTGGCCCACTGCTCCTCCTCGGCGAGCACATTGCCCTCTTCGGTGGAAGCAAAACCGCATTGCGGCGACAGGCAGAGCTGGTCGAGGGCCGCGTATTTGGTCGCCTCGTCGAGGCGGCGCTTGACGTCGTCTTTCTTTTCCAGTTGGCCGCTCTTGGTGGTGACGAGCCCGAGCACGACGATCTTGTTGCCCTTGGGCAGGAAGCGCAGCGGCTCGAAGCCCCCGGCGCGCGCGCTGTCGTATTCGAGGAAGTAGCCGTCGTAATTGAGCTTGCCGAGCAGCGTCTCGGCGACCGGCTCGTAGCCGCCCTCGGAAATCCAGGTCGAGCGGAAATTGCCGCGGCACACGTGCGTGGTGATCGTCATGTCGGCGGGCTTGCCGTCGAGCGCGGCATTGAGGACGCGGGCATAATCCTGCTGCAGGCGATCGGCGTTCAATCCGCGGTCGCGCGCCTTTTTCAGCTCCGCCTGCGAACACAGATACGCCCAGGCGGTGTCGTCGAACTGCAGATAGCGGCAGCCGGCGTCGTAGAAGCCGCGGATCGCCTGCCGGTAGGTCTTTGCCAGATCGTCGAAGATGGCATCGCGGTCGGCGTAGTATTTGGTATCGACGGAGTTCGGCTCCAAGCGAAAATGCAGGGTGGCGGGGCTCGGGATGCACATTTTCGGCATCACGCGCGTGTGCGCCTTGAGAAACTTGAAATGGTCCAGCATCGGATGATTGGAAAAGCCGAGCTTGCCCTTGACGCGGATGCTCTCCATGCGGCTCTGCACGCCGTGAAACTGGATGCCGTGATCGAGCGTGTAGCGTTCCATGCCGTCGAGCAGACCGTAGAAGTCGAAATGCCACCATGAGCGGCGGAATTCGCCGTCGGTGGCGACCTTGAGCCCGACCTCTTCCTGCTTCTTGATGATCTTCTCGATCTCGCGGTCCTCGACCTCCTTGAGCGCCGCCGCGCCGATCTCGCCCTTCTCGTGCTTGGCCCGAGCCTCCTTGAGCGGTGCGGTGCGCAAGATGCTGCCGACCACGTCGGCGCGGAATGGCGGTCTGGGTCTCGTCATCGGGCGATTCCTCCGGAAGGCATGCTGTTCGAAACCTTATGTGCGTCGTAACAAGCCCGCGCCAAGCGCTTCGTCAACTGGCAATCGCGTCATGGGACGTGCAATGGGCAAGCTCCCATTCACAGCCTTGAAGTCACGTCGCAATACGCCGTCGATCGCAATGGCCAGCAAAAGTTTCGAAAAGGCCGCCATTGCGATCGATGGCTTTCTCTGATGACGATACCCAAACCGGGCGCCGCGATCCCTCACCCCTCGATCGTCACCTTGCCGTCGACCACCAGTACCGGATAGGTCTTTACCGGCACCATGCAGGGCGGCGACACCACTTCGCCGGTGCGGATGTTGAACTGGCCGTTGTGGAAATTGCACTCGACGACGTCGTCCTCGATGTAGCCCTCCGACAGCGAGCCGGGCCCGTGCGTGCACAGGTCGTCGGTGACGTAGAACTCGCCGCCGACGTTGAACACCGCTAGCGTCAGGTCTTCGGTCTCGACCTTGAGGGCGGCGCCGGGGGCGACGTCGTCGGTGCTGCAGAGCTCGATACGCTTGGCGGACATCAGGGGTTTGCGCCTCTTGGACTTCCGGTCGAATGCGCGCTCTTATACAAGACGCGGAGGATAATGAAATATGCCGGTAGAGCCGCTATATCCAGGGAAAGCGCAGACGGGCGAAGCCGGCGAGGAGAACGGACGATGCAGAGCGAATCGGCGCGCATGAGCTCGGCGGCGGAGGCCAGATTCCGCATCGATCGACCGAACTCGCGGCCGCGCGCCGTCAAGGTGATCGCGCTCGACGCCGCGAGCGAGCGCGTGGTCAAGGAGCTGGCCGGCGGGCCGTGGCAGAACGCCACGTTCCTCACCGCGTCGGCGTTCTCCGGCGCGCCGCGCCGCGGCGAGCCCTTCTCCAGCTGGCTCAACGATCTCGCCGGCCGCACCAAGGATCTGGTCGACGAGGTCAACAGCGCCGACCTCGTGGTCATGGTGGCGACCGCGGGCGAGAGCGCCGCGGCGGCGGCGCTGATCGGCGAGGCCTGCGGCGTCAAGCACGTGATGACCACCGCGCTTATTCTCGGCGGCGCCACGTCGAGCGACGAAGCGTTGTCGAAAATGCTGGCGCAGCTCCGCCCGCACGCCATGATGCTGGTGATCTCCAGCGCCGACGAATACATCGCCGACATGCTCACGGCGTTGCGCGCTTAAAGCGGCGCGGCGTCGCACCATGGCCGAAGCGCGTTCCCGCAACATCGTCGTGGTCGGCAGCGGGCCGGCCGGCGTATTCGCCGCGATCGAGGCCAAGCGCACCGACCCGGCCGCGCACGTGCTCCTGCTCAGCGACGAAGCCTGCGAGCCTTACGAGAAGCCGCCGCTGTCCAAGGCGGTGCTCACCGGCAAGGCGCTGCCCGAGCATGCGCTGATCGCCGGCCCCGGCGGCACCGCCAAGCACAACGTCGTGCTGGAGCGCACCGCGGTGGTCGCTGCGATCGACCGCGCGGCCCATGAGGTCGTCACCGCAAACGGCCGGCGTATTCCGTACGATGCGCTGGTGCTGGCGACCGGTTCGCTGGTGCGCGAGTTGCCGCAACTGCCGCTCGGCATGCCGCGCGTGCATTACCTGCGCACCGAAGCCGACGCGCGCGCGCTCAGCGCGGCATTGCGCGGCTGCAAACGCCTGGTCGTGGTTGGCGGCGGCTTGATCGGGCTTGAGGCAGCGGCCTCAGCCGCCGAGCTCGCCATCGCCACGACGGTGCTGGAAGTGGCGCCGCGGATTCTGGCGCGGGTCTGCGACGAGGAGACTGGCGCCTTCATCGCCGAACACCATCGTATTCACGGCGTCGATATCCGCACCGGCACGACGATCGCCCAGGTGCAGCCGGCCGCCGAGGGCATCACGTTGATCACGGCGGCCGGCGAAAATTTTGCCGCCGATGTGGTTGTAGTCGGCACCGGCGTGAAGCCGAACGACGCTCTTGCGGCGTCTGCCGGGCTCGCCGTCGACAACGGCATCATCGTCGACGAACAGTGCCGCACCGCCGACCCGGCGATCTTTGCCGCCGGCGACGCGGTCCGCTTCCCGGCGCCGCACGGTCTTGTCCGGCTGGAGAACTGGCGCCACGCCCAGGACCAGGGCGCGGTCGCTGGTCGCAACGCCGCTGGCGCCGGCGAAATCTATCGCACCGTGCCGTCGTTCTGGTCGGAACAATACGATCTCTACGTCCAGGGCGTCGGCTGGCCGCCGGCGCAGCCGGCGCGGCACATCCGCCGTCCGCTTGCCGGCAACACCCTGCTCGCGTTCGACGTCGCCGACGGCGTGCTGGCCTACGCCATGGGCATCAACGCGCAGCGCGACTTGGCCGCCGCACGCCGCCTGATCGAGCGCCGCATCAAGGTCGATCCGGCCGCGCTCGCCGATCCGGCGCGCCCGCTCGTGTCGTTACTGAAGGCGAGCGTGTGATAGAGTTGCCCTGAGCAAATGGAGTGCCGATGAAATTCGCCGGCGAACTCACCGTGAAAGCGCCACGCGCCGCGGTTTACGAGAAAGTGCGCGATGCGCGCTTTTTTGCTTCATGCGTTGACGGCGTGCGCGATCTGCAAGAGACCGCGCCGGACACGTACGCGGCGGTGTTCGAGACCAAGGTCGCCTATATGAAATTCGCCTTCAAGGTCGCAGTTCAGGTGGTGCGTGCCGAACCGCCGGAAAAGATCGAGGCGAAGATTGAAGGGACGCCGCTCGGCATCGTCGGCCGTCTTACCGCCACGTCGCTCACCACGCTGAGCGACACCGGTGACGAGACCAGGATCAGCTATGACGTCGAGGCGGCGTTGACCGGCAAGCTCGGCAGCCTCGGCCAGCCGGTGCTGCGCTCGAAGGCGAAGGAGATGGAGAAGCAATTCGCGGCGCGCCTTGCGGCCGCGTTTACGGGTGATGGCACGGCGTAAACAATGATTATAAAGCACCACGACCAAAGAAAGCCGTCGATCGCAATGGCAAGCAAACAGAATGAATAGGCGATGTCCGCCGCAGAACCCATAACCATCGCCACCGATGTGCTCGTCATCGGTTCCGGCGCCGCCGGCATGTATGCGGCGATCGAGGCGGCGCGCCGCGGCTCAAGCGTGCTGCTCGCCGATCGGAGCCTGATCGGCCGCGGCGGCGCCACCGTGATGGCGCAGATGACGGTCGCGGTCGCGCTCGGCGAAGAGACCCCGGACGACCCACGGCATCACTTCGACGACACGATCGCCGCCGGCCGCGGCCTGTGCGACGAGGCGCTGGCGCAACTGCTCTGCGAGGACGCGCCGGACTGCATTCGCGAGCTCGACCGCTGGGGCGTCGGCTGGGCGCGCAAGGACGGCCATATCACCGCCGCCCAGGCACCCGGCCACGACCGGCCGCGCTGCGTCTATGTGGACTTCATCAGTACCGGGCCGGCGGTGTCGAAGACGCTGCGCGCCGAGATGGCGCGCCACCACAAAAGCATTCGCAAGGCCGGCGATCTGTGCGTTGTCGATCTCATCGTGCACGACGGCGCGGTGGGCGGCGCGATCGCCTGGCATTTGTCGTCGGGCGCGCCGGTGGTCATCGCAGCGAAATCGACCGTGCTGGCGACCGGCGGGCTGACTCGGCTGTTCGCACGCAACAGCGCCTCGGCCAATATGGGTGGCGACGGCTATGCGCTGGCGTTGCGCGCCGGCGCGCCGCTGATCGACATGGAGTTCGTGCAGTTCTTCCCGATCGGCCATCTGGCGCCGCGGCTGATCGGCATGGATCCGATCATGTGGGATCCGTTCCGCTACAAGCTCGGCGGCCGCCTGCTCAACGGCCGCATGGAGGAATTTACCTCGGCGTATGGCTCGAGCGAAGACGGCAAATACGTGCTCACCCGCGATCTCGCGACCTACGCGATCTTCAAGGAGGTCGAGGCCGGGCGCGGCTCGCCGCATGGCGGCGCCTGGCTGTCGTTCGAGCATTGCAGTGCGCAAGCGCTGCGCGCCGCGTTCGGTCCGGTGATCGACCGGCTTGCCGCCAATGCCATCGATCTGACCCGCATGCCGATCGAGGTGGCGCCGATCGCGCATTATCACATGGGCGGCGTCGAGGCCGACGTGCACATGGCGACGCAACTGCCCGGCTTGTTCGTCGCCGGCGAGGTGGTGGGCGGCGCCAACGGCGCCAATCGGCTGTCCGGCAATGCCATCACCGAGGCATTGGTGTTCGGCCGCCGCGCCGGCGCGAGCGCGGCCGCGCGTGCCGCGAGCGCTGCAGCATCGCGGGCGGCGCCTCAAGCCGCACGCCGAGCGCTCGCCCTCGTTTGCGGCAATGGTAACGCGCACGCCTCGATCAACACCGCAGCGATGATCGCGCATCTGCAAGCGGTCATGAGCGAAGACGTCGGCCCGTTCCGCACCGGCGCCAAGCTGGAGCGCGCACTGGCCGAAATCGCAACACTCGAAGGTGAGCTCGGCGAGGCGCCGCCCGGCTCGCAACTCGGCGGCGCCGGCGCGCCGTTCGATCTGCAGCGACTCGAATGGTTCGACCTGCGCAACATGCTGCTGGTGGCGCGCACCGTCGTCGAATGCGCGCTCAAGCGCGGCGAAAGCCGCGGCGCCCATCAGCGCGAGGATTGCCCGGCCATGCTGCCGCAATGGCAGCGCCACCAAACGGCGCGCTGGCGCGACGGCCGCCTGCATATCTCCGGCGCGCCGCAGGCCGCCGCGACGGCGGCGGTCTCATGAGCGCAGCGAGCAAACAAATCGCCACGCTGAAAATCCAGCGTGGCGGCGCCGGCCAGGGCACGCGTTTCGAGCGGTTCGAGGTGCCGTTCGAACCGGGTCAGTCGGTGCTCGACGGACTGCGCTGGCTGCGCGTCACCAAGGACCCGACGCTTGCGATCCGCTTCTCCTGCATCAACGCCAATGCCTGTAAGGAATGCATGATCCAGCTCGACGGCGAGACGGTCTATGCCTGCACGGCGCGGCTCGAGGCACGGGAGATGACGTTGACGCCGCTGCCGAACAAAAAGCTTATTCGCGACCTCGTCACCGAGATCGCGCCGCCGTCCGAGCGATTCAGATAAATGAAGATGCGACTCCTGGAATGCGATGCGGAAGCCTTGGGAGCGGCTCACAGCTCCATCCCGCGCGCGGCAAAATAGACCAGCGCCATGAGCACGCTGGCGCCGCCGGGAAATTCCGGATGCCGGCACAGGCTGTTGGCTTGTTGGCAGACATCGAGCGCCCAGGTGCTGCCGAGTTCGCTCTGCTGGCCGGCGAAATAGAACAGTGCGGTAAGCGCGATGAGCACCACCACGAAACCAGCGGCAAAGAACGAGACCGAGGGGCCCCCCGCCGCCTCCGCCGCGTCGAGCGCGTAGACTCCGACCGGACTGTGAAATCCGGGCGGCAAGTCACGCGGCGGCTCGGCGGTTTGCGGCTTGGCGGCGGGCGCGTGCTCGTCATCGCCGCCGCGCAAGAATCGCACGCCGACCTGCGCGCCTTTGCGCCACATGACGCGGCAGCGGTGCGCGGTCGTCTTGTCCAGGATCAGCGTGAACAGGTCCGGTAATTTGCCGGCCTGCGCCGGGGCGAGCCGCGCGCCATCCTCGGAAACATCCCACAACACGCAGCGGAGCGGTTTGGCATTGCCGTCGACGTTGATCCAGGCCGCACGGCGGGTCCGTACGCGTCGGCGCCGTCTTTTCTCGCGCTGAGATTGGGGCATGCCAACGAGACCCTGCGTCGACCAGCGACGCCTGCAATGTGTCGAATGCCGGGTTTCCCTACGCTGGGCAGCCCTGGGTTGTCCGACGCAGTTGCCGCAATTTAAACCGAGTCCGACTGCGATTCGATTAAACACTGCGTCGATTCTCCGACTCGGTCGGCAATACTCGGTTAACCAGTTTGGCCGTGCCCCGCTGGCCGCCGCGGGCGCCTAAATCGCTGGCTTCGCAGGCGAATCCGGCTTCCCGGTCCGGCTTGCGCCAAACCGGCCGCTTGTGCATTTATGGTTAACGATTTGATCTCAAAGCTGCCGCAATGATGCTGTCAGCTTTGCTCCATCACCCGATCTCGGGGGTCGGGTTTGGCCTTGCTCGCAGTCTGCTGCCGCCTCGCGGCGATGCTGACACGGACAAGGTGGGTGTCGGGACGCGAGGGGGAATGACGGTCAGTACCGGGTGGCGGTCGCCTGTTTGGGCATGCGATGGCGTGTGCGATTCGGCACGCGACGCGCGACGTGCTCTGCCGCAGCGGCTTTTAGGCAGCGCCGGCTTGGCCGGCGTGGCCACGGTCTGCGCCTGGGCGCTTTGCACCATTTTCGCCGGCAGCGACAGCGACGCCGCACTCGCCGTACAGGAAAGTCCGGCGCAGAGCGTGGTGCAGCGGTCCGGGCCGGCGCCGGCCATGTTCGAAGCGCGATTCTATGTCGGCGGCAACAGCGGCTTGAGACTCGCCGCAGCGCCACAACCATCCGAGCAAGTGTACGCGCTGGCATCGGTGCCGTCCCTCAACACGCTCCAGCTGGATGAGCCGGCACCGGCGCAGACGCAGCGACCGATTCGCAGCGCGGCCGTGCACCACGCCGAGCCGCGCTGGCGGCCCCATCACCGCGCCGTTGCCGAAGAGCAGCGTATCGCCGCCGCATCGACCGGGGAGCCGAGTGTTCTCGAAAAGCTGTTCGGCAAGCCGCCGTCGATCTTCGACAAGCTGTTCGGCGCGTCGCCGTCCGGCGTGTCGCTCGCCTACGCAACGCCGGGCAATGTCGCGAGCGACGGCAGCAACGTCACCGGCGGGCTCTACGACCGCCAGACCGCGGTCTACGATATTTCCGCCCACGTCGTGTACATGCCGGACGGCACTACGCTTGAAGCGCATTCGGGCCTCGGCTCGCGGCTCGACGATCCGAACCATGTCGACGAGCGCATGCACGGCGCGACGCCGCCCGACGTCTACGACCTGCGCCCGCGCGAATCGTTGTTCCACGGCGTGCGCGCGCTGCGGCTGATCCCGGTCGACGAGAGCAAAGTGTTTGGGCGCAGCGGCCTGCTCGCCCACACCTACATGCTCGGCCCGAACGGCGATTCCAACGGCTGCGTCTCGTTCAAGGATTACAACGCCTTCCTGCACGCCTACGAGAGCGGCAAGGTCAAGCGTCTCGCGGTGGTGGCGCATCTCTGACGCCACCGGCGCCCGTCAGCGACGCCGCGCATGAAAAAGATCCTCATATCGCTCGCCATGGCGGCAGCCACCGTGGCGTTGCTCTATCAGTGGTCCGGCTCGCATCGCCCGCCGCACGCCGACCTGGTCGCGCCGCTTCAGAACAATTGATCTGACTGGCGCCCGCTAATGCGGCGCCCGGCGGGTGAATGCGGTGAGGATGAGCGAGCCGTCGGCGACGTGGTCGTAGAGTAATTTGCCGGAAACGACGATCAGCGTGACCGCGAGCAAAAAGCGCAACGCCGGCTCGGAAACGCGCACCGCGATGTAGCTGCCGACGACAATGCCGGGCAGCGAGCCGGCGAGCAGCGCCCCGACGGTCGGCCAATCCACCGTCCCCATGACCCAGTGCCCGGCGCCGGCGACCAGCGTCAACGGCACCGCATGGGCGATATCCGAGCCGACGATCTTGGCCATCGGCAGCCGCGGATAAAGAATGATCAGGGCGCAGACGCCGACCGCGCCGGCGCCGATCGAGGAGATCGTGACGATGACGCCGAGCAGAGCGCCGAACGCCGTCGTGGCGAGAGCGGTTCTGCGCTCGTCGAGCGCGGCAAAGCGGTCGCGATAAAATCTGATGATCGTGCCGCGGAAAATCAGCGTCATCGCGGTGATCAGCAGGGCGAAGCTGAGAATAACGGTAATCAAGCTGCGCGCGGTTTCGCTCTGATTGAAAAACGACAGCACGATGAGCGTGGCGATGCTCGCCGGCACGCTGCCGGTTGCGAGTCGCCGCACCAGCGGCCATTCGATGCTGTGGGCCAAGCCGTGCGCGACGCTGCCGGCGGTTTTGGTGGCGGCGGCATACAGCAAATCGGTGCCGACGGCGGTAGCCGGGTGAACGCCGAACAGCAAAATCAGTAGCGGCGTCATCAACGATCCGCCGCCGACGCCGGTCATGCCCACAAGCAGCCCGACGGCGAAACCGCAGAGCGAGTAGAGCGGATCGATCATGCCGCGTTCATAGCGCAACGGCGCACGCGCGGCTAAGGATTTGACATGCCGTTCGATGCGATCGGGAACTGTGACGCTTTCAAGACTTTGGCGTAAATCCGATCCGCTGCAAGGCATTGCATGGTCGCGCATCGACTGCGGCGGCTGCGGCAGCTCGAAAAAATATTCGGCGGCAGGTACGATGCATCGGCCGCGAACATCACGCATCGAGCGGCGGATCGGCCAGCACCACCGAAGTGGCGATTTGGCGCTCGGGGATGTCCCAATAGGTCTTGAGCAACCGCGTCTTCTGCGCCGGCGACACCAGCGCAAAACCGTGTCGCTGGTAGAAGCGGATCGCCCAGGCTGCCGCCTCCCAGGTGCCGACCAACATGCGGCGCGTGCTCAGTCCGCGAAGATGGCGCAGCAACACACCGCCGATGCCGTCACGCTGGCTGCCCGGCATGACGTAAGCGTGGCGAATGAGGTCGACGTCGCCTTTCGACTGCAGGCCCATGACGCCGGACAGACCGCCGTCCTCCTCATAACCCCAGAACTTCACCCCGGCGGCGAGTTCGCCGTCGAGTTCAGCGCGCGGCATGTAAGGCTCGTGCCACCGGTCGGCCGGGATCACGCCGCGATAGGCTTCGGCGGCAGCATTGACGATGGCAACAATCGCGGCGCGATCGCCGTCGCCGCAGGGGCGGACGTGAGCCGTGGGTTTCCGATCGGCGTTCATGGTCATCCACCCGCAGCGCCGTAGCGCGGCGGCATTGTAACCGAACGCAGGCCGCTTTCGCGATCAGATGCTGCTCAGCGTCGGCCGCAGCCGCGCCATGGAAGCCGGCGAAGCCGGTGCAAGCGGCGGCGCTGCCGCGCTGCTCGCCCGTTCGATCAGAACCAGCGGCGCCGGGGCGACGCGGTTGCGGCCCTCGGCCTTGGCACGATAGAGCGCGCGGTCGGCGTTCGCCAACAGCGAGGCAAGCGGTTCTGCCGTCTCGCTCGCCATGGCGAGACCGACGCTCACGGTCGGATGGCAGGCCAAACCCTCCACCCGCAGCGCATCGAAGCCGTGCCGCACCGTTTCGGCGATCTGCAGCGCCCGGGTCATGCTGGCGCCGGGCAACAGACAGGCGAATTCGTCACCGCCCATCCGGGCGAACAGATCGTTGGCGGCGAGCGTCGGTGCGACCAGCTGAGTAAGGCCGCGCAACACCTGATCGCCGGCGTGATGGCCGGCGCCGTCGTTGACGTCCTTGAAGCGATCGAGGTCGAACAGCAGGAGCGCGACCGGCCGCCGTTCGCCGAGCGCATCGGCCAGCAGGCGCTCGCCGCGTTCGAAGAAGTCGCGGCGATTGGCGATGCCGGTCAGCGCGTCGGTGAGCGCCGCCTTTCTTTGCTGCAGCTCGACGCGCTCCTTGGCCATGCTGACGCGCAGAAACGCCAGCGCAAAGGTCGCGAACAGCGCCTCGAGCGCCATGATGGAAACGAACAGGCGCTGTGCGCCGCCCATGACGGCGAACGGCAGCGCGCCGGCGAGCGGGATACGCACCAGGACGAAGCCGGCATGGATGATCAGAAGCGCGAGGGTCGGCCAGCGCGATATCAGTTCGGGGTCGCGCCCGCGCCATACTTCGCGGGCGGCCAGCAGCACGTAGCTCGCCAGGATGGCCGAGAGCGCGGCCAAGCGCGCCGGCTGCGTCTCGGCAAAGGCGGGCCACTGATAGAGCGCGAGCCAGAGCGCGGCACCGGCGAACGCGCAGCCAAGCGGCGCCTTGCGCGCCTCGAATGTGCGCGCACCCGCCCACATCACGCCATAGGCGCAGCAGATCAGCGCGCTCGACACCATCTGGGAGTCATTGCCGGGGAACGCACCGCGGATGCCGAGCAGGCCGACGCCTGCGGAGCCGAGCAGATAGCCGAGCCCCCACAACGCCAGCGCCGGCTCGCGGCGGTTCTGCACCCAGGCGAGCACCAGCAGCACGCCGGCGGTCGCGGTGAGAAACACGCTGACCAGACACAGTGTCGGCAGATCGACGATGAAAGGCGAACGCGAGAAGTCCGGCACAACCCATCCCCGCTGGCAATGCAGCGCGGACCTTTTAAGGCCGTAATGCTGGCAATCCGCTTGCGCTTTTGCCTAAAATTTTAAGCAGCTGGAGCCCGCATGGGCACCCCGGATAGCGCGACGCTCATCCGGGCAACGTTGCTATTTGGCGTTCGATGCGTCGCGCTCTTGTTCCGCATGCTTGGCCAACTGCTCATAACCGTCGGCGATCCGCAGCATGACCGCCTTCGCGGCAGGATTGATCATGTGCTCAGCAAGCGTGCGAATTTCTTCCGCCCGCGACGACCAATTGCGTTCATTGTGCCAAAGCGGTGCCGGCATCTATCGCTCCAAGCGATAGCTTATTGCGCCTGGAGGTAGCGGCATAGGTAGACGACCGGTTGTACCCGCACCCGGCCGCGGCGGAGAAAGCTCGCCCACATTGACTCCCCGCGCACCGACAGCGCACAACAAACGCGAGCCTTTTGAACTGGAACGAACGATGACGACACAACGCAATCCGATTGCCTTCGGCGATATGCGCGGCTGGATGAAGGCACTCGAAGCGGCGGGCGAGCTGCACGCGGTCGATGCCGAGGTCGATTGGAACGTCGAGCTCGGCACCGTGGTGCGGCTGGCGCAGGGGCCCGGCACCGGGCCGGCGATGCTCTTCAACAATATCCGCGATTACGGCGCCAACAGCCGCTGCCGCCGCGTCTTCACCGGCGGGCTGTCGAGCGCGCGCCGCGTCGCCATGATGCTCGGCCTGCCGCCGGACACCCATCCGCGCGAGCTGGTCAAGATCGGCCGCACCATCCTGAGCGAAGGCATCGCGCCAAAAATCGTCAAAACCGGTCCGGTCAAGGAGAACGTGGTCAAGGGCGACGACGTCGATCTCAACGAATTTCCGGTGCCGCACTGGAACAGGATCGACGGCGGCCGCTACATTCTCACCTACGCGGGCGTGGTGACGAAAGACCCGCACACCGGCGTCATGAATGTCGGCGTCTATCGCGGCATGGTCGGCGGCAAGAATGCGATTCCGATCCTGATGTGGCGGGCCCAGCATATCGGCCATCACGTCACCGCCTGGCAGCAGGCCGGCCACAACGAAGTGCCGATTGCCGCCGCCATCGGCTGGGAGCCGTCGCTCGGCTTTGTCGGCGGCTCGCCGGTACCCAAGGGCATCTGCGAATACGACGTCATGGGCGCGATCCGTGGCGCGCCGGTCGAGCTGGTCAAATGCGAGACGGTCGACCTCTACGTGCCGGCAACGGCCGAGATCGTCATCGAGGGCTATCTGCAGCTCGACCCCGAGACCTACGTGATGGAAGGCCCGTACGCCGAGTTCACCGGATATGTGGCGGGCGACAAGTCGCCGAAGCCGGCCATTCGCGTCACCGCGATCACGCATCGCACCGATCCGATCCTGCGCGGCACCATCGAAGGCTCGATGCCGGGCAGCTTTTCGGAGAACGGCACCTGCTCGTCGATCATGCGCGCCGCCACGGCCTGGAACGTGCTCGACCGCGCCGGCGTGCCCGGCGTCACCGACGTGTGGTGTCCGCCGGTGCAGGCCGGCACCAACGTGGTGGTGCAGATCAAGCAGAGCTATCGCGGGCAGGCCAAGCAGGTCGCCAACGCGCTGTGGGGCTCGTCGGCCTCGCACGTACGCTACAAGCACGTCACCGTGGTCGACGACGACATCGACATTCACGACTACGCCGCGGTCGACTGGGCGATCGCCTATCGGGTCAATGCCGGCGAGGACGATGTCGTCATCATGCCGGCCACGTTCGGCGCCGGGCTCGACCCCTCGACGCGGCGCCGCGACCGCAACGTCGACCAGTTCGGCACCGGCAAATGGCACCGCCTCTTGATCGACGCCACCGTCAATCTCGACTACGACCCCGACCCCGATCTCGGCGGCGCACGCTTTCCGCCCAAGGTGTGGCCGGAGCAGAAGGACATCGACGCCGTGCAGAAGCGGTGGGGCGAACTGGGGTTGGATGGCAAAGCGAACGGCAGATGAGAAAGCCCTTCCGCTATTGTCCTGCGATCACGCTCGATGTTGTTAGGTCGCATTACGCCATCGATCGCAATGGCAGCAAACGCACGGCCGCCATTGTGATCGACGGCGTGCTCTGATCGCGAAGAAAGATCGGTACGCCTTACCCCACCGGCAGAACCGGCTTGCCCTCGGGCACCTGCATGTCGAACGCGCACAACAGCGCCGCCGTTGCAGCGTAATTGCCCATCAGCATCACCAGCTCGACCAGCTTGTTGGGCGGAAACAGCGCTTTCATCCGAGCAAACGCTTCCGACGTGACCTTGTGATCGCGGAAGATCTGGCGGCCGAATTCGATGATCGCGGCGGTGCGCTCGTCGAGACCCTGCGTGCTCTTGCGGTGCTTGATGATGTCGATGATCTCTTGCGCGACGCCTTCCTTGAGCGCCTCGGGCTCGTGCGCCGCCCATTCGAAGCGGCTGTCCATCTCGCGCGCCACGGTGAGGATCGCGATCTCGCGCGTCTTGGCATCGAAGCATTGGAAGCGCAGGTGCTGGTTCATCACATTGTGGGCGTCGATGGTCTTGGTGCTGTAGAGATGAATGCCCGACGGCCCGCGCAGCCCGACGATGGTCTTGCCGGGCGTGTTGGCGCGGTCAAAGGCGCGCTGGCCGGCCTCGTCCAACTCCTCGCGCTTGAGCAGCGGCAGGCGAAAGGTGGAGTGCGGGTCGATATCGGCGGGCATTGTCATGTCGGAGTCCTCAGCATGGTCATGCCCGCGACGGCGGGCATCCAGTAATCACAAGGGATGCCATGCCTCTCTCCGCATTGCCAGCCCACCGCGTTTACTGGATCATCCGCTTGCCGGGATGGTGGCGATTGGGGGGAAATGAGAGATGTTCTTTGAGAATTTCACCCGCACCGAAATTCAGACCTCAGGCGCCCGCATCGTAACGGTCCACGGTGGCAACGGACCGCCGTTGCTGCTCATGCACGGCAACCCGTTCAGCCATCTGTCGTGGTTCAAGATCGCGCCGCGGCTGGCGCAGGACTTCACCGTCGTCGCCACCGACCTGCGCGGCTATGGCGATTCGGAAAAGCCGCCGGGCGGCGACAAGCACCAGAATTATTCGTTCCGCGCCATGGCGCAGGACCAGATCGAAGTGATGGCCGCGCTCGGTCATGACCGCTTCTATGCCGCCGGCCATGATCGCGGCGGGCGCGTCCTGCACCGCATGTGCCTCGACCATCCGGACAAGGTGGCGCGCGCCGCCATCCTCGACATCCTGCCGCAGCATCATCTGCTCAATAACGTGACACGCGCCTGGGGCACGTTCTCGTGGCACTGGTTCTTCATGATCCAACCATACGATTTTCCGGAACGGCTGATGAGTGGCGATCCGGATTTCTTCATCGAGAAAAAACTCGCCAAGACCGCGCAGGGTTTAAGCTTCTTCGATCCGCAGGCGCTCGCCGAATACAAGCGCCATTTCCGTAATCCGGCGACGGTGCACGCGATGTGCGAGGATTACCGCGCCACCCACGGTATCGATCTCGCCATGGACACGCAGGATTTCGAAGCCGGCCGCAAGATCGCGTGTCCGCTGCTGCTCTTATGGGGCGCAACCGGCGGCGTCGGCCGCAATCATCAGGCGGCAGAGATCTGGCCGCGCTACGCCACCGACATTCGCGGCGCCAAGGCGCTGCCTTGCGGACACTATCTGTCCGAAGAGGCGCCCGAGGAGACCTATCGCGAGTTGCGCGAATTTTTCAGTCAGGGCGAGTTGCACGCGTAGCGGACCGGCGCGGCAAGGCTTTTATCGCCGTCGCAGGCTCGCGCAACCGGCCATTCGCCATTCGCTAGTCGCTATTCCCCACTCCATATAGGGCATGCGCGGGATCGGGACCGGCCCGTGCGGAACGGCGATGGAACCTCGGTTGCGGTTGCGCGGCCGACGCTGCCGCGCGGCCAATCGACGCCGCGAACTTCGGTGGAAGGCTCGGTTGTGCGCTGTGGCCGCGCTCGCGCCGGCACACGACATCTGGTAGGTGGGACTTGCCGTGAAAGGCGGGACGGAACAGCCGATCGATGACCAGGCGGGCGGCCCGGAGCGCGGAATGCTGAAAGCCGAGCGCGGCATCGCGCCCGCATTCGTGCCGAAAACGCTGCTGAGCCGGATTGGCTTCGCTCTGAGCCTCGTCGTCTTCATCGCCGCGGTGCTGATGGTCTACCACATTCTGCGCGGCATCGATCCCGATCGGCTGATCGCCGCGCTCAAGGCGACCGACCCGGGCACGCTCGCCGTGGCCGCGTGCTTCGTCGCCGCGGGCTATCTGACGCTCACGTGCTACGATCTGTTCGCGCTGCGCGCGATCGGCCGCACCGACCTGCCCTACCGCGTCGCGGCGCTCGGCGGCTTCACCAGCTACGCGGTCGGCCACAATATCGGCGCCAGCGTGTTTTCCGGCGGCGCGGTGCGCTACCACATCTATTCCGGCTGGGGCCTCTCGGTCGTCGACGTCACCAAGATCTGCTTCATCGCCGGCCTGACGTTCTGGCTCGGCAACGTCACCGTGCTCGGTCTCGGCATCCTCTATGCGCCGGAAGCCGCCCGCGCGCTCGACCAATTGCCGGTCTGGGCCAATCAGGCGTTGGGGCTGTTCCTGCTGGTGCTGCTCGCCGCGTATGTGGTCTGGGTGTCGACCGCTCCGCGCATCATCGGCCGCGAGAAATGGCACCTCACGCTTCCGGGCGGCGGCCTGACCGTGTTGCAGATCCTCATCGGCATCGTCGACCTCGGCTGCTGCGCGGCGGCGATCTACATGCTGCTGCCGCCGCAGCCCAATCTCGGCTTCGTCACGGTCGCGGTCATCTTTGTCGCCGCGACGCTGCTCGGCTTCGCCAGCCATGCGCCAGGCGGCCTCGGCGTGTTCGACGCCGCCATGCTGATCGCGCTGTGGGAATTCAACAAGGAAGAGCTGGTGGCCGGGCTGCTGCTGTTCCGCCTGCTCTACTATATCGTTCCGTTCGTGCTGTCGCTGCTCATTCTCGGCACGCGCGAGGCCTTGCTCAGCCGTGGCGGCCGCCGCTTCGCAGGACCGGCGCCGGCCGTCATTGCGGAGAGAGCCGATTATATTCGCCGGCAATCGGACGCGACTTGAAGCGTCCACGCCAACCTCTGTTTGCGTCGGACCAGCGCGTCATGAGCCATAAGCACGAGCCATGAGCTTGACTGAGCATCGCCTGGCATTCGGCAAGCGCCGCGGCGGTGGCGCGGTGTTGGCGGTGCTGGCGGCCGCCTTGGTGTTTGCCGTCATGGCGGCGAGCGGCGTGCTGGCGCCGGCCTATGCGGTTGTCGGATTCGTCATCGTTGCGGTGGCTGCTTTGCTCGGCGTGCGCACCAGCGACGCCGAGGCCGGCGTGGCGCGGCCGCCGGTCACCGCGGCGCGGCCGGACGAGCCGCTGCAGTGGATCCTGGCCGGCCTTGCCGACCCGGTCATCGCGCTCGGCCCGGATGGCCGAGTCATAGCCTTCAACGAGCCGGCGCGCGCGCTAGCACCGACGCTGCGACAGGGCGAACCGGTATCGCTGGCGTTGCGCATGCCGGAGCTCAGCGAGGCGGTAACGCGCGCGTTTGCCGAGGCGGCGCCACAGCACTTCCAATACTCCGAACGGGTGCCGGTGGATCGCTGGTTCGAAGCGGTGGCTGCGCCGCTCGGGCTTGGTGCCGGCATGCGCGTCGCCGAGCCCGGCAAAGCCGACATGGTGCTGTTGAGTTTTCGCGATCTCACGCCGCTGCGCCGGCTCGAGGAGATGCGAGCCGACTTCGTCGCCAATGCCAGTCACGAATTGCGCACCCCGCTTGCCGCGCTGTCGGGCTTCATCGAAACCCTGCAGGGTTCGGCCCGCGACGATCCCAAGGCGCGGGAAAAGTTCTTGGCGATCATGCAGGAGCAGGCATGGCGCATGGCGCGGCTGATCGACGACCTGCTATCGCTCTCGCGCATCGAGCTGAACGCCCATCGCCGTCCTGACGGCGCCGTCGATCTGGTTCCCATCGTGCAGCAAGTGGTCGACGGCTTGCACACGCTGGCGCGCGACCGCGGCGTCGCGGTCAACGTCGAGGCCTCGGGATCACTGTGGGTGCAGGGCGACCACGACGAACTGGTCCGCGTGCTCGAAAATCTGGTGGAAAACGCTCTCAAATACGGCGCCACCGGCAAGCGCGTCGACGTAACGGCGGCGCTGGTGCCGGCGTCGACTGACCGCCAGGCCGAGGCACAAATCAAGGTTCGGGATTACGGCCCCGGCATCGCGCCCGAGCATCTGCCGCGGCTGACCGAGCGCTTTTATCGGGTCGACGTGCGGGACAGCCGCGCCCAAGGCGGCACCGGCTTGGGCCTGGCCCTAGCCAAGCACATCCTTGCCCGGCACCGCGGCCGCCTCACCATCGAGAGCGCGCCGGGCGCCGGCGCCGCGTTCACGATGCTGGTGCCAATCGCGGAGCCGGCAAAGGCAAAATAAGTGTATTTCTTCAATGGCTTGCATTTGTCACCGGATTGTCATGCGGCCATCATAGAACAAGCCCGAGAGGCATCATGAACGCAAGCCCCGCTATCTCGGTTGCCGCGCCGCCGAGCGCCGCGCGCCGCGCGACCGCCGAAAAAATCACCATCAACGACCTCGACTTCTTCTACGGCGACTTCCGGGCGCTGAAATCGATCAGCCTGCCGCTCTACGAGAACAAGGTGACGGCGTTCATCGGCCCGTCCGGCTGCGGCAAGTCGACCCTGCTGCGCATCCTCAATCGCATGTACGATCTTTATCCGAACCAGCGCGCCACCGGCCGCGTGATGTTCGACGGCGCCGATATCCTGTCGCCGCAGCAGGACATCAACGTTTTGCGCGCGCGCATCGGCATGGTGTTCCAGAAGCCGACGCCATTCCCGATGTCGATCTACGAGAACATCGCATTCGGCATCCGGCTGTACGAGAAACTGCCGAAGTCCGAGCTGGACGGCCGCGTCGAGCATTCGTTGCGCCGCGCCGCGCTGTGGGACGAGGTCAAGGAAAAGCTCCACGCCAACGGCCAGAGCCTCTCGGGCGGCCAGCAGCAGCGGCTGTGCATCGCCCGCACCGTCGCGGTGCGGCCGGAAGTGATCCTGCTCGACGAGCCGTGCTCGGCGCTCGATCCGATCGCCACCGCCAAGATCGAGGAGCTGATCGACGAACTCACCGAGGACTACACCATCGTCATCGTCACCCATAACATGCAGCAGGCGGCCAGGGTCTCCGAGTACACCGCGTTCATGTATCTTGGCGAGTTGATCGAGTTCGGCTTGACCAGCAACATGTTCACCGCGCCGCGCGATCAGCGCACCCAGGATTACATCACCGGACGGTTCGGCTGATCACGAATAAAGCGCCGGGAGCGCCACAGAAAGCGATAAGCAGAGCGACATGACCGAATACAATGCCAGAATCGATCACACGTCGCGGGCCTTTGACAGCGACCTGCAGGAGATTGCCCGCAAGGTCGCCGAGATGGGCGGGCTCGTCGAAAGGCAGATCGCCGATGCCACCCGCTCGCTGCTCGATCGCGACACCGAGCTCGCCGGGCGGGTGATCGCCACCGACGGCACCATCGATGGCATGCAGCAGGTGGTCGAGGAGAAGGCGATCCTCACCATCGCGCGGCGGCAGCCGATGGCGGTGGACTTGCGCGAGATCGTCGGCGCCATGCGGGTCTGCAACGACCTCGAGCGCATCGGCGATCACGCCAAGCACATCGGCAAGCGCGTCGTCGCGCTCGGCGGCGACCTCTATCCGCAGACCCTGATCCGCGGCGTCGACCACATGGCCGAACTGGTGCTGGCGCAGGTCAAGCAGGTGCTCGACGCCTACGGCAGCCGCGACCTGCAGTCCGCGCTCGCGGTGTGGAGCGGCGATGCCGAGATCGACGCGCTATGCACCTCGCTGTTCCGCGAGCTGCTCACCTACATGATGGAAGATCCGCGCAACATCACCTTCTGCATGCACCTGATGTTCTGCGCCAAGGACATCGAGCGCATGGGTGACCACGCCACCAACATCGCCGAAACCGTCTACTACATGATCGAGGGCCGCCCGATCACCGAGCAGCGTCCCAAGGGCGACACCACGAGCTTTCCCTCGGCGCTGATGCAGCAATGAACGGGAGCGCCGGATGACTGCCAACATCCTGATTGTCGAGGACGAGGAGCCCCTGACCACCCTGCTCCGCTACAACCTCGAGGCCGAAGGCTACGAGGTCGACGCCGTGGCCCGCGGCGACGAGGCCGATACGCGATTGCGCGAAACCGCGCCCGATCTCGTGGTGCTCGACTGGATGCTGCCCGGCCTGTCCGGCATCGAGCTATGCCGGCGGCTGCGGGCGCGGCCGCAGACCCAAACGCTGCCCATCATCATGCTCACCGCCCGCGGCGAGGAGAGCGAGCGCGTGCGCGGGCTGGCCACCGGCGCCGACGATTACATCGTCAAGCCGTTCTCGGTGCCGGAGCTGCTGGCACGCATCCGCGCGCTGTTGCGGCGCGCCAGTCCGGAGCGCGTCGCCACGGTGCTCTCGATCGGCGATCTCGAGCTCGACCGCGACAAGAAGCGCGTGTCGCGCGGCAGCCGTCCGGTCGAGCTCGGGCCCACCGAATTCCGCCTGCTCGAGTTTCTGATGGAGCGTCCCGGCCGGGTGTTTTCCCGCGAGCAACTGCTCGACGGCGTCTGGGGCAGCGACGTCTACATCGACGAGCGTACCGTCGACGTGCATGTCGGGCGGCTGCGCAAGGCGCTCAACCGCGGCCACATCGGCGATCCGATCCGCACCGTACGCGGCGCCGGCTATTCGCTCGACGACCGGTTCGGCAAGGCGAGTTGAGCGAAGCTCAACTCGTCCCCGGGAAAGCGGGGACCCAGTTTTTTCGAGCAACTGGATTCCCGCTTCCGCGGGAATGAGCGGAAGAAGGTTGCTTCAGCGCGACGGCCGCCGATCGCGCCGCCGGTCGGCCGCCGGCTGGTAGGCGATGCGCGCGTGATAGGCGCAGTACGGCAGCGGGCTGATGGTGTTGCCGCCGCAGAAGAAGAAATCGCCGCCGCCGGGGTCGCCGACAGGCCAGCGGCAGGTCGACTCCGTCAGCTCCATGATGGTGCGGCGCTGGCCGATCGGGATGATGTTGTCGATCAGCTCCGGCTCCGCCTCGACTTCGATCTCGTAGGCATGCGCCAGCGCGGTGTTGCCGCGGATCGCGGCGCGGCCGATGCGCAACAGCGCCGGCGAACGGGACTTGCGCTGCCGCGGTGCGCCGGCGCTCGCGCTCTTGGCGCGGCCCGACAAGCCGAGACGGTGCACTTTGCCGATCACCGCGTTGCGGGTGATACCGCCGAGCTCGGCCGCAATCTGACTGGCGGAAAGGCCATCGGACCACAGCTTTTTCAGAAGCTCGACCCGCTCATCCGTCCACGACATGCCATCCTCCTCAACGGTGCGGGCACAGTCTGCTGGGCACACCGGCACACAGACTTGGCAGAATCCCCCATCGGGCCAGGAAGCGTGTAGCCGCCGCCCAACGCAACGCCAGAACCCGACGCTTTAGTGAACTGTCCGCCGCACGAGATGTCGTACTTGACAAGTGAAAGGCTACAATATGGCGCGAGTCAGGCGCAAGAGTCGTCGGCGCCGCTTCCACATGTTCCTTCCCCGCTGTGGACCGGGTGAGAACGAACCGAGTCCGCGGCGCGGTTTTGTCTTTGCTGTCCGCTGTTGACAGCGACCGGCGCGCCAATAAAATGTGAATCGTGCCGCCCAACAGAGGCGGCACATTTTATTTGACCGCGCAGACTGACAGGGGCCGAATAGCGCGGCCCCATGACATGGCGCGGCAGCCGCGGACCTCGACCGTGACATCGCACCTGATGGCGACCTTTGCACGCGTCAACCTCGCCTTCGAGCGGGGCGAAGGCGTATGGCTGATCGCGACCGACGGCGAGCGCTATCTGGACTTTACCTCCGGCGTCGCCGTCAACGCGCTGGGCCATGCCCATCCGCGGCTGGTCGCGGCGCTGACCGAGCAGGCCGGCAAGCTTTGGCACGTCTCCAACCTGTACGAGATCCCGGAGGCCGAGCGCGTGGCGCGGCGCCTGTGCGAGGCGAGCTTCGCCGACGTGGTGTTCTTCTGCAATTCCGGCGCCGAGGCCGTCGAAGGCGCGATCAAGACCGCGCGCAAATACCAGTCGGTGAGCGGGCACCCCGAGCGCTATCGCATCGTCACCTTCGAAGGCGCCTTCCACGGCCGCACCTTGGCGACGCTCGCGGCCGGCGGCCAGAAAAAATATCTCGACGGTTTCGGCCCCGTGGTCGAAGGCTTCGATCAAATGGCGTTCGGCGACTTGGCGGCGACCCGCCGCGCGGTGGGGCCCGAAACCGCCGCCATCATGATCGAGCCGCTGATGGGCGAAGGCGGCGTGCGCACCGTCGAGCCGTCGTTCCTGCGCGCCTTGCGCGAGCTGTGCGACCAGCATGGCCTCCTCCTCGTCTTCGACGAGGTGCAGACCGGCATGGGCCGCACCGGCGACCTGTTTGCTTATCAGCGGACCGGCGTCGTGCCCGACATCATGTCGCTCGCCAAGGCGCTCGGCGGCGGCTTTCCGGTCGGCGCCGTGCTGGCCACCGGCGACGCCGCCAAGGGCATGACCGCCGGCACCCACGGCTCGACCTTCGGCGGCAACCCGCTGGCCATGAGTGCCGCCAACGCCACGCTGGAGGTGATGCTCGAGCCCGGCTTTCTCGATCACGTCAAGCGCATCGGACTTTTGTTCAAACAGCGGCTGGCCGAGATCAAGGATCGCTATCCGGCATTGATCGCCGAGGTGCGCGGCGAAGGCCTGTTGGTCGGCTTGCGCGCGCTTATCCCGGCCGGCGAGCTGGTCGATGCGCTGCGCGGCGAAAAGATGCTGACCGTGGCGGCAGGCGACAATGTGGTGCGGCTGCTGCCGCCGCTCATCGTGACCGAGCAGGAGCTCGCGGAAGGGCTGGCGCGGCTTGATCGCGCCTGCGCCACATTGAATCGGGCGGCGATTGCGCCGTCGCCCGCGTCGCCGGCGGGAAAGGGGAGCAAACAGGGGGCGGTGCGGTGAGCATTCGCCATTTCCTGGACCTCATCGACATCCCGGCGGCAGAGCTGCGTCGCATGATCGACAATGCCCGCGCCATGAAGGCCAATCGCGCCGGCAACGACCGGCCGCTCGCCGGCAAGACTTTGGCGATGATCTTCGAGCGGCCGTCGACGCGCACCCGCGTCTCGTTCGAGGTCGCCATGCGCCAGCTCGGCGGCGACGCCATCCTGCTGAGTGGCGAAGAGATGCAGCTCGGCCGCGGCGAGACCGTGGGCGACACCGCGCGGGTGCTGTCGCGCTACGTCGACGCCATCATGATCCGGACGCTCGACGCCGACGAGCTCAACGAGCTGGCTCGCCATGCCACGGTGCCGGTGATCAACGGACTGACCCGGCGCTCGCACCCGTGCCAGGTGGTGGCCGACGTCATGACGTTCGAGGAGCATCGCGGACCGATCCAGGGCCGTACCGTCGCCTGGGCCGGCGATGCCAACAACGTGCTGGCGTCGTGGATGCACGCCGCCGAACGCTTCGCCTTCCGCCTGCGCGTCGCCACGCCGCCGGAGCTGGCGCCGAAAAAGCCATTGCTCGATTGGGTGAAATCGTCGAAAGCCGACATCAGCATCGGCACCGATCCGGACGCCGCGGTCCACGGCGCCGATTGCGTCGTGACCGACACCTGGGTGTCGATGGGCGACGCTGACGGCGCGCGCCGCCATAACCTGCTCAAGCCCTATCAGGTCAATGCGGCGCTCATGGCGCGCGCCAAGCCGGACGCGATCTTCATGCATTGCCTGCCGGCGCACCGCGGCGAGGAGGTCACCGACGCGGTGATGGACGGCCCGCAATCGGTGGTGTTCGACGAGGCCGAGAACCGGCTGCACGCGCAGAAGGGAATCTTGGCCTGGTGCCTGCAGGCGAACGGCCGCTGAAGCCTTCGGCGTTTCCGGCAACGGCGCACAAATCTCGCGGGGCTCACAATCGGGGCCGGAGCGCTTATATTCTCCGGCGATGCATGATCCCCACATCGCCATCCCGACCCGCGCCCCCGCTGCCGAAGCGGTCGACGACACGATCCTGCCGTTCGCCGTGAAGGCGCTCGACCTGCGCGGCCGCATCGTGCGGCTTGGCGCGGCCGTCGACACCATTCTGACGAGCCACGACTATCCGGCGCCGGTGGCCAAGCTCCTGGGCGAAGCCATCGTGCTCACGGTGATGCTCGGCTCGTCGTTGAAATTCGACGGCCGCTTCATCCTGCAGACCCAGAGTGACGGGCCGGTGCGCATGCTGGTGGTCAATTTCACCGCCCCCGGCAAGGTGCGGGCCTGCGCCCGCTTCGATGCCGAGCGGGTGGCCGCCGCCATTGCGGCCAATGCGGCCGAACCCGGCAAGCTGCTCGGCCACGGCCACATGGCGATGACCATCGACCAGGGTCCGGACATGAGCCGCTATCAGGGCCTGGTGCCGCTGGAGGGCGGCGACCTGGAGGACGCCGCGCATCAGTATTTCCTGCGCTCGGAGCAGATTCCGACGCGGGTGCGGCTGGCCGTGGCCGAAGAGTTTCGGCCGGGCGCCGGCGGCCAGCGCCGGCATTGGCGCGCCGGCGGCATTCTGCTGCAGTTTCTACCGAACTCGATCGAGCGCGCGCGCCAGGCCGACCTCGATCCCGGCGACGCGCCCGCGGGCACGGCGCCCCATATGGTGACCGAGGACGAAGCCTGGGTCGAAGGCCGCTCGCTGGTCGCCACCATCGAGGATATCGAGCTGATCGACCCGGCGCTGTCGAGCGAGCGGCTGGCGTACCGGCTGTTCCATGAGCATGGCGTGCGCGTGTTCCGCGCCGCGCCCGTAGAGGCGCAGTGCTCGTGCTCGCGCGACGGCGTCGAGAACATGCTCAAGAGCTTTTCGCAAACCGACCGCGACGACATGGTCGAGAACGGCAAGATCACCGTGACCTGCGAGTTCTGCAGCTCGACCTACGTGTTTGCGCCGGGCGAGATCGCCGCGGCGGATTCGCCCGCGCTCTAGTTCAGCGTCCGCTTGGCCTCGCCGGAGTCCAGCGAGAACGCCGGTATCTCCACGTCGAAGTGCTCGCCGGTCGCGCTCACCATGCCGTAGGTTCCGGCCATGAATCCCGACGGCGTCTGCAGCGGCACGCCGCTCGTATATTCGAACGCCTCGCCGGCCTTGAGCACCGGCTCCTCGCCGACCACGCCGGCGCCGCGGACTTCCTGGCGCCGCCCGGTCGCATCGGTGATGCGCCAGTGCCGCGTCTTGAGCTGCACGGTCTCGTTGCCCTGATTGGTGATCGAGACCGTATAGGCCCAGAAGAAATGGTTGTTCTCGACAGACGAGCGGTCGGCGATGAAGCGCGGCGTGACGATCACCTCGATCGCGCGGGTCACGGCACGGTACATGTTGTCGTTCCTCACCCTCTCCGACGGTGCTTTGCCGAAACCCACGGCTGGCGCAAGATACCCTGCGCGGACACATGGAAATCCACGCATAAGTGAATAGATTTCGCCGCATTGTTGCAATAACCGTGCGGGCGCGCATTCTCAAGCGGCTGGGCGCCGCCCAAAGAGATCGACGAGCATACCGTGATCCGTGGATTAGGTTTGACCTCGCTTCTGCGCACGCCGGCAGGTTGGGCCGACCGGCAGACCGAAAAGTCCCGCGCGCCGGCGGCGGCGCGTGCAACGGCGTCCGCGGCCGCGCTGCCAAGCGGGCGCGATTTGCGGCTCGATCTGTTCCGCGGCATCGCGCTGTGGCTCATTTTCCTCGACCACATCCCGGAAAACGTCGTCAACTGGTTCACCATCCGCAATTACGGCTTCTCCGACGCCACCGAGATCTTCATCTTCATCTCCGGCTACACCGCGGCGTTCGTCTACGGCCACGCCATGCGCGAGCGCGGCTTCATCGTCTCGGGCGCCCGCATCCTGCGGCGAGCCTGGCAGATCTACGTCGCGCATATCTTCCTGTTCACCATCTTCATGGCCGAGATCGCCTATGTGGCGGCGACGTTCGAGAATCCGCTCTATGCCGAAGAGATGAACATCCTCGGCTTTCTCAAAGAGCCGGACGTCACGATCTTTCAGGCGCTGTTGTTGAAGTTCAAGCCCGTCAACATGGACGTGCTGCCGCTCTACATCGTGCTGTTGCTGTGCTTTCCACCGATGCTGTTCCTGCTGTTGCGGCAGCCGGCATTCGCGCTGATCGGCTCGGCCGTCGTCTATGTGCTGGCGCTGCACTACGACATCAATTTCCCGGCCTATCCGAACGGCGTCTGGTACTTCAATCCGTTCGCCTGGCAATTGCTGTTCGTGTTCGGCGCCTGGTGCGCGCTCGGCGGCGCACAGCGGCTCGAAGGATTCCTGCGCTCGCCGATCGTTTTCGCCGTCGCGGTCGCCTATCTCCTGTTCGGGCTCGACGTGACGCTGACTTGGCACTTCGACTCGCTGAAGTTTTTGGTGCCGAACTGGCTCGGCAAACTGATCTATCCGGTCGACAAGACCAATCTCGACGTGTTGCGCTTCGCCCATTTTCTGGCGCTGGCTGCCGTCACGGTGCGGTTCGTGCCGCGCGATTGGCCGGGACTGAAATGGCCGATCTTCCAGCCGGCGATCCGCTGCGGCCAGCATTCGCTGGAAATCTTCTGTCTCGGCGTGTTCCTGGCGTTTGCGGGCCAGTTCGTTATCAGCGAATGGTCGGGCGGCCCGCTGATCCAGACTGCAGTCAGCCTTGCCGGCATCCTCATCATGATCGGGACAGCGAGCCTGCTGTCGTGGTATAAGAACATCGAGGGACGCACCCAGCAGAAGCGTGCGCAACCCGTCCAAGGGACCCTCGCGGGGGGCGAGGCATGAAATTCATCATCGCGCTACTCGCCGCGATCACGCTGGCGAACGGGTCGGCCGTGGCGGGCGCCGAAGAATGCGCCGTGCCGGATTCGCTCATCGCCAGCGACCATGACCTCACGCACGTCATGCAGCAGGTCAAGGAGCGGCACCGGCTCGACATCAGCGTCGTCGGTACCGGCTCATCCACATTGCCCGGACCAGACGGCGCGCAATTCGCCTATCCGGCGCGGCTCGAAGAGGCGCTGAAGCAGCGGCTGCCCGGCACCGCAGTTAAGGTTACCGCGCACGTTCAGGCGCGCCAGACGACGGCCCAAATGGCCGCCGGGATGCCGAAAATCCTGAGCGAGGACAAACCCTCATTGGTGATCTGGCAGGCCGGCACCTACGATGCCATGAGCGGGGTCGAGCCCGACGCCTTCAGCACCAGCCTTGTCGCCGGCGTTACCGCGATCAACGCCGCCGGCGCCGACGCCAACCTGTTGGACATGCAATACAGCCCACGCACCGCCTCGATGCTCAACGTCACGGCCTATGCCGACGTGATGCGCTGGGTCGCGCAGGAGCATGGCGCGTTGTTGTTTGATCGCTTGGCTATCATGCGCTATTGGAATGAGGAAGGAACTTTCGATCTCTATGCGGCCACCAAGAACTATGATATGGCCCGCCGTGTGCACAATTGTATCGGGAAGGCGTTGGCGTTTCAGATCATCGCGGCGGCCCATCTGACGCCGTGAGGCCATTGCAACAAAAGACTTTGATGCCGGACAGACAAACACAGCAAACGACAGCGTTGGGCTACCTCGGTTGGACCGCGGCAGCTTGCATCGTCCTTGCTGCGCTGCACCCGGCGCGTGCCGAAATGGCTGCCGCCCAGCCTGCGCTGCCGGCCGCAGTCGTCCCGGCCTCGACCGCGGCCCCGTTGCCGATCCCGGCACTGGCCGCGCCGAACCGGCCGCAGCCGCAAGACGCCGATCCCGAAGCGCTGCGGCCGCAAGCCGCACCCCTCGTTCGGGTTCCGCCGTCCGACGAGCCCTCCGCCAGCGCCGAAGTCGTCTGCCGCGCGCCAACACGGCTGACGCGGCTCGAGCATTCGCTGCGGCGCACGGCGCGGCGGCTCGCCTCCGGGCAGCCGCTGGTCATCGTGGCGATCGGTTCGTCTTCCACCGCCGGCGCCGGCGCCTCGTCGCCGGCCGCCAGCTATCCCAGCCGGCTCGCCGTCGAACTGCAAAAGCTTTTGCGCGGGCACGACATCACGGTGCTCAATCGCGGCGTCAACGGCGAGGAGACGCCCAACATGATGGCGCGGTTCTCAACCGGCGTCATCGCCGAGCACCCGCAGCTCGTGCTCTGGCAGGTCGGCACCAATTCGGTGCTGCGCGATCATCCGCTGAGGCCGCACGCGGTCGAGCTGCACCACGGCATCGAGGAGCTGAAGGAGACCGGCGCCGACGTGGTGCTGATCGACCCGCAATACGCGCCGCGCGTGCTCGCCAAAGCCGAAACATTCGGCATGATCGATCAGATCGCGCTCACCGCACACGACGAGAACGTCGATCTGTTCCGGCGCTTCGCCATCATGCACGACTGGTACGAAAACCAGCACCACGCGTTCGACGTGTTCATGTCGCGCGACGGGCTGCACATGAACGATTGGGGCTACGCCTGCTGGGCCAAGCTGTTGGCCGCGGGCATCGCCCAAGCCGCGAGCCCGCCGGTCGCCTCACTGCACGCGCGGTAAGAATGCCTGGCGCCGTCACGCAGCGGATCGTCTGATACAAACAGATTTATTGCTCGTCGACGGCTTTCTCTGATCGCTGCGACGTTACATATGCGATGGTGGGTCGCGTTTTCAGCGGCTCGCTACACCACCTCCAGCGCCGCGAGCACGTCCTCGACGATATCGTCGGGATGTTCGAGGCCGACCGAGACGCGCACCAGCCCGTCGCTGATGCCGAGCTCGGCGCGTTGCGCCGGCGTCAGCCGCTGGTGCGTCGTCGTCGCCGGATGGGTGATCAGGCTTTTGGCGTCGCCCAGATTGTTGCTGATGCGAATGAGCTTCAGTGAATCCTGGAAGCGGAACGCCGCCTTCTTGCCGCCCTTGATCTCGAACGCGACCAGCGTCGAGCCGCCGCGCATCTGCTTCTGCGCCACGGCGGCCTGCGGGTGATCGGGCCGGCCCGGATAGATCAGCCGCGAAATCTTTGGATGCTCGGCGAGAGCGACCGCGAGCGTGGCCGCGCTGTCGGTCTGCCGGCGCACCCGCACCGCGAGCGTCTCCAGGCCCTTGAGCAGCACCCAGGCGTTGAACGGCGACATCGAGGGGCCGGTCTGGCGAAGGAGCACGTGAATTTTTTCCTGGATGAATTTGTGCGAGCCGAGCACCACGCCGCCGAGGCAGCGGCCCTGGCCGTCGATGTGCTTGGTGGCCGAATAGACCACGCAGTCGGCGCCGAGTTCGAGCGGGCTTTGATAGATGGGCGTCGCAAACACGTTGTCGACCACGAGCGTGGCGCCGGCCGCGTGCGCGATCTTGGCCACTTCGGCGATGTCGATGACGTCGAGCGCCGGGTTGGTCGGGCTTTCGAGAAAGAACGTCTTGGTATTGGGCCGCACCGCGTTGCGCCACGAGTCGAGGTCGCAGCCATCGACCAAGGTCGAGGTGACGCCGAAGCGCGGCAGATAGTCCTGCACGATGTAGAGGCAGGAACCGAACATCGCCTTCGAGGCGACGACGTGATCGCCGGCCTTGACCTGGCCGACCAGCGCCAGCGTCACCGCCGCCATGCCGGTCGCGGTGGCGCGCGCCGCCTCGGCGCCTTCGAATTCCGCAATGCGGCGTTCGAACATGTCGACGGTCGGATTGGCGAACCGCGAATACTGATAGCCGGGATCTTCGCCCTTGAAGCGGGCCTCGGCCTGCGCGGCGTTGTCGTACACGTAGCCCTGGGTGAGGAAGAGCGCCTCGGACGTTTCTGCGAACTGTGAGCGCAGCGTACCGGATTGCACCAGGCGCGTTTCCGGACGGTAGTTTCTGGTTGCAGACGCGGACATGCGGCCTCCTTGAGTCAAAACAAAACCCGGCCGGGAGGAAAATCCTCAGGCCGGGCTCACATGTCCCCGGCCTTTTAGCCCTTTGTTTTACGTGGCGGCAAGCCGGCCGGCTCAAATGACCACGGGATAAGCCTCTCTATACGCCGCGGCTCCCTTGGCGTCAAACCCGCATCAGCGCTAGATCGCGCCTCATGGCGCTATCGTTCAAGGCATCGCAGCGCGGCATTTTGCCGGACCGCATGATCGCGGCGCTGGCGGACGACGGCGCGATCGCCGCGGCAAAGCCGTTTGCCGACGACCAGATTCAGCCGGCGAGCCTCGATCTGCGGCTCGGCGCCATCGCCTACCGGGTGCGCGCGAGTTTTTTGCCCGGGCCAGGCGCCACCGTCGCCAGGCGCATCGAAGAGCTGAAGCTGCACGAGATCGTGCTCAGCAACGGCGCGGTGCTGGAGACCGGCTGCGTCTACATCGTGCCGCTGCTCGAACGCCTGGCGTTGCCGGACACGATCGCGGCGGCGGCCAATCCGAAAAGCTCGACCGGCCGGCTCGACGTGTTCACCCGCGTGATTGCCGACGAGACGCGCGGCTTTGACCGCATCGAAGCTGGCTATCGCGGGCCGCTTTATGCCGAGATCAGCCCAAAAACCTTTCCGGTGCTGGTCCGCGAGGGCTCGCGGCTGTCGCAGATGCGCTTTCGCCACGGCGACAGCACGCTCGATGCCACGGCGCTGCGCGCGCTGCACGCGCAGGAGCGGCTGGTCGATGCCACGGAAGCCGTGATGGGCGAAGGCGTCGCCGTCAGCGTCGATCTGTCTGGCGTTGACGCGACCGGGACGCAGAACAATCGGCCTAAGGGCGGCGCGATCGTGGGCTATCGCGCCAAGCGTCACACCGGCCTCATCGACGTCGATCGGCGCGGCGGCTACGACATCGACGAATTCTGGGAGCCGGTGATCGCACGCGCCGACCAGAACCTGATCCTCGATCCCGACGAGTTCTACATCCTGGCCTCCAAGGAAGCGGTTCAGGTGCCGCCCGACTATGCCGCCGAGATGGTGCCGTTCGATCCGCTGGTCGGCGAATTCCGCGTGCACTATGCCGGCTTTTTCGATCCGGGCTTCGGCTACGCGGGTGCCGGCGGCCGCGGTGCGCGCGCCGTGCTGGAAGTGCGCTCGCGCGAGGTGCCGTTCATCCTCGAGCACGGCCAGATCGTCGGCCGTCTGGTGTTCGAAAAAATGCTGGCGCGCCCGGAGGGGCTTTACGGCGCCGGCATCGGCTCCAATTACCAGGCGCAAGGTCTGAAATTATCGAAGCACTTCCGCGTTTAGGCACCACCTGCAATCACGGCGCCGCCGGCGACGATGCCGCGGGGCGCAAATCGCCCGACCGATGAAGCGTCTGCGCCGCAGCGCGCCACGTCGCCATCGCCACCGCAAGCGCCGCGATCCAGACGATGCGCGAGCCGTAGCGGTCGTGCGGATTGGAGATGATGCCGCACACCGCGGCATTGCCGAGGAGCGACAGCGATATGGTCGTCGCCAGAATGGCGAGATCTGCAAACGCCGCGTTGCGCCAGCCGAGCACGATCAACAACGGCAAGAGCGCCATCGCGGCCCAGGCAACGGGAATGTGGACCTTGTCGATGAGATTGAAATTGAGGTCGTTGTGCTGCTGATGTGCCGCGCGCATGGCCGCGAGATTATAGGGTGTGCGGTCTTTGATGATGCCGTAGGTGTGCCACATGTTGGCGTTGATGCCCTCGCCGGTGCCGACGGTGACGAGCTGCTTGGCGGTGGCCACGAGGGCAGCTTTGATCTGCAGCGCCGGATAAGCGCGCAGGCTGCCGAGCACGATGGTGCGCATTTCGTCGTCGAGCCCTTTGAAGCGGCCGAGCTTGTCGAACACGCTGTCGCCCCACAGGAACTCGTCGGCATCGAGCGGCAACTCGTTGCGGTACGGACACAGCCGCAGTCGCGGATCGGGACAATGGTCGTTGAGGTATCGGGTGACGATGCCGTCCTGCAGCATGCGGGCGAACGCGATGCCGTAGCCGCCCGGCGTCCAGGCAATCTGCCGGGCGACGATGTAGTTACCGGCGAGCAGCAGCACGGCGCCGAGCGCGACAGCAACGACGCCATGCGGCAGGTTCGCGCGCGGCACCAGCCGCGGCAGGCGCCATGACACCACGAGCGCGACCAGGATCAGGCCGAGCAGCACGGCGTAAGTGGCGCTGTGGGTCGAGCCGGCGAAGCCGATGAACAGCACCAGGCCCAGCCGCTCGCGCGCCGAAACGCGGTCCGGCAGGCACACCAGAATGTGCAGCGCCAGCACCGCGAGGCCGGCGAAAATGTCGGTGAGCAGCACGCTCGCCAGCCACGGCAGCGCGGTGACGGCGGACAAGACCGCGATGATCGCAGGGAGCGCAAAGCGCTGCGCCGGAAATTGGTGGACGCGCAGCACCAGCGCGACGATCCACACCGCGGCGACCGCCTGCAGCACCACGGCCGGCCAGAACTGCAGCGGCGCGGACGCGGCCAGGAACAGCCCATACGTGGTCGACCGGCTCGGCACCAGCGTGCCTTCGAACCAGCGCGCCAGATAGCCGCCGGTATCCCATTCGAGCAGCGGGAACCGATTCCAGATCGCGGGCAGCAACAGGATGAAGATCGCAGCCGTCGCAGGAACGAGCCGCGCGGCGGGTCGGGCAAATGCAGGCATCGGCCGCACCATAACCGAAGGCGCGGCAGCGAGGGAACTGGCTTCGCGTGGCCCAATTGGCGCACCCTTGGCGCGCGAACTCATCCACGGCGCCCGTAAATTGTTGTGGCATTTCCGCCGAAAACGGCGTTTTTTCCTGTCGGAACTTTTCGCGGCCCTGCGGAGCACGGAAAGCGCGGCAGATGATGCGGGCACTGGTCGTGAGCATTGCCGTCCTGATCGCCGGCGCCATCGCGCTGGCCGACAGCGCCGTGGCGCAATCCGGCTACGACCGGCCGGGGGGCGATTACGCGCACGCAGCGGTTCCCAACGGCGATCCCGCGGTCTGCGCGGCGCGCTGCGAACGCGACCGCAATTGCCGGGCGTGGAGCTTTTCGTATCCGACCGGCGCCGGCGCGGCGACCTGCTGGCTCAAGCGCCAAGTCAGTCCGCCGGTGCCGTCGAGCTGCTGCGTCTCCGGCGTGCGCGGCGCCGGCGTCATCGAGCCGCGCACCGGCAAGCTCGAATATTCGATCGACCGGGTCGGCGGCGACTACCGCTGGTTCGAGACCCAGCCCGATCCAAAGGGCGCGGCCTGCGCGGAGGCCTGCCAGGCCGACTCCCGCTGCCGCGCCTGGACCTATCGGCGGCCCGGCTACGGCACCAATACCGCGCGCTGCTACCTCAAGAGCGAGATCAAGCTGCCGCGCAAGCGGCCGTGCTGCATCTCGGGCGTGGTGCGCTAACGCGCGTGGTCTCAATTCGGTGGTCACCGGACCGCGGTAAAGAACCGCGACAGCCGCAGCCCGGACGGCCAGCGCCACAGCGGCTCCCGCTCGGTCGCCAAGTCCCATGAGCCGACCAGCGCGTCGACGCGGCCGACCAGATCGCTGACCGGCAGCAGTCCGACACCGCCGGCGCGGACCGGCACGCGGCTGTCGGCGGAGTAGTCGCGGTTGTCGCCGAGCACGAACAGGTGTCCGGCCGGGACGGTCAGTTCCGGAACGTTGTCGAGCGGATCGAAGCCCGAGGCCTTGAAGATCGTGTGCTGCCGTCCGCCCGGCAGCGTCTCGACGAAGCGCGCCGTCGTCTGCCGCGAGCCGTCTTCGGTCTCCATCGGGCCGGAGCCGTCGGCCTTGAGCGGCACCGCCGCGCCGTTGATCCAGAGCTGGCCGTTGCGCATCGCGATGCGATCGCCGGGCAGACCGACGACGCGCTTGACCCAGGTCTGCGCGCGGTCGCCGGGCCAGCGGAACACCACGACATCGCCGCGGTGCGGCAGCGCGCCGAGAATGCGTTGGCTATCCGGCAACGTGACGAAGCTCGGCAGCGACGCGGCGCTGTACCCGTACGGATATTTGGTCGCCAGCAACTCGTCGCCGATCTGTAGCGTCGGCTCCATGGAGCCGGACGGCACGTAGTACGGCTCGGCAATCGCGGTTTTGGCGGCGAGCGCGATCAGGACGATGAAAAGCACGTCGAGGAGCGATTTGCCCCAGGAACACACGCGCGCCACCAAGAGTGAAGAGTCGCGATGCTCTGATGTCGTCATTGTGCCTTTGCCACGTTGAAGTTCGCTCGGCATTTCGCTTTGCTTGGCGGCGCGCCAAAATCAGGCCGTGCCGCCGACCGTGATGCGGTCGATGCGGAATGTCGGCTGGCCGACGCCGACCGGCACGCCCTGGCCGTTCTTGCCGCAAGTGCCGATGCCGCTGTCGAGCGCCATGTCGTTACCCACCATGGAAATGCGGTGCAGGTCGGTCGGGCCGTTGCCGATCAGCATGGCGCCCTTGATCGGCGCGCCGACCTTGCCGTTCTCGAGGCGATAGGCCTCGGTGCACTGAAACACGTATTTGCCCGACGTGATGTCGACCTGGCCGCCGCCGAACTGCACGGCGTAGATGCCGTTCTTGACCGAGGCGAGGATCTCGCCGGGCTCATGGCCGCCGGACAGCATGTAGGTATTGGTCATGCGCGGCATCGGCACGTGGGCAAAACTCTCGCGCCGGCCGTTGCCGGTCGGCTTCATGCCCATCAGGCGCGCGTTCTGCCGGTCCTGCATGTAGCCGACCAGAACGCCGTCCTCGATCAGCACCGTGCGGTTGGTCGGCGTGCCCTCGTCGTCGATCGACAGCGAGCCGCGGCGCAGCGCCATGGTGCCGTCGTCCACCACGGTGACGCCCTTGGCGGCGACCTGTTGTCCCATCAGCCCGGCGAAGGCCGAAGTCTTTTTGCGGTTGAAGTCGCCTTCCAGGCCGTGACCGACCGCTTCGTGCAGCATAACGCCCGGCCAGCCGGGACCGAGCACGACGTCCATCTCGCCGGCCGGCGCCGGCACCGATTGCAGATTGATCAGCGCCTGGCGGACCGCGCTGTCGACGGCGCCCTGCCAGGCGTCGGTGACGATAAATCGCTCATAGTTTTCGCGGCCGCCGAAGCCATGCGAGCCGCTTTCCTGGCGGTCGCCGTCGCCGGCCACGACCGAGACATTGACCCGCACCAGCGGCCGCACGTCCCGATAGGTCTCGCCATCGCCGCGCACGATCTCGACCGCCTGCCAGGTTGCCGCGAGACTCGCGGTGACTTGGCGCACCCGTGGGTCCTTGGCGCGCGCATAGGCATCGATCGCCTCGAGGAGCCGCACTTTGGCGTCGAACGCCGGGCTGCCGAGGGGATTGTCGTCGCCGTAGAGCTTGGCGTTGGTGCGCGCCGGCGGCCCGGCATAATGCCCCGAATAGCCGCCCTTGACCGCGCGGACGGCATCGGCGGCCCGCACGATCGCCTCCTCCGACACGTCGGAGGCATGCGCGTAGCCGACCGCCTCGTCCTTGACGGCGCGCAGCCCAAATCCCTGCGAGGTGTCGTAGGTCGCCTGCTTCAGCCGCCCATTGTCGAACACCAGCGCTTCGGACTGGCGATATTCGAGATAAAGCTCGCCGTCGTCGGCGCCATCGAGGCCGCGCGAAATGATCTTACCGAGCTTCACCCGGTCCAAACCGGCGCGATCGATCAGGGATGAGGGGGCATCTGCCATGGGGACTCCGGCAATCATCGGCGATTTCTTGGCCGCCTAGAGATAATCCGTAATGCGGCATTTTACAGCCTGCGGCGCTTCTTCATCCTCCCCCGCGCCAGCGGGGGAGGGGGACCATCGAGCGAGCGCAGCGAGCGCAGGATGGTGGACGGGGCCCGGCCTCGACGCAACTCCGGCAACGCGAGTGAAGCGTTGACGCCGGCCCCCTTCCACCATCTTGCTGCGCAAGATGGTCCCCCTCCCCCGCTGGCGCGGGGGCGGATAAGCAAGATCGTTCTCGCGATGCGGGGGGCATCCGAGCGTTCCTCCACGGCACGGCACGAAAGCTTTGCCTCCGAAAAATAAGGGGAGGCGGAGCGCCGAGAGGCGCATACGCATTACCAACCGCACCACACCCACAGACGTTACCGCCTGCCGATGCTCCGGGTGCGGCGAGCGCCACGGATGTTCCGCGTTACCGCGGGCATCCGCTTGCGGGCGCCCTCGCCTTTCGGCGCTCCGTCGCGGCACTCGCCAGGCTTTACGCCTGGCTCAGCTTCGGGCTGCGCTTACCGGGATCTTGCAGCAGCTTGCGCCACTGCAAACCCCTTTTACTAGCGAGCTCCTCGCGCCCCGGTCGTTGTGCCGGAGAGGCAGGGTCCGAAGCCGCCCGGGCGCAGTGTGCGAAACCGCGCGCAGGCGCCGCAGCTCGCTCCACCTTCAGGATCGCATCCGGAATGTGCCCTTCGATGAGCGAGCTTGGGCGTCTAAGTAACCGGCAAGAGACAATTGTCAATATATGTCCTAAATAAAAGGACTACGGATTGATATCACTAGGCTTTCCGCCACTTCGAGGTCTCCGGAATATTGCCAAAGACGGTGAAATTTGCGCGAAGCGAGCGAATCAAAAATCGAGCGAAGCAAAAGCAAGCGCGTCAGGCACCGCGTCGCGGCAGCGTGGCGCGGAACAAAAAGACTTCGATCGCGAGGAACGCCGCGACCGGCACCGCGGCGCCGATGGCGCCGGCGCAATCGTAGCCGATGCGGGCGGCGACGTAGAGCAGCACAAGCAGGCTGAGCGCCACGCCCGGCGCCCCGAGGCTCCGCATGGCCGCGCTGTAGTGATAGCCGATCCAGAACGCGAACCGCATCAGCACCCAGACCACCGTGGTTGCCAGCACCATGCGCATGTCCGAGCCGCCCGTCGCATAGGCGGCCAAGCCGAACAGAGCGGCGCCAAAGACGACGATCTGCTCCAGCGTGTTCTGCAGATAGCGTTGATTGACCTGCAGCCGTTTCGTCGCAAAGCCCGCGAGCGGATCGAACGCGGGCGAGGAAAGCCGTTCGTGGGCCACGGCCTCGATCCCGGTCACCAGACAAAACAACACAGCCGCGCAATAGCACTTGAGCGCGAACAGCATCCGCGCCGCGAGATCGTCCATGCCGGCAAACGGCGGCGGCAGCAAAGCGACAGCGAGCCAAATCAACAGCGCCACCGGCATCGCCGAAGCGATGGCGATCATGCCGGCACGCCGCTGTGTCCTGAAATCGGCATCTGGCGGAGTTGTCCCGGTCATGAAAGCCGTCCTGTCACGTTGTCATGCCTCGCCGAAACCTGCGCGCATTCCCAAGCCGCCGAGGCGGCGCTCAGGGATGCGCGATGAGCAACGGCTGCACATTGGCGCCGCCCGCCATTTGGGGATGCGAAGGGTCGAAGTGGTCGCGCAACTCGTGCTTTCGGACGAGGTCGCGCGCACGAACGAAGGCATCCTCCAGGCTTTTTGCTTGCCGAAGCGCGACGTTGAAAAAGGCATCGCCGAAATAGGTCCACTTGGCCTTGTCGCGGCAGCCGAACGACGGATGGAAGGCGTCGGCCGCGGTGATGACCAGCACATTGGGGTTGGCGAGCTGAGGGATGAAGATTCCCGAATAGCAGGCCGAAATGACCACCACCTTGTGCCGCACGCCGGTCGACACCAGCATGTCGGCGAGCTCGGGCGGCGTCAGCCATTGCACGAGCCGTCCGGCTTTGACCGCAAGGCCGTCCGGGGAACCGTGCGAGGTGAGAATCAAAAACAAAATGTCGTTGTCGGCGTCCATGCGATGGGCGGCCGCTTGCAGTGCCTTGTCGAGGCCCTGGATCGTGGCGCCGCCGCCGGTCTTGGAATTGTATTGCACGTCGACCGGACCGTGGCCGAAGCGCTCCGCGACCACGCGTGCGGCGCCGGTGGCCTCGCTGCGAAACACGCCTTGATCGCCGAACAGGCCGAAGGACACGACGCTCACCTTGTGGGCATCCGCGGCGGCGTGCCCCGTCGATAAGGGCGGTGCGACGATCAAAACCAGGGCTACGAACCCCGCGCCGAAGCCGCTTATCCAAGACCTGCTTATCCAAGGCTTGCTCATCCAAGGCGTGCTCATCCAAGGCCTGTTCATCCAAGACCTGTTCATCCAAGACCTGATCCAAAACTTGAGCGTCATCGCGAACCCTCGCTTCCATACCAACGCGTCAAATATCGCGGGCGATTTTACGACAAAGCCGCGCTTTTCGCACCGCTGAAAACCATCGGCAGCGGACGCGGACCGGTCAAGCGACGACAGATCGCCACATTCGCGATCCCGCCGGCGGCGCGTTGCTGCTTGCCTCGATTTGATGTCTCTCCTGGGGGGCGAAAGCCGATATCAATCGACAGAGCGTCGATGTCCGATAGGTCACATAGGCAGAAATCGCGAAAACACAAAAAGTAAATTTGGCTGCCCCACAGGAGAGTGCGTCCGTTCGCACCCGACCGGCTAAAAGTCCTCGGTGTGACTGACGTTGCGAGGACGGGGCTCTCGCCGATCTTCGCTTCACTTCGGAAACAATGCCCCGGTCTGCATTAGATTGAAGCGAGTAAGCCGTTCCTTGGCGTCCGCATTCGGGTCGGAAGCGACATCTCTGTCCCATACGTCGATGCCGCTTATGCCCTCATTAGCGACCGCCAAACGGACATGGGTCACTTCGCCTTTATGCCACAAGGCGACATTAGCCCGGCGCGGAACTAAGAGCGTAAACTTCAGAACGCTTTCATCGATTGCAATCATTGGCGCTTAGCCCTTCCGAGCCAATGGCTGGCCTCATCATTGACGAAGGGGCGTGGTGGGTTGCCAACCCTGGCGAAGGCTCTATCAGAACTCTGACCTCATAAACGCGATTTATGAAATATAATTTTTTGCTTGCTGCTAGCCGCTCTGTTTAGCTTTGCGTTACCGGTTTGAGCCGGAACAGAAGGGGCGGCAATCCTTCTTATGAGTTTCCTGTGATCGGCGCCCTTAGCCCGACAGCCGCAATCGCTGGCGCGAGCATCACTATGAAATTGCCTGTAGCTGCCATAACGATGGTCTTTAATGAGGCGGTGTTTCTTCCGATATGGCTAAATCACTACGGATCAGCGCTCGGCTATGAAAATCTTTTTGTCATCGATGACGGCTCTACTGACATGTCCGTTCGTGAAAAGACGATTGCAAATTTGGTGTCCAGAAAACGCGGCGTGTTGGACGAGCTTCACAGGTCGAAAACCATAAGCTATTTTCACGAGGAGCTGCTCAAATACTATGACGTGGTATTGTACACAGATGCCGACGAGATTATTGTTCCAGAACCAAATTTAGGGTTGTCCCTAAGGGATTACCTTGTTTCCAAGAACGTAAGAAACTGGATTAATCCGATCGGCCTGAATGTTCTCCATGACAGGCGGAGCGAGCGTCCTTTGGATCTGGACAAGCCACTCTTTAGCCAACGGTCGTACGTTCAATTTGACCAAGCGTATTGCAAGCCTGTGATCGCCAGAGTTCCGATGCGCTGGCCGCCGGGATTTCACGGCTCAATGAGACCGGCTTGCTATGCGGCTGACCTGTTTTTATTTCATCTGCGCGCAATGGATTACGATATTTCAAAGGTCAGAAGTAGAAATCTTAATTCGGTGTCGTTCGCTGAAGATTCTTTGCGCCGCAATGAGAGCCCTCAATTTCGCATGCGCGAGCAAGAGTACCTCAATCTCTACTTTTCAACGCCCGAAGCCGAATTCGAGAGAGCGCGATCCGAGCTGGATTTCTCTGATCGGTTGGAAAAAATCAAACGGGGCCCAGGAGCTGGCAGTCCAGTTGCCCGTGTCCCCGACCGGTTCCTAAATGCTATCGAGTTGACCACGGTTCATCCGATGAAAGGCGAAGCCGGCCCCGGACGTCCAGATTTGGATGCCAATTCACTATACGCGAAAGCATTTCTCGTTTGATAGCGCAGGAAGCTCCCGGCCGAAATACACTATGCCCATGTGGCTCAGGCAAACGTTTTAAACATTGCCACCAACAGCTTGTGCATCCTAAGTAGGCGACTTTCCTGGACCACCAGCTTGGTCGATGAGCCAAACGAGGAGTCCGTCGAGTTGCTTGCGGACATTGTGATCCGTGCTGTTAAAGTAGAGCGCAAACATAGTCTCGGCGATGGCATCCTGAAACTTATACCGGTTCTTGATTGGCTCTGTTTTGATCGTAGCAAGTTGCGGTTTGTCAGCAAGAACCGTGTACGGCGTCCTCATTGAGGAATGCCACTCTTGCATGAAAGACAGCAATGTGTTCTTTCGGTGATCGAAATCGGCTCTAGTTTCCGCATCGTTGATTTGGCCGAACAGATACGTTGCCTTATAGCGCCCTCGCAGTTCGTTTGAATGAGGTATGGCACGCAGGAATGTGGGTGGAATGTAGCCCTCTCGCAGCCCCTTTGATTTCAGCCGAAAATAAAAGTCTCGATCGTCGAAGCCCCAACCACTAAGAAACTCATTGTATCCGCCGACTGCACGCCAGTGGTCTTTCGAGACGACAACCTCTCCGTTCGGTACGGTCGTGTCCCAATGACCGTGAAAAAAGCTCTTTTCGAGGTCCAGGCCGTTCAACCACTCATCCCTGTTTATTAGTACGTCAGCATCGAGCTTCATAACTAAGCGATTTGACGCAAAGTCAAATCCAATGTTGATGGCGTGCCCGATGCGCCAATCCGCTGTGCCCTCTACTCGAATAATTTTTATCTTCTCAGCACTTTGAAAATCACGGTGTTGAACGGGGGGCGTGCTCCCATAATCCACGACAACAATCTCTGCGACGAGCTTCTCATTTTGCCAAGTCTGAATCGCCTGTTTCAGATGCTCAAGCCGATCCCGATTTGGCGTAACGATCGAGAACATAATTTGCCGCTTAAGGAGTAATAGCGGAAGGACATTGCGAGGCGGAGCGCCCTCGTGATTCTAAACGGAGAGGCGGTCGGTTTCCCATCGACTGGCATAATAGTCCTTGGCTGACAGGTTATACAATGACCTGCGTTGTCTGCTTCGGGTCAGGGTCGACGGATTGGCTGTGTCGGCGGCATGTCGGCTTGCCTCCTATCGCGACCGAACAGCGCGTGGCGCGCCGGTCGCGAGGTGCCATTAGCGTCGCCGCCGAACGCGGGCCGCGCCGCGTCTTGCGTGCGCAACTGGGTTGTCCAATTATGCTCCCACAGCACGGCAGGGACTTTGACGCGGGATGCTGGTCAACGACCGCAAGCTGCTATCCAACGGCTTCTACGATTCGTTCGTCTTTGTGACAGCGCCGGACGGACGCAGGCTGTGCTTTCCGTTCTTTCCCTGCGCCATCTTCGGGCGCGCTTATGTAATATCAGATGCCGATGTCGCTCGGCTGCGGCGGTTGATCGCGGCCTCTACTGCGATTTTGCTCGGGGCGGCCATCCCTGCGACCATGCTGCCGCCCGAGATTGCGGGCTTCGTAATGTTGGCGGTGGGCGTGTCCTACTACGCCTGGATGAGCTACCGCCTGCGCGGCCTAGAACCTTCCCCCGCGAGGCTGACGCTCCGGGAGAGCATGATTGCGCAGGCGCGCGCCCATGACTTGGCGTCCTTGTTCGTAGGGATGGTCGGTTCGTTTGGATTCTTCGTCGGCGGCGGCGTTTTTATTATTGATCGCGCCTGGCCTGTCGCGGCGGTCACGATAGCCTTTGGCGGCCTCTGCGGGGCCTCCTACACCGCCATCTTTGTTGTCTGGTGCTGGGTGGCATTACCTGAACGTTGGCGTCGCGACGCCGTCTGAACCATTGCGTGACATGCCGCTTAGTTCCCAAAGCCCGCTTTGGGTCATTCGCGTCATTTCAGCCCTGTGACGCGATGTCGGCTTCACCCCCGATACCCGCCATCGAAGCGTACGTCGCCATCGGTCGCAACGTGCCAATAGCGTCAAATATTGTACCCGTTGTGGATCCCCGACGGGCGACATACGCGCCATCGCGGGCTTGGCATCATCTGAATCGCAGATTTTCGCGCGTCAGCATCCTGAGCGCTTTGCATCCCATCAGCTTCATGTCTCTTTCTATCTCTGTTCGGAGGACGTGCAGCGCTCTGTCAACGCCGGCTTGGCCTGCTGCTGCGAGGGCATAGAGATAGAACCGGCCCCCGGAACATGCCTTTGCGCCGACGGACAGCGCCTTCAAGACGTGAGTCCCGCGTCGAACACCGCCGTCACAGATCACATCGATTTTGTCGCCTACGGCGTCGACAATTTCGGCAAGCTGGTCAAACGGACTCCTCGAACCATCCAGCTGCCGCCCGCCATGATTCGACACCATGATGCCACTGGCACCAATGTCCACGGCCCGCTTGGCGTCGGCCACGCTCATGATGCCTTTAAGGCAGAACGGTCTGCCCCATTTCTTGCGGACAGCCTCGGCGTCATTCCAGCTCATGGACTGGTCGAGCATGGTGCTGAAATAATCACCGACGGAGATCGAGACATTTGAGCCTTCCTTGACGTAGCCCTTGAGCTGCGGAAGCGCGAATTGCTCGTGTGTGAAGTAGTTGAAAGCCCAGCGCGGATGCTGCGCGAAGCTGATGAGGCTGTTCAATGTAAAACGCGGCGGCGAAGTAAAGCCGGTTCTCAAGTCCCGCTCCCGATTTCCGCCCGTGATCGTATCGACCGTCAACGCCAACACATCAAAATTCGCCTCGATGCAACGCTCCACCATGCTGTTCGTCAGACCGCGGTCCTTATGAAAATATAGCTGGAACAGCTTCGGTGTCTTTATCGTCGAGCCGATCTCCTCGACGCTGACCGTGCCTAACGACGAGACACCAAACATGGTGCCGAATTTTTCGGCGGCCTTGGCTACTGCCCTCTCGCCGTCATGATGGAACAGCCTTTGCAGCGCGGTCGGCGAACAGAACAGAGGCATGCTGAGCTTCTGCCCCATGACGGTCGTCGACATGTCGATGGTTTCGACCCCCTGGAGAACATTCGGAACAAGATCGCATAGTTCGTAGGCTTCGGTATTTCTCCGATAAGTGACCTCATCGTCCGCAGCGCCGTCGATGTAATGAAAGATCGGGCCCGGCAATCTCGCCTTCGCCATTGAGCGAAAATCGTCGACGTTATTGCATCGCTCGATGCGCATAGACCGCCCCATCGACTGCCGGGAACGCATTGAAACCAACCGCTGCGGCACGCGGATTCAGTGCACCATGCCGGTAAATGGCGCCACGTACGCCTGCAGCATCACCAGGATTCCGACCAGGCACGCCAGAGCAATAGAATGCAGGAAGACGAAACGCAGGATCGTGCCCTCATGACCAAACCAATTGGTTGCAGTTGAGGCAACGACGATCGACTGGGCGTCTATCATCTTGCCCATCACGCCGCCGGACGAGTTCGCCGCGCTCATGAGAATGGGCGAGATACCCAATTGCTCAGCCGTCGTCTTTTGCAGGTTTCCAAACAAGACGTTCGATGCTGTGTCCGATCCGGTCAAGGCGACGCCAAGCCAGCCGAGCAGAGTGCCAAAGAAGGGATACAAAACGCCGGCGCTGGCGAACGCGAGACCGAGCGTGGCGTCTATGCCCGATAATCGAGTCAACGTTCCGATCGCCAGCATTGCGGCGATAGTGATGAGAGAATAAGCGCAGACCTTGATCGTGCGGCCATATTCCACAATCATCTGGACCGGCGAAAATCCCATGACGAAGCCAGATATGATGGCGGCGACCAGCATTCCGGAGCCCGTGTAGGAAAGCCAGGTGAAGGCGAAGATGGCGCTTTCCGGCGTCGCCTTGGCCGCCACCGGCGGAACCTTGCTGATCATGTTGTGGAGTTCAGGGACCGCAAACGTCCAGGTGGCGTACGGATTGACCGCCGCCTTGAACCAGCCCGTGCCCCAGATCAGCAGGATCGCGCAAACGATAATCCACGGCGTCAGTGCCGCCCACACTTGCTGTGTTGTCGGCCTTGCGGCCGCAGCGGACGCCATCGGCATATTCGACGCGGACTCGTCCTTCCCGCGCAGCGCCGGAGACAGCCACAGTTTCTTCGGCTGCCATAGCTTGAGGAAACCGATCAGGCATCCCATGGAAATCAGCGACGCACCAACGTCGACAAGCCACGGATTGAAGTAGTTTGAGATCACAAATTGAGGAACGGCGAACGATGCGCCCGAAACCAGGATCGCGGGCCATATTTGCAGCATGCCGCGCCAACCGGCAAATACCCAGATCAGCCAAAACGGCACTGCCAGGGAAAAGAATGGCAACTGGCGTCCGACCATGGCGCCGAGGATGTACGGGTCGATTCCCGTGACGCTGGCGAGACCGGCGATAGGCGTTCCGAGCGCGCCGTAAGCGACAGGAGCGGTGTTCGCGATGAGCGAAAGGCCGGATGCTGCGAGCGGGGAGAAGCCCAACCCGATCAGGATCGCCGCCGTCACCGCGACCGGGGTACCGAAGCCCGATGCACCCTCAAAGAACGCGCCGAACGAGAACGCGATCAGCAGAAGCTGGAGACGCCGATCGGTCGTCACGCCGCCGATCGTGGTCTGCAACGTCTCGAACACGCCCTTCGCGACCGTCAACCGGTAAAGGAAAATAACATTGAGCACGATCCAGCCGATTGGAAAGAAACCTGTTACTGCTCCGAGAGCAGTCGCGAGCAGCGACATATGTGCCGGCATCGTGAACAGAAAAATTGCGACAAGATTGGCGACAATCAGCGCCGCGATCGCAGCCACGTGCGCCTTCACCTTATTCGAAGCTATCAAAACCAGCAGCGTGACGACCGGGAGCGCGGCGGCGATAGTCGATAGGATGGTGTTGCCGAAAGGGTTATAAACCTGATTCCACATCGCTTTCTCCCGCACGCACAGATGCGCGAGCGCCCGCCGCGCTGACCCATCAACACGCCCTGTCGCAAGGCCAGGATGATTTTTTATCTCAGGTGATGAAAGCGTGATTGTAAATACACTGTTGAGTATACTTTGGCGACAAAGAGCAAATGTCATGCGGCGCGAGAGAATGTATTCGAGTTATTTCGCGCCGCATGACCTCCGCAACAATGAGGTACCAACGCGATAGCCACAATGGACGATTCAATGATTGGGCGTCGATCTGGGCGAGGGTGCAGTCGACAAATGCCAGAAGCGGCCGAAACGATGAAAAGCGCGCTAGCGAATCTTCGAACCGAGGGATTCGCGCGTTCGGAGCAGCCTTTTTGCTGCCCGCATTGCCGAATTGGCCCAGCCTGGATCGCCATGGATGAGCATAAGCACCATGGCGCCTTCCGTGAGCAACACGACCTCTCGTGCACGGTCGCCCGGCGAGAGAACTCCCGTTGCGGCAAGTTCATCGGCGAGCCATTTTTCGACGGCAGTCTTGTGTTTCCGGGCAATCGCCCGGGCCGGGTGGCCGCGCAAGTCGGCGAGTTCGACCACGGCACGCGTTATGCCTCCTCCAGAATATTTAGGCTTCCTCGCCCAATCACCAAGTTCAGCGAAATAACTCTCAATCAGCTCATCGCTGGTTTTAACAGGCTTGCGGAACTGTCCGAGCTGTTTGAGTGCCAGCTCGCTGGAGTAGGCAAGCGTGGCTGCCATTAGTGCATCTTTGCTTCGAAAATGCTGGTACAGCGTACGTTTGGTGATGCCGGCACGCGCCGCAATCTCGTCCATAGAGACTCTGAGAAAGCCCTGGCGCCAGAACAGCCCGTAGGCGGCGTTGAGAATGTGCAGTTGCGTCTGCGCAGCCGACCGTCTCATGGACTGGCCTTCGTATACGGGTGAGTGATTCTAAACCGGAAAGCCGCAAAAATCCGCATGCGCTTCGTCCGAAGCAGTTTGGTAGGTATAGCACGCACCAGACCTAAGGCGCGTCTTGGGTGGTTCGACGGTAAACTTTCACATTTGCATCGCAGCAATTTTGCGCGGCTGACGTCTCATTTGGGTCATGAGCGGCCGATCGGGCTCGATGGGTACATGTCTGCTTTCGACCCCAACAGCGTCCGCTACAGCGCAAGGCGGATTGGATTGACCTGACTAATCTGCCCTGCGTACCGGATGGCTTCGTCGCGGAGCTTGTCATCGGCCGGCCGCTTCGGGCCGGCCCCGCTGGCTCCTCGCGATGACGATTGTTGCGCCGGTCTACGGATGCACGTCTTCGGTGAACCAGTCGGTCGGCAGGTCGTGGCCGGCGCCGTTTTCCTTGGCCTTGCGGTAGAGCAGCGAGCCGGCGGCGGCGAACTGATAGCCGAGCCCGATATTGTTGATGAAGCAGGTGACCTCGCGCGCCGAGCGGCGGCCGCCAGCGCGGCCGGCAATCAGCTCGGGGAGCGTCGGCAGCTTTTCGAGCTCGATGTCCTCGGCGACTTCCCAGCCGCGGCCGTCGGCTCTTTCGGGCACGACCAGGTCCTTGGTGAAGACGTGGATCGGCCGGGTGTCGCGGCTGTGAATGATGACGCGGTCGGCGCGCTTGACGGCGGCGCTCTCGAATTCCGGCCGCTTGATCGAGCTCAAGTGCACACCCGGCTCGATCCAGCGCTCGAAGAACACCGGATCGAGCGTGTTGGTGGCGCACATGACGATGTCGGCGCCGCCGATCGCCTCTTCGGGCGAACCGACCGGCGCCACCTCGATGCCGAGCAGCGCCGTCATGTCGCGCGCAAACGCTTCGCGGTTGGCAGCATTCGGCGAAAAGCAGCGGATGGTTTCGATGGCGCGCACCGCGCAGACCGCCATGAGCTGGGCGCCGGCCTGCCAGCCGGAGCCCAAAATGCCGACGCTTTTGGCGTCGGCGCGCGCCAGATATTTGACGCCGAGGCCGTTGGCGGCGCCCACCCGCATGCGCTGCATGACGCCATCCGGAAAGATCGCCAGCGGCTCGCCGTTGTCGGTCGAGAACAACAGCACCAGACCGACATAGCGGCCGCCCGGCGCGGCGCCGACCTTCTCGCGCCGCACGTTGTTGCCCTTCTTCGGCCAGGTGACGATGTCGGAATTGATGCGCACCGCGCCGACGCCGAGCTTTGGAATGACGCCGTCCATGGATTTGAGGCTGTAGAGCGCATCGCTCCGCCCGCTGGTCGGCGTGATCGAGTCGGAGCGCGTGCGCGACACGCCGCGGCCCTCGGCGAGCTCGAGATACGCTTCCTCCAGCACCGCGATGCAGTCCGGCATGGTGATCAGCTTGCCGACGTCGTCGTTGGAGAGGATGAGAGTCATTGTTACTATTCATTCCTTTGCTGAAGACCGACGCGAGGGCAGCTCTTGGATCACATAGCTGAGCGCGTGGCGCCGTCGATCGCAATGGCTGCAAAAACTTCCGAACAAATCAGCGTGTCAAGGGTGAAACCGCTTCGCGGCGCGCCGAAGGCGCGCCCTTGACACGCTGATTTGTTCGGAAGCAAGGCTGGCCATTGCGATCGACGGCTTTCTCTGATCGCTGTTGACCCACAATGACGCGTGCCGCATTCCAAGTCCACTTTTAGATTTAGTCGCGTCGAAACCTCACTCACCCCGCATGCACCCTGGCGCGATCCGGCTGGGCGCCCGCAGCGCTCATCAGATCGAGCATGCTGGCCCAGGCCGCTTCCGCGGTGGCGATTTCGTCGGCGTTGCGGCCCTTGTCGCGCGCCGGATTCTGGAAGCCGTGGCCGGCTTTCGGATAGCGATGGAAGACGTGGGGAATGCCGTAGCGCTTGAGCTCGGCTTCGAAACGATCGACGTCCTTCGGTGACGGATTGGTGTCGAGATCGCCGAAGAAGCCGTAGACCGGGCAGCGGATGTTCTTGATCAGCTCGAACGGCGTCGGCCTGCCCTCGCCCCAATGAGTCATCATGCCGCCGCCGTAATAGGCCACTGCCGCGGTGAAGACCGGCTTGGTGGTGGCTCCCAGGAACGCCAGCCGCCCGCCCATGCAGTGGCCGGCGATGAAGAAGCGGCGACGGTCGAGGTCCGGCCGCGACAGCGCATAATCGGCCGCGGCGGAAATCTCGGCGGTGACTTCGTCGTCCTTGAGGAATTTCTTGCAATCGTGCAGCGGCACGTCCTTCGGGCAGTGATGATAGAAATTCGGCACCACCGTCAGGTAGCCGGCCTTGGGAAACTCCTTGAAATAGTGCGCGGTGCAGGCATCGAGCCCGCCGCGGTGAAACATCAACAGCACGGCGGGATGCGGGCCGGGTCCCGGCGGCACCGCGATGTGCACGTCCATCGCGCGCCCGGCGACGGTCAGATGAACGGTTTCGCCGTCGAATTTCGCTTCTTGCATCGGTGGCCTTCCGCGTTCAGTGGATCAAGGCTTCGGCCTTGGCGATGATGGCGGGAGAATAATCGAACGATTTTTCGATTATGGTCTGAAGCTCGGCGCCCGGCAACGGCGAGAGGTCGAGCCGCATGCGCGCGGCATCGGCGACAAACGCTGCATCCTTTAACGTCGCCGTGAACGCGGCACGCAACTCCGCCACGCGCGCCGCCGGCAGGCCGGGCGGCGCGGTGAACGAGCGGCCGACCTTTTCGGGCTGCGAGAACAGTTCGAGGATCTGCCGCTCCTCGGCGTTGCGCCCGAGATCGACCATGCGCGGCACGCCCGGCAGGTCCGGCGCCGCATCGAGCCCGGTCTGCAGCACCACGTTGACCTTGTGGTCGCGCAGCCAGTCGGCGCGAATGACGCGAAACACCGTCCAGGGCATGCTCAGCGCCTCGACCTCGCCGCGCTCCATGGCGACGAGCCCGTCACCGGTCCCCTTGTAGCCGGTGACGAGCTGGAGCTTGAGCCCGAGGAGACGCTTGAGCATGGTCCAGCGCAGCTGCCCGGCGCTGCCGGTCGAGCACACGATGAGCGGCTTTGCGTAGGCGTCCGCGATCTTTTGCACCGCGGCGGTGTGCCAGGCGAACAGCACCGCATTGTTGGCGATGACCCGGCCGACCCAGTTCATCTTGGTGACGTCGGCCTTCAACTCCGACACTTTGAAGAGCTGGGTCTCGTAGATCGACTGATCGAGCATGCCGATGGTGGTGCCGTCGCGCGGCGCGAGGTTATAGAGCTGGTTGGCGGCCAGAATGCCGGCGGCGCCCGGCATGTTGCGAACGACGACGTTCGGATTGCCGGGCAGATGCGGACCGATATGGCGGGCGACCAGCCGGCTCAGCGCGTCGTAGCTGTCGGCGCCGACGCCCGACGACACGATGATCTCCAGGGTCTTGCCGCGATAGAAATCCTCCGCGCCGGCGTTCGGCGCCGCGAACACTGCGCCGAGCGCGAGCAGCGCCGCGCCGACACGCGCGATCAAGCCGGATTGCAAGCCGGATTGCATGGCGGATGCCGCGAGGCTCTATTCGGCCGCCTGCTGGCCTTCCTCTTCGGCGATGGCGCGGGCCTCGATGGCGTCGATTTCGCCCTGGTCGAGTTTCACCAGGATGTTGGCCTTGTGCTCGATCTTGCCGGCGTCGTCGTCGGGACCGAGCAGCGGATGGGCGTCGCCGCCGCGGTCGCGCAAAGGCGGCGAATGCGATTCGAAGATCACCGCGGCCTCCTTGCCGCGATTCCAGGCCCAGTGCACCTTGTTGCGCGGAATGCGCATGACATCGCCCTGCAGACAGCGGTAGCCGCGGCCGTCGACGAAGAAATACATCTCGCCCGACACGATGTAGTTGATCTGCTCGCAATCGTGCATGTGCGGGCTGGTGTGATAGCCGGCGGCGCGCTCGGCGAACATGATGCTGGTGTCGGTGCCGTGCACCTTCTGGGCCCGGATCACCGAATTGCCGACCGCCGCCATCGCGACCCGCTCGGTCATCTTCACGTCGCGCCTGTTGACCCGGTAATTCGGCTTGTCCGACATGCTCGCTTCCTCCGCTGGCTGTTCGCCGTTACCTCGACGATTTCGTCCCTCACCTTATCGCCGCGTCGGCGGCGCGGCAATCGGCCGCGCAGGTGCAGAAGCTTGCCGCCATGCAACGCAGCGTTCGCATCCCCGACATGTTCGCCGGTATCTTCACCCTCGGGGGCGTCGGCTTTATCATCGATTTCGCAATACTGAAGATCGAGCGGCACTTTGTGCGCTGGCGCGGCATCCGCGTCGAGACGTGAAGGGGGAGATGTGATGCAAGAGCACGAATCCGATCCATTCCGGCTGTTCCCGTATCAGGCCATCGTCGATCGTCCGCCGGTCAAATGGCCGAACGGCGCGCGGGTCGCCGTCTGGGTAATCCCGAACGTCGAGCACTTCCACATCGAGATCGGCAATCAGGCGCCCGACATCCGCAATCATTCGCGGCGCGACTACGGCAACCGGGTCGGGGTGTGGCGGATCATGGAGGTGCTGACACGCCATGGCGTGCGCGGCACCGTGGCGCTCAACGCCGAGGTCGGCCGCTTCTATCCGCGGATCATGGAGGAGATGGCCCGGCTCAAGTGGGAATTGATGGGCCACGGCCTGACCAACTCGGTGGTGCTGACCGGGCTGTCCAAGGAGCGCGAGATCGCCGTCATCGCCGAGACGCGCGCCGTGATCGACCAATGGGGCCAGAAAATGCGCGGCTGGCTCGGCCCGGGCCTCACCGAAACCTGGCACACGCTCGACCTGCTGCGCGAGCACGGCGTCGAGTACGTGTGCGACTGGGTCAATGACGACCTGCCCTACCGCATGAACAACGGGCTTTATTCGATCCCCTACTCGATCGAGCTCAACGACATGCCGCTGTTCAATAATCCGAGCATCGACATCGACGAGTTCTATCGCCGCATCTGCGAGACCTTCGATGTGCTCGATGACGAGGGCGCGCAGAACGGCCGGGCCATGGCGATTGCGCTGCATCCGTTCCTGATCGGCGCGCCGCACCGCATCCGCACCCTCGACCGGGCACTCGGCTACATCGCCTCCCATGGCGGCGTCTGGTTCGCCACCGGCTCGGAGATCATCGACGCCTACCGGGCGCAGGAGCCGTCGGCCTGAGGCGCCCGCGCAGTCAAGCGGACAAGCCACGCAACTGATGATCAGAGAGAGCCGTCGATCGCCAAAAGGGGCGCGCTAAGCCGCCGTCTCATCCCGCGGATCGCGGGCCTTGCGGATGCGCTCGCTGTAGACCGGCGCGGTGAGCCCGAACAGGTCCCAGCGCGTCAGATAGGCGAGCAGGAACGGGTGGCAGCCGTGCTCGAACAGCCAGGCGACGTCGCCCGTAAGCAGCGCCTTGCGCTCGTCGTCGGTCAGATCGAGCGGCGCGATGGCGGTGGCCGGATCGATCTTGACCGCCTCGCGAAACGCCTTGTCGTGCAGGGTGTCGCGGCACAGCTTGTTGACGGCGTAGACGCTCATCGCCCGTGCACCCGCCTCAATCCCAGCGCCACGCGCCGTATGAATGGCCGTGGTCGATCTGCGGCTCGATGAAGCGCGGCTTGCGCTCGCCGATGGTGCCCAGCATGGCGATCCAGTTGAGCAGCTCGCCGCCAATATTGCCGGCGCGGGCCATGCGGACGGCGGTGGCTTCTTCGAGCAGCTCGTTGACCTTGCCGTGCTGCAACAATTGCTGCACCCGCCTCGCCCATGCGTCGTCCGGCGTGCCGGCGCGCTGGCCGTGCGGGATTTTCGGCCCGCCGATCTCGAGCGAAAAGCTGCCGCTCGCCAGCACCGCGACGCGCGTGCGTTCGGGCCATTCCTTGATGGCCTCGCGCACCATCTCGCCGAGCGCGTAGCAGCGCCGCGCGCCGGGCAGCGGCGGCGCCAGCCCGTTGATGAAGATCGGCACGATCGGGATGTTCATCTGCGGGGTGAGAAAGTGCAGCGGCACCATGATCGAATGATCGACGTCGAAATCCTGGGACAGCGACAGGTCGAAGCCGCGGGCGATGCCGCTGCCGCGCAAATGGCCGGCGAGCGGCGCGTGGCCACGCACCCGGTAGTGCGGCATCGGCGTCTGGTCGTTGGGGCCCGCGGTGACGTCAGTGACGCCGACCAGGAAGGTGGGGAGATTGTCGAAGAAGAACGTGTTGAAATGGTCGCTATCGAACACAACCAGCACGTCGGGGGCGACCGCGGCGACGTGCTTGGCGATCTCCGCATAGAGCCGCGCCACCTCGCAGTTCGGCCCCTCGCGCGCCACCAGTGCCGGAAACGCCGGCGCATGGGGCACGCCGAACGCGGCTACGATCTCCGCCATCCCGTCTGTCCCGACCAGTTCATGCGTGCGGCCTTTTCATGTGCGGCCTTTCATGCGCGGCCTTTGGCGCCGCTCCGTTCAGCGGACCAAACTATCCGATGCCCGAGGCCGGCGAAACTGCTCCATTCGCGCACGCGCGCCCGACAATATTCCTAGCGCGCCGAGAACGCGGCGACGCATCGGCGTTTCAAACGCAAAATGCAAAACGCAGACCGCGACCGGGCCGGAAGGCACGGTCGGCGGTCGCGCTCTGCCAAATTGCAATGCTGTAGGGCTTAGGAACGAGAGTCGAGCGAGAGCCCGATGCTGAACGCCTTCTGCCGCGTCGCGCCTTCCGTCCGCTTCAACTTCTTGGCGATTCTCGAGGCGGGAGTTTTCCGCTTCGCCATGGTCTTCAGATCCCGGACTTCACTCGAAGTCCATGCGCGCCGTTTCTTGGTCCGCTTAGCCATAGAACCTCCTTGCAAATGCAGGTGACATGTATCCCTTACGGGTGCGAAAGAAAAGCAAAAAGACGAATGGAGAACATGTTGGATACGAACAAACCATCCGCCGCAAGATTGTTAGGTCCTCTTTAACAAGATATGAGGACGGAAGCAAATACATCTTTCATGCCGTTCGCAACCCGTTGGCGCGACCCGTTTGCCGCAGAGCAAAACCGCATTTTCGGTTGCTTTCCGACGACCAGCGTCAACAACAGATAAGAGTCCGCCGCCCGCGGCGGAGCCTCATCGCGCTTTCACGTCGGTTTTTGCCCTCGAACTGCCCGAGACGGTCGATCTGACGCTCGACCGCGGTGAAATGTGCTGTTTGTTGACCAAAAATTCTCCGTGGCACGGCGAACGATCCCGAACAGACTAAAAACCCCCGAGACTGCCTGTCCGGCCGCGACAAATTTTATGCCCCGATAACTTGTGCAAGCCGGCGACGGCTGTGGCTGGCGAATTATTGCGCCTCGTCATGCGTAATAACGATTGTGCAACGTCCGTGCAGTATCCTGGAAGGCGAAGGAGCGGACGAATGCTGGTTTTTCTTCTGAGTTGCCTGTTTGGTGCCGTTTGCGCGATAGGACTATGGACCGCGTTCACGGCGCACACGACCATCGATGAGATCGTCAAGCGCGGCGGCATCCCTTTTCCACCCGGCGAGCCCTGAGCGGCCCCGGCATGCGCGTGCGCTGCGTTCGCTTTTTGGTCGCCGCCGCGCTGTGCACCGTCGCGGCCGGCGCTGCGGCGCAGGGCCCCACGCCGTCCTGCCAGGGTACGCAGCAGCGCCGCGGCGTGGCCGAGCTGTTGTTCGGCCGCGACATCGGCGATCGCGTCGGGGTGAGCGAACCGGCCTGGCGGCGCTTCGTGGCGCGCGAGGTCACGCCGCGCTTTCCCGACGGCCTGACCGTCACCGACGCGGTTGGGCAGTGGCGCGACCCCGATAGCGGCCGCATCGTGCGCGAGCCGAGCAAGCGGGTCGAGATCGTGCTGCCCGGCAACGCCGACGACGCGGCACGGCTCGACGCCATCGTGTCCGCCTACAAGCGCCAATTCCACCAGCGCTCCGTCGGCCTCATCGTGCAATCGGCCTGCGTCGCGTTCTAGCGCCGGCGCCCGGCGTTATTTGGAGCGATCCGCGGCTGGCCGCGGCGCGGGCCGGGACTTGCATCCGGCGTGCCCCATTCCTAATTTTGTCGGGTGCCAATGGCGGCACCGGGAGAACGGCCGGCATGAACGGGACCGTCGATGAACTCAAGCTCGTCGCGCTCGACCGCGACGACATCGCGGTGGTCTCGGCGCACCTGCAGGACGCGCTGGTGCGCGTCGGCGACATCTTCTGGCAGCCGCACGAACATCGCTTCGTGATGGCGCTCAACCGTTTCGACTGGGTTGCGGCGGCCGACGCCAGGCCCGCGCACGGGCAAAAGCCGGATTACCGGCGCTGCCGCACCGCGCTGCGCTTCGACCGGGTGATCGGCTGCAAATGCCGCGGCATCGATCAATCCGACAAAGAGGCGCGGCTCAATCTGCTCGCCGTGGAATTCACGGAGGGCGATGCGCCGGCCGGCACGGTCACCATGACGTTCTCGGGCTGCGGCGTGATCCGGCTCGAAATCGAGTGCCTGGAAGCCGAACTGGCCGATCTCGGCGAGAGCTTCGTCGCCGAAGCCTGCCCCAACCATTTCTCCGCGGATTCGGCGACGGCCTGATCAGGCCGTTTGTGTCCGCTGCGGCGAGGGCGTTGCGAACAGCTTCATCAGCGCCACGATCACGGCGAGCGTCCCCGCATAGACGATGAGCTGCAAGGCGGTCGGCTGATCGACGTAGCCGATCAGCGTGTGCAGCGCCCGGCCGAGGAAGCTCGAATCGCTGAGCAGCCAGGACGTATCCCACACCGTCTCGTCGAGTGCCGTCACGATGGCGGCCTGCTGCAGGAAGGCGATCGCCTGCGCGGCCAATCCCGCGGCCAGGAACGCGATCAGCGTTGAGGTGACGCCGAACAGATAGCGTGCCGGAATGGTCACCAGGCCCAGATAGGTCGCCAAGCACACCAGCGAGCCGAGAACGAGGCCGATGCCGCCGCCCAGCGCCATGCTCCAGCTGGCGCCGCCCTGCGCGGCCGCGACGCCGTAAAGAAACAGCACGACCTCAGACCCTTCGCGCAACACCGCGATCGCCACCACGACGGCGAGCGCCGCCAGCGATTTCGAGCCGGCCACGACCGCTTCGCCGGCCGCGGTCAGCTCGGCAGCAAGCTCGCGGCCGTGCCGCGCCATCCAGACATTGTGCCAGGTCAGCATGATGACGGCGAAGCTCAAGATGCCGGCGTTGAAGACTTCCTGGCCGTTGCCGCCGAACAGCTCCGACAGCCCGCCGGTAAAGAGCGCCACCACGCAGGCGCCGATCACGCCGGCCGCGACGCCGGCCGTTACCCAGCGGCCGCGCCCGGCGACGCCCGCCGTCACGGCCATGACGATGCCGACGATCAGGCCGGCTTCAAACACCTCGCGAAACACGATCAGCAACGCAGCAAGCACTGGAACCTCACGGCAGGATCATCATGGCACCACCAGGTAGCCCTGGGTGGCACGATGAAAATCATCGAAGAAATTGTAGCGACCCGGCTGCAGCGGCCGCACATGGACGACTGCCTCGGTGCCGACCGGCACGATCTTTTCGAAATGCAGATCGCTGCTCTCGAACTCCGACACGATGGTGTTGAGGTTCTTCACATGGATGGCGATCGGCTTGCCGGGCGGCGCGTGCAGCTCGGCCGGCTCGAACTTATGGTCCTTCATCGCGATCGACAGACTGACCGGATCCTCGGCGCGGGCGCCGGTGCAGCCGATCGCCGCCGCGGCCAACAACGCGACCGCAATGCCAGCAGCAATCGTCGTGTGCGCAGTTCCAGCCATGTGACCGGATATTCCCTCGCCGCTGCAAACCGACCATAACGACTTGGGCAACCAGGGACTTTTTGTCAATCTAAAAGCCGAATATTAGAATTGTTATAATATCAATGTGCTGCTAGGCCTGACTGGCATGACAGTACAGAGGTAACTGATGGCGTCTCGCCTCGACACGCGCGCCGCTGATTTTGCGCAAAAATTTCGCAGCTTTCTCGACACCAAGCGCGAGACGGCCGCCGACGTGGAGGCGGCCGTGCGTGCCATCGTGGCGGATGTGGCGGCACGCGGCGACCGGGCGCTCAAGGACTACACCCAAAAATTCGACGACGTCGATCTCGATCGCATCGGTCTGAAGGTCACGAGCGAGGAGATCGCCACCGCCGCGCAGGCGTGTGACCGCGACGCGGTTGCGGCGCTGCAATTGGCGCGCGACCGCATCGAGGCCTATCACCGCCGCCAGCTGCCGCACGACGATCGCTTCACCGATGCGCTCGGCGTCGAGCTCGGCTCGCGCTGGACCGCCGTCGAGGCGGTCGGGCTTTATGTGCCGGGCGGCACTGCCGCCTATCCGTCCTCGGTGCTGATGAATGCGGTGCCCGCCAAGGTCGCGGGCGTACCGCGCATCGCCATGGTGGTGCCGGCGCCGCGCGGCGTGCTCAATCCGCTGGTGCTGGCCGCTGCGCACTTGGCGGGCGTCGACGAAATTTTTCGCATCGGCGGCGCGCAGGCCGTCGCCGCCCTGGCTTATGGGACCGAGAGCATCGCGCCGGTCGCCAAGATCGTCGGCCCAGGCAATGCCTACGTCGCGGCCGCCAAGCGGCTGGTGTTCGGCAAAGTCGGCATCGACATGATCGCCGGCCCTTCCGAGGTGCTGATCATTGCCGACCGCGACGCCAATCCGTCGTGGATCGCCGCCGACCTCTTGGCGCAGGCCGAGCACGACGCCAGCGCCCAGGCCATTCTGATCACCGACAGCGCCGCGCTCGCCGATGCGGTCGAGCGCGCCATAGCGAGCGAGCTTGCGCAACTGCCGCGCCGCGACGTCGCCGCCGCGTCGTGGCGCGACTACGGCGCCGTCATCCTGGTCGGCAAGCTCGACGACGCGGTGGCGCTCACGGATGCGGTTGCGCCCGAACATCTGGAAATCGCCACTGCCGATGCCGAAGGTTTGGCGGAGCGCATCCGCAACGCCGGCGCGATCTTCATCGGCGCCCATACGCCGGAGGCGATCGGCGATTATGTGGCCGGCTCCAATCACGTGCTGCCGACGGCGCGCTCGGCGCGCTTTTCCTCCGGTCTCGGCGTGCTCGACTTCATGAAGCGCACCTCGATCCTCAAATGCGGCCCCGAGCAATTGCGCGCGCTCGGCGGCGCCGCCATCGCGCTCGGCACCGCCGAGGGGCTCGACGCGCATGCCCGCTCGGTCGCCATCCGGCTCAACAGATGATCAAGCAGCTTGCGCTCGTCTCCGCGAAAGCGGGGACCCAGCCTGGATTCCCGCTTTCGCGGGAATGAGCGGAGACTGTCAAATGGACTTCTTTTGATGGCACGCGCACCACGACGGGAACGCAGCGATTGCCTTGCCGCCGTCACGCTCGACGAGGCTTCGATCGGGCGATCGAACCGCGACGTCGAGCACGAGCGCGCCGTCGCCATCTACGATCTGTTGGCCGAGAACAAGTTCAAGCCGGCCGGCCATGACGGCGGCCCGTACGCGCTGCAACTCGGCATTTCGGGCAATCGCCTGGTGTTCGACATCCGCTCCGAGGGCGGCGCACCGATCATCGCCCACATGCTGTCGCTGGCGCCGTTCCGCCGCATCGTGAAGGACTATTTCACGGTCTGCGACAGCTATTACGCGGCGATCCGCACCGCGACGCCGGACCGCATCGAGGCGCTCGACATGGGGCGGCGCGCGCTGCACGACGAAGGCTCACGCGTGGTGATGGAGCGGCTGCGCCGCAAGGTCGAGCTCGACTTCGACACCGCACGCCGCCTGTTCACGCTGATCACGGTGCTGCATTGGAAGGGCTGAGCGGCCCGATGCGCGACGCGCCGCCATCGGCCCAGCCGCTCGCCGTGCTGTTCGCCTGCGGCCAGAACGCGGTGCGCTCGCCGATGGCGGCGGCTTTGTTCGGGCAGATTTTCGGCCGCACCATTTATGTGGGCTCGGCCGGCGTACGCAAAGGCGAACTCGATCCGTTCGCGGTCGCCGTCATGGCGGAAATCGGCCTCGATATTTCCCGGCACAAGCCGATGACCTTGGAGGAGCTGGAGGATTGGGAGGGGCTGAACTTCGACCTGATCGTCACGCTGACCCCGCAGGCCCACCACCGCGCGCTCGAACTCACCCGCACCAGCGGTGTCGAAGTCGAATACTGGCCGACGCCGGACCCGAGCGCCGTCGAGGGCAGCCGCAACCAGCGGCTCGACGCGTATCGCGAGCTGCGGGATCAATTGCTGGCGCGCATTCAGGAACGGTTTGCCAAGCGGGCGGGTGGGAATGAGTGAGCAGATCCACTGCAAAGAGCGCGGCAGCAATTCTGTTGGTCGCTTCACGCCGTCGATCGCAATGGCAGCAAAAAGTTTCGAAAGGATTGTTTTGTCAAGGGCGCGAAGCGCCGCCTTCGGCGGTCAAGGACCCTTGACAAAACAATCCTTTCGAAACACACGCCGGCCATTGCGATCGACGGCTCTCTCTGATCGATAAGAATTAGTTCCAATCAAACGACCATCGTTAGTTGGTCGCTACGGCTCCCGCGACGACGCATACGCCGCCAGCGCCAGCATGTCGTCGATGGTGAGATTCTTCACCACCTGCTGCATCAGCGCCGATGAGGGACCCGTTCGCGTGCCGTCCTGAATCATCACGAGCTGGCGGACCAGATAGTTGGCCTGCCGGCCGGCGATCGGCGGCACGTCGCCGAGGCCGTGCAGGGTCGGGCCGTGGCAGATCGCGCACGCAACGGTCTTGCCGTTGCCGCCCGTGGTGGCCAAAGCCTCGCCCTTGGCGATGCTGCCTTTCGGCACGAAAGCGACGAAGCCCGAGCGCGGATCGCGGTTGAGCACGACCTGTTCGTCCTCGGGAATTTCGATGATGCGGTCGCCGATCGGCTCGTCGCCGCCGCCCGGCAGCCGCAGCCGCTTGTTGCCGGGGCCCACATAGGTCTTCGGCACGGTGTCGGTCTCGACCACGCGGATCCAGGGCCGCGGCTTGACTGATGCAAAATAGTCGGCGGCGGCGCGCACGTCGGCGTCCGAGATGTGCTCCGCGATGGTGGTCATCGAGCCGGAGCCCTTGCGGGCGCCGGTTTTGTAGTCGGCCATCTGGCGGATGAAGTAGCTGACCGGCAGCGCCGCCACATAGGCGGACTCGTCGTGGCCGGTGCCGGTCGGCAGATGGCAGGCCCCGCAGGCCCGCACGTTCGGCGCCTCGCCGTGTGCCACCACTTGCGGCATCGGCGGGTGAATGTCCGGATACCAATCGGGCGGATTGAACAGATCATTGATCTGTTTGAGGGTGTAGGTCTTGGTGCTGCCCGGCGCCGTCTTCGCCTGGCCGTCATCCGCGGGCACCGCCGGCTGCACCTTGTCGGTCACCGGAAAAGCCCAGCCGGGCCGCTCGGCCGCTTGCGCTGCGAGCGGCACAACGCCGATCAGCAGCGCCAACATCGTTGCACGCATGATTTCCCCCTTTTTTGAGCCGGCTCTGCGGATGATTGCCGGATTATTCCAGCGTGATGTGACCGTCGCGAATGACTTTCGCCCATTTGGCCTGCTCGCCCTTGATGAACGTGGCGAAGTCCTGCGGCGACCCGGGCATGGCCTCGAACATCTGCGGCTCCATGAAACGTTTCTGGAATTCCGGGTCCGAGAAGACCTTCTGCACCTCGGCGTTGAGCTTGGCCACGAGATCATGCGGCATTGCGGAGGGGCCGAACAGACCGAACCACGTCACCGCCTGATAGCCGGGCAGCCCGGTCTCGGCGACAGTCGGAATATCGGGCACCAGCGGCAGGCGCTTGGCGCTGCCGATGCCGAGCATCTTGATCTCGCCGGCCCGATACGGCGGAAGCGCCAAGCTGACGCTGACCGACATCAGGTTGACCGTGCCGGCGCGCAGGTCGTTGAGCGCCGGCGTCGCGCCGCGGTAATGCACCGGCGTGAATTTGACGCCCGCCATGTTCTCGAACAGCTCGATGTTCATGTGCGGCGCCGAGCCGATGCCGGCGGTGCCGAATGTGAGCTGGCCGGGCTTCTGCTTGGCGAGCGCGATCAGCTCGGCCGCGTTCTTGACCGGCAATTTCTTGTCGGCGAGCAGCGCCTGGTTGATGCGCACGAGCCCGCTGATCGGCGCGAACGCGGTGTCGGTATCGTACGGCAGCTTGCCCTTGGGATAGATCACCGGATTGATCGTAAAGGTGCCGGCTTCGGCGACCATCAGCGTGTAACCGTCGGGCTCGGCCTTGGCGACCGCCCCGGCGCCGAGGATGTGGGCCGCACCGCCGCGGTTCTCGATCACCACCGGCTGGCCCCAATCCTTGGTCATGCCCTGACCGAGCGCGCGCGCCACCACGTCGGTGACGCCGCCCGCCGCCGCGGTGACGATGATGGTGATGGGCCGCTGCGGATAGGGCGCCTGCGCGGCCGCGGCGCCGCAAAGCCAGGGCAACAGCACAAGCGCGCCCAACCATTTGCTCATTGTTGTTCTCCTCCGGGCGCCCCGCGTGCCGAACTTAGCACGGGCGGGCGGTGACGAAACCTTAGGGCACCGTATGGCAGGATTCCGCCGCTGCGGAGAGGGCGCCAAGGGGGCCACAAGGGGCGATATGTCGCGCTGGCAGGACGAGAAGGCGGAACGCAATCGGCAGGCGGTGGCGCGGCTCAATCGCGCCCTGCCCGATATTTTTCCGTCAAGCGTTCTGAGGCGCGCGCTGGGTCGCCCATTCGTGCCGCCGACACCGCGGCTTGCGGTGGATTCGTATTGGCGGGCGCATCCGGTGCGCGCCGAACGGCTGGCGCGGGCGCTTGCGGCGACAAGCGGCGCGCCTGCAGGCTGGTCCTGGCGCCTTTCGAGCAAGCCTCGCGATGGCTTGCCGGCGACATTTCGCGCGCCGCCTGCGCCCTATCGCGAACGTGCGTTTTCGCGCGGGCCGGGCTTCTGCTGCGTCTGCTGCCAGCCGGTGTTTCGTTTCGGCTGGCATGTCGACCTGTGGGACGCGGGGCCGAACAAGAACGCGGCGTGGCACTGCGCCTGCGTGATCGCCTGGCAGTTCTGGAATGCGCCGAGCGGGCAAGCGCGCCTCTTGCGCCGCCTGCAGGCGCGGCGCTGCGCCGGCTCCGGCGGCCGTTTGTGGAAGACCGCCGAAGTCGATCACCGCGTGCCGCTGTTTCGCGTATGGCGCGACCACCGCGACACGCCGTGGCCAAAGCTGCTCGACTATTGGGGCCTGCCCAACCTGCAGATGATCAACCGCGACGTCCACGTCGCCAAATGCGCCGGCGAAGCGCGCGACCGGCGCGACGCGGCTACAGCCTGATCTCGCCCAGATTGATGCTGGCGCCGAGCGTCGCCTCGATGGTCTTGGAGCGGCCGCTCGAGAAAATCTGCACGGTATAGCGGCCGGAATTTTCGTCGAGCTTGTCGAATTTGAAATCGCCGTAATTGTCGGTGGTGGTCACCGCGACCGAAGTGCCGTCCTTGAGGAGCTGCACGCTCGCGCCCTCGATGCAATCGACCGTGCCGTTCTTCTCCTCGGCGACCGAGCCGCCGATGAAGCATTTCGAATAGCGCCACAGGTTACGATAATAAATCCGCGGCCGGGTGTTCAGCTCGGGCCGCATCACATCGAGCTTCTCGTCGCTGGCGAGCCGCGCCATCTCCTCGTCTTCGACCTTGATGGCGCGCATGGCGCCGGTCGGACAGGATTGCTGGCCGCGGGTCTGCTGCCAGCCCTGATCCAACAAGTGGGCGTCGAAAGTCCAGTGCTGCGGCAGCTGCAGCTCGTCGTTCCACCAGATGTGGCCGTACGGGCAGGCCTCGACCAAGTCCTTGCGGCCCTTGGCCTTGACCGGATCGATCAGCACGATGCCGTCGCCGCGCTTTTGGATGGCGCCGGCCTTGTCGGCCTTGATGCAGGGCGCATCGTCGCAGTGGTTGCACATGGTCGGCACGTAGGCGATGTCGATCATCGGCATCTGCCCGCGCTCTTTCTGCAAAATGTCGATCCACTTGTGGCCGTGCTTGGGCATCGGCGCCGAGTAGCCGGGCCATTCGTTGTCGACATATTCGTCCATGGCGGCGAGCGTGCACAGATTGCAATTCGTGCACTCGGCCACGTCGATGATCATGTTCCATTTTTTCATTGACGCACACGCGAATGGCGAATGGCGAGTAGCGAATAGAGTTTGTCCCTAGTCGTTCCCGCTATTTCGCCACGTTCGCCTTCCCTATTCGCTATTTCGCTATTCGCTATTCGCCGCCGTCACTTCGCCGGCACGAGCTGCGCCTCCTTGAGCGTGCGCTTGATCTCCTTGTCCTTCTCAAGCGCCGCGAACGCCGCCGAGAGGTGCTCGGTGCGGCGGTCCCACAGCTCGATCTGCACCAGCGAGTTGGCGCCGGCGAGCGAGTGCGTGGTCTTGGTCTGGGTGCGCTCAGGCGTCAGCAGGTTGAGGCAACCGCCGCGGTCGACCGATTTGCCCGGCTCGCCCATCGGATCGTAGATCGCCGAGGATTCGTAGCCGTGGGCGACGCCGCGCGGCAGCCGCTGCGTCGGCAGCGCCGCGCAGATCACGGCGCCGCGGTCGTTGAACACCTTGATCAGGTCGTGCTTGCCGATGCCGCGTTCCTTGGCGTCGTCGGCGTTCATGCGCACGATCCAGTAATACCAGCCCTCGACCTTGACGCGGTGGTCCTCGATGTTGAGCAGGAACGAATCCTTGCCGTCGCCCTGGGTGTGGAACGAATATTTGGAGTGCGGCGTGAGCAACTGCAGCGGATAGCGCTCGAACAACTCGCCCGAGTGCGGGCCTTCCCAGGACGGCTCGTATTTGACGATCGGCGGCCGCTCCGGGTCCTTGTAGCGCTTGAGCGAATTGCACTCGAATTCGAGCTTGCCGGACTGGGTCTGCAGCCCGCGCAGATATTCCTCGGTGTAGTCCGACGGCAGCGGCTGCGCCTCCGGCACGTCCTTCGGACGGTTCTCCCAGAACCAGCGGAACGACACCGGCGCGCGCAGCTTCTCCTTCTCGGCCGGCACCACGTAATAGCCGCGCTTGAGGAATTTGCGCCACGAGATGTGCTTGGGCAGGTCGGAGGCGAGATACACGCGCTTGACCCAATCGATCTCGTTGACGCCCTCGGAGAAGTAATTGGCGAGCCCGAGCGGCTTGCACAGCTCGTTGAAGATCCAAAAATCCGATCTGGATTCGCCGAGCGGTTTTATGGCCGGCGCCTGGAACACGATGACGCGGTGATTGAGCTGTTGCTGGCCATGATGGCCGTAGCCGCCGAGGCCCGCCCATTCGGAAATGTCGGTGCGCTCGAAGTTGGTGCAGGCCGGCAACAGGATGTCGGCGAACTTGGCTTCGCCCTCGAACCAGATCGACTGGTTGACGACGAATTCCAGATTCTCCGACTGGTACATCCGCACCCAGCGGTTGGTGTTGTTCATGGTCGAGAGAATCGAGCCGCCGTATTTGTACAGCATGTGCACGGGCGAATGGCCGGGCGCCGGATAGGCGAAGCGCGCGAACTGGTGCTCGATCGATTTGCCGACCCACGGATACCCTTCGGCTTTTCCTTCGGTGATTGCTTCAGGAACAAAAATACGCGGGATGCGCTGGCCGTTGGAGTTCATGCTCGGCAGCTGCGGCATGCGCTGATAGAGCTCGACCGGCATCGCGGTGTTTTCCAGATCGCCCGACATGCCGCCGTCGGCGTAGCCGGGGAAATAGAAATTAAAGTCGATCGGCGTGCCCCATTGCAGGTTGCCCATGTTGATGCCGGGCTTGCCCAGACCCTGCATGGCGACGAGGCACACCATGACGCGCGCCCATTGGGTGCCGGTCTGGTTGCGGCAGGCGCCGCCGTGGCCATTGCCCCAGCCGCCGGGCGACAGATAGACGCGCTTGCGTCCCCATTCGCGGGCCAGCGCGCGCACGTCCTTCGCCGGAACGCCGGTTTCCTTCTCCTGCCACTCCGGCGTCTTGGCGATACCGTCCTCTTCGCCGAGCAGATAAGCCTGCCACTTGTCGAAGCCGATCGTGTGAGTTTTCACGTACTCCTGGTCGTACAGACCTTCCTTGATCCACACGTACGCAATGGCCATCGCCATGGCGACCGAGGTGGTCGGCTTCGGCGCGAACCATTTGCCCGGCAGGAATTGCGCCGACGCGTTGTAGTACGGATCGACGTGCACGACCTTGATACCGAGCTTGGCATCCTTGAGCCATTGCCGGCGCGTGGTGCCTTCCTGGGCGCCGTACGAGCCCGAGGTCGATTCCGGATCGGCCGCCCAGAACACCACCATGTCGCAGTTCTGCAGGCAGTCCTCGACGGTGCCGTAGGTCTCCGACTGGCCGACGCGCAGCGTATAGCCCCAGTGGTGCACGGCGCCCCAGTACCAGCCTTCCCACGAATCCGGATTATGGTGGATGCGCGTCATGCCGACCGCATTGGCGAAGCGGAACAGCGCCGACAGGTAGTAGCCGACATTGCCCCAGGTGTGATGCGAGCCGTGCGAGAAGGTGATCGCACCCGGGCCATACTCGCGCTTTTGCCGCTTGATCTCGTCGGTGACGATCTTGATCGCCTCGTCCCAGGAGATGCGCACGTAGCCGGACTTGCCGCGGTTCTGCGGATTGCGCGCGCCGTTCGGATCGAAGTCGACACGCTTCATCGGATAAAGCAGGCGATCGGGCGAATAGACGATCGACTTGGCGTTCTGGCCGTGCGGCGCCAGCGTGGTCTTGCGCGGCGGCGTGAGCTTTTGGCCTTTGGCCTCGATGGTCCACGAGGCGCCGTCGTTCTCGGTAAGGTCGATTGGCGTCATGCGCACGATCTTGCCGTTCTTCACATCGACGAAGACCGGCCCGCCATTGGTCATGTTGCAATAGCGCATGGTGCCGTCGCGCATCTTGGTGCCGTATTTCAGCCCGGCGGACTGCGCCATCATCAGGGTCTGGGCGAACCAGTTGGTCAGCGCATCCGGGCCCTCGACGGTGAGGACGAAATCCTTCTGCGCATTGATCTGGTCGAGCCAGTTGATCGGCGGCGTCAAAAGCGACACGCCGACCGCGGCGTTCTTGAACATCAGCTTGATGTCGGGCTTGGCGTGCAGCCCGGCGCCGGTCGTGACCTTGCCGTTATCGAACGCGTACCAGCGGCCGATCTCCTCGTCGCGCGTCATGATCTGCGCCACGAGATTGTGCTCCTTGACGCGCGCCCGGAACGCGGCGTTGCGGCGGATGGCGATTTTGAGGAGTTGCGCGGCGCCGAACAGGATGACCGGCAGTTTCACCTGAGCGAGAGCCATGGCTTCCTCCTACGACTGTCTGCGCCGCCTGCGCGCGCGAGCCCGCGCCGCGCGGGGCATGTCCCCTCAAGGGGCGCGGGCTGGCCGGAAACGCCGATTTTGCAACAGTTCGGCCGCGATTGAAACCCGGCGCGACTTTTAAGCCGAAGCGGGCCGGTGCGCTTTGAGGAACGAACGAATCTGCCGCACCGCCAGCGGGATGCGTTCCTTCGGCTCCTTCCACGGGAACATGCTGACTTCGGATTTGGGCGCCAGCATCGCGCATTCCATGGCCGCCGCGTAGGGATGGGCCGGAATATCGTCGGGCAGGATAAGAACCGGCGTCTGGCACTGGCGCACGAAATCGCGCGACACGGTGAAGACAAAGTCGGCGTCGGTGCGGAACATCCTGGTGACGAACTTGTCGACCTGCTCCATGGTCAGGTCGGGCCGGCGCTTGACCAGATCGGGAGCCCAGCCGGTCATGCTGCTGTCGTAGAGCACGGTCGGCTTTTCCGGCCGGAAGCCGACCGGCTGGGCCGGCACCGCGGCGACGATACGGTCGGGCGCCCGCTTGATCAGGTTCCAGATGAACGGGCCGCCGATGCAAAAGCCCAGCACCATGAACTTGCCGATGCCGAGGTGATCCATCAGGCCGAGATGATCGTCGGTGTAGGAATCCCACGGCCGATCGATCTCCAGCGGACCCGAGGATTGGCCCGGATTTGCGTTGCGCAGGTCCGCCACGATGCAGCGGTACTCGGCCTTGAACTCCTCGATCGGATTGAACGGCGCGGTCTTCAGCCCCGCCATGACCGAGTTCAATCCGCCGCCCGGAATGATCAGCAGCGGATAGCCGGTGCCGACCTCCTGATAGCGGATGCGAACCGGGCCTTTTTCGTAGAAGCGCTCGGCTCCTGCTTGCGCGCCGGCCGGTTGAGCCAGCACGCCTTGCGTCGCCGCCACCGCGGTTGCGGCTGCGCCCGTCGCCAATATGGTGCGTCTGATCGGATCCATGGTGGCGCCCTCCCTGAAATTACGTCTTCAGCCCAAAATAGCGCGCCGCATTGCCGAAGGCGATGTCCTCGCGCGCCCTCTCCTCCAGCGGCACCTGGTCCATGAACACGCCGGCCTCGTGCGCCGACTCGAACGGATGATCGGCCGCGAACATCACCCGGTCGAGGCCGAGCGCCGCGATCGAGCAATTGAGCGGCTCGGCCGAGCACATGCCCGACGTCGCCACGAAGATATTCTCGCGGATGTATTGCGACGGCGGCTTCTTCAGTTTGAGGCCGTGAAATTCGGCGCGGCTGTCGAGCCGCCAAAGCAGGAACGGCAGCGTCTCGCCGAGATGCCCCAGCATCAATTTGCTCCTCGGGAAGCGATCGAAATGCCCGCTGACGATCAGCCGCAGCGCGTGCGAGCCGGTCTCAAAACCCCAGCCCCACATCGGCCGCATCAGCACCTTGAAGCCGGACAGCACCGACGGCTGCGCCACCGGATCGGCCGGATGGATGTAGATCGCGGCGCCCAGCGCGTCGGCGCGCTCCCAGAACGGATATAGGTCGGGATGGTCGAGATACTGGCCGTGGGTGTGGCCGTTGATCATGGCGCCGCAGAATTTCAGGTCGCGCATGCAGCGTTCCAGCTCATCGGCGGCGCCCTTGGCGTCCTGCATGGCCAGATGCGCGAAGCCCGAATAGCGGTCCGGTCGCTTGGCGATTTCGGCAGCGAGAAAATCGTTGGACTCGCGCGCCCGGCGCATCGCCGTCGCGGCGTCGCGCTCGGCCTGCACGCCGGGGCCGGCGATCGACAGCACCGCGCGGCTTATGCCGGCATCGTCCATCGATTTGAGCCGCAGCTCGCCGAAATCGGTCAGATTGCGGAAGAAATAGTCGGCGCGCTCCTTGGGGACTTCGCTCATCGTCGGCCGCCAATAATCGATCAGGCCGGGCGACAGAAAGTGCTCCTCGATCGCGATTTTTTTGACCATGCCTTCCTCGCTATTCCTGCAGCTCGTCATTGCGAGGAGCGCAGCGACGAAGCAATCCACAACTCAGTGCATCGGCCCTGGATTGCTTCGCTTCGCTCGCAATGACGGAGAGGGGTCTATATCCGATATCCGGTGCAATGGTATACGGCCGGATGCTATAAGGTCCGGTCCGGCGTGCCAGGGAGGCTTTTGTGGTCAAGAAGATACGTGGCGTCGCGCTCGAGGAGAACCTCGACAACACGATGGGGCTCGAGTTCTACAATCTGTCCCATCGCTTCGGCTATCAGTCGCCGAACTGGCCGTATTTCGAGGACGTCAAGATCGAGCGCATCCACTACATGGCCAAGTCCGGCGTGCTGTCGCAGCGCATCACCACCTCGATGCACAACACCACGCATATCGACGCGCCGGCCCATGTGGTGCAGGGCACGCCGTTCATCGACGAGGTGCCGTTGCCGCACTTTTTCGGCTCCGGCATCGTGGTGTCGATCCCGAAGAAGAAATGGGAGCAGATCACCTACGACGACCTGGAAAAAGCGGCCGGCAAGATCGTTCGCCCGCGCGACGTCGTCATCGTCAATACCGGCTGGCACAAGCTGTACGAGGACAATGAGGACTATTTCTGCCGCGCCCCCGGCTTCGTGCCATCGGCCGGCGAATGGTTCGTCGAGAAGAAGGTGAAGGTGGTCGGTCACGACACCCAGGCCAACGACCATCCGCTCGCCACCGCGATCGGGCCGCAGCGCAACGGGCCGCTGCATCCGCACCTTGCGGAGGAATACAAGAAGTGGTCCGGCGGCCGCGACTGGAAAGAGGACTTCCCCGATTGGGAGCCGGTGCACCGCATCCTGTTCAAGAACGGCATTCTGGGCATCGAGAATGTCGGCGGCGACATCGACAAAGTCACTGGACGGCGCTGCACTTTTGCGCTGTTTCCGTGGAATTGGGAGCGCGGCGACGGCTGCATCATTCGCCTCGTTGCGATCATCGATCCCAAGGGCGCGTACCGGATCGAGAAAGGGGAGAAGTTCTGATGATCGTGCGGACATTTTCCGAGGCCAAATCCTACGAGGCGCCGAACCATCGCGGCTACAAATCGTTCCGCGTCTACGGCGCCGAGATGGGCGGCTCGCAGACGCTCGTGTTCGGCATCTCGCATTTCCTGCCGGGCGGCGGCGCCGGTCCGGACGCCTCGCCGCCGGAGAAAATCTATTACGTGCTGGCCGGCGAGCTCACCATCATCGCCGGCGGCAAAGAGACCGTCGCGCGCGCCGGCGACAGCGTCTATATCGGCCCGAACGAGAGCCGCGAGATCGTCAACCACTCCAACGAGGTCTGCACCATCGCGGTCGCGGTCGCGCCGGTGAAGTGACGCCATCATCCTCCCCCTGAAAGGGGGAGGTGGCGAGCGAAGCGAGCCGGCGGGGGTTTGTCGCACGCGCTTGCGCAAACGATTAGGTTGCTGACCCCCGCCCTAACCCTCTCTCTTTCAGGGGGAGGGAAATCAGAAACGGTGAGCTAGTCATGTCCGAAGACATTCTGAAAAATCCGCTCTCTCTGTTCGACGTGCGCGGCAAGACCGCGCTCGTCACCGGCGCCACCGGCGCGTTCGGCGCGCTGGCCGCCAAAGTGCTGGCCGGCGCCGGCTGCAATGTGGTGCTCGCCGCCGGCGGCGCCGATGCGCTCAAGAAGGTCGCGGCCGAATGCGAAAAGCTTGGCGCCAAGACCGAAGCCGTGAACCTGCGGCCGAGCTCGACGGCGAACTGCGACAAGATCGTGCAGGCTGCCGTGCAGCGCTTCGGCGCCGTCGACATCCTGGTGCTCGCCGCCGGCATCAACAAGGTGCAGAAGATCGTCGACCAGAAGCCGGAGGATTTTGCCGAGGTAATGGACGTCAACGTCACCCAGTCGTGGCTGATGGCGCGCGCCGCCGGCAAGCAGATGCTGGCGCAGGGCCGCGGCGGCAAAGTGATCTTGATGTCGTCGGCGCGCGGGCTGCTGGGCCATCCGGCCGGCTATACCGCCTATTGCGCCTCGAAATCGGCGATCGACGGCATCACCAAGGCGCTCGGCTGCGAATGGGGCGACACCGGCATCACCGTCAATGCCATCGGGCCGACGGTGTTTCGCTCGCCGCTCACCGCCTGGATGTACGAAGAGACCGAGCGCTCGACCAATGTGCGCAAAGGCTTTTTGGCGCGCGTGCCGAAGGGCCGGCTCGGTGAGCCGGAGGATCTGGCCGGACCTTTGCTCTTCCTCGCCTCCAAGGCTTCGGATTTTTACACCGGCCACATTCTTTATGCGGACGGCGGCTACACGGCGGGCTAATTCGTTCCAGATGATCGAACCGAGCAAAGCCAAAATCGCCGTGATCGGCGCCGGGCTGATGGGTCACGGCATCGCGCAGGTGTTTGCGCTCGCCGGCCACGCGGTGACCATCACCGACACCGTCGTGCAGAACCTCGACACGGCGATCGGACGCATCGCCGCCAACTTGCGCGATCTCGGCGACGACGAGAGTGCGGTGGAGCGCGTGGCGCCTTGCTTCGACCTCGCCGACGCGGTGGGCGAGGCCGATTACGTGGTCGAAGCGGTCTTGGAAAATCTGGCGCTCAAGCAAAAGCTGTTCGCCGAGATCGAACGCCACGTGCGGCCCGACACGATCCTCGCCAGCAACACCTCGGTCATTCCGATCACGGACATCATGCGGGGCTTGCAGCGCCGCGAGCGCGCGCTCGGGACGCACTGGTGGAATCCGCCTTTCCTGGTGCCGCTGGTCGAGGTGATCGAGACGCAATGGACCGCGCCCGAGGCGGTGGCCTGGACCATGGCGCTGCATCAAGCCGCCGGCAAGAAGCCGGCGCACGTGAAAAAGGACGTGCCGGGCTTCATCGGCAACCGGCTGCAGCACGCGCTGTGGCGCGAGGCGATCTCGCTGGTGGAGAACGGCATCTGCGACGCCGAAACCGTCGACGCGGTGATCAAGGCCTCGTTCGGCCGCCGCATCGCCGTGCTCGGGCCGCTGGAGAATGCCGACCTGGTCGGCACCGATCTGACGCTCGCCATCCACGAGACCGTGCTGCCGGCGATCGACAGCCGGCCCGGCCCGTCACCCTACCTGCAAAAGCTCGCCGCCGGCGGCAAGCTCGGCTTCAAGTCCGGCGAAGGCTTTCGCAAATGGAGCGCCGAGGATCAGGCGGCACTGCGCGCCAAGGTCTTTGCGCACCTGAAGGCGACAAGGGATAAGTGATTCGCGCCGTTAATACGATTTAAGTCGATTTTCTCGTGATCAGAGAAAGCCGTCGATCGCAATGGCTGCCGTGTGTTTCGAAAGGAGGGTTCTGTCAAGGGCGCGAAGCGCCGCCTTCGGCGGTCGGAGACCCTTGACAGAACCCTCCTTTCGAAACTTTTTGCTGCCATTGCGATCGACGGCGTACCGCGACGAGCTGCAGGGAAGGTGATGGAATTCTGCTTACGTGCCGGTGGCGACTGACTCCGCGGTGCGCGCTTCGCTCGTGACGCTGCGCAGCGCCGGCATCACCTCATCGACGAACAGGCCGATCGAGCGCAGGCCCTCCTCGCGCGTCATGTCGCCGAAGGTGAATTGGCCGACCACGTAATTGCAGCCGGTCTCCTCGATCTGCGTCTGCAGAAGATGCCGCACGGTCGCGGGCGAGCCGGCGACGCCCTGGCCGCGCGCCATCAGCGGCTCGAACTCTGGCGGGCGCGGATGAGTCTGCGATCGCTTAAGCAGCCGCGGCAGGAACGTGAAGCTGTCATACCACGGTCGATAGGCGCGGCTGGCAAGCCGCATCGCCTGCGCGTCGGTTTCCGCAACGACGACAAAGCGGCCGAGCCCGATCTTGGGCAGCGGCGCCGCGCCTTGGGTCTCGCGCCAGGTCTTGCGGTAACTCGCCACCGTCAACCGCACTTCGTCGGTCGGATCGAGATTGACGATATTGAGCTGCCGACGCGCGGCACGCGCAGCGCTGTCGGGCGCATGCGCGCCGTACCAGATCGGCGGATGCGGCTTTTGCAGCGGCGCCAACTCCATCGGCACGTTGTCGAACGAAAAATGCTTGCCGTGGAAATCGAGCGTCTTGCTGGTCAGCCCGCGAATGATGACCTCGACCGCTTCGTTGTAGATATCCTGGGCCTGCGCCGGATCGACGCCGAAATAATCGAGCTCGATCGGCGAGGCGCCGCGACCAAAACTCATTTCCAGCCGGCCGCGGCTCATCTGATCGAGCATGCAGATTTCGGCGATGAGCCGCAGCGGGTGATAGAGCGGCACCACGTAAACCATCGGGCCGAAGCGCAGCCGCTTGGTGCGCTGGGCTACCGCGGCCAGGAAAATGTTCGGCGAGGCCCCCATGCCGAGCGGCGTCGAATGATGCTCGGCGATGTGATAGCCGTAGAACCCGGCGCGATCGTACGCCTCGACGGTTTTCAGGCGGTCTTCGTAGTAATCGGCCAGCGGCGTGCCGGCGCGGTCGAGGTGATCGAAAATTCCGAATTCCATTTTTTCTGCCTTCGTTTTGCGGCCACTG
>DASRET010000124.1:0-40592 GCA_035651875.1 Xanthobacteraceae bacterium
CGGAGAGGCAGGGTCCGAAGCCGCCCGGGAGCGGTTTGCGAGACCGCGCGCAGGCACCGCACTCGCTCCACCTTCCGGATCGCATCTAGAAAGCGCCCTTCGGGAGCGAGTTGCGGCTTTTTTATTTCGTCGCGAGACGCGAATTCAAGAAATTCCGCCGGTGGAAGCCATCGCCTTGATCCGACGATATATTTCTCGCGCTGTTTGTTCGGTTCGCAGGCGCCGAAATTGTGACACGCTGCCTTGATTCGCACTTTTTCCGCTAAGATGCGGAGAGTGCGGACGTTTTTGGAATTATGGCAGCGAATCACGTAGCCCGGATGGAGCGACCCTCCTACGGCGCCATTTGAGGTCATTATTGCAGGTGACATTTTTGATAGGTTCACTACCGCACGCTGCGGACGTATCCGGCATTTCCAGATGTCGGCACCCGCCTTGATGCCCGGCTTTAGCTGGCGCTCATCAGTTCCCGACTTTGATCGGCAAGCCGGCGGCCCGCCATTCTGGTAAACCTTCCTCCAATCGCCGCACCCTAAAGCCACGAACGCGCAACAGTGCGACCGCTTCATAGGACCATACGCAATATTTGCCGCGACAGTACGCGACGATTTCTCGATCTGGATTGATTTCGGCGAGTCGTTTTTTCAGCGCGCGAAGCGGAATGTTCACTGCGCCCGGCACATGACCGAAGGCAAATTCATCCGGTGGACGCACGTCCAACACGGTCACCGCGCCCCCACGGATCATCTCTCGAAGTTCCTTACGGGTGACCGGCTCGAGGTCGTCGAGCTTATTGTAATAGCTTCGGACGACGCGCTCGACTTCGGCGACGTTGCGCTCCGCGATTCGCCGCAGCGCCGCGAGAACATAAAGAATGCCGTCGTCGGCCAGCGCGTAATGGACGAACTTACCTTGACGTCTTGATTTCAGAAGTCCCGTGCGTCGCAAATGCTGTAGATGCTGCGACGTGTTCGCGACCGAGAGGCCCGTCTCCTCAGCTAGAACCTCGACGATACGCTCTCCCTGTGCAAGCAACTCAAGCAATTCCAGACGATGGCTATGGCCCAATGTTTTTGCAATGGCGGCGAACTGGGCGAACACCGCGTGCTTGGGGCCGTGTATTGACATTCAAATGGCTCCGTATTTAAAATCATTCAATCGAATAATTGAATGATAGGGACTTGTCAAGGCGCATGGCTTCTAGGCACGGAGAGAACCCATGATTCTTCGCCAATTCCTGCACGCTGATCCTGTAGCCGCGTCCTACGTGTTCGGGTGCGGCGGCAAGGCGATGGGAGCGGTTGTCGACCCCCTTGGCGACATGGCGCCCTACCTCCGAGCGGCCGAAGACACCGGGATGCGCCTTCAATACGTCATCGACACGCACTTGCACGCCGATCATGTGTCCGCCGGCCGCGAGTTGGCCAAGGCCGCAGGCGCGCAGTACGTGTTGTTCGCCGATGCAAAGGCGAGCTTTCCATTCCACAAAGTGCGGGATGGCGACGTGCTCGAATTGGGCAATGTCACCATCAAGGTACTGCACACACCCGGTCATACGCCGGAGCACATTTCGCTTCTGGTCACCGATCACACGCGCTCGGAGGAGCCCTGGTTCGTTTTGACCGGCCATACACTCATGGTCGGCGATCTCGGCAGGACTGAACTGGCAACGAGCGCAGAGGAAGGCGCACGCGACCTGTTTGCCAGCGTGCAAAGGCTCAAAGCACTCCCGGACCATCTGGAAATATTGCCGGGCGCTTACTCCGGCTCGGTATGCGGTCGCAGCCTCAGCGGCAAAGCCACATCGACGATTGGCTTCGAGAAGCGTTACAACAAAGCATTTCGCATCGAGGATGAGCCGACGTTTCTACGCACAATGCTCGCGGACATTCCACCCGTTCCGCCGCAAGCGACTCGAGTCCGTGCGCTCAATTCCGGTCTCATGGCCTCAGAATGAGCGCCGCCGAAGGCGCTCCTCGGGTTAGCCTTGGACTGCGGGCTAATTGGCCGCAGTTCTCCCTGCTCGTTCTTATCAATGCGTTCGTCGGCGGCATGGTTGGTCTCGAACGGACCGTCGTGCCACTGATCGGTTCCGAGGAATTTAAGATCGCTTCGACGACCTTAGTCGTCTCTTTCATTGCGAGCTTCGGCGTCGTCAAGGCACTTGCCAATTTGGTCTCCGGCCATCTCGCTGACGTTTGGGGCCGGAAACGCGTGCTCGTCATTGGCTGGCTGTTCGGGTTGCCGGTGCCATTCATGGTGATGTGGGCACCGAGTTGGGAATGGGTCGTTGCCGCCAACGCGCTGCTCGGCATCAATCAGGGATTCGCCTGGTCGATGACCGTGATTATGAAAGTCGATCTGGTTGGGCCGAAATCCCGCGGCTTGGCGGTGGGCCTCAATGAATTTGCTGGATACTTTGCCGTAGGCGTAACGGCGTTTCTCACCGGTTACGTCGCTGCCCACCACGGCCTGCGCCCCGCACCGTTCTATCTTGGCATTGGCTATGCGGTCCTCGGCGCGATACTTTCCTTTCTGCTGGTCCGCGACACGCGCGAGCATGTCCGGCTAGAGGCGCGAGGAAATCAGGCTGCGCCGGCAAACTTTTGGCAAATCTTTTCGCTCACGTCGTTTCGTGACAGTAACTTATTTGCCGCGTGCCAAGCCGGTCTGGTCAACAACCTCAACGACGGAATGAGTTGGGGAATCTTTCCGTTGTTCTTCGTATCGTTTGGCCTCGGCGTCGAGCGGATTGGGATTTTGAAAGCCGTCTATCCCGCTACGTGGGGCATTCTCCAAGTCGCCACCGGCCCTTTGAGTGATCGTTGGGGCCGTAAGGGCCTGATCGTCGGCGGCATGTGGGTGCAAGCAGCCGGGCTTTTTCTTACCGCACTCACGCGATCGTTCGAATGGTGGCTGCTCGGAAGCCTGTTGCTCGGAATTGGCACAGCAATGGTCTATCCGAGTTTGATCGCAGCTGTATCAGACGCGTCCCATCCGACTTGGCGAGCGCGGTCGCTCAGCGTCTATCGTTTTTGGCGCGATCTCGGATATGCGATTGGCGCTCTGTCGGCGGGTTTGATTGCAGACTTCTTTGGTTTTGCGTCAGCAATACTTGCGATTGCTGCACTTACCTTCTGCTCGGGTGGAATTGTGGCCGTACTAATGTGCGAACGGTGACGCTTGGGGCATCCAACCTGCTGCACCAGGAAAGAGAGTCGCCTCGGACGCTCCATCCGGCTACGCTTGCTTCATCCTCGTCCCCTAAGACCGCGCAACCTTTGGCCGGCGCAGCCCCCCTACGCGCGCTCGTACTCGGGCTCGGCACTTTCATCCGCGTACTGGCGGGTTTCGATCACCCGACGACCAATCCTGCGGAAGCCGATCACTGCTCCTGAATCGAGCCGAGCCGGTCCGGCGGACGGATAATTCGGCCGCTCCTGCTGCCAGGCCATGTCGTCTGCAGTCCGCACCCGCCAAAACAGGGTTGCCTGCGGCGCCACACGCTTGATAACGATGCCCATCAGAAACGTCATCAGGCCGAGACCGAACACCAGAAAAAAGAACATGGTCGGTTCGGATTTCTTGTCCGGCGCCGCGCTGTAGACGCGCGCCGATGCTTCGGAAGCCGCGGCGCCGTCCGCGCGCTGCCGCGACTGCGCGTGGGCACCGGGCGGCCGCACGGCGATCGTCTTCACCGCAAGGACGGTGACGTGCGGCAAGCTCGGCGCGTTGTCTGCAGCCGGCGCGGCCACGGCCGCCGGCGGATCCGCGACCGGCAGCGGTGCGGCCGGCACCGCCGCGGCCGGGAACGGTATGGGCGCCGTGGCGAACGGGATTGGCGCAGCGGCGACGGGCGTGGGCGCGGCAGCCTCCGGCTGATCCGCGTTCTCGTTCACCAACGCAGCTGCGTGGCGCGTATGGTGCGCACTCCGCAGCATGGCCAAATACCAGCAATGGCGTCGCGTCGTGCGATCGATGCGGTAATACCAATGTTGGCCGGCCGGGGATGCGCCGTTCGGAGCCGCAAGACAATCTTCCGCACGGGCGCTGCCGATGCCGGCGCCGACGGAAACTGCCGACATCAAGACGAGAGCAACAACGGCACTGGGCCCAATGGGGTTGGCGATTGGCCGCATGATTCCCTCCCGCTGATCTGATCTGAACTGATGATCTGACTCCCCCTTCGAATCGACACGACGAAAATAGCTTTTGCCGAATGTCCAAATTACGCAGCAAAAGCGGCGATCCAGGCCTTAATTGAGATCAGATTGCGGCCCGGACTCGATGATGCCTTATTGCGAACGGTAACAAAGCCCACATGGCGGATATAATGTCGTAGACGCTCCGATGAATCCGCAAGACCTGATCGAGCAAACGTCGCGCGTGGCGGCGACGCTTGCGGGTCGGCGGAAGCAAAATCGGAAAACCTGAATCGCCCGCGTTATTTGGTCGCGACCGGGCCGCCGGCGCGCTTCCAGGCGTCCATGCCGCCCTGGACGTGACAGGCCGACGCGAAGCCGGCGTCCTGCGCGGCCTGAACCGCCATGGCGGAGCGCTCGCCGAATGCGCAGTAGAACACGAGGCGCTTGCCGGTGGCGGCAGCAAGCTCGTTGAGCATGCCGCCCGGCCCGATGTGCACGGCGAGATCCGGATACGGCGCGTGCAGCGAGCCGGGAATGATGCCGTGCTTGTCGCGCTCGCTCTTCTCGCGCAGGTCGATCAGCACCACGTCGGTGCGGCCGCGCAGCGCCATGGCGGCGTCGGCGGACAGCGCCCAGCCGCGGCGCGCGACCTCCTCCTGGCGCAGCCCGATCTGCATGTTGGCCGGCACCGCGACGTCCATCATCTTCGGGTTGGCCAGCTTCAGATTGTTCATCAGGTCGGCATACTCTTCGACCGATTTCACCTTGAGCCGCGGATTGAACGCCCGCTCCTCGGCGATGGTCGAGACCGTGTCGCCCTTGTAGTCGTGCGCCGGATAGACCAGCGTCTCGTCCGGCAGCCGCAAGAGCTTGTTGAAGATCGAATCGTATTGCGCGCGGGGGTCGCCGTTCTGGAAGTCGGTGCGGCCGGTGCCGCGAATGAGCAGCGTGTCGCCGGTGAAGACGCGGTCGGCCATGCAGAACGAATAGGAATCGTCGGTGTGGCCGGGGGTGTACAGCACCTCGAGCCGCACGCCCTCGATCTCGATGCGGTCGCCCTCGGCGACCCGCATGGAGACGACGTCGGCGTGGGTCTGTTCGCCCATCACGGTGATGCAATGGGTGCGGTCGCGCAGCGCACCGAGCCCGGTGACGTGGTCGGCGTGCAGATGGGTGTCGACGGCCTTGATCAGCTTGACGTCGAGCTCGCGAACGAGCTGCAGGTAACGCTCGATCTTGTCGAGCACCGGATCGACGATCAGCGCCTCGCCGCCGCGCCGGCTGGCGAGCAGATAGGTGTAGGTGCCCGAAACCGAGTCGAAGAGCTGGCGGAAGATCATGGCCGCCCTCCTGCGTGGCGATTCTACACCACCCGTCCTTGTTCGCAACGCGCCCGCGCGTGCACCGGGCGTGGCCTACCTGGAAATGATTGACTCTACGCAATAGTTGTCTGAGTATTTAGAACAACTATTGGAGGATCATTATCATGGCACCATTGCTCTCGCCGCCGATGAACGGCGCCTACTTCAACGGGCTGGATCAGCCCAATGGCCTGCAGACCGCGCTGAAAAATATTCCGGGCAGCGTGACCACCGACTACCTGCTGTGCAGCCTGAACGTGACCAACACCAGCCCCGACATCAATTACGGCTGGAACATCCCCTGCGTTCTCGCCAGCAATTGCCAGATCACGGAGTGGACCAAGACACACCTGTGCGAGGTCGTGCGCACCGGCGTGCAAAAGGGCAAGTGCAGGCGCGTGTGGCTTGTCATCGGCGGCGCCGTCGACTGGAATAATAACCCGAAGGGAACATCCGCATTCATGAACATCCAGAACATTCTCAACAAGGGCGTGAGCGACCCGTCATACAAGGCACTGCTGGCAAACTTTGACGCTATCGTCCGGGCCCTCAAGAACATCAACGGCGTCAAATCCGTCGGCTTCGACCAGGATTACGAGGAGAACGGGGATCTGGCTTCGGTCGTCAACAACGTGAGCCTGTTTTTTATCAGCCAGTTCGCAAGCCGCATCACCTTCTGTCCGTACAGCGATCAACCCGCCTGGAGGAAAGCCCTCGATGCGGTCAATTCCACCTGGCCCGGCATGCTCGTCGGCTACAACCTGCAGACCTATTCGGGCGGTCAAGGCAACGACCCCAAGGACTGGGCGGCGAGCCTCAAAAACTCCGGCATCGCAGACCCCGATTCCTTGATCTGGCCAATCGTCTCCTGCATAGAGGGCCCGACCTACACCCCTAGTCAGGTGGTCGCGCAGCTCAAGAACTGGGTGGACGTGAATACCGGGCAGCCGACGGGATTTCACTCGAGAGGGGCCTCGCTTTGGGCCACGTTGGGCCTCGGCAATCCGCCGCCATCGTTAACAGACTACGGCAACGCCATCGCGCAGGGCATCGCGTGACGGAGCGCGGGCCTACTGCGCCTTGACGCCGGTCTTTTTGATCACGGCGGACCATTTGGTTTCTTCGGCGGCGATGTCGGCGCCGTAGGCTTCGGGCGTGCCGGGCAGCACTTCGGCGCCGTCGACGGCGAGGCGTTTTTTGATGTCGGCGTCGCCGAGCGCGGCGTTCAGCGCGGCATTGAGCTTGTCAACGACCGGCCGCGGCGTGCCGGCCGGCGCGACGATGCCGTAATGCAGCTCGGCCTGATAGCCCGGCAGGCCGGCTTCGGCGACGCTCGGCAGCTCGGGAAACAGCGGCGAGCGCTTGGCGGACGTCACCGCGAGCGCGCGCAGCTTGCCTTCGTGCACCAGGCCGGTGACGCTCGCGGTCGGGCAGAACATCAGGTCGACGTGCTCGCCGAGGAGATCGGTCACCGCAGGTGCCACGCCCTTGTAGGGAATGGCGGTGAGCGTGACGCCCGCCATGCTGGCGAACAGCAGCGCGGAGAGGTGCGTGCTGGTGCCGGTGCCGGTCGAGGCGAAGTTGAGCTTGCCGGGCGCCTGCTTCGCCAGCGCGATCAGCTCGGCGAGCGAATGCGCCGGCAGCCCGGGGCGCACCAGAACGAGATTGGCGCTGGTGGCGATCAGCCCGACCGGCGCAAAATCCTTTTTCGGATCGTAGTCGGCGTCCGGATAGAGCGACGGATTGATGGCGAGCGAGCTGGTCGCGATCAGGATCGTGTAGCCGTTGGGCGCGGCGCGCGCCACGTCGCGGGTGCCGATGGTGCTGCCAGCGCCGGCACGGTTCTCGATGACGATCGGCTGGCCGAGGCTTTGGCTCATCTTCGCCGCGACGAGGCGCGCGATGACGTCATTGCCGCCGCCGGCCGGATACGGCACGACGAGCGTGAGCGGGCGGCTCGGGTAGTTGGCGGCGGGTTGGGCGTGTGCATGCGTGGCTACAAGTGCAGCGGCAATTAGAGCAACAGCCGCTCCAATAAATATCTTGGTTGCTTTCACTATTTCGGTCCTCACACGCTCCAGATTTTCTCTACCTGATATTCCTCACCCTGAGGTGCTCGGCACAGCGCCGAGCCTCGAAGGGCGAGGCCACAGCGCCTCGGCCTGCATCCTTCGAGGCTCGCTTCGCTCGCGCCTCAGGATGAGGTGAACAGGTCGACGTTACAGCTTCTCGATGCCGGCCTGGTCGATGATCTTCTTGAACTCGTCGATCTCCTTGGTGACGCGCGTCCAGGCGGCGTCAGCGCCTTCGGGACGCACCAGGAAGCCGGCTTTGTAGAGCTTGTCCTTGGTGTCTTGCTTGGAGAGAACTTTGAGCGTTTCGCTCTCCAGCCATTTGACGCGGTCCTTCGGCGTTTTGGCCGGCGCCAGCAGCACGCAATCGACCGCGGAGACAAAATCGCTGTAGCCGGCCTCCTCCATGGTCGGCACGTCCGCCAGCTCGGGCCAGCGCTTGGCGGCGCTCACCGCGAGGCAGCGCAAGGTGCCGCTCTTGATGTGCGGCAGCGCCGGCGCCAGCGAGCCGGACGTCATCTGCACGGTGCCTGAGAGCAGCGCTGTGATGGCGTCGCCGCCGCCCTTGAACACCACGTCGGGCAGCTTCGGCAGCTTTTCGCGGAGCTTGAAAAGCTCGAACTGCAGCTGCGCCGTGGTGCCGATCGGCGGCGTCGAGCAGTTGTATTTGTCGGCGTTGCTGCGCGCCAAGTCGGCAAACTCTTTCATATTTTTGGCGGGCGACTCTGCCTTGACCGCGAAGGTGTTGGGCGAGGTCGCCAGCTCGCTGACGCCGACGAAATCCTTGTGCGGATCGTAGGGCAGATGCTTGTAGAGGCCGTAATTGACCGAATAGGCGTTGGTGGCGAGCAGGATGGTGTAACCGTCCGGCTCGGACTTGGCGGCGTATTCCATGCCGATATTGCCGCCGGCGCCGCCGCGGTTGTCGACGATGAAGGTCTTGCCGGTCGCCTGCTCGAGCGCGGCGGTGACGAAGCGGCCGACGAGGTCCGACGGCCCGCCCGGCGTGTTGGCGACCACGAACTTGACCGGCCGCTCCGGATAGCCGGCGGCGTATGCCGAGCGCAGCAGCGCCGGCGCGGCGACGCCGGCGGCCAGCGCGCCGGTCAAGACGCGGCGGCGCGAGGGTGCGGATGTGGTGCGTGTTTTCATGTTCCTCCCCTTAGTCTCGAAGGACTATAGCAACAATTTCGGCCCCGCTTGGGTCTGTTTTTGATTCGACCGCAGGTGACGCATTGTCGCGCAACCTTATTCTTGGTCGCGGGGCGCCGTCGATCGCAATGGCCGCAAAAACTTCCGAACAAATCAGGATGTCAAGGGGCGCCTTCGGGGCTGCGAAGCGGTTTCACCCCTTGACATCCTGATTTGTTCGGAAAAGAGGCTAGCCATTGCGATCGACGGCTTTCTCTGATCGTCAGGCTCGCTCATTTCTCCGCGTTTATCTTGAACGCATACACCTGACCGTCGGCGCCGACATACAGCCGGTCCGCCGTGGCGATCAGCGTCTGAAAGTGGCGCAGCCCGGCGAGCGGCTGGCTCTCGAACAGCGGCACGCCGGTGTCGCCGCGCAATGCGTGCAGGCGGTTGTCGCCCTCGGCGCCGAGCATCCAGACGATCGGATCGGAATGGCCGTCGGTCGTGGTCACGATGGGCGAGCCGTAGCCGTTGACGGCGCCGCACCACGCCGTGCGCAGCGCCGGCGGCGATCCCGCCGTGATCTTCAGAACAGTCAGATCGCCGCCGCGGCCATGGCCCGGACATTGGCTGCCCGGCGCGGCGAACGCGACCATCGTGTCGTTGCCCAGCGGATAGGACGCAGGCGCCGCCAGGATGGCGCGTCGCGCCACCGTCGCCCCGGCCAACTGGCCGCCGATGCCGCCGAGATTGTTGCGGTCGAGCAGATAGGCCTTGCGGTCCTTGCCGAGCGCCAGGATCAGCGCCTGACGGCCACCCGCGCCGGGCACGTCAAGCGGCAGCGGATTACTGCCGCCCAAATCCAGATCGCGATCGTCGAGCGCGCGCCAATCGGCCGGCGCGAAAAAGTCGCGCTTGTTGTCGCTGCGGACCAGATCGACCCCGACCCGGAACACTGCCTCGCCGTCGCTCCACGCGTGCGCGCCGAACGTATTGCCGGTGGAAAAGAAGATGTCGTGGCCGACGACGGGCATGCCGCCAGGCGCCCAGATGCCGCCGCCGCGCGCCCGCGTGGCGAAGCTCACCACCTTGCCGGGCTGGCGCAGCGGCACGCCGACCACCCAGCCGCGGTAATCGCCGCAATCGCCGAAGTGGCCGCTGAAACCGGCATAGACCGCGCCGTCGAGCAATGTCAGCGCGGTGCGCTGGTTCTGCGTGCGCGGATCGAAGCGCCGGCCGGTCGCTTGCAGCGCGCGGGCAACATCGACCGGAAAGCCTTGCAGGATGCTGCCGTCCTTGAGCGACAGGCCGAAGATTTCGTGGCGCGGCCCATCCTGGCCGTCGACTGCGGCATCGAAGTAGATCGCCTGCGTCTGCGGATCGATCACCGGCGTGCCGGTGATGCCGAGCGGACTGATGTTGCCGCACGGCAGCGACGAGCGCGGCACCGGCCGGCCGACCGCGCGCCGCCACACCTCCTTGCCGCTCTGCGCATCGAAAGCCTGGACGACGTTGCTTTCGCTCGCGGCGAAGAGGAGCGCGTTTTGCGGATTATTTGGATCGCGCCAGAGGAGCGGCTGTGCGTAAAGGTGGCCGTCGACGCGCGCATCGAAGGTGTTATCGAGCTGGACCGACGCCGCGTTCTGCCAAGTCAGCGCCGGCACGACAAAATTGCCGCTGCGCGCCGGATCGCCGTGATAGGTGAGGACCGATTGCTGCTGCGCCTCGGCCTGCGCGCACAAGCTCGCGACCAGGAACGCGGCGGCCACGCATGCGCTGGTTCTCATAGCATTCGCTTTCTGTGAATGAGGTCGGTAATCAACACTGACGCGCGGCCGGCAGTTCCTTGGACGCTGCTGCCGTCATTGTGACAGACATCGACCGTGCACTGGAATAACTCAGCCGCGCAAAGCCGCGCCGATCGCTGCCGCCGTCAGGGCGAGCCAGCCGACGATCATGATGCTGCCGCCGCTCGGCGCCGCCATCGGGAACAAGCGATGGCTGACGAAGGCGCGCAGCGCAATGTCACCGGCAAACAACGACGCGCCGACGATCCAGGCGGCCAGCGCCAGGAAGGCGGCCGGGCGCCACAACAAGCCCTGTTGCACGAGCGACGCCCCGCCCAGCACGGCGACGGCGTGAAACAGCAGCATGTGGGCGGCGCTCTCCAGCCCGGCTCCGGGCGCGGCGTGCGCTCCAGCCGCGGCCAGGATGACACCGGACGCGCCGAGCAGAGCCGCGAGTATCAGAAAAACACCGATGTGCATGATGGCATCCTCGTCCAACAAATCCTCGGCTATGGTCTTTTCAGAAACGCATTCAAATCCCAGCCGCAGAGGTCCCCGATTCTGGCAAGCTCGCGGTCCGCGGGCGGATAGCTGCGCAGGATCTGCGGATCGGCGGCGTAGTGCCCTTGCCTGGCGAACACCGTGGTAACCTGCTCGCGCCATATTGTCTTCACCGCGGCGAGAATGCGCAGCTTGTCGTCGATCAGCACGTAATGATCGGCGGGATAAAGCCGCTCCACATAGGCGAGCTCGCGCTCCTTATGGATATAGATGAGGACGCGGCCGTCGACCGCGTGCCACAGCCCGGAGCGCTCGACCTTGCGTGGCTGGAACACCGCGTCGCCGTCGGACAAAATGACCGCAGGTCCCCATTGCTGCACATGGCGCACGGCGTCGAGCGCGCCTGGAAAGAGCCGCTCGGGAAACGGATAGTCGACCAGCCAGCTCGACATGCGCAGCACTTCCGGACGGTGCAGCGCCTCGACGCGATAGCGCTCGAGCGCGCCGAGATAGTCCGTATAGCCGAGCTCGTCGACAAGATCGTTGAGAATGTCCCAATAGCGGTCTCGCGCCGCGGCGCCGTAGTGCTCGGCGAGATGCGCTTTGAGGTCGGCCTGCACGGCGTCGTTGTCGAGCAGCGTATTGTCGACGTCGAACAGAAAAACGATCTCATGCCGCTTGGTCATCGCATCCCAACAACAAAAAGCGCAGCGCCCCGCCTCAGGCGGTCAATCGGCTGGCCGCGGCACGGTTCCCGCGAGTTGCCTAATTCGTCGCGGCCGGATTATATCGCAGCGTGCGGCGGCTGGTACGCAAGCCGACAGAGCGAACACGATGCAGCGCATTCTTATCACCGGCGCGGCCGGACAGATCGGCAAGGCCCTGCGCGAGGGTTTGCGCGGGTCCTATGCGCTCATTCGCCTGCTCGACGTGGTGCCGCTCGGCGCGGCGACAAGCGGCGAGGAGGTGCTGAGCGCGGACATCCGCGATTTCGCCGCGATGGAGCGCGCCACCGCCGGCATCGATTGCGTCGTGCATCTGGCCGGCCAGTCGACCGAAGCCAGCTGGGACAAGGTGCTGCCGCTCAACATCGAGGGCTGCTACAACGTGTTCGAGGCGGCGCGGCGGAGCGGCGTCAAGCGCATCGTGTTCGCGAGCTCCAATCACGCCATCGGCTTTCATCGCCGCGAGCGCTTCATCGACGACAAAGTGGTGCCGCGGCCGGACACGCGCTACGGCGTGTCGAAGGTGTTCGGCGAGGCGGTGGGCCGGCTCTATGCCGACAAATACGGAATGAGCGTCGCCTGCCTGCGTATCGGCAGCTTCGTCACGCCCGACCGGCCGACCGAGGCGCGCCAACTCCTCACCTGGATCAGCCATCGCGACATGGTGCAGCTCGTGCGCCGCTGCATCGACTATCCGCATTATCATTTCGTCGTGGTCTACGGCGTGTCCAACAATCTGCGCAGCCGCTGGGACAACACCAACGCCAAATTTCTGGGCTACCGGCCGCAGGACGATTCCGAGCAATTCGCCGCCGAGATTCTGGCGAAGGGCGATAAAGAAAACGAAATCGCCGCGCAATTCCACGGCGGATTCTACACGCCGATGGAATTCGCCGGCGATCCGGACGCGATCGAGTGATAAGATCGAGTTAGTTTGGGCGCCGACGTGACACAGCGAACTCCCTCTCCCCGGAGGGGAGAGGGTTGGGGTGAGGGGGTTCGGATGCTGCAGATTATTCTGAGGCTTCCGAACCCCCTCACCCTCGCTCGCTGCGCTCGCTCGACCTCTCCCCTCCGGGGAGAGGTAAAATAAGCACGCGACACCTTAATCCCAGTAAAAGAGGCGGCTTTGGCGGAACAACAAAAACACGGGCTGGCGCGCGGGCTGACCAATTACGGCGACGCCGACTTTTCGCTTTATCTGCGGCGCTCGTTCGCCAAGTCGATGGGCTATTCGGCCGACATGCTGGCGCGGCCGATCGTCGGCATCGCCCAGTCGGCGAGCGGCTTCAACAATTGCCATCGCCACTTTCCCGAACTCGTTGACGCGGTGAAACGCGGTGTGATTGCCTCAGGCGGCTTGCCGCTCGATTTTCCGACCGTGTCGCTCGGCGAAGTGTTTCTGCATCCGACCAGCATGATGTTCCGCAACCTGATGGCCATGGACGCGGAGGAAATGATCCGCGCCCAGCCGATGGACGCGGTGGTGCTGATTGGCGCCTGCGACAAGACGGTGCCGGCGCTGTTGATGGGCGCCACCTCGGCCGACCTGCCGGCGGTGATGCTGATCGGCGGGCCGATGCTGCCGATGGCGCATCGCGGCGAGCGGCTCGGCGCCTGCACCGATTGCCGGCGCTTCTGGGCCAAGTACCGCGCCGGTGAAATTTCGGCGCGTGACATCGACGACATCGAGAGCAACCTCGCCACCACCACCGGCAGCTGCGCGGTGATGGGCACCGCCAGCACCATGGCGTCCATCGCCGAAGCGCTCGGCATGACGTTGCCGGGCACTGCGGCGATTCCGGCGGTGCACGCCGACCGGCTGCGCGCCGCCGAATTGAGCGGCCGCCGCGCCGTCGAACTGGTTGGTACGGCGTTGCGGCCGAGCCGCATCGTCACCGCGCAAGCGGTGGAGAACGCGCTACGCGTGCTGCTTGCCATCGGCGGCTCGACCAACGGACTTATTCATCTTACCGCGATCGCCGGCCGCGCCGGCATCGAGGTGTCGCTCAAGCGCCTGAACGCGCTGTCCGACGAGACGCCGATCCTGGTCGATCTCAAGCCGACCGGGCAGCATTACATGTCCGATCTGTTCGCGGCCGGCGGCATCGGCGCGGTGTTGCGCGAACTAAAGCCGCTCTTACATCTCGACTGCATGACGGTGACGGGCGAGACGCTCGGCGAGCGCTTGGCCGGCGAAGCGACCGGTGATGCGATTTGGGTCGACCGCGACATCGTGCGGCCGCTCGGCGAGCCGTATCAGAAACAGGGCGGGCTCGCCGCTTTGTTCGGCTCGCTCGCGCCGAACGGCGCCATCATCAAGCGCTCCGCCGCCGATCCGCGGCTGTTCGAGCGCGAGGGCCGCGCCGTCGTGTTCTCATCGCTCGACGATCTCGCCGCGCGCATCGACGCACCCGATCTCGACGTCACGCCCGACGATTTTCTGGTGCTGCAGAACGCCGGGCCGAAGAGCGGCTACGCCATGCCGGAGGCCGGCTATCTGCCGATCCCCGCCAAGCTGGCGCGCGCCGGCGTCAAGGACATGGTGCGCATTTCCGACGCGCGCATGAGCGGCACCGCCTACGGCACCATCGTGCTGCACGTCTCGCCCGAAGCCGCCATCGGCGGGCCGCTGGCGCTGGTGCAAAACGGCGACCGCATCAAGCTGTCGGTCGCCGAGCGACGCCTCGATTTGCTGGTCGACGAGAGCGAGCTCGCCAAACGCCGCGCCGCGCACAAGCCGTTCGCCAAGACGCCCGAGCGCGGCTACGCCCGGCTCTACATGCAGACCGTGCTGCAGGCCGAGATGGGCTGCGATTTCGATTTTCTGCGGAAGGTGTAGGCCGGCACCGGAATCCCGAACGTGTCATGCTCCGTGAAAGCGGAGCATCCAGTCATCGCGCCAGTCGATCAGCGCGGGGTGACGTCGCGCGTGGCCAGATAGCCGAGGCCAACGGCGCCGATCGCGCCGCCGAGCAGGATGCCGAGCGGCATGAAGGTCATGAACACCACCATGCCCGCATAGCCTTCGAACGACGTGGTGTGGGCGAGCTTGGTGTAGACGAGGCCGAAGATGACGCCGAGCACGCCGCCCAGCATGGCGCCGAGAAACAAGCCGACCAGGCCGAGAAAGACGATTTTCATGAGTTGTCCCCCTTGAAGCGCAATAGCGGCAGCCCCCGCATGAGTCGCAGGCTCATGTGGTGACTCGGTAAAGCGGCTTCGCTAGATATTCGTCGCGGGTATCCGGTCGGGGGTTCAATGCGATTGCAATTCACACGGCGCGATTTTGTGCGCGCGGCCGGCGGCGCAACAGCCGCAGTCGCCGGTGCGCTTGCGGCGCCCGCGCGCGTCCGCGCCGCTTCGGCGGCCGAGTTTTATCGCGGCAAGACCTTGCGCATCCTGGTCGGCTCGCCGCCGGGCGGCGGCTACGACGTTTATGCGCGGCTGGTGGCACCGGCGCTGGCGCAAAAGATCGGCGCCGAGGTTTTGGTCGAGAACAAAGCCGGCAACGGCGGACTTGCCGCCTTGGCGACCTTGCTGACGCGGCCGGCCGACGGCCTCACCATCATGAACGGCAGCGCCGAGGCCGCGATCCTGAGCCAGATGCTCGGCCGGCCGGGCGCGACCTGGGACGTCACCAAGCTGAACTGGCTCGCCAAGCTCGCGAGCGCGCCGAAGCTCTGGTTCGTCAGCAAGACCGCGCGCTACGGCTCGGTCGCCGAAGCGCGGCAGGCGCCGCGACTGACCTGGTCGGCGACCGCGCCGGCCGACGACATCAGCGACGTGCAGGCGATCATCTCCGACGTGCTCGGGCTGCATTCGAAAATCGTGCTCGGCTATCGCGGCGCCGGCGACATGTCGCTCGCCGTCATCAGCAACGAGGTCGATTGCGGGATTTTGTCGGCCGACTCGGCGCTGCCGCACATCGATTCGATCAAGCCGCTCGCGCTGTTCGGCGCGAAGCACTGGCAACACCTGCCGGACGTGCCGACCTTGCGCGAAGTCGCAGCCCTGCCGGCCGACAAGGTCTGGCTGGTCGATCTGCGCGAACAGATCGGCGAAGCGCAGCGCGCCATGGTGGCCGCGCCCGATGTGCCGGCCGACCGCGTCGACTATCTGCGCGCGGCGTTCGGCGAAGTCCTCACCGATCCGGCCGTGCTCGCCGAAGGCGCGCGCACCAATCGCGAGATCGAATACGCATCGGGCGCCGCGCTGCAGAAGCTGGTCGGCGACCTGATGCGGGCCGTCGGCCCGCGGCTGCCGGAATTCAAGAAAGTCGTGCTGGAGAGCTATTTCTAGCGTTTGATTTGGCGCCTAAGATGGCACTGCTGTTTCGCAATGCAGGAGGCCGAGATGATCGGAGCGACTATCCTAGCTGCTTGTGTTTTTCTCATAGGGCTCACTCTCGCTATTGCAAACAGCAGGATTAAAATCGGCGACACAACAACGCTATTGGCGATAATAGTTACGCCACTTCTCGTCCTCGGCGTTGCCTCGGGAAAAATTCAAGAATTTACCGGCCCTGGCGGAGTCGGCGCGAAGTTTCAGGAGGTTGCCCGCGCGCGCGTAGATTTTACCTCGGTCAAGCCCGTTTCATATGAAGGACCTATTACCCAAGTCGCGAAAGGATCGAGCGCGGAGTTTACGACAGGCTTGGCAAACATCGTGCCTGGAACGCCGATCACTTTTACGTTCAGGCTCGCAGGCCAAACATCGAGCCCGCTCAATAGCCAAACGTCAAGCCAGAGATACGATCTCGATGTAGCAAAGGATCAGATCAAAACATTGCTTTCGGCGAATTGGACGGCGGTTGTGGTTATAGCGCGACAAGACGGAACTTTTCTCGCAATGGCGGAGCCCCAACAATTCTATGCCCTGCTGAACAATCCGTCGGAAGGACCATTTCTTGTCGAGTGCCTCAACAAAGGCCAGCAGCCTCCAAATTATCCCGAGCTTGTTTTTGACAGTTTGAAGCATGAAGCCACATCGAATGCTCAAGCACTCAGAAAAATGCTGTCATACAATCTGCAGATCATGGCAGTAACGAACGAGAAGAATGTGGTCGACAATATTGCGAAACGGGATCGAATTGTCGCACAGCTCGTCGATCAACTGGCGTCCCAGTGAAAGCCGGCGACGCTGTTCCGGGAATTGAGGGCTTTATTCGATTCTATACCCGAACACGTCGCATCCGGTGCGGCTCTCGACGTGGCGGCCGAAGCGGAATTTCAGCTCGGGACCGTCGAACGGCGGCTGCTCCATTTTCTGCTCGTCGTCGGAGAACGGCTCGACCTCCAGCACCACGAAGGCGTGGCCGGGCGCGTTGGCGGACTTCACTGCCGGAAAGTCGCGATTGAGCGCGGCCACGTCGGAGAACGCGAACACGCGCTCGAGCCCCATGCCGCGGGCGATGGCGGCGTAGTCGTTGTCCTTGAAGTTCGGCAGCCCGGCGTTGGAGGTGGCGCCGTAGACGCGGTTCGACACCAGAAAGTGCGTCAGGTTGGGCAGGTTCATCTGCCGCTCCACCATCAGCATGCCGGGATTCATGGCGAACGCACCGTCGCCCATGAAGGCCCAGAATTTCAGCTCCGGCCGCGCCAGAGCGAGCCCCGAGGCAAACATGCTGGAGAGACTCATGGAGGCGTCGAGATAGAAGCTGCCGACCGAGTCGCGGGTCGCCGCCCACCATGCCTGGCAGGAATTGCCGGCCGAGGCGACGACGATCTCGTCGGTGCGCTGGCGCGCCAGCGCGCGGAAGCAATCGAGATATTTCATCAGTGGGCTCCGCGCAAAAGGTCGCGAGTGAACAGGACGGCCATCGGCCGCGCATAGGTGCGGGTATGCTTGTAGCAGCGCGAGATCAGGCCGATGTCGTCGGGCTTGTCGATGATCTTGTACGGCATGCTGATGGCGTCGAGCACCGGCAACAGATAAAGACCGTTGGAGACGTGGTGCTTGTGATGGTCGCCGACCGCGCCGCGCAGGGTCGCCATCAGGAACAGCGGGATCTCGTAGGTGTAATTGATCTTGGTGATCGCGTAGACCACGGTCATGAAGCCCGACGCGCCCATCAGCGCCGCCGAGCCCAACGCGCCCATATAGGCGCCCGAGCACAGGCCGATCGCCGATTCCTCGCGGTTCACCGGCACGTGGACGAAACGCTTGTCCTGCTCGATGGTGTTGATGACGTCCATCACCCAGTTGTCGGGCAGGCTGGCGACGAGCTTGACGCCGCACGTGGCGAGCTCGTCGGCGATGCGCTTGGCGGTATCGGAATTTTTGTCGGTCACGTGGGTCTCACCCCTCTCCTGCCGCTATCGAACGGCACATTGATAATTCGGTCGCCTGGCGCCGTCGATCGCAATGGCTGCAAAAGCTTCCGAACAAATCAGCCTGTCAAGGGCAAAGCCGCTTCGCGGCGCCGAAGGCGCCCTTGACAGGCTGATTTGTTCGGAAGGAACGCTGGCCATTGCGATCGACGGCTCTCTCTGATCGTGCGGGCATGCGGTCTAAGGTATTTGCCTTGCCCTCGCCCCCCGCAGCGCCCGCCACACCGTCTCGGGCGTGATCGGCAGCGCGATGTCGCGCACGCCGAGATGCCAGAGCGCGTCGACCACCGCATTGCCGATGGCGGCCGGCGCGCCGATGGTGCCGCTCTCGCTGCCGCCCTTGGCGCCGAGCGGATTGCTCGGCGCCGGCGTGGCGATGAAGCCGGTGCGGAACGCCGGCAGGTCGGCGGCGCGCGGCATGGCGTAATCCATGAAGCTGCCGGTCAGGAGCTGCGCGGAGCGTGCGTCGTAGACGACGTGCTCCATCAGCGCCTGGCCGGCGCCCTGCGCCATGCCGCCGTGCACCTGGCCTTCGACGATCATCGGATTGACGACGGTGCCGCAATCGTCGGCGCCGTAGAGCGCGCGCAAGGTCACCGCGCCGGTCTCGGCATCGACCACGACGACCGCGAGATGCATGGCCTGCGGATCGTTGGTATCGGGCGGATCGTAGAACTCGGTGACTTCGAGGCCGGGCGCGCCGTCGGCCGGCAGCTTGGCGCCGTGATAGGCGAGATCGGCAACGGCAGCGAAGCCGACGGCGCGGTCGGTGCCGCGGACGCGGAAGCTGCCGTCGCGGTAGTCCACGTCGTCGGCGGCGCATTCCAAAACTTCGGCGGCGAGGCGGCGCGCCTTGTCGACGATCTTGTCGCTGGCGCGCCAGATGGCGGTGCCGGCGACCGAAGTGGAACGCGCGCCCCAGGTGCCGTTGCCGAACGGAATGCGATCGGTGTCGCCCTCGACCACGGCGATGTCGTCGATGGCGAGGCCGAGCCGGTCGGCGGCGATCTGTGCAAAGGTGATGTCGTGGCCCTGGCCGTGCGCGTGCGAGCCGGCCAGCACGGTGACCTTGCCGTCGCTGTGCACGCGCACGATGGCGCTCTCCCAGCCGCCGTGCAGGCCGCCGCGCTTGGCCAGATTGGCGCTCGGCCCGGTGCCGGCCTTGTCGATGAAGCAAGCGAGCCCGATGCCCATGAGGATGTTTTGGCGGCGCAGCTCTTGTTGCTCGCGGCGCAGCGCCGGGTAATCGGCCAGCGACAAAAGCTTTTCCAGGAGCGCCGGCGGATCGCCGGAATCGTAGGTGCGGCCGCCGGGCGCCGGATACGGAAAGTCGGCGCGCGCGATCAGATTGCGGCGGCGAATCTCGACGGTGTCGAGTTTCAGCTCGCACGCGCCGCGCTCGATCAGCCGCTCGTTGATCCAGGTGGCTTCCGGCCGGCCGGAGCCCCGATACGCATCGACCGGCACCGTATTGGTATAGACGCCGCGCACCCGCAGATGCAGGAGCGGCGTGCGGTAGAGGCCGGTGATGGTCTGCGGATACGAGTTGCCCGGAATGCTCGGCGCGAAATTGCTCAAGTAACCGCCGAGCGCCGCCAAGGTGTCGACCTGCATGGCGACGATGCGGCCGTCGGCATCGAAACCCATGCGGGCGATGCTGTCGTGATCGCGCGCCTGCGCGTCGGAGAGAAAAGTCTCGCTGCGCGTCGCCACCCATTTGACCGGCCGGCGCAGCAGTTGCGCGGCCCACACGATAGTCGAGACCTCGACGGCGAAATTGCCCTTGACGCCGAACCCGCCGCCGACGTCGGGGGAGACGACGCGGATTTTGTGCTCTGGGATATGCAGCGTGTAGAGCGACAGCCAGCGCCGCAGGTAGTGCGGCTGCTGCGAGGTGGCGTAGAGCGTGATGCGGTCCGCGGCGGCGTCGTAGTCGCACAGATAGGCGCGCGGCTCGAGCGGATTGGCGGCGAGGCGCGAATTCCGCAGATGCAGTTCGACGGTTTTATGGGCGGCCGCCAGCGCCGTTTCGGTTTTTTGCCGATCGCCGCGCTCGATCTCGAACACGATGTTGCTGCCGAATTGGTCGTGCACCAGCGGCGCACCGGGTGCGACAGCGGCTTGCAGGTCGCAGACCGCGGGCAGCGGCTCGTAATCCACCGTGACGGCTTCCGCCGCCGCTTCCGCCGCGAAGCGGTTCTCGGCGATAACAGCGGCGACGACATCGCCGACGTGCCGCACCTTATCGCGCGCGAAAGCGGGACGCGGCGCGCCGTTCATCGGCCGGCCGTCGGAAAACGGCATCGGATGCACGACGGTCAGTTCGCCGTGGCCGGCACGCTGCCAATCGTCGGCGGTGAGCGTCAGCAGCACGCCGGGCATTTGCTTGGTCGCGTCGAAGCCGATGGCGCGGATGCGCGCATGGGCGTGCGGACTGCGTACGAAGGCGCACCAGGCCGTGCCGGGCAACGCCACGTCGTCGACAAAGCGACCGGCGCCGCGCAGGAAACGCACATCCTCGCGGCGCCGCAGCGGTTGGCCGATGTAAGGCGCGCGGCCGTCTTGCTGCGGCGATGCGGCAGCCCTATCCAAAGCTGCGGCCACGTCGTTCATGGTCTTGTCGCGCTCAGACGAACACCGCCGCGGAGCCGCCGCCCTGCGCGCGCACCTCGAGCTTGCGGCAGAAATAATTCCAGCAATGCTCCCAGTGCACCGGCGTCATGATCTGCTTGTGGCGGCGCTCACGCACGGCGCCGTCCGGCATCGTGGTGCGGACATTGGCGGCGCTGCCGATCAGGTGGGCGCGGCAGGCTTTTTCCAGGAACACGCCGACGCAGACGGCGTGTTCGATCGTCGTGCCGCAAAACGTTACGCCGTGATTGGCGACGAATACGGCGAAATGCTCACCGAGCGAGCGCGCCAGCGCCTCGCCTTCGCTCTTCTGCACGATCAGCGCCACGTCGGCATCATGGCGCGGCACCTCGACGAAATAGTCGGCGTCGACCGTATAGGGCTGCAGCGGCTCGACGGCGGCGGAAAAAATGCTGGCGTAAAGCGGATGCGAGTGCACCACGACGTTGACGTCGGCGCGGGCGCGAAAAATCTCGGAATGAATCGGCCACTCGGAGTGGCGCCCGCCCTCGCCGGCAAGCTGCTTGCCATCCCAATCGACCAGCACGAAATCGTCCGGACCCAGCACTTCGCCAAGCCCGATGCGGTTGCGCTTCATCCAAAAGCCGCCGCCGCCTTCGGCGCGCACCGACAGATGGCCGAGCGTCATGTCGCCGTGGCCTTCCATATCGAGAATGCGGCACGCGCGCGCCGCCTCGGTCAGGCGCTCGCGGGTTGTTTGATCCATTGTCGGGGACGACACGCGGATATCTCGTTCAAAATGCTTCGCCGCGTGGCACTTTAAAGCTTACCGCGGGCCGGAGAAATGCCGGTCGAGGCCTTGCCAGCCTTCGAAGTAATCGTGCTGCAGCTCGGCGGATTCGGCGGCGTAGCGGGTGAGCCGCATGGCGAAGCGGCTTTCGAACATGAACGCCATGGTGTCGTCGATCTTGTGCGGCGCGAGCGCGGCGTCCGTGGCGCGGCGCCAGGTTTCCGCATCGGGGCCGTGCGCCGACATGCAATTGTGCAGGCTGGCCCCGCCGGGCAGAAAACCTTCAGCCTTGGCGTCGTAGACGCCGTACAGGAGGCCCATGAACTCGGTCATGACGTTGCGGTGATACCAGGGCGGCCGGAACGTATCCTCGGCAACCAGCCAGCGCGGCGGGAAGATGACGAAATCGATGTTGGCCGTGCCGGGCAGGTCGGACGGCGCGGTGAGCACGCTGTAGATCGACGGATCGGGATGATCGAAGCTCACCGTGCCGAGCACCATGAAGCGGGCGAGATCGTATTTGTAGGGCGCCAGATTGCCGTGCCAGGCGACGACGTTGAGCGGCGCGTGATCCATCTCGGCCGCCCACAGATGGCCCTGGAATTTGGCGATCATCACGCAGGCTGACGCGCTATCCTCATAGGCGGCGACGGGTGCGAGAAAATCGCGCGGGCTGGCGAGGCCGTTGGAGCCGAGCGGGCCGAGCTCGGGCAGGCGCAGCGCGGCGCCGTAGTTCTCGCAGATATAGCCGCGCGACGGGCCGTCCGGCAGCTCGACGCGAAAGCGCAGGCCGCGCGGGATGACGACGATCTCGCCCGGCGCCGCGGCGATGATTCCGAGCTCGGTGACGAAACGGGTGCGGCCCTGCTGCGGCACGATGAGCAATTCGCCGTCGGCATCATAGAAATAGCGGTCGGTCATCGAGCGATTGGCGGCGTAGAGGTGCACCGCCATACCGACCTGCGTCGCAACGTCGCCGTTGCCGCCGAGCGTGACGATGCCGGCGAGCCAGTCGGTCGGCTCCGCGGGAATCGGAACCGGGCTCCAGCGCAGCTGCGTCGGCGTGGCGTCGACGTCGTTGAACGGGGCGCTGCGGATGAGGCCATCGTCGCTGCGGGCATAGGGCCGGTGCACCACCGAGGGCTGGATCCGATAGGTCCAGGTGCGACGGTTGTCGGCGCGCGCGGTGGTGAATGACGTGCCGGAAATCAGTTCCGCGTACAGGCCGTGCGGCGGCCGCTGCGGCGAGTTCCGGCCGACCGGCAAGGCGCCGGGCACCGCCTCCGAGGAGAAATGATTGCCGAACCCGCCTTGATACGCGGGCGCGTCGGCGTCACGCGACGCGTTGCACTCGCTTTTTGCTTCGCTCTTGCGTGGCGTCGTCGGCGCCTTGGTGCCGTTGCTCATCAGAGTTCCACAAGTTCGCGCTTTCTCGCGCGGAACTTTTGGCCGACCGCCGTCGCCAGCCGCGCGCGCGCCGTGGCCAAAGCGGCGGACAAATAGTCACGCTTGCAACTATCGACCTTCGCACGGGTCCAGGCAAGGCGCCCCACCAGTTCCGGCACCCGGTAACGCGCCGCAATTCGCCTCAAATGACTCACAAAGCGCTCAAAAAGCCGCCCGCTTGGGTCGCCAAATGGCCAGTTAACGAGGGGTCTTACGCCCATTTGCCAACGCCGACGCGCGCCTTTCGCGAGGCCGCGTGCGCACGACTCGTGAGGGAGCCGTATGCGGCCACTGCTTGCCATCGCCATCCTGATGCTTGGTCTTTCCACCGCGGCGCCGGAGCCGGAGTATTCGCGGCTGTTGCGCGGCACCTTCCATACCGTACAGGACGGCGGCTTCACGTCGCTTGTCGAAATCGAATCTTCGACCGGGCGCGGCGACCGCCGGCCCATGCTGATTCCGGCATCGGCCGAAGTCATCGACGATTCGGCATCGACCACTCAGTCAACAACAAAAAACGCGCCGGCGATGCCGGTGCCGCCCGCCGCCGCCATCGATCAGGGTGCCGAAGCGCCGCCGGCAATCAAGCCTGATACCGATGCGCCCGCCGCCACCGACAACAACCCTCCGGCGCCGGTGTCGATGCCCGATCTGTGCAACGCGTTGCTCACGTCGGCGGAAAACAACGACTTGCCGGTTGCGTTCTTCGCCAACCTGATCTGGCAGGAGAGCCGGCTGCGCGACGATGCGGTGAGCCCGAAAGGCGCGCTCGGCATCGCGCAATTCATGCCGCAGGTGGCGGCCGAGAGCGGGCTGCAGAACCCGCTCGATCCGCTGCAGGCGCTGCCCGCCTCGGCGCGGCTCCTGCGCACCCTGCGCGATCAGTTCCGCAACCTCGGATTCGTGGCCGCCGCCTACAACGCGGGCGCCGGCCGCGTCATGCAATGGTTGGCGCACGGCCGCACGCTGCCGCGCGAAACCCGCGGTTACGTGCTCAACATCACCGGCCACTCGGTCGAAGAGTGGCGCAAGATGCCGGTCGACGCCGCGTCGCTGCACTTCGTGCGGCGGCTGCCGTGCCGCGACTTGCCGGAATTCGCCGATCTCGAGCGCGCGCAGCGCGAGGCGCAAGCCGAGCAACAGGCGCAAGCCGAGCAGGCGCGTAAAGCAGCGCAGGCCGAGCAGCACGAAGCGGCGAAGCCGAAGAACGCGCCAGTGCAGATCGCCGCCCACGTCGAACGCGAGCACACCGCCGGGCGCGAGCGTTTCGCGAGGCGCGGACATGGCCGCGTGGCCCTGCTGCACCGCGCCAGCTTTCGCGTTGCCGAGCGCGAGCACCGCCGCGAGCATTCCGAGCACGAGGCCAGGCAACACCTGCGCCGCGCCGGACACGACGGACGCCGGCGGGTTTGACCGCACAGAGTTGACTGCACCTGAAGGCGACCCTAGCCTCGGCGTTGTTAGGCACGACGCGGGGGGTCGCCGATGCACGGAACGCGTTCCGTTGCGATTGTTCTCTTGACGTTCGCAATGCTTGCCATCGCGCCGCCCGCGATCGCGGCCGAAGACTTGTCGATCGACACTCTCCTTGGCCGCTGGTGTGGACCGACCGCCGATTACACCTTCAGCAGGACCAAATTGAACGTAGAGCTTCATGACAGGGGCCGCTCCCTGAAGCATGGGCCGGTGCTCACTATCCAAAAAGTGGAGACCGGCGACGGCTGGATTAACCTCAAGTGGAAGAACGCGGGCAACACGGTGTTCTGGAAGTTTTCCGACGATGGACAAGAGATGTTCCAGCATGCCAACGAATCCGGCGATCACGGGCCGGAGATGAAATTTCATCGCTGCTGACGTTGCTGTTGCCGGGTTGGCGCCGCGCGACAGCTTCGCAAAGAGAGGGGCTTCGGCGTACGCCGCTTGCTAGCCGAAATAGGCCTCGCGCACCTCGCGCCGGTCCGCAAGTTCGGCAGGCGTGCCGGCGGCGACCACGCGGCCTTTGGAGAGAACATAGCCACGGGCCGAGATCGCCAGCGTCTGGCGGACGTTCTGTTCGACCAGCAGCACCGAGATGCCGCGCTCGTTGATCTGACGGATGATCTTGAAATTGTCCTGCACCAGACGCGGCGACAGGCCGAGCGACGGCTCGTCGATCAAGAGCAGCTTCGGCGCGCACATCAGGCCGCGGCCGATCGACACCATGGCCTGCTCGCCGCCCGACATGGTGCCGGCCAACTGGCCGCGGCGCTCGCCGAGCCGGGGAAAGATGCGAAAGATTTCGGCGATGCGCCCGCGGATCGTCGCCTCCGATGTGTCGCTATAGGCGCCGACGCGCAAATTCTCCTCGACGGTGAATTTGGGAAAGACCTTGCGGCCCTCGGGAATGCAGGCAATGCCGCCGGCAACGATCCGATGCGTCGCAAGCCGGGTGATGTCGATGCCGCCGAAGACGATGCGTCCGGTGCGCGCCGGCGTCAGGCCGAGGATGGCGCGGACCACGGTCGTCTTGCCGGAGCCGTTGGCGCCGAGCAGGCACGTGATCGTGCCGGCCTCGACCGCAAGCGACACGCCGTGCAGCACGTCGGCCCGGTCATAGCCGCTGTAGATCCCGTCGATCTCGAGCAACGCCGCCATCATGCCGCCCCGAGATAGGCTTCCTGGACCTGCGCGTCGGCCGCGACCTCGCGATAGCGGCCCTCGGCGATCTTGCGGCCGAAGTTGAGCACCACGCAGCGGTCGGTGATGCGCTCGATCACGCCCATTTCGTGCTCGACGATGACGATCGTGAGGTTCGTATTGCGCTTGCGGACCAGCAGGATGTCGTTCATCAGCTCGGCCGTCTCGTCATGGGTCATGCCGGCGGACGGCTCGTCGAGCAGCAACAGCTTCGGCTCGCTGATCAGCGCCCGGCAAATCTCGATGCGGCGGCGGTCGATCATCGGCAGCCCAGCGACCGGCTCGAACATGCGGCCGGCCAGCGCCGGCTCGAATATTTCGAGGAGCGCACGGGCGCGGTCGTACGCCTCGTCGAACGCGCGGCGAAAGGCTCGGCGCCGCATCAGATTGAACCAGAGGCCTTGGCTGAGCCGCTGGTGATTGCCGATCATGACGTTGTCGAAGATCGACAGCGGCAGCGACAGGCGCGAACGCTGGAACGTGCGCGAGATGCCGGCCCGGTAGATGGCGGGCGAACGGAAGTTGGTGATGTCGAGGCCGCCGAAAGTGATGCGGCCGGCATCGGCGGCATAAATGCCGGTGACGACGTTGAACAGCGTGGTCTTGCCGGAGCCGTTGGGGCCGATCAGGCCGAGGATTTCGCCCGTCGCCACCGCGACATCGAGACTGTCGAGCGCAACCACGCCGCCGAAGCGTTTGCTCAAGCCTTGTGCCTCGAGCAACGCCGTCATGATCGCCGTCCCGGCAGCTGCCCTGGCAAGGGTCCGGAAAAGTAGCGGCGCACCGGCCGCGGCAGCAGGCCGTCCGGACGGAACAGCAGAATGCCGATAACCATGATGGCGTAGAGCAGGAATCGATATTCGGCGATGGCCTGCAGCTTTTCCGGCACCACCACCACGATGACGGCGGCAACCACGACGCCCCACGGATTGCCGATGCCGCCGAGCAGCAGGATCGAGACCAGGATGAGCGAATCGGCGAAGGTGTAATTGTTGGGGGCGACGAAACCGCCCACCATGGCGAACAGCGCGCCGGCGATGCCCATGAGGAAATTGCCGATCAGAAACGCCGTGATCTTCCAGCGCGTGACGTCGAGCCCGAAGCAGCCGGCCGCGGTTTCGTCGAGCCGCAGCGCATCGAGGTTGAGTCCGATCCAGGAGCGCTCCAGCCGCCGTGTCAGGATGAAGGCGCCGATCAGCAAGAGGAGGCTGAGCACATAGTAGTTCATGTAGAACGAGAGCGAGACGCCGCCGATCTCGATGTTGTCGTTGAACGCCCAGCCCAGAATGGTCATGCCCTTGACCTGCATGCCTTGCGGTCCGCCGAGCACATCGTTGACTTCGAGAAAAGTCCGGAACAACAGCGCGAACGCGATCGTCACCACGGCCGCGTAGTGGCCGCGCGTGCGCAGCACGGGCAGCAGCAGCACCGAGCCGATCAGCGCCGCCAATAGGCCACCGACGACGATCACCAGGAGATGCGGCACCGCGGTCTGCGCATTGAGGACCGCGGAGGTGTAGGCGCCGATGCCGAAGAACGAGGCCCCCGCGAAGTTCAGAACGCCCGCATAGCCGATCTGGATGTTCAGCCCGAGCGTGGCGACGCTGTAAAGCGGCACCGTGGTCAGCAGCAGCAGGACGAAATGATCGTCGTGAAAGAACGCGGCGACCGCGAGCGCGGCCACGATGGTGCAGCGCCCGAAGGCGTCCTCGTGTCGGACGGCGGAGCGGCTCGCCACGTCGAGGAGCCGGAACCGCGCGGCCGCCGCAACGGCGGCAATCCCGAGACCGATCAGCGCGATGATGATCCCCTGCCGCTCGGCGGCGAGCAGCGCAATCAAATAGCACGTCGCCGCCGCAAGGGCGGCAAGACCCGGCCACATCGCAACGCCGCCTTTGTCGCGCGCCACGGCCTACACCCGTTCGCTGATCTTCTCGCGGATCAGCCCGGTCGGCCGCCACGCCATGATGAGGATGACCACGCCGAACGCGAACACGTCCTTGTAGGCGCTGGCGAACGGCAGCACCACGGCGCCCACGGTTTGCAGCCCCGCGAACAGAAAGCCGCCGAGGATCGCGCCATAGACACTGCCCAGGCCGCCGATGATGGCGGCGGCGAAACCGACGACGCCGAGATAGAGGCCGATGCCGAAGTTGATCTCGTTGTAATAGAGCCCGTTCATCAGTCCGGCGAACGCCGCCATGGCGGAGCCGATGGCGAAGGTGACGAGCACGATGGCGGTGAAGTTGATGCCCATGGTGCGCGCGATCTCCTCGTCCTGCGCCACCGCGCGGATCGCAAGCCCCAGCCGGGTGCGGTTGAGCACGACCTGCAGGCCGACGATGACGCCGGCGCCGGCGGCGAGCATCAGCACGTTGTCGAGCCGCAGGTTGAAGCTGCCGAAGTCGAACGAGGCGCGCGGCAGCAATGCCGGAAACGGTTTTGGGTTGGCGCCCTGCGGATAGAACAGGCGCACGGATTCGCGTAAAACCGTGCCGATCATCAGCGTGATCAACAGCGTATTGAGCGCCGGCGCTGAGCGCAGCGGCATGACGAAATAACGGGCGATCAGCATGCCGAGCAGCGCCATGGCGAGCGTTGCCGCCACCAGCATGACGGCGAGATCGAACCACTGCGCATTGAAGCCGAGTCCGCGCAAGCCGACAAAGGTCGCCAGCGCCGTGAACGCGCCCACCGTGAGCACGTCGCCGTGCGAGAACTTGATGACGTCGAGCACGCCGAAGAACAACGTGAAGCCGACCGCGACCAGCGCGTACATCATGCCGAGCATGAGCCCGTTCATGACGTACTGGGCAACGAGCCCGATGATCATGCGTCGCCGTGCGGTGGGAGGTTGGTCGTCATTGCGAGGAGCCAACGGGTCCAGCCCGAAGTGGCCGGCCCGATGACAAGCTCCGCGACGAAGCAATCCAGGGCGGAGCACGCCGACTCTGGATTGCTTCGCTTCGCTCGCAATGACGGATTCAACGCACTGTCTCGGCCGACGGCAACGCTACTTCTGCCCCGGCAGCTTGCGCTTGCCGCTGGCGTATTCGCTATCGGCCCACTCGACGAACTTGCCGTCCTGCACGACGAAGTCGGTGATCACCGGCACCGTGTTCTGGCCGTGGTCGTCGAACGTGACCTTGCCGACGATCGAATCGCGATCCTTGACGTTGCCGAGATCGGCAATGACCTTCTTGCGGTCCGGCCCGACCTTCTCGATCGAGTCGAGGATCATGTTCATGGCGGCGTAGGCGAACGGGCCGTACGCCTCCGGCGGCTGGTCATATTTCTGCGCGTTGTATTTTTCCAGGAAGAGCTTGCCGCCGGGCAGCTTGTCGACCGGCGCGCCTTCGCGGAACGCGAGCGTGCCTTCGGCGAGCGGGCCGAGCGCCTGGATATAGGAGTCGGAGACGATGCCGGAGGTGCCGTCGAACACCGCGTGAATGTCGAGCTTGTCCATCTGCTGGCGGATACGCACGCCGAGCGGGGTGAGCCCGCCGAAATAGATCACGTCGGGGTGCAGCGCCTTGATCTGGGTGAGCTCGGCGGTGAAATCCTGCTGGTCGGCGGTGACGCCGAAGGTGCCGACGATCTTCGCCTTGCCGATCCGCGCCAGGGCCTTGCTGAAATATTCGTTGTGGCCCTTGCCGTAATCGGTCGTATCATGGATTACCGCTACGGTCTTGTAGCCGAGCTTCGAGATCAGTTCGGCGTTGGCGTCGTTCTGGTTGATCATCGTGCCGTTGACGCGATGGATCTCGGGATATTTGTTGCGATAGGTCACGTCGGGCAGCACGGCGCCCCAGACGATCACCGGAAAGCCGAACTTGTGATAGGTGTCGACGGTGGCGATGGCGGTCACCGAGCAATAGTGCGTGGCGCCGGCAATGATGTCGTTCTCGGCCGCCATCTTGGTGGCGACCTGAACCGCGACGTTGGGCTTGCATTCGTCGTCGAGCACGACGAGGTCGTACTCGTATTTGGCCTTCGGATCGGCGTTGCGCAGCTTGACCGCCAGATCGGCGGAGTTGCGGCCGCCGAGGCCGTTGGCCGAATTGCCGCCGGTCAGCGGGCCGATGAAGCCGACCTTCACCTTGTCCTTGGCGCAAGCGGGCGCCGCCGCAAACGCCGGAATGAGCGCCGCAAGCGCCAGCGCGGCGATCGTCGTAGACCTGATCATCGGAGTTCTCCCTGCAAGGTCGTCGGCTTGGCCCCCGTCGCTTGCCCGAGCCTGGCTGGCGCAAGCGCGCCGCATGTTCGCGCAGGTCAATTTATGAGGCAAGCCGCGGCGGAGCCGCAGCGTCAGCCCGCGACCGCCGTCCCGGTGGCGCGATTGATGCCGAGCGCCAGGACGCGGTGCAGGAGATCGAGATATTTGATGCCGTCGTGGCGGGCGGCGGCGGCGAATTCCTGGCTTTCGGCGATTTCCGGATTGGGATTGGCTTCCAGAAAAAACGGCGTGCCGTCGGCGGCGAGGCGAAAGTCGATGCGGGCGTAGCCGTCGAGCTCGAGCGTGCGATAGATGCGCTTGGCGCTGCGCTGGATGCGCGCGACCATCTCGGGGCTGAGATTCTTGGCCGGCCCGTGCAGAATGCCGCGGCGCTCCTGATAATCGGTATCGTGCTTGACCTTTTCGGTGGCGATCGGCCAGTCGCCCTGCGCCATGTTGCCAAATTCGAGCTCCCACACCGGGAGAACGCGCAGCCGATCGTTGCCGAGCACGCCCACATAGATCTCGCGACCGTCGATATATTGCTCGGCGATCGCCGGCGTGCCGACGCGCTCGTGAATGAAGCTGACGCGCTCGATCAGCTTGGCGTCGGTGTCGACCACCGACGCCTGCGAGATGCCATACGAGCCGTCCTCGTTCAGGCTTTTGACGATCAGCGGCAGCGGCAGCCGCGCCGGCCGGCGCACCTTGCGGCGCATGGGAAACACCGTGAAGGCCGGCACCGGAATGCGGTGATAGTGCACCAGCGTCTTCGACAGATCCTTGCCGCGCGCCAGCATCAGGCCGCGCGGATTGCAGCCGGTATACGGCACGTGCATCAATTCGAGAAAGCTGGCGACGTTCTGGTCGTAGATCGCTTCGCCGCGAAATTGCTCGAGCAACGTCAGCACCACGTCGGGCTTGAAGCTTTCCAGCTCGTCGCGGATCGGTTTGAGCTCGTCATGCACGCCGAGCGGACGCACGTCATGGCCGGCGCGGCGCAGGGTCGAGACTACGTCGTATTCGGTCTTCCACTCGTTGACTTGCTGCTCGGTGAACCCCTTGAGCGAATCCGGGGGCACCAGGTCCGGATGAACCAGCACCAGGACGCGCAACGGTTTCATAGCGCGATCCACCTTCGCCGCGAGCCAAACAATGCATGCATGGTTTTGGCGGTCAACAGCACGGTGAAGTCCATCACAAGCTTTTGCTCGCGCCCGACGGCGCGCAGATTGAGCTCACGGCAACGCGCGATCATATCGTCAAGAACTGAATCAAGCGTAAGCTGATACTCGCCGGTCCAGGCCGCGACCAGCCGGCGCACGCGCGCACGATGCCGACGCAGAAACGATGACGCCGCCTCGGCGCGCCGGTGTCTGACCGGATCGGCTGGAAACAGCCGGCGCAGATCGCGGTCGTAGGTCTTCGGCGTATCGAACGCGTAAAGCGCCTGCTTCTTGCGATAGTGCTCGCCGAGCGTTTCGCTGAGCTTGCTCAGCGGATCGACCCGCTCGATGCGGCGCAGCTGCGGCCGCTGCGGCCCGATCTCGCCCATCAGGTCGTCGACATATTCGAGCTTTTTGAGCGCCGGCCAGCCGGCATAGCGCGCGCGCCAGTTCGAGCGCGGCCGCAGCCACACCGCAAAGGTTTCGGCGAAATCCTCGTCGGGATGGCTCTGCGCGTACCACAGCCGCAGATGCTGGACGAAATTCCGGCTGGCCGGATTGGGCCGGTAGTAGCGCGGGTAGCGCCGCGAGCTCGGGCCGAACAGATGTCGCCACTCGCGCCGCCGCGCCAACGCGTAGCCATGCTGCACCACGTGGCCGGCCTCGTGGCGCAGAATCGCCATGCACTCGGCCCAGGTGCCGCCCTCGACGTCGATGATCATCTTGCGCTCGAGCCGGATCAGCCGCGGGTGCGCCAGATAGAACGGGATGCCGATGCCGGGGGTGCTGTCCGGGCTGAACCACTCGCTGGAAATCCAGGCGTGCGGCCGTACCCGCAAACCCGCCTGCGCCAGCTCGTCATGCAGGCTCTGCACGCAGTCCTCGAGCCAAGTGCCCTCCACGGTGAGGTGGAGATCCTTGAGCCGGAGCTCGAGCAGCTCCTCGTCGGGCAGATCGGCCCAGGGAAATTTCTTCGCACGCGCCATGGATTTCGAAGGGGTAACGCAAACGGGCCGGGATGGTGTCATGGGGCGGATGCGGCGACAACCGCTGGGGCACGCAACCACAACGATCAGAGAAAGCCGTTGACTCGCCGTGCCCAAGTCGTCGCAGCCCAAGTCACGGCGTCACCGGATAGGCCTCAAGGTTCCTGGTCGTGGGCCGCCGTCGATCGCAATGGCCGCAAAACTTCCGAACAGATCGCGCTGTCAAGGGCGCGAAGCGCCGCCTTCGGCGGTCGGAGACCCTTGACAGCGCGATCTGTTCGGAAAAAACGCTGCCATTGCGATCGACGGCTTTCTCTGATCGCGACGCTACTGGTGAGGCCTCTCGGTGTGCTGGACCAAGATCGAATGACTACCCGTGAAACCCTCCCCGTCCTCATCGTCGGCGGCGGGCCCGTGGGGCTGGCGCTGGCCGGCGATCTGGGCTGGCGCGGCGTCGAGTGCCTGCTGATCGAGCAGAGCGACGGCTCGATCTATCAGCCGCGCATGGACATGGTCGGCGTCCGCACCATGGAGTTCTGCCGGCGCTGGGGCCTGGTCGGCGCGGTCGAGGCCTCGCCCTACCCGCGCGATTATCCGCAGGACAATGTCTACTTGACCAGCCTCGCCGGCTACGAGCTCGGCCGCGAGCGCTTTCCCGGCATCGGCCAGGCGGCGCCGCCGCCCGAAAGCCCGCAACGCCGCGAGCGCTGCCCGCAGAACATGTTCGATCCGATCCTCCAGGCGTTCGCGGCTGCGCAGAAATCCGTGCGGCTGCGCTATCGCACGCGGCTCGTTTCGTTCACGCAAAGTCCCGAGCGGGTAATCGCCACGGTCGAGAACGTCGACAGCGGCGAGCGCGAGGAGATCGCGGCGCGCTACATCGTCGGCTGCGACGGCGCGCGCAGCCTGGTGCGCGAGACGCTCGGCATTGCCATGCTGGGCAATCCGGTGCTCACCTATACGACCAACGTGATCTTCCGCTGCCCGGACCTGCTTTCACTGCACCACAAGGGCAAGGCATACCGGCACATTTTCATCGGATCGGAAGGCACCTGGGCGACGATCGTCGCCATCAACGGCGGCGATCAGTGGCGCTTTTCGCTGATCGGCAGCGCGGAGCAGCGCGACTACGGCACCGACGACATCAAGGCCGCGATCCGCCGCGCCGTCGGCTGCGATTTCGACTTCGAGATTTTGAGCGTGCTGCCATGGGTGCGGCGCGAACTGGTCGCCGAGAGTTTTCGCGGCGGCCACGGCTTCATCGCCGGCGACGCGGCGCACATGATGTCGCCGACCGGCGGGTTTGGCATGAACACCGGCATCGGCGATGCCGTCGATCTGTGCTGGAAGCTTGCGGCGATGCTCGAAGGCTGGGGCGGCGAGCATCTGCTCGACTCTTACACGCGCGAGCGCCAGCCGGTCGGCGCCCGCAACGTCGCCGAGGCGAGCGGCAATCTGCGCCGCATGCTGTCGGTCGGCGCGCACGCCGATATCGCCGACGACACGCCGGCCGGCGCGGCGACCCGCGCCAAAGTCGGACGCGAATTCACCGAGATGATGCGCCACGAATGGTTCACGCTCGGCATTCACCTCGGCTATCGCTATGAGGGCTCGCCGATCTGCTGGCCGGACGGCAGCGCGCCGCCGCCCGATGAGGCGCGAAAGTATGTGCCGGTGGCACGACCGGGCCACCGCGCGCCGCACGCGTGGCTCGCTGACGGCCGCTCGACCCTCGACCTGTTCGGCCGCGGCTTTGTGCTGCTCGGGTTCGATGCCGGCGCGGGCGAGGCGGAGCCGCTCATCGAGGCGGCGCGGGCGCGCGGCGTGCCGCTGGACTTCGTCGCGCTCGCCGAGCCGGAGGTTGCTGCGCTCTACGCGGGCAAATTCGTGCTGGTGCGGCCCGACGGCCATGTCGCCTGGCGCGGCGACCGCATGCCTGACCAGCCGCTGCGCCTGATTGACGTGGTGCGCGGGGCGGCGGAGGCTCCCGCAAGCGCCCAAAACGCGCTAGGATCGCCGCAACGTCAAACAGCTTCGTAGGGTGGGCTGAGCGAAGCGAAGCCCGCGCGGTCCTGCGAAGCGGCCGTACGTGGGCACGGCGCTGCGCGCCTTAGCCCACCCTACATTCGAGGCGCCGTCATGACTCAAAAGATTCCGTCCCGCGAAGAACTCGCCCAAGCCGGCTCGCTTGAGGAGCTGTACGGCAAGCTCGACCTCGTCGGCATCGCGCCGGGCTGGGCCAAGAAGACGCCGTCGCTATATCCGACGCCGAAGAAAAATTTCCAACCGGCGCATTGGAAGTACGAGCAGGCGCGCGGCGCGCTCGATGCCGCCGGCCGGCTGATCAACACCGAGCTCGCCGAGCGGCGCAATCTCATCCTCTACAATCCGGCCGCGGAAGCGAGCTACGGCACGGTACGCACGCTCGTTTCGGCCTACCAGATGATCATGCCGGGCGAATGGGCGCGCTCGCATCGCCACACGCCGAACGCGCTGCGCCTCATTCTGGATTCCGAACCGGGCGTCTACACCGAGGTGGATGGCGTCAAGATCGCCATGGACCCGGGCGACGTGCTGTTGACCCCGAACTGGTCGAGCCACGGCCATGGCAATAACAGCCGCGCTTGCGCCTACTGGCTCGATTTTCTGGACGTGCCGCTGGTGCACCTGCTGGAGCCGGTATTCTTCGAGCCGGCCAAAGAGGGGGGTGACGGCAAGGATGCGTCCGGCGGGGAGCCGCCGACCAAAGATTCGCCGTTCGTGTTTCCGATAAGCGACACACTCAAGCGTCTCGATGCGGCGAAGCCCGATCCGTCGGGGCCGTTCGGCACCAGCGTCGAGCTCGGCGATCCGGCGATGGATACGATCGGCCTGCACATGATGCGGCTTGCGCCGCGCGCCAAGACCGCGACCCTGCAGACCACCGCCAACAACCTCTACGCCGTGGTGCAAGGCAACGGCGCCACCAATGTCGACGGCGAGCGCTTCGACTGGCGCCGCGGCGACGTCATCGCCGCACCGGCGTGGCGTCCGCATTCGCATGAGGCGAGCGACGACGCGCTGCTGTTGCGCGTAACCGACGAGCCGGTGATGCAGCGGCTCGGCTTTTTGCGCACCGAGGAGCCAAAGGCCGCCGCGAACTAGCGTCCGCCTGAACCGCTGCCGAACGCATGCCACGCCCAAAACGGATCGCCGTCGTCGGCGCCGGGCTGGGCGGGCTGACGGCGGCCGGCTTCTTGCAGCGCACCGGCTTTGCGGTGACGGTCTACGAGCAGGCGCCGGCGTTCTCGCGCATCGGCGCCGGCATTATTCTCTCCGCCAATGTCAGCAAGGTGTTGCGCCGGCTCGGCCTCGAAGACGGGCTGATCGCCGCCGGCATCAAATCCGAGCGCTATGTCAGCCGCGCCTGGGACTCTGGCGCCACGATGTACGAGATCGTGTTCGATGCCGACAGCGAGCGGCGCTTCGGCGGCCCCTATATCCACATCCATCGCGGCGATCTGCATGCGGTGCTGGAACGCGGCGTCGCGCCCGGCACGATCCTGTTCGATCATCAGCTCGTCGATCTGAAAGAGACGCACGACGGCGTGCGGCTGACATTCGGCAATGGCGCCGAGGCGGATGCCGACATCGTCATCGGCGCCGACGGCATCCGCTCAAAAGTGCGCGAGTTTCTGCTCGGGCCGGCTCTGCCGCGCTTTTCCGGCGCGATGGCGTACCGCGCGATCTTCCCGGCCGCGCGCCTTGACGGCTTTTACATTCCGGACTGCACCAAATGGTGGGGGCCGGACCGACACTGCCTGCCCTATTACCTGACCGGGCGGCGCGATGAAGTCTATGCGATCGGCGTGGTGCCGTCGGGAGGCTGGGAGAGCGGGGAGCAATCGGTCCCTGCGACGCGCGAACAATATCTGGAATCGTTCGCCGGCTTTCATGCCGACCTGCAGCGCGTGCTGCATGCGGTCGACGGCGTGACCTTGTGGCCGATCTTCGACCGCGAGCGCAACGATTGCTGGAGCGGCGGCCGCCTCGTGCTGTTGGGCGACGCCTGCCATCCGATGCGGCCCTACATGGCGGCGGGCGGCGCCATGGCGGTCGAGGACGCCGCGATCCTGGCGCGCTGCCTGGCGCAGTTCGACGATCTCGAGACGGCGTTCCGCAGCTACGAGGCGACGCGCATCGCGCGCGTCGCGAAGGTGCAGGACATCTCGATCGCCAATACCTGGATGAGCGGCCCGACCGAAACGGACTGGTTTTATTGCTATGATGCCTGCACGGCGCCGCTGGCGATGTAGCCACGTAGGGTGGGCAAAATCGTCCGCTGCCGCGTTCCCGCGTGGGCATCGCGCGTGAACGATTTTGCCCACGCGGACGCATTTGATGCACGCGATGCCCACCCTGCGAATGATCTGAGTGGACCAAGACCATGCCTCAACTGAAACCCGATCCGATGATCGCCCGCGATCTCGTCGGCTATGGCGCCAATCCGCCAGATCCGAAATGGCCCGGCGGCGCGCTGGTCGCGGTGAACTTCAATCTCAACATCGAGGGCGGCGGCGAAGCCTCGCTGTTCAACGGCGACAACGTCTCCGAAGGCATGCTCAACGACGTCGGCGTGCCGACCTATCGGGGCGTGCGCGTGCCGATCGTCGAATCGGTGTTCGAATACGGCAGCCGCCGCGGCGCCTGGCGCGTGCTCGATGCGTTCGCCGAATTTGCCGTACCCATGAGCATTCTGGGCGTCGCCCGCGCGCTCGAGCAAAATCCCGAGCTGGCGCAGGCTTGCGTCGCGCGCGGCCACGAGATCGTCAGCCACGGCTACCGCTGGATCGATTATTGCGCTGTGGCCGAGGAGGTCGAGCGCGAGCACATCAGCCGCGCCGTCGAAGTGCTGACGCGCGTTTGCGGCGCGCCGCCAGTCGGCTGGATGACCGGACGGCCGGGACCGAACACGCGACGGCTGCTGGTCGAGGCCGGCGGCTTTTGGTACGACCGCGATGCGCTCAACGACGAACTGCCGTATTGGCTCCGCGTCGCCGGCCGGCCGCACCTCGTCATTCCCTATTCGTACGAGACCAACGACAACCGTTTCAACGAGAACAGCGGCTTCTCCACCGCCGACGACTTTTTCATCTACATGCGCGACGCGTTCGACGTGATGTACCGCGAAGGCCAGCGCGGCGCGCCGAAGCTGCTGTCGATCGGTCTGCACGACCGGCTGATCGGCCGCCCGGGGCGCTGCAAGGGCCTGCTCAAGCTGCTCGACTACATGCGCGGCCACGACGGCGTGTGGTTCGCCACCGGACTCGAGATCGCCCGCCACTGGCGCGCTACGTTTCCGGTTGGCGGAATGTAAGGCGCAGCCACGCACAGGGCGATTACCGCCGCACCTCCTCCGGCGCCTTGAGGTGGCGGAAGGAAAATAAGAGCGCAGCGTCGTAGACGATTTTCAGGGTGCCGCAGACGACGAGCGGCAGTCCGGTGAAGGGCGAGGCGAGCAGCAAGCCGGCGAGGCTCGGGCTGATCGCCGAGGCGAGGCTGCGCGGCACGGCAGTGACGCTGGCGGCGGCGGCGCGCTCGGGCGGCGTCACCACCGCCATCACGTAAGAGGTGCGCGCCGGCACGTCCATTTGCGACAGCGCCGAGCGCACCAGCAAGAGGCCGAGCACGGCTTTCAGGTCAGACGCGAACGCCGCGATGATGAGAAAGATGCTGGACGGAATGTGGGTGAACACCATGGTGTTGACGAGGCCGATATGGCGCGACAGCCGCGCCGCCACCGGATAGGACAGCGCGCCCAAAATCCCGGTCCAGAAAAAGAACACGCTCGCCGTCGCGATCGACAGATGGAATTTTTGGAACAGCCACAACACCAGGATCGATTGTCCGGTAAAGCCGCCAGCAAAGGCGTCGAGGCTGAACAGAGCGGCGAGCTTGTAGACGATGCCGCGCGACGGTCCGAGCGGCGCCGCCGGCGCGGCTTCGGCCCGCAGATGCGGCAGCTGCCGGTACAGCAATACGCACAAAACGCCGAGCCCCGCATAGGCGTAGAACACGATCTTGAACGCGGCCGGCTGCGCGATGCCGGCATGCACGAGCACGTCGGGCGATGCCGCCGCGAGCGCGCCTGCCGCCGTGGAGAACGCGCCGATCAATCCATAGCGCGCAAAGACACGTGTGCGTTCTTCGTTGGCAACGCTGTGCGCCAACATGGATTGCTCGAGCGGCACCAGCACGCCGAGATCGCCGGTCGCCGGATTGATGCTGCCGAGGCAGGCGACGACGGCGATCAGCGCAATGCCGCCCACATTGGCGAACGCAATCCCGGTCGCCGCCATCAGCGTCGCGCCGGCCAGCATCAGGGTGCGCAGATCGTAGCGGGTCGCGATCGCGCCGATCGTCAGCGTCAGCGCCGCGGTGCCGAGCAGCGCCGCGGTGAGGATGGCGCCGATCGCGACGGGGTTGTAGCCGAGCGCCGAGAGATAGGCCGGCAGCACGATGACGGCAAAACCGTCGCCGATGCCGCGCACGCCGCGCCCCACGAAAATCAGCGCAATCTCGGAGCGCATGACCATACCGCCAAGCCCTCGCCCACCCGGGCCTATCCCCACAAGGACCGATGATACCGTAGAATCAAGGAGTTGCTGCGGCCCGCAAGCAACCGCCCCGAAGCCACGGGGCCGGCTTGCCAAAAGATGATATCTTTAGTATCTACCGGGCGACACTTGGCCGAAGCGAAGGGCCGCCTGATACAGGCAGACGCCTCCACCGCGCTCACGCAGATGAACGGCGAATTGACCGCACGGGTCATGTTCGCCGGGCGCTCGTCGTCGCTGTCGGCGCAGATCGTGGCCGGCGTGCGCGACGCCCTGTTCGCCAAAAAACTAAAGCCCGGCGATTTTCTCGGCACCGAAAAAGACCTCGCCGCCCGCTTCAAGGCGAGCCGCATTGTGGCGCGCGACGCGCTGCGCACGCTCGAAGCGCTCGGCATCGTCGAGATCCGCATGGGCAAGGGCGGCGGCGCCCGCATTGCGCACGGCAATCCGCGGCTGTTCGCCGAGGCGCTGGCGGTGCAGCTCGATCTCACCGGCGTGTCGGCCGCCGAGATCATGGACGCGCAGCGCGCCATCGAGACGCTGGGCGCCGAGCTCGCCGCGGAGAATGCGACCGACGCCGACGTCGCAAAACTGCGCCGGCTCCTGCGCGAGGCCGAGGCGGCGATGGACGATCTCGACGAGTTCACCCGGCTGTCGCGCGACTTTCATCTCGCCGTGGCCGAGGCCTCGCATAACCGCGTGCTCATCGTGCAGCTGATTTCGCTCGAGCACGTGTCGTGGCCGCGCCGCAACGTCACCGCCACGCCGAAGCTCGCCCGCCACATTCTCGACGTGCACGGCAAGCTCGCCGACCTGATCGAGCTGCACGACCCGAGCGGGGCCTGCGCCCTGATGGACGACCACGTCAAGATGATCCGCGCCCGCCGCGTCGCCGAGCACGATGCGCCCACGCGCAAGACCAACGGGCGCCGCGCCGCGCGCCCGCACGGCAAGACCGACGATCAACAAACCTGTTGCTGACACTCACGCCAAACACGGAGAAACACTCAATGGCGAAATTCCTCATCGAACCGCATTTCCGGCTGCACGAATGGGTGGCCGAGGAGAAGGGCTATTTCCGCGCCGAAGGCCTGGACTACGAATTCCGCGAGCTGGTGCGCTCGAGCGACGGCAAGCACCACGACAAGGGCGACAAGGTCGGCGCCTATCAGTCGATCGAGGCCGGGCGCAAGTCGAACGTGAGCTGCGCCTGCCACTGGACCATCAACGTCGCCGCCTCCAAGGGCCTCGGCCGGATGTATGCCGACGTCTATTCGGTGTCGCCGGCCGGCGTGTTCGTGCCGGCGGACTCGCCGGTGAAGACGCCAGCCGATCTCGCCGGCGTGCCGATTTCGGTCGGCTACCAATCGGGCAGCCACTACGCCACAATCCAGGCGGTCGAGCAGTATCTCAAGCCGGAGGAGATCGAGCTGCATTACGCCGACGGCATGCTGTTTGCGCGCATGCAGCAGCTGATCGACGGCAAGGCGCCGGCGGTAAGCCTGTTCAGCGGGCCGTATTACTTTGCCGAGCAGCTCGGCTTCCGCAAAGTCATCGACTCGACGTTCATGATGGCCACCATGATCCACGGCGATCCCGATCCGAAAGACCTGCGCAAGTTCTTCCGTGCGCTGCGCAAGGCGCAACGCGACATCGATCTGCGGCCGGAGCTGTACACGCACTATTACAAGAAGGAGTTCCCGGACCGGTACCATCCGATGATGGATACGCGGCGCTGGGGACCCGGCGAGCGGCTGGTGTTCGAGCCGTACACCAAGGAGGTCTACGAGGAATCCTTCGAATGGATCGCCGACCACCACATGTTCCCGGAAGGCGAGATGGGCGCCGGCCAATACGAGAAAGCGACGCTGTCGCTGGTGTCGTAACGGCCGCGAAAGCGAAATGCGGGACGCTCCGTGCAAGCGGAGCGTTACCCGTAATCCTCACCCTGGAGACCTTTGCACGAATCGGTAGGCGTGATTCTGCTGGTGCGATTTGAGGGGGGCTTCTCAATGTCGCAGCGCCGCCTTGGCCAATTGGGCTGGATTGATGGTTCGCTTGCCCGTC
>DASRET010000125.1:0-47874 GCA_035651875.1 Xanthobacteraceae bacterium
GTGAGGGGAGGGCGTGTCTTGCCTTGCCAGGTCACGGTCTCTTTCCGGATCAGGGCGGCGAACAGGTCGAGCCTCTCCTCGAACAGCTGCTCGTATTGCGACAGGTCGTAGCCGAACAGCGGGAAGGATTCGGTGAAGGAGCCGCGCCCCACCGTGATTTCCGCGCGGCCGCCGGAGGCGGCGTTCAGGCTGGAAAAGCGCTCGAAGACACGAACCGGATCGTCCGACGACAGCACGGTGACCGCCGAGCCGAGCAGGATGCGCTTGGTGCGGCCCGCGATTGCGCCGAGCACCACCTCGGGTGCGGAAATCGCGAAATCCGGCCGGTGATGTTCGCCGACGCCGAACGCCTCGATGCCGAGCGAGTCGGCCAGCGCGGCTTCCTCGATGACATCGCGGATCACCTGCGCGTGCGACAAAAGCTTGCCGTCAGGCCCGGCGGTGATGTCGCCGAAGGTATCGAGGCCGAATTCGATGCGCTGCGCCATGCGGCTCGTCTATTCGGCCTCGAACAGCGCCAGCGTCGCTCCGGTATTGCCTCCGGCCGCCATGTCGGGGCAGGTGCTGAGTGCGGCAAGCAGATTCATCTCGGCGCGCAAAGTGACATGGGCGCCCGGCGGCTTCGGCCGCAGGTGCGAATGCGCGAGTTCGCCGGTGTCGGCGTGGATGATCATGTGCTGAAAGATGTTGAACGGGCTCGGCACATCTTCAACGGCGATGCCGTAGGACGCCAATGTCGTTCCGAGATTTTCGGTGCAGCCGCGCGGCGGCATTTCCGACAGCGGCCGTCCGTAGGTCTTTTCCCAGATGCCTTTGGCGGCGGCAAGCTCGTGGCGCTTGCGGCTGCACATGCCTTCCTGCAGATCGTGATGGCCTTCGAAGGTGTCTTCGACGATGGTCATCATCGTATTGTTGAGCTTCGAAATGAGCTGATCGCCGGTGGAGATGAATACCTTACGCTGATTGGCCTTGGTGCGGGCCTGGTCGAAGCGCTCGCGCAAGTTTTCGCGGCAGAAGCAGACGAAGTCGATGATGGTCTGCGAGGTGATGCGCACCGACTGGCCGGCCTTCATATCGAAGGCGAAGCCGACATTGCGCGGAAGCTCGCGTTGCCACAGCGTTTTGGCCATGAGTGACAGGTCCTGCTGGTGTTGTGATGGCCGCGGCACCGCTGCCGCGGCGATTATTGTTCGGCGATGGCCTTCGAAGCCTTATCGATAATGTCCGGCGGAATGGCGTAAAGCTCGACCAACAGCTTGTCCATGTCGGGACCGCGCATCGGCCCGATGTCCATCTTCGCGCGCGCGGCTTCGGCGAGCAGGGCAGGGTCTTTCATGGTCTCGTCAAACGCCTTGATCAGCGCCGCCTTGCGGTCGGCCGGAATGTCGGGCGGTGCCGCGAACGGCCGGCCGATCGCCTGCGGGGCGAAGTCGAGATAAAGGATCTGCCGCTTTTCCGGATCTTTGATCAGATCGAGCGCCAGTGGCACATCGGGCAATTCCGGATCCTTCTGCAGCGCCGCCTGCACCAGGATGTTCACGCTCTTGTTCTTGATCCAGTCGCCATGCGCCACTTTCAGCGTGCCCCACGAGAGGCCGCAGATGCCGTCGACCTCGCCGCGCTCCATGGCCAGCGTGATGTCGTTCGTCCCCGGATAGCCGGAGACAAGCTTGATCTTGGCGCCGAACACGTTCTTGTAGAGATGGGCGTAGATGTCGGAGTCGGCGGCGGCGAACTGGCCGCCCATGACCACCGGCTTGGTCAGCATGTCATCGAAGGTTTTTACCTGCGACTTGGCGCCGGTAAGGCACAGGCTGGTATCGCCAGACATCGACCCGATCCAGGAAAACTTGCGGCCGTCGAAATGGGCGTCCTTGGGCGTCACCAGCGGCATGGTCGGAATGCTGCGCGAAAACGTGCCGATCATCGAGCCGTCCTTGGGCGCGGCCGAAAAGAGATAGTTGGCGGCGCGCAAGCCCCCGGCGCCGGGCATGTTCTGGGGCACGACGACCGGATTGCCCGGAATGTGATTGCCGAGATAGTGCGCCAGGAGCCGCCCGTAGAGATCGTAGCCGCCGCCGACGCTGTACGAGATCAAGAGCGTGACGGTCTTGCCGCGGTAAAAATCTTCGACCTCGTTGGCGGCCGCAGGGCGGGCGAAAGCCAGCAGGAGGGCGGCGGCAACGAACGCGCACGCCGTGGCGTGCCATACAGCGGGGCGCGCGGTTGGGCGGCAAGGCTTGGCGGCGAAGTACATATTCGATGGTCCCCTCTTCGGCACGGCACAATTTGCGGTGCCGGCAATGTCGCGCAGTCTCGCGGCGCGAACAAGTGTCGGAGTGGTGCGCAGCGCTTCGGTGAGCGTGACGCCACGAAAAGGGGCGCTGCGCCCCGTTGCGTCCGCAGCGGTGCGCAGCGCTGCGTAGCGAAGGCGCTCTCAAACTGCCGAGGCCGGTGATAACAGACCGACCGACTGCCGTTAGTGGCAGATTCGCATGCGAGGTCCCCGCAGGCGGTGGACGATCTCGCAGTGCTTGCCATTCCGGTAATAGCTGTAGACCGCTCTACTTACGTGATACGGGGCCCGGCTGCTGCCACTATTGCGGTTCTGATTGTGCACGACCTTCGGCGAATGTGCCGCGCTACCGGTCTTTTGAGAGGATTGATCCATCCCACTGCCACTGCTTGAGGCCGCATTAGCCGCAGGGTTGCCCTCGTGGGCGAACGCGAACGAGGCAGCAAACGCGATTGCAAGGCCAAGAGCTTTCACGGTGCTCACGGGGGTTACTCCTGCCAACCCCGACAGAGCGACAACGCCGCCAAAACAGCTGGGTTTCCCTCACTTTTGGATTGAGCCCGGCCGCGACCCGAGCTGACGCTCAGCCGATGTACGCGGTGTGATCGGCAGCACAGTCCCTCGCGGGGTGGTCAGCGTACACGTGACGCGTGTCAGCCGTCGCCGGCGGGAGGATTACCAATGACAGAACTGTTCGTCATCGTCGCGATCGCCTTTGGGTTGGTCACCGTCGCCACCGCGCGAACATGGTCCCAACCGCAGCGGCGGCGGCGCTCGCCGCCAAGTACCTGACGCTCGTGCGCCAGCAAAAAAACCTTGACGGTGTGGCGGGCGCGCTCGTGACGAGCGTCCACCACTGAAGCCCAAGTATCTGATCTTTCAGCGCAAGAAAAAGCTTGTGGCGGAAGGGGTGGGATTCGAACCCACGAGGGAGCGGAACCCCCTGCCGGTTTTCAAGACCGGTGCCTTAAACCACTCGGCCACCCTTCCACGCTTTGAATCTATTCGCTTTTTTGCGCGGCGCCATCGCGGCCAGAGCGCCGTTTGCTAGCCAATTGCCAGCGCTTCGCTTTACGAAGCGTTCTTGTCGACGCCCTTGAGGGCTGCGTCAACCTCGGCCGCGGCTTCCGCCTGCATGTTCGGCATCAAGTGGCCGCGGGGCGTGCGCTCACCCGGTCCCGGCGGCGTAAGTAGCCAAGTTATTGTCCGCAATTCGCAAGCATCGAATATTTGGCTGGTCTATCTCGGGTCGCCGCGCCCAAAGCGCGGTTACATACGCCTGACTTGGGGTGTCGACGTCGGCGCGCGTAGTGTGATTGCGCCTGCGGTCGACGCCCCTTTTCCTTTTGCGGCCGTATGCACTTAGCTTGCAAAGCGGCTCAATTTGCCGCCGCCGCAGTTAGCTCGAAACAACCTACGACGATCCGGCTGCGAGAAAAGCAACTCGCAAAATCATCCAAACGATCTTAGTGCCGCGGCGCCCACAACACCCGCGTGGGCTCGTTTCTTTTGCCGACGTGGTATCACACTGTGCGAGTCACTTGCGCTGGAGAGGAGAGAGGGGTGTCGGATAGATAACCTTCAACCTCTCTTTGGGCTCATTGATAGCCTTGTTTGGTTTCGTCGCAGTGCGCAATGACGGAATGAGTGTGCTCACGAGCAGAGCAATTGATAGGAGGACCAGAAGCATTTGCCACATGATCGTAACCCCCGCGTGCTTGTGTTCGATTAAAGCTCGCACGGCGGACCTGAACGACGCGTTCTCAAGAGCGGCGCAATTCGTCATCAATTTCCAACAAACCCTATTCGGGCTTATCGGCATTGTCTTCGGAACATTGATTCAACTCGTTTCATTCCCCTTCAATCCTGGCGCGGCGCAGCCGCCGGGGCTTATCGGCTAGTCGGCGATGCGACCTTTGTACCCCTATGCTTCTGATGGCGGATATTCGCTCGGCACGAGGAAATGCAGATTGAAGTCCCCGGCCTCGCTCATCAGCCGATGGGTCAGCTTGTTGCGAGAGGCGTAATGCGCGAGCCAAGCGTCCCATTGCGGGGTGCCGGGCGTTACGCGGACCGCGTTCTGGCAACTTTTGACCGCGGATTCGCTCCCGGCATCGCTCAACTTTCCGTCAAGTTCGAGCGCTGGCCTGCACCGACTGCCTTCACGCGCCGCACCTGGCACGTCAGGATTCTCGTTCGTCCTATCGGTCGAGGGGGCGTGGATTGCTTCCTGATCAGAGGGGACGGAATTCTTTTCTTCTGTTGCTCCTACAGATTCCAAGGCCTCACTGAACGATATCGCTTCGATATCATCACGCTCCAGCCAATGAGACAGGTATTTCAGTAGAGTCTCGACCTCGCGCTCTCCGATCCGAAGCCGGAAGGCAAGCTTGCGAGTGTCGGGCAGATTGCCGTCATTCTCGCTCGCCACGAGCCAGATCATGACAAGAGCCTTGGCCTCATCGCCGGACAGCTCATGCCAATCGGGATCGTCCAACAGGTCGCGATAGAGCTTGATCCAGGGTGGCTTGCGATCCTTGAAGTGCTGAAATTTCTTCCAGTTTTTGACCCTGGCTGCCATGTCGCCCTCGCTAGGGCCGGTGCGGCGCGCCATAGCGCGCCATCGCCAGGGGAGGCCAGATCGAAGAGGTACCGACACGCCGCATTGCGGTAGAACGGCCTGGGATTATTTGTAACTCAATAGGCGCGAACGGGCGGCCCCCATCCCCCGACACCCCGCCGCCCGGTCACACACAGCCTAGTTTCGTCTCGACTAAGCACTCCAAGACTAGAGCGGCCTTGGAGTGCTTTTTGTGGCAGAATTTGGCAGCGGGAAATTTGCTGGGTGCCGTTGCTTTTTTGACACGCTGCGAAGCGGCTTGATCGACGCCGCGTTGGGCGGCGAAATGTGCCAGAACCCGCAATAATCTGCGGCGTTATCGTGGGTTGCCGTCCGCCATTTGGGGCTGCTAGACCAGCCCGCCAGCGAATTGCGAGGAAGAGCCGAGGAACAGCCATGTCGAGGAGTAAAGCGCATCTTTTGACCGCCGCCCTGATCGGGTTCTCGGCGCTGGGCGTACCCGCGCATGCGGACGATTTCTATAAGGGCAAGACCTTCACGATCGTCGCCGGCTTCTCGCCCGCCGGCGGCTACGACCATTATGCGCGCGATCTCGCCCGCTACATCGGCAACCATATTCCCGGCCATCCTAATGTCATCGTGCAGAACATGCCGGGCGCCGGCAGCCTGACGTCCGTGCGCTACCTCGATCGGACCGCGCCGAAAGACGGTACGGTCATGACCATCTTCAATCCTGGCTTGGTCACGCAATCCATCGTGCAGCCGGAGCGGGTCAACATTGATTTCCGTACCATTGCCTGGGTCGGCATCGTCACGCCGGATAACCGCGTCTGCTACGGCTACGGCGATAAGGGCATTTCCAGCTGGGACCAGCTGATGCACGGCGGCAAGCAGTTCATCATCGGCTCGACCGGCAAGGGCTCCGGCAACTACATCAACGGCGCTACGCTGCGAATTGTCTTCAAGGCCCCGGTCAAGCAGGTGCTCGGTTTTCCGGGCAGCGCCGAACAGCGGCTCGCCATCGAGCAGGGTGAGCTCGACGGCGATTGCGGCTCCTACAGCTCGATCCCACCGGATTGGATCAAGAAAGGCCTCGCCCATACATTTGTGCGTTTCATCAAAGACAAGACGCCGGAGGTTCCGGACAGCGCCAAGTTCATTGGCGATTTTGCCACCAGCGACCAGCAGCGGCAGCTGCTGCGGCTGCTCAACGGCGGCGACGAGGTCGGCCGTCCGTTCGTCATGTCCAAGCAAGTGCCGGCGGATCATTTGGCGATCATCCGTCAGGCGTTCGATGAGACAATGAAGGACCCTGCCTTCCTCGCCGATATGGCCAAGCAGGAATTGCCCGTTCATCCGCTCACCGGCCAGCAAGCCGAAAAGACTGTCGAGGAGCTGACCAGCGTGCCGGCCGATATCGTCAAGCTGGCCAAGCCGATCTACGACTGACAGGAATCAGTATTCAGCCACCAGGAATCGAGGGTTAGGGACTCGGCACCGCGCCTTGATCTTTAGGCGTTTCTGATTCCTGACGGCTGATGCCTGATTCCTGGTCCCGCAACCTCCCATTCACTATGGCTTGGCGCGCGGCCGTTTCCGCCACATTCTGACCACGCTAGAATTCGATAGCTGAGCCGTGGGTGCGGGGTTGGGGACAATGGGGCGGCGAGCCATCGCGGCGTTGCGGCGCTTTGCGCCGATTTTCGCCTGCTCGGCGGCGTGCCTTTTGCTTGCGCACTGCTCAAGCTCCCGAATCGATCCACGCTATGGCGTCTCGGCGAGCCCGCGCGTCGTCGAGCCCGGCGAACCGGTGCCCAAAGGCGGCGGCACCTACCGGGTCGGCAATCCCTACGTGGTCGCCGGGCGGGTCTATGTGCCGGAATACGATCCGCACTACCGCGCCGAGGGCCTTGCTTCCTGGTACGGCGACGACTTCCACGGCCGCTACACGGCCAACGGCGAGATTTTCGACCTCAATGGCATTACGGCGGCACATCCCACCATGCCGCTGCCGAGCTACGCACGCGTGACCAATCTCGAAAACGGCCACTCCATCATCGTGCGCGTCAACGATCGCGGCCCCTATGCCCACAACCGCGTCATCGACGTCTCGGTACGGGCGGCAAAGCTGCTGGAGTTTTATCGCCGCGGCACGACCAGGGTCCGGGTCGACTATGTCGGCCGCGCACCCATCGAGGGCACCGACGACCGCATGCTCGAAGCGACCTTGCGCGAGCACGGCCCGGCGCCGGTGCCAAACACTGTACGGCTCGCGCAGGGGCCAGCCTTCCCGCCGGTGCCGCCACCGCCGCCCACTCGGATTCTGGCGAGTTTCGGGGGCCGCGCGCCGCCGCAACCGCCCGCGCCGGGCCCGCGGGGCGGCGCACGGGCGATGTCGTTCGCCGAACCGGTGGGCATGGACGGCACCGCGCAATTCCTCAACGGCCGCGGTCTGTACTAAGCCGGCTCGCAGCGCGACACGAAGTCTCGTCATTTTTGCGTGTGTTGGCGTACCGCCTATTGTACGCACAAGCGGCGGGGCACAATTTCAGCGCTGAATCTGTGACGTTTTGCGGAGCCGGGACGTGCGTAGGACGTCATTCAGGGGGAGGGGACGCGGGCTCACTGTGAGCCTTGCGGCGTCGCTGTGCGTCGCCCTGTTCACCATCGCTATCCTAGCCGCGGGCCTCGCCTCCGCGGCCGTGCCGAGCATGACCGGCGGGGCCAAGAAGGGCGAGTTTCAGCTCAGCGTTCCCAATGCGATCCTGATCGAGCCGAAAAGCGACGCCATCCTGTTCGAGAAGAACGCTGATCAGCCCGTCGAGCCGGCGAGTCTGGCCAAGCTGATGACGCTCGAATTCGTCTTTCACCAGATCAAGGAAGGCAAGCTCAAGCTCACCGACCAGTTCACCATCAGCGAGAATGCCTGGCGCAAGGGCGGGGCGCCGTCGCACGGCTCGACGATGTTCGCCGCCATTCACAGCCAGGTTGGCGTCGAGGATCTGATCCGCGGCATCATCGTCGACTCCGCCAACGACGCCTGCATGGCCATCGCCGAGGGCTTGGCCGGCAACGAGGCGGCATTCGGCCGGATGCTGACCAAGCGCGCGCGCGAGATCGGGCTCGAGCATTCCACCTTCACCAATTCGACCGGCTATTCCGATCCGGGGCTGCGTGTCACCGTGCACGACCTTGCCGAGTTGGCGCGCTACATCATGAAGACCTATCCGGAATTTTATTCGTACTTCGGCGAGCGCGATTTTACCTGGAACAAGATCCATCAGACCAACCGCAATCCGCTGTTGGGCATGGGCCTTGGCGCTGACGGGCTGAAGACCGGCGACACCGCCGAAGCCGGCTTCACCCTGGTCGGTTCGGCCGTGCAGGACGAGCTGCGGCTGATCGTGGTTCTCGCCGGTGCGAAGTCCGACAAGGAGCGCGCCGAGGAAGCCCGCAAGCTCCTGGAATGGGGCTTTCACGGCTTTGAGACCCGCGTCCTGTTCGCTGAAGGCCAGACCGTCGGCGAAGCCAAAGTATTTGGCGGCAAGCGCAGCTACGTGCCGCTGGTCGGGCCCGGCATCGTGAAAGTCATGATGCCGCGCAATAGCGAGGAACGGCTCTCGGCACGCATCGTCTACACCGGGCCGGTGCCCGCCCCGGTTGCCAAGGGCCAGCCGATCGGCAAGCTCGAGGTGCGTCGTGGCGACAATCTCGCGCTCGAAGTGCCATTGCGCGCCGCCGAGGACGTCGGCCCCGGTTCGATGTCGAGGCGCGCCATGGACGCGGTGACCGAGTTGATGATCGGCCTGTTCCGGGCCGGCGTCGATCGGCTATGATCGGCCGGCGGATTGCGTCGGCCCGCGCATCGGGCATCCGCTCTTCCTATATTCCAAAGCTCAGACCCCGCATGGATAGGCGCCGTCATCTTATTGATTCCCATGAATGATCGTTCCGACCATGGGCAGCCGATAAAGCCGCCGGCCGAAGCCGGCGAGGCTAGTCGCAAGGCCGGCAAATTCATCACTTTCGAAGGCGGGGAGGGCACCGGCAAATCGACCCAGGCCGCCACGCTGGCGCGCCGGCTGGAAGCCATGGGGATCGGCGTGCTGCTCACCCGCGAACCGGGCGGCTCGCCGGGCGCCGAGATCATCCGTCATGTGCTGCTGTCCGGGGCAGCCAAGCCGTTCGGAGCGGAAGCCGAAGCCATGCTGTTCGCTGCGGCGCGCGAGGATCACATCAAGTGCGCCATCAAGCCAGCGCTCGAGGCCGGCAAATGGGTAGTGTGCGACCGCTTCGCCGATTCGACCCGGGTCTATCAGGGCGCCGTCGGTGCAGTCGATCCGCGTCTGATCAAGGCCCTGGAGCGGGTCTCTGTCGGCGAACTCAAGCCTGACCTGACGATCATTCTCGATGTGCCCGTCGCGCTTGGCTTGAAGCGCGCCGCCGGGCGGCGGCGCGGTTCGACACCCGATCGGTTCGAGGCCGAACAGCTCGACTTTCACGAAAAGCTGCGCCGCGCCTATCTGGCGCTCGCCGAGGCGGAGCCGGGGCGGTGCGTCGTCATCAACGCCGGCGTTCAGAAGAAGGAAGTTGCGTCGCGGGTCTGGAAGGTGGTCAACGCGCGGTTCGATCCGGCGACGTCTCCCATGATCTACGAGAATTTGACCCCATGAGCGGTACGGCAGAGTTTCGCGACACGAGCTTTGCCTCATGAGCCGGCAAGCCGAAGAGGACGAGGACGCGGCGCCGCATCCGCGCGCGACGACCGCGCTGTTTGGCCACCACGTCGCCGAACAAGGCATGCTGGCTGCCTATCGCAGCGATCGCGTGCCGCATGCCTTTCTCATCGTCGGCCCGAAGGGCATCGGCAAGGCGACGCTGGCCTACCGCATGGCGCGCTTTGTGCTCGCCCATCCCGATCCGGCGGCGGTCCAGGTGCAGGACGCCACGTCGCTCGCCGTCGATGCCGATCACCCGGTCGCGCGCCGCATCGCCGCCCAAGCGCAGGGCGATCTCCTGGTGCTCGAACGCACGGTCAACGAACGCGGCGTGCTGCGCCAGCAGATCGCGGTCGACGACGTGCGCCGCACCGTATCGTTCTTCGGCTCGACCGCCGGCGAGGGCGGCTGGCGCGTTGCCATCGTCGACTCAGTCGATGAGCTCAACGCATCGGGCGCTAACGCGCTGCTCAAAATCCTCGAGGAGCCGCCACAGCGTGCGCTCCTCCTGCTGGTGAGCCATTCGGCGGCGCGGGTGCCGGCGACGCTCCGCTCGCGCTGCTGCGTGGTGCGGCTGCGGTCGCTCGCACTAGCCGAGGTCGCTGCCGCCGTCGCGGTTGCGACCGGCAGTGCTGCCAACGATGCGCAGATCGAGGCCGCCGCGGCTGCCGCCGAGGGCAGCGTTTACCGCGCGATGGCCCTGCTCGACGAAGATGCCCTCGAACTGCGCCAGCAAGCCGTCGCGCTTCTCGAGCGGCTGCCGAGTGTCGACGCCAATTCCCTGCACGCGTTGGGCGACGCGCTGGCCGGCACCGATCCGCAGCGGCTCGCCGCTTTTGTCGACACCGTCAATGCCTGGTTGGCACAGCGCCTCGATACGGCGCCGGGAGAGGTCGGCCGTCTCGCCCGGCTCGCCGACGCCTGGGAGCGCATCAACCAGTCGGCGCGCGACGCCGAAACCTACAATTTGGAGCGAAAACCGTTTGTTTTCGGGGTTTTCGGCTTGCTTGCCGAGGCGACCCGCGGTTGATACCTACGGCGGATGTCCGGCAAGCCCTTTTACATCACCACCGCGATTGCCTACCCGAACGGGCCGCCGCATATCGGCCACGCCTACGAAGCCATCGCCACCGATGCCATCGCCCGCTTTGCGCGGCTCGACGGCCGTGACGTCTATTTTCTCACCGGTACCGACGAGCACGGGATCAAGATGCTGCAGACGGCGGCCAAGGAGAAGCTGACGCCGCGCGAGCTGGTCGAGCGCAACGTGCCGCGTTTCCAGGCCATGGTGCGCAAGTTCAACTGCTCGAACGACGACTTCATCCGCACTACCGAGCCGCGGCACCACCGCTCCTCGGAGGCGATCTGGCAGCGCATGGAGGAGGCCGGCGATATCTATCTGGACAAGTATTCCGGCTGGTACTCGGTGCGCGACGAGGCCTATTACGACGAGAGCGAGACCCGCCTCGACGACAAGGGCCAGCGTCTCGGCCCACAGGGCACGCCGGTCGAGTGGGTCGAGGAGGAGAGCTATTTCTTCAAATTGTCGGCATTCGCCGACCGCCTGCTCGACCTCTACAAGCGCAATCCGGAGTTCGTGCTGCCGAAGGAGCGCATGAACGAGGTGGCGAGCTTCGTGCGCGGCGGCCTGAAGGACCTTTCGCTGTCGCGGACGACGTTCGACTGGGGCATCAAGGTGCCCGGCAATCCAAAGCACATCATGTACGTCTGGGTCGACGCGCTGACCAACTACATCACCGCGGTCGGCTATCCCGATACCGACAGCGAAAAATTTAAAAAATACTGGCCGGCCGATCTGCACGTCATCGGCAAGGATATTGTGCGTTTTCATGCCGTGTACTGGCCGGCCTTTTTGATGTCGGCCGGGGTCGAGGTGCCGCGGCGCATTTTCTCTCACGGATTTCTGTTCAACCGCGGTGAGAAAATGTCGAAATCGGTCGGCAATGTCATCGATCCATTTGCGCTGGCCGACGCGTATGGCGTCGATCCGCTGCGATATTTTCTGTTGCGTGAAGTGCCGTTCGGCCAGGACGGCAATTACAGCCACGAGGCCATCGTCAACCGCATCAATGCCGATCTCGCCAACGATCTCGGCAACCTGGCGCAGCGCTCACTCACCATGGTGGCGCGCGCTTTCGGCGGCGTGCTGCCGAAGCCGGAAGCATTCAGCGCGAACGACCAGGCGATCCTCGATGCCGCCGACGCCATGGTCGGCAAGGCGCGCGACGCCATGGCGACGCAGCAGCTGCACCAGGTGCTCAACGCTGTGTGGGCCGTTGTCGCCGAAGCGAATCGGTATTTCGCCGGTGAGGCGCCGTGGGCGGTCGCCAAGACCGATCCGGCCCGGCAGGGCACCATCCTCTATGTGACCGCTGAGGTACTACGGCAGATCGCGATCCTGGCGCTGCCATTCATGCCCGACGCGGCAGGAAGATTGCTCGATCTGCTGGCAGTGCCCGCGGCCGAACGCGTGTTTTCGTTCCTCGGCGGTGAGCATCGTATCGCCGCCGGCGCCAAATCGCCGGCACCGGCGCCAGTATTTCCGCGTTATGTCGAACCGGATGCGAACGCGGCGCAATGAAACGACGATGCTAATCGATAGCCATTGCCATCTCGATTTCCCGGATTTTGCCGCCGAGCTCGACGGCGTGGTTTTGCGCGCGCGGGAGGCGGGCATCGGACGCTTGGTTACGATCTCCACCCGCCTGCGGCGCCACGACGAGGTGCTGGCGATCGCGGAGCGTTTTGCCGACGTCTATTGCTCGGTCGGTACGCACCCGCATTACGCCCATGAGGAATTGGACGTCAGCGCCGCCGATCTCGTAGCGCGTACGCGCGTCGACAAGGTGGTCGCGATCGGCGAGGTCGGGCTCGATTACCATTACGACAATTCACCGCGCGACGCGCAGGAGCGGGGCTTTCGCACCCACATCGCTGCGGCGCGCGAAACCGGGCTGCCGCTGGTCATCCATTCGCGCGAGGCCGACGCCGACACCGCGCGCATCCTGGAAGAGGAAGCAACAAAGGGCGCGTTCAAGGCCGTCCTGCATTGTTTTACCGGCGGACCCGATCTTGCCCGCCGCGCGGTTGCGCTCGGCCATTTTGTCTCGTTCACCGGCATCCTGACGTTCAAGAATTCGACCGCGCTGCGCGCCATCGCCGCCGAACTGCCGGCCGACCGCATCCTGGTCGAAACTGATGCGCCGTACCTCGCCCCCGGGCGCTACCGCGGCAAGCGCAACGAGCCGGCCTTTGTGGTCGAGACCGCCAAGGTGCTTGCCGAAACCCGCGGCGTATCGTTCGACGAGATCGCGCGGCAGACCACCGACAATTTCTTCCACCTGTTCGCCAAGGTGCCGCGCCCCGGCGCAGCCGAGGCATCGCGCCATACGGCCCAGCTGCAGACGCCGGCCGCATGAGCGAGCAAGCGACGTTGAAATTCACTATTCTCGGCTGCGGCTCTTCCGGCGGCGTGCCGCGCCCGGCCTTGGGCTGGGGCGATTGCGATCCGAACAATCCGAAGAACCGGCGCCGGCGCACCTCGTTTCTGGTCGAACGGCGCAACAGCGCGGGCATCACCCGCGTCCTGGTCGACACCTCGCCGGATTTGCGAGAGCAGCTTCTCGCCGCCGACGTCGACCGCCTCGATGCCGTGCTCTACACCCACGAGCACGCCGACCACACCCACGGCATCGACGATCTGCGCTCGCTGTTCATCAAGCAGCGCCACCGCATTAACGTTTACCTGGACGAGCAGACCGCGGCCATGATGCGCACCCGCTTCAATTATTGTTTCGAGGCGCCGCCGGGCAGCGATTACCCGCCGATCGTGCGCGAGCATCGCCTCGCTGCCGGCGCGCCAGTCACGGTTTCCGGGCAGGGCGGCCCGATCACGGCGCTGCCGGTGCTGCAGGCGCACGGCGACATCGCTTCCCTCGGCTTCCGCTTCGGCAAGGTCGGCTATTCGTGTGACCTCAGCAGCATGCCCGACCAAAGCGCGGCCGCCTTCGCCGGGCTCGACGTCTGGATTGTCGATGCATTGCGCGACCGTCCGCACCCGAGCCATTTTTCCGTCGGCGATGCGCTTGCCTGGATCGAGCGGCTCAAGCCGCGCCGCGCTATCCTGACCAACCTGCACGCCGAGCTCGACTACGAGGATCTGCGCCGCAAACTGCCGCCGCATATCGAGCCGGGATTCGATGGCCTGAGCTTCGAAACGCCCGATTCCGCGGCCATTTGACGTTATATTCCATAATATCTCTTATGCGAATCGTGCATTCGGCCGCCCGGGGTGACGGTCAGACCGCCGCGACGCTCGCTGGCGGCTCGGAAACGGACTTCTGCACGTGGACGCGATACAGCGCCTGGCAGGCCTTGCGGCTGATCTTGCCGCTCGTGGTCCGCGGCAGGCGTCCTGCCGCAACGAACACAATGTCATGGATGGCGAGATCGTATCCGGCGGCAATCGTCTCGCGCAGGCGTAAGCGCAAACTCTCTGCAGCAACGCTTTCGACCATGAGAACCAGAGCCTCGCCATCGTCCGCATGGATGGCGAAAGCTGCAACGCTGCCAGGCCGCAATTCGCGACACGCGGCTTGTGCCGACCGTTCGATGTCCTCGGCGTGGTGGTTGTGCTGCGGAACCTGCGCGCGCCGGCAACAGCGAATCCCTTCGCGGAACCGGCCGCCAATCGACCCGGAGCATCAGCGCCCACGCCTTTGAACTGCAAGCCGGCGCTCGGACTATCGTTCTTCGGCATGGGCGGCGCCGGCGACGGCCGAGCGGATCGAGGATCTGCTCCAGGCTTCGGGCGAACGGCGCCACTCGCCGACAGCCAGCTGGACGGGCGACGTGCACAACGTCGATCGCTTACATCTTGACCCGGCGTTCGATTGGTTGACCGATCAGGTCGGGATTCATGCGCTGCAGTATCTCAAGACGCTCGGCCACGATCTCGAAAAGATCGACATCTACGTTCAGCGCTCCTGGCCGGTGGTGGCGCAGCGGGGCCAAGGTGTTGGGCGCCATGTCCATCATACCGCTCACCTGAGCGCGGTTTATTACGTCTGCGCACCCAAAGACGATGCCGGGGGGCGCATGCGCTTCCTCAACGATTACAAGCCGAACGAACTTTCCGGCGGTATCGGCTCGAACATGACCGGTGGCTACGCGGAGCTCAATGCACGATTATGCTGCGATACTCCAGAAGGTGCCGTCGGAAGACTGGACGCGCGATGAGTCCGGCGCTGTGCTGTCCTGGCATCGCTGCACCGATTGGCGCGTCTGTCGAGATGCGGCCGATCGATTGTATGTCCATCTGCGCCGCCATGACATTCCTTTGGCTGGCGCCCATGTGACTGCACCGGTTCTGCAAAAGCGGCTGCCCGGGGCCGCCGCGCCCTACCAGCGCGGCAACGGCCATCTGTGCGTCTATCTGCGGATTGATCGCGACGACGCCGAGGAGTGCGCATTGGAATTCGCCGAGGGCGGGTCAGTCCCTCTGGCGGCCGGGGAAATGGTGATCGCCAGCGGTTGCCGGCGGCAGCGTCTGCAGGGCGCCGGTCATGTGATCCGCTTCGAGCTCGATTTACCGGCCATTGCACGCTGCGGAGTGCTGCAGCTGCAAGCCATGCAATCGTCCGAGGTTCCCGATAGCGTCGCGTTCGCCGCCATCACGGCGCAGCCGATCGAGCATCCGCTGCCGCCGCCGGATCTGCTGTTCGAAAAGATCCAATGGCTCGACGCCCGCGCCCGCAGGCGCAATCGACACGAATCCTGTCCCGCCGTGCGCCGGTTCTTGGTCGAACGCAGACCCGAGCTCCGCCACCAAAGCGGACCTCAAAATGATTCGTAGCCACGGCAACGGTATGGAATCACCTTGCGGCCGGTTGATCGAGAACATTGCCGCCCTGAACGTCAGGCAATGCGAGATGCTGTGCCGTTTCGCCGAGGCTCACATGACGTCGGTGGTGCCCGATACGGTCGACGATCTCCCGGAATATCAGGTCAATCTGTCGGTCGAAGGGCTGACCGAACTTCTGGGCCGGGATACGGTGGCGGCCCTTTTGAAGATGCCCGAGGCGTTAGGCGCTCCATCCGACGTCGCAACGCGCGACCTTTACGAACGGATCGACATTTTCGTGCGCATGTACTCGCCGCGAACGCGTCCGTACATCGCATTTCATTCCGACACGAGCTCATACACGATCAACATCGCGCTCAACGATGACAGCGGCTTTGACGGTGGCAAGCTTTTGGCAGTGAACGGCACCACCTTGAAGGCGCCGCTGCACAGCCGAGGCACCGCGATCCTCCACACGGGCAATGTCGTGCACGGGGTGTCCAAGGTCGAAAGCGGGACCCGGTATTCTCTTATCCTGTTCTTCCACCGCAAGGCGGACAGTCCGGCACACGTTCCGTCGGGGCCAGCCGTTCCGGCTGCGCCCGAACCGGTTCTCTCGTGATGCCGCCTGTCCCAACCGGACATTCAAATCAGGCAATATCCGTCGACCTCACCAAATTCCCGGCAACAGGCGCCAGCGCACCCTGCTCGCATATTCGTTGTAGCCCGGTAGTTCGGCGTGCAGGACGCCGTCTTCTGTGATCGCACGATAAAAGAGAAACGGCAGGCCGGTTGCGACAAAGATCGCGGCGGCAAGCCAGGAGCCCAGTGCCGGTCCGCTGCAAAGGGCCATGACGACGGCGCCCAGATAGCCCGGGTGCCTGACGTAAGCGTAAGGGCCGGTTGCGACGACGTGCTGACCGCGGTCGGCCTGGATGCGGACGATCGACGAGAAGAAGCGGTTGACCGCCATGGCCCAGAAAACGAAGGCGTAACTCGCGGCCACGAGGACGAGGCTCAATCCTTGCAGCCATGGCGGAACGTCGTCGCTCCAATGGAAGCGACCGCGGTCGAGACCGGCGACGATAAAGCCGACGAAGATGACGATGACGGACAAGCGCAGCCCGAGCGGCGGCTTTTGGCCGCCCGGCCGCATCCGCTCGCGGACCAGATCGGGCGGCAGGAGGATGAACGAAGCAGCGATCCCGGCAACCTGGATGGCGAGATAGAGCCAAAAGCCGACGATCGTGATCGTGCCGGCCGAAGCGAACAGCGCAGCAGCCAGCAAGATCAGGAACAGCGCCGATTGGACGTAAGCGGAAGTTGGCACGGCGGACTCCTCGACGGTCGGTTCGGCCAATCTACCTAATGCATTTTGCGGCTCCGCGTGAACCACGGCGGGTTGGAACCAAGCTCATCGACTGTTCGTTGGAACACCGACCCCGTGCGCTGCGGCAACAGGCACGGGCACCCTCTTATCCAGCTTGCCCCTTCGCGAGGTGATGCCGTGAACAAAATTCGAGCCCTTGAGACGCGCCGCAAGGTCGCCGCGCCTCTGGATACGCCGACGGATCTGTCGGATGCGGCGGTGCGGGAGCTGTCCGCCAAGCTCAACGAGGTCTTGGCCGATGCGTTTACGCTCTATCTGAAGACCAAGAACTTCCATTGGCACGTCAGCGGACCGCACTTCCGCGATTACCATCTGCTGCTCGACGAGCAGTCGGCCGAGATACTAGGGACGACCGATGAGATTGCCGAGCGCGTGCGCAAGATCGGCGGCACGACGCTGCGCTCGATCGGCCATATTTCCAAGCTGCAGACGCTCAAGGACAACGACGACAGCTTCGTCCCGGCCGGCGAGATGCTGCGCGAGCTTATGAACGACAATAAAGCGGTCGCAGCCTCCATGCGCGAATGCCATGCATTGGCCGAGAAGCACGAGGATGCCGCGACGGCCGGCCTTCTGGAGAATTTCATCGACGGCACCGAAAAGCGCACCTGGTTCCTGTTCGAGGCGAGCCGCGCGGCGGAGCAGTCGGGCCAATAAGGGGGCCATCGCTGCGGTGGCCTTGGAGCAGTAGGCATGTGTTAGGGTCCGGCGCCAAAGTGCAGGACCCTTAAATGACCCCCTCCCGCGACATCGGCCGATTGCTCGAGATCATGGCGGCGCTGCGCACGCCGGGCACAGGTTGCCCATGGGACTTGGCGCAGAATTTTTCGACCATCGTGCCGTATACGCTGGAAGAAGCCTACGAAGTCGCCGATGCCATAGCGCGCGGCGATCTCGCCGATCTGAAGGACGAGCTTGGCGATCTGTTGTTGCAGGTCGTGTTTCATGCCCGTATGGCGGAGGAGGAAGGCGCATTCGCTTTCGGCGACGTCGTCCAGGCCATCACCGAAAAGCTCATCCGCCGGCATCCGCACGTGTTCGGTGATGACCGGTCGCGCACCCCGCAAGCGGTCGAAGGCTTGTGGGAGCGGATCAAGGCCGAGGAAAGAGCGGCCCGCCATGGTTCGCGCCAACAAGGCGCCCTCGCCGGCGTGCCCGTGGCACTGCCGGCACTGACCCGGGCGCTCAAGCTGCAGGAGAAAGCCAGCCAAGTCGGTTTTGACTGGAACGACGTGCGCGCCGTCCTGGACAAGATCCGCGAAGAGGCCGACGAGATCGAAGCGGCGCTCGGCGGTGGCGACGCGGAAACGCAGAGTGCGCCGCCGAAGCCGCCGCGGAAGTCGGCGACCTGTTGTTTGCCGCCGTCAACCTTGCCCGCCACCTGCACGCCGACCCGGCAGCGCTGCTGCGGCAGACCAACCAAAAATTCGAGCGCCGCTTCGCTGCGATCGAAAACGCTCTCGCCGCCAACGGAAAAACGCCGAGTGAGGCCACATTGGCGGAGATGGACAAGCTCTGGGATGACGCTAAGGCCGAAGAGCGGCGCTCGGCGACAATCGAATAAGGCAGTTATGCCACAGGGCGCCGTTAGCGGCCACCCGCTGTCTGCTGCTCACCGTCGGTAAATCTTGCCCGCACTGCGTCGGCGCGCTCGGCATCGGCGCGCACCGTCATGGCGATGCGGCCGGTCCGGTCGTCGAGGCCCTTATGGATGACCTCGGTGTGGCGGTGCAGCCAACTCATGCCGGCGCCATCGGCCGGATCGAGTTCAAGTTCGATCAGCACGCGGCCGGCGGCGAGGCGCGCCTCGATAGCGGCGCCAAGCTCTTCCATCCCCTCCCCGGTCGCCGCCGCGACCAGGACCGGACGCTCCGTCGGTGGGCGGCGCTCGGCCGCGTTGCGCACGCGCATGCGCTCCGCTTCGTCCAGGCGGTCGATCTTGTTCCACACCTCGATGATCGCGCGCTTTTCCGCGTGATCGATGCCGAGTTGCCGCAGCACGCTTTCGACGTCGTGCAATTGCGCCTCGGCGTCTTCATGCGAGACGTCGCGGACGTGCAGAATGACATCGGCTTCGATGACTTCCTCGAGGGTGGCGCGGAAGGCGGCGACCAGCATGGTCGGCAGATCGGAGATGAAACCGACGGTATCGGACACGATCACGCGGGCACCATGCGGCAGGTCGACGGCGCGCAAGGTCGGATCGAGCGTGGCGAACAGCATGTCGGCGGACAGCACGGTCGCCTGCGTCATGCGATTGAATAGCGTCGACTTGCCGGCATTGGTGTAACCGACCAGCGCCACGATCGGATACGGCACGCGGCGGCGGCTGTCGCGGTGCAGCGCGCGCGTGCGCTTGACCTTGGCCAGCTCGCCTTCGATACGGGCAAGCCGCTCCTCGATCATGCGCCGGTCGGCTTCGAGCTGGGTCTCGCCGGGGCCGCCGAGAAAGCCAAAACCGCCGCGCTGGCGCTCGAGATGGGTCCAGGAGCGGACCAGCCGGCTCCTCTGATAGGTCAGGTGCGCGTGCTCGACCTGCAGCGCGCCTTCGCGGCTGCGGGCGCGGCGGCCGAAAATCTCCAGAATGAGGCCCGTGCGGTCGACGACTTTGGCGTTCCAGGCCTTTTCCAGGTTGCGCTGCTGCACCGGAGAGAGCGCGCAATCCATCACCACGATGCCCGCTTCGTGCGTTTTGACGAGACCCGCGATCTCTTCGACCTTGCCCTTGCCGAGATAGGTTGCCGGCCGCAACGTGCTGAGCATGACAATGCCGGCCTGCGCCACGTCGAGATCGATGGCGCGTGCGAGTCCCACGGCTTCGTCGAGCTTGGCCGCGGGCGTCCGCCCGGCCGCACTGCCGCCATGCGTGTTGCGGCCGCCGCCGCGCAACATCGGCTCGACCACCAGCGCACGGCCGGTCGCCGTATCCGGCTGAGCCGGAGTTAGGCGGTCAGTCCGCGAATCGCGACGCCGCGGCTCCAATCAGACCTTTTCCCCGGCCGGCGGCTCTTCCGCGCCTTCGAACAGCTGCACCGGATGGCCCGGCATAATGGTCGAGATGGCGTGCTTGTAGACCAGTTGCGAGTGCCCGTCGCGACGTAACAGCACGCAGAAATTATCGAACCATGTCACGACGCCCTGCAGCTTGACGCCGTTCACCAGGAAGATGGTCAGCGGAATCTTGCTCTTGCGGACGTGATTGAGGAAGGTGTCTTGCAGATTTTGTGCGCGGTCGGCTGCCATGGCCGTTGTTTCCGTTCTTTGCCTCGCGGGCCCCGGCCCCGCGGGTGGTTTCTCTGCTTTTTGCGCGCAGGGCGGCGCGGACCGGCAATGCCGGCAATAAGCGACGGGCTCCGGCGCCGAGCGCCCTCGCCACCCTAGGCACTTCCATAAGTAAGGTGGATCGAGCGAGGCGAAACCCACCCAAGCCGCATTGCAGACGACGGGTTTTGCCTCGTTCGACCCGTCTGAACCCCCAAACCCGGACGAAAACACCCCGGGTGGGTAATGTGGCATTAGAAAACGGGGCAGGGAACTATGCAAGCCCAAGTTGGCCGCAGGCTGGATATGGCGTTACGCCGGAGCGGAGGGCTCAGCCGGCCTCCGCAAACCGGTGAAATTCGCGCCGCAGCGTGGTTGCGATCGGGCCGGGTTTGCCGTTGCCGATGGTGCGGCCGTCGATGCGGACCACCGGCATGACGGTCTGCGTCGCCGAGGTGATGAACGCTTCGCGGGCCGCGTAGGCCTCGTCGAGGGCGAAGGGCCGTTGCTCGACGGTCAAGCCTTGCGCCTTGACCGCGTCGAACAGCACGCCGCGCGTAATGCCGCCAAGGATGGCGTGATCGGCGTGTCGCGTCACGAGCTTGCCATCCCTGGTCACGATCCAGGCATTGGCGGAGGCCCCCTCCGTGACGGCGCCGCTGTTGTCGACGAGCCAGGCTTCGTGCGCGCCCTGCTCGAGCGCGGCTTGCCGCGCCAAGGCGTTGGGCAAAAGGCCTACCGTCTTGATATCGACGCGGCCCCAGCGATTGTCCGGCATGCTCACCACCGCAATCCCCGTTGCCGCCCGCGCTTCGATGCGGGTGCGGTTCAGCGCTCGCGCGGTGACAACGATGCTCGGCGCAGCTTCCGGTGTCGGAAACGCGAGATCGCGCCGCGCCACGCCGCGGCTGATCTGCAGATAAACCAGGCCGAAGCGGATCCGGTTTCGCGCCACGACTTCACGCAGCACCATACCCAGCGCGCTGCGGCTCATCGGCGGGCGCAGCCGGATCGCGGCAAGCGAACGCTCCAGGCGATCGAGATGGCGGCGCTCGTCGACCAGGCGCCCTGCCCTCACCTCGCACACTTCGTAAACCGCATCGGCGAACTGATAGCCGCGATCCTCGACGTGCACCTTGGCGTCGCGGAAGGGCAGATAGCGGCCGTTGACGTAGGCGTAGCGGGACATCAGGAATCAGAGGTCAGTCATCGGAAATCAGATGTGCTGTCGGTGCGCCCGGTAATTAGTCAATACCCAACGCTTTCAGCTTCCGGTGCAGCGCCGAGCGCTCCATGCCGACGAACTCGGCGGTGCGCGAGATGTTGCCGCCGAAACGGTTGATCTGCGCTAACAGATATTCGCGCTCGAAGACTTCGCGGGCTTCGCGCAGCGCGAGGCTCATCAGGTGTTCGCCGCCATTGCCGTTCGGCATGTTGGGAATCATGGAGCCGACGTCTTGCGGCAGCATCGCCGCGGTGATCACCGCCTCGGGATCGCCGCCGGCCAGAATCATCAACCGCTCCACGTTATTGCGCAATTGCCGGACGTTGCCGGGCCAGTCGTGCGATTGCAGCACGGCGAGCGCGTCGGCGCCGACCTTGCGCTTCGGCAGCCCGGTGGCGTGCGAAATCTGCTCCATGAAATAGTCGACCAGATGCGGAATATCGTCCCGCCGTTCGGCGAGTGACGGTACCCGGATCGGCACCACCGACAGCCGGTGATAGAGGTCTTCGCGGAATTTGCCGACCGCGATCTCGGCTTCGATGTTGCGACTGGTCGAGGAAATGATGCGCACATCGACGGTGACTTTGGTGCTGCCGCCGACGCGTTGGAATGTCTGATCGACCAGCACGCGCAGGATCTTGTTCTGCGTCTCGCGCGGCATGTCGGCGATTTCGTCGATGAACAGCGTGCCGCCGTGCGCCTCCTCGAGCGCGCCGACCTTGCGGCCCTGCGTGCCGTTGCTGGCCTCGACGCCGAACAGCTCGACCTCCATATGCTCCGGCGAGATCGCGGCGGCGTTGATCACCACGAACGGCGCGTTGGCGCGCGCCGAATGGGCATGAATGGTGCGGGCGGCGAGCTCCTTGCCGCTGCCGGAGGCGCCGACGATGAGGATGCGGCTGTTGGTCGGCGCCACCTTTTCGACGGTCTGCCGCAGCTGGTTGGCGGTCGGCGAATGGCCGACGATCACGGTGGGCAGCGGCGCGAATTGCTTGAGCTGCTTGACCTCGCGCTTGAGCCGGGAGTTCTCCAGCGCGCGTTCGGCTACGAGCAGCAGCCGGTCGGCCTTGAACGGCTTCTCGATGAAATCGTAGGCGCCGCGTTTGATGGCGGACACCGCGGTCTCGATGTTGCCGTGACCCGATATCATCACCACCGGCAGCTCGGGATGTTCGAGCTTGAGCGAGTCGAGAAGCTGCAGCCCGTCGAGCCGGCTGCCCTGCAGCCAGATATCGAGGAAGACGAGATTGGGCCGCCGCGCTACCACGGCGCCGAGCGCGTCGTCGCTGTCGTGCGCGGTACGCGTGCCGTAGCCTTCGTCCTGCAGAATGCCGGCGACGAGTTCGCGAATGTCGGCTTCATCGTCGACGATGAGGATGTCGGACGCCATGATCAATTCACCGCGTGAGTCTGTTGGGCCGGCGCTGCCGCCGCCCCCGCCGCTTCGGGCAGCGGCTCGGCCGCAAAGCGCAACTGCATCCAGGCGCCGCGCGCACTGGGAATCTTTTCCGAAGCATCGCGCAGCTCGATGCGCCCGCCGTGCTCCTCGAGAATACGGCCGACGATGGCGAGCCCAAGGCCGGTGCCCTTCTCGCGTGTCGTGACATAGGGCTCGAGCAGGCGCGCGCGGTTCTCCTTGGGCAGACCGATGCCGTTGTCGATCACGTCGATCACCGCTTCCTTGCCCTCGCGGCGGGCGCTCACGACGATGCGGCCGCGGTCGAGCTCGGCCGGCGGCACGGCGCCGATCGCCTCGGTCGCGTTCTTGACGATGTTGGTGAGCGCCTGCGAGATCAGCCGCCGGTCGAACCGCGCCGGCATCGTATCCGCCGACAGCTGCACGTCGAAATCGATGTCGGGATGACCGACGCGCAGCAGGAACACCACTTGGCGCACGGCATCGGCGACGTCCTCGTCGGCGATCACCGCCTTCGGCATCCGGGCGAAGCGCGAGAACTCGTCGACCATCCGTTTGATGTCGTCGACCTGGCGCACGATGGTGTCGGTGCACTGCTCGAACACGGCGGTATCTTCAGTGATCAGTTTGCCATATTTGCGGCGTAGCCGCTCGGCCGACAGCTGGATCGGGGTCAGCGGATTCTTGATCTCGTGGGCGATGCGGCGGGCAATATCGGCCCATGCCGATGAGCGCTGCGCCAGGACCAACTCGGTAATGTCGTCGATGGTGATGACGTAGCCGTGTTCGGATTCAGGCGCCTGCTCGCTGGTGACGCGAACCGAGAAATTACGCTCCTGGCCGTCGCGCGTGATCGCGATCTGGCGCTGAATGAGGCGCTGATTGCTGCGCCGCGCGTCGGCGAAAACATCGGCCAGTTCGGGGGCGATGTCGCGCAGCGGACGGCTGAGCGCTTCGGCCTCGCTGCATCCGGTCAATTGCTCGGCCGAGCGATTGAGAATGGTGACGCGGCCCTCGGCATTGACGCCAACCACGCCGGCGCTGGCGCCCGACAGTACGGCCTCGGTGAAGCGGCGGCGGCTGTCGATGAGGTCGCGGGCGCGCACGATGTCCTCGTGTTGGGTGCGCAGCTCGTGGGTCATCTTGTTGAAGGTTTCGCCGAGCTGCGCCAAATCGCCCTCGGCGCGGTGCACTGGCACCTGAATATTCAGATTGCCGGTCGATACCACGTTGGCGGCGCCGATCAGGCGCCGGATCGGGGCGACCAGCCGGTTGGCGAAATCGAGCCCGATCCACGCCGACGACAACAGCACGATCAGCGCGATGACCGCGAACATCAGCGCGAACGCGATCTGGATGCCGAGCCGGGACGCTTCAAGGAGGGCATAGTCGCCGATACTCTCCTGCGTCGCGGCTATTTGCTGCATGACGCGCGGATCGAGCATCTGGGCGACGTACAGGTAGAGGTCGTCGTAACCGCGCAGCTTTACGGCGGCGGCGATGCCCTGCGGCGAGACAACGACATACGGCTCGGTCTCGCTGATGCGTTTGAGGGCTTCCGACGGCGGCAGCACGACCGGTTTGTCCGCCATGGCGTCGGCATGCTCAACCGTCGAAGCGTCAGACGCGATGATCATCGCCGCTGACAGGCCGCGGCCCTTGGCTTGCGCCGTGAAAAATTTGTGAAACTGCTCGCGGTTCTGGTCGAACAGAGGTTTGGCGCGCGCGACGTCGAACGCCATCGCCAGACTGTCGCCGCCAATGATCTGGGCATGGTCGCTGAGATAGGCTTTGGCCACGATCTGCGACTGATCGATGATGGCGCGGGTGCGGGTTGAAAAGAAGCGGTCGAGGCCGCGGTCCAGCGTGGTCGATGCGACGACCGCGATCAAAATGGTCGGCACCGCGGCGATCACCGCGAACAGGCTCACGATCTGAATGTGCAGCCGCGAACCAGCGCGCCCGCGCCAGCGCGCCTGGATAACGATCCAGACTTCGCGCCCTATGATCGCAAGCAGCAAGACGCCGGTGACGGCGTTGCCGAGCAAGAGCTGCTTGACCACCTCATCGACCGGCACGATCCAGGTCAAACCGCCGAGCACGAGGAACGTGACGGTGGCCCACAGCAGCGCCAGCCCGAGCGCAATCGCCCCTATCAGCCGCGACGACATTGGCCTCGGCGCCAACAGCAATAAGGCGTCGGTCACGAGATTGACTACGAGCAGCAAAACAACGATCGCGGTCTGGATCAGCCCGGCCGGTGTTGCTGCAGGGACGGCCGTGCCGTGAGTAACCGCTTGCAGGAGTGCGAGCCCGGTCGCCAGTGCCGGGACCGGCGCGATCGGAGTTATCCCCGAAAGCACCAGGAGAGTGAGAGCCGCCGAGAAGAGGGCGATACCGTCCGCAACCGGCCCAATCAGCCGCGAACCAACCGGCATGGGTGCCGGGACCGGCTCGAGCGGGGCGACCTGGTCAACAGTCGTCATGAACGCGCTAAGCGACGTGGGACTGTTGCGGAAATGCGCTGGACGAACGGAGCCCGGCCATTCGTCCTCCCCCAGTGAGGCATTTATACAACAATGTTGCCCGATTGCGACAATTCCGGGGCGCCTTCGGGCGCTTCGACGACGCTATGAGCGTGGGTCGTCAACCGCCGGTCCGATAAACCTGAATTTCCAGATCGCGGATCTTCTTGCGCAAAGTGTTGCGGTTGACGCCGAGCAGGTCGGCAGCGCGGATTTGGTTGCCGCGGGTGGCGGTCAGGGCGGCTGAGAGCAGCGGGCCTTCGACCTCGCGCAGGATGCGGTGATAGAGGCCGGGCGGCGGCAGGCCGTCGTCGAACCCGGAAAAGTAGCGCGCCAGGTAGCGCTCGACGGCCCCCGAGAGATTGTCTTCGGCACGGCCGGAATCGCTCGGCGCGACCAGCGCCGGTTGCGAAAGCTCGGCGTCGATGACCGCCGCAGTGATGGTCTCCTGCGGGTAGAGCGCGGCGAGACGGCGCGCGAGATTTTCGAGTTCGCGCACATTGCCGGGCCAGCGGTGCCGCTTGAGCCGATCGAGCGCGGCCTGGTCGATCTGCTTGAGCGGCAGGCCCTCGCGCGCCACCACCGCGAAAAAGTGCCGGATCAGGTCGGGAATGTCCTCGGTGCGCTCGCGTAGCGGCGGCAAACGCAGCGGCACGACGTTGAGCCGGAAGAACAGATCTTCGCGGAACAAGCCCTGCTGAATGAGCTGACGTAAATCCTTGTTGGTGGCGGCGATGATGCGCACGTCGGCTTTGATGGGTGTGCGGCCGCCCACGGTGGTGTATTCGCCCTGCTGCAGCACGCGCAGAAGCCGGGTCTGTGCCTCCATCGGCATGTCGCCGATCTCGTCGAGAAACAGCGTCCCGCCTTCGGCTTGCTCGAAGCGGCCGGCGCTCCGCGTGTTGGCGCCGGTGAACGCGCCCTTCTCGTGGCCGAACAGTTCGGACTCGATGAGGTCGCGCGGGATCGCCGCCATGTTGATGGCGACGAACGGTCCCGTCCGCCGCTTGCCGTAGTCGTGCAGCGCGCGCGCCACCAGCTCCTTGCCGGTGCCGGACTCGCCGCTGATCATCACCGTGAGGTCGGTCTGCATCAGCCGCGCCAGCACGCGGTAGATTTCCTGCATGGCCGGCGAGCGGCCGACCAGCGGAATGGATTCGAAATCGTCGGGCTTGGAGGGCTGCCGCGCCCGCTCCTTCGGCTCCGACAGCGCACGGCCGACGATCCCAATCAGCTCTTTGAGGTCGAACGGCTTCGGCAGATATTCGTAGGCGCCGCGCTCGGAAGCGCGGATCGCGGTCATGAACGTGTTCTGCGCGCTCATGATGACGATCGGCAGATCGGGGCGCGCCTTCTTGATGCGCGGCAACAGATCGAAGGCACTTTCGTCGGGCAACAGCACGTCGCTGATGATCAGATCGCCGTCGCCTTGGCTGATCCAGCGCCACAACGTTGCGGCGTTGCCGGTCGAGCGCACCTCGTAGCCGGCGCGCGACAACGCCTGATTGAGGACGGTCCGGATCGCCGCATCGTCATCGGCAACGAGAATGCTTCCCGTGGGCATCGATGCTCCTATGGTTTGCGGCGGCCGTCCGGTCCGGCGCCCGCTTCGGTTGCGGTGTATTTCGGCATGAGGATGCGAAATGTGGTGCGGCGCGATTGCGACTCGCATTCGATGATGCCGCCATGATCGCCGACGATTTTGGCGACCAGTGCCAGCCCAAGACCTGATCCGGTCGGTTTGGTCGTGACGAACGGGTCGAATAGATGCGGCAGCAATTCGTCGGGCACGCCGGGGCCGTTGTCGCGCACGCAGAATTCGAGCGGCAGCGAGACGCGGGTCTTGGCGCCCGGCAGCGACAGCCGCACGCCCGGACGGAACGCGGTGGTCAGCAGAATCTCGCCGCCGGCGCCGATCTCGCCGATCGACTCTGCGGCGTTCTTGATGAGATTGAGAAAGACCTGGATGAGCTGATCGCGGTTCGCCAGCACCGGCGGCAGCGAGGGATCGTAATCCTCGACGAATTTGAGATTGCGGCCGAAGCCGGATTGCGCCAGCCGCTTCACATGGTCGAGGACGACGTGAATGTTGATCGGCTCACGCTCGACCGGACGCTCGTCGCCGAACACCTCCATGCGGTCGACCAGCTTCACGATGCGGTCGGCTTCGTCGCAGATCAGTCGCGTCAGCGTGCGGTCATCGTCCTCGACCGATTGTTCGAGCAGCTGCGCGGCGCCGCGAATGCCGGACAGCGGGTTCTTGATCTCGTGCGCCAGCATGGCAGCAAGCGCGATCACCGAGCGCGCGGCACCGCGATGGGTGAGCTGGCGGTCCATCTTGTCGGCGATGGTGCGCTCTTGGAGCATCACCACGACGGAATCGAGTTGCTCGGGCAGCGGCGCAACGTGGAGGTCGACGAGCCGCTCGCCCGGATTACGCGGTGTGCCGAGATCGACCTTGTACTCGTTGACCGCGGCGCCGCGGCTACGCACCTGCTCGACCAGCGTGAGCAACGGACTGCCGAACGGCACCAGATCGCGCAGCGCCTGACGGCGGAGGAGCGGCAGGGAGGCTTCGAAGAAGGCTTCCGCGGCGGCGTTGGCGTCCACCACCTTGCCGTTCGGCCCGACCACGATCACCGGATGCGGCAGGGCATTGAGCACGACCTCTGCGGGCGGAGCCGTCAATAAGGCTTCGGCGGTGCTCATGGGCAGAACCGCCCCGGCTGGCGGCGTGTGATTCGGCTCGAAAAGTCAGGGCGGTAGGGCATGTGCACACGAAATAGGCGGTATCAAAAACTGCATAGAGTTTAGCCAAATCGGCGCCCGGTGCAAGTGTTGCAGTGCAATATTCCACTTATGGAAAATGTCCCGCCGGATGGCTGCCTGGGCTGCTCCGCCCCTACCCCGCGGCCATTCGCACATTCGCCGGACATGCGCTAAAGCGGCTGCGTCAAAGCCAAATGGAGCTCAGCGGATGGGCATGGTGGCGGCGGTCATCGTCGCGGCAGGTCGAGGGGAGCGGGCCGGCGGCGCGGTCCCCAAGCAATATCGGACCGTTGCAGGGGTCCCCGCCATTCGAGCGACGCTGGCGGCTTTCTGCGGCCATCCGCAAATCGACCGCGTGCAGCCGGTGATCCATCTGGCGGATGCGGACCTGTTCGGCGCCGCCCAGGCCGGGCTGGGGAAGCTGGGAGAACCCGTGGCGGGGGGCGCAACGCGGCAGATTTCCGTCCGCTCCGGGCTCAACGCGCTGCAGGCCCACACTCCTGAGCTTGTCCTTATCCACGACGCGGCACGGCCGTTTTTGACCGGCGCTCTGATCGACCGGGCCATCGAGGCGGGCCGGCGCCACGGCGCCGCGGTACCGGGCTTGGTCGTCGCCGATACGGTCAAGGTGGTCGACCAGGATGCGGCCGTGACCGAAACGCTCGATCGCAGCCGGCTGCGCACGGTGCAGACGCCGCAGTCCTTCGGCTTCGCCCTGATTACGCAAGCGCACCGCCGCGCCGAGGCGGCCGGCCGCGACGACTTTACCGACGACGCGGCGCTGGCTGAATGGGCCGGCCACCGCGTCAGCATCTTCGAAGGCGAGGTCGGCAACGTGAAACTGACCACCAACGAAGATTTTTCCCGTGCCGAGCTCATGCACGCCGCCACGCTGACCGACATCCGCACCGGCAACGGTTTTGACGTGCATGCTTTTGCCGATGGCGATCACGTGATGCTCGGTGGCGTGCGCATTCCGCATCGCCGCGGCGTGACCGGCCATTCCGACGCCGACGTGGCGCTGCATGCGTTGGTCGACGCCATTCTGGGCGCGCTTGCCGAGGGTGACATCGGCCAGCATTTTCCGCCGAGCGACCCGCAATGGCGCGGCGCCTCGTCGGACCGTTTCCTCGCCTTCGCCTGTGAGCGCGTCCGGGCGCGCGGCGGCATCATCGGCCACCTCGACGTGACCATCGTGTGCGAGGCGCCGCGCGTGTCGCCTCATCGCGATGCCATGCGCGAGCGCATCGCCGCGATCGCCGGCATTTCGGTCGAACGCGTCGCCGTGAAGGCCACGACCAGCGAGAAACTCGGCTTTACCGGACGCAGCGAAGGCCTCGTCGCCATGGCGACGGCCACGGTGCGATTGCCGTGGAGCGGCGCATGATCGAGCGCAAGCTGCGCACGATGGCTGTCGACGTGCTCGAGGTTTGCCGTGCGCGCGGCTGGCGGATCGCTACGGCAGAATCCTGCACCGGCGGTCTTGTGGCCGCAGCATTGACTGAAATCGCCGGCTCCTCGGACGTCATGGAATGCGGCTTCGTGGTTTATTCGAACGACGCCAAGCAGGCCATGCTCGGCGTGCCGGCTGCGACGCTCACGCATCACGGCGCGGTGAGCGCCGAGACCGCGGTCGCCATGGCCGAGGGCGCGCTCAAGCACTCGCCGGCCGATCTCGCGGTGTCGATCACAGGCATCGCCGGCCCGGGCGGCGGCACCAGGCAAAAACCGGTCGGCCTCGTGCACTTTGCTGCCGCGAGCCGCGACGGGCGCGGGCTGCAGCGCCGCCGCCTGTTCGGCAAAATTGGGCGGCGCCGCGTGCGGGAACGTTCAGTCGCCGAAGCGTTGGCGATGCTGCTTGAACTGGCGCAGTGAGCGGCGCCAGCCTGTTCCCGCGCCGCCTCTAAACGCGTTATGCCGGCTGCGCGCCGTAGACCTGATCGGCGCGGCGTTCGAAAGCGGCGGCGAAACGGCGGAATGCGGCGTCGAAGACGCCGCCCATCAAGACGGCGAGGGTGCGGCTGCGGAATTCGTAGGCCAGGAAAAACTCGACCTCACAGCTCGTTTCGCTCACCGGACGAAAGCTCCAGCGGTTGTTCATGCGCCGGAACGGTCCTTCCAGATATTCCACCAGGATCGTCTGGTTCGGCCGATCGAGCGTGACCCGGCTGGTGAAGGTCTCGCGAACGAATTTGTAGGCCACCGTCATGTCGGCGACGATGACCTCCCTGCCCTCTTCGTCGGTGCTGCGCCGGCGCACGGCCAAGGATTGGCACAGCGGCACGAATTGCGGATAACGCTCCACGTCGGCGACCAGATCGAACATGTCGGCCGCGGAGTGCTGCACCCGGCGCGTGGTGGAGAATTGCGGCATCGCTCAACGCGCCGTCCGCGCTGCCTTCAGGCGGGCGAAATCCTCGCCGGCGTGATGCGATGAGCGCGTCAGCGGACTGGCTGACACCATCGAAAATCCCTTGGCATAGGCGATCGCCTCCAGGCTTGCGAATTCATCGGGCGGCACGAAACGCATGACCGCGTGATGCTTGCGCGAGGGCTGGAGATACTGGCCGATCGTCAGAAAATCGACGTCGGCGGCGCGCAGATCGTCCATCACCTGCAGCACTTCGTTCCGCTCCTCGCCCAAGCCGACCATGATGCCGGATTTGGTGAACATGCGCGGGGCGATCTCCTTCACGCGCTGCAGCAGACGAACCGAGGCGAAGTAGCGTGCGCCCGGTCGCACCGTCAGATATTTCGACGGCACGGTTTCGAGATTGTGGTTGAACACATCGGGGCCGGCGGCCACTACGGTCTCGACAGCGCCGTCCTTGCGCAAAAAATCGGGCGTCAAAACCTCGATCGTGGTGTTGGGGCAGCGGGCGCGGATGGCGCGGATCACGGCGGCGAAATGCGCGGCGCCGCCGTCATCGAGATCGTCGCGGTCGACGGAGGTGACGACGATGTGAGCAAGTCCGAGCTTGTAGGTGGCTTCGGCGACGTGCCCGGGCTCGGCGGCATCCAGCGCGCCGGGCAGGCCGGTCTTGACGTTGCAGAACGCGCAGGCCCGCGTGCAGGTGTCGCCCATGATCATGAAAGTGGCGTGCTTCTTCTCCCAGCACTCGCCGATATTCGGGCAGCCCGCCTCTTCGCACACGGTGTGCAGGCCGTTGTCGCGCACGATGCGTTGGGTCTGCAGATAGCCCGGCGATACCGGCGCCTTGACGCGGATCCAGTCCGGCTTGCGCAGCGCCGGCTGATCGGGCCGGTGTGCCTTTTCGGGGTGGCGCAGGCGCCCGGCGTCGCGCAGGGAGTCGATGACCACGGCCATGCGGGTTCCATTCGGGCCAGCTCGGCGCGGGATTCGCGAGCCGCTTGTCTGGATACTTACGGGCCGGGCTGGTTTGCCGCAAGCCGAGGTCCGCGCGTGCTCCACGGCCGGCGCAAGCCGCCGGACGATGAACAGAATGTAAGAAAATTCCGCGGGATTTCATTTGCCAGAGTGGAATTTCTGCCACATTGGAGGAACGAGTCTGGCCGGCGATCGAACGAGCGGAGGTTTGTTTGATCCCTCGCGGCAAGGAAGCGGCAGCGCTGGCGCTGCATCGATTTGGCCTCGGCCCGGCTGGCGGCGCCATTGCTCGCATTGCGAACGATCCGCGGGGGGCCTTGATCGCCGATTTGGAACGGCCGCGGGCCGGCCAAGTCGCCGCGGCAAATCTGCCGTCGAGTGCGCAAGCGGCCCGGGCCGTTTTCGGGTTTCGCGCCGAGGAACGCGCGAGACGCAAGCTCGCCCAGCGCGCCAAAAAACGCGAGCGTGAGCGAGAGACCTTGGCGGAAGCGAAGTCGACGTCTTCGGACGCCGTTGAATTGCCGGAGTCAAAGCTTCAGCCGAAAATGCCGCCATTGCCGGCGCGGCTCATGCAGGACGAAGCGCAGGCTCGCTTCGATGCCGCAACCAGCGCCGATATCGGCTTTGTCGAACGGCTGGTCTGGTTCTGGTCCAATCATTTCTGCATCTCGGCCGACAAGATCCTGCCGATGGCCGGGCCTTATGAACGCGAGGCGATCCGGCCCCATGTGCTCGGCCGTTTCGCCGATTTGCTGCAGGCCGTCGAAAGCCATCCGGCCATGCTGTTCTATCTTGATAACGTCGAGTCGATCGGTCCGAACTCCATTGCGGGCATCGATCGCGACAAGGGGCTGAACGAGAATTTGGCGCGAGAGACGCTCGAGCTGCACACGCTTGGTGTTCGCAGCGGCTACGCGCAGGTCGACGTTACCAACCTCGCCAAGGTGCTCACCGGCTGGACCTGGCTGCCGCCGGGGGAGCCGCTGCACGGCGGCGAGTTCGTTTTCAACAAGCTGCTGCACGAACCCGGGCGGCAGACGGTGCTCGGCAAAAGCTATCCGGACACCGGCGTCGAGCAGGGCCGCGCCGTGCTCGCCGATCTGGCGCGGCATCCGGCAACCGCGCGGCACGTTGCCGATAAGCTCGCGCGCCATTTCGTGGCCGACGAGCCGCCGCCCGCGCTCGCCGGCAAGCTCGAAAAGATCTTTCGCGACACAGACGGCGACCTCAAGCAGGTCGCGAAAACCTTGGTTACGTCAGACGAGGCGTGGACGGCGCCGCGCACCAAGCTGAAAAAACCGTCGGAGTGGATCGCAGCCTCACTGCGCGCGACCGGTGCGCGATCGGCCGTTCCGATCCCCCGCCTCATGGCTGCTCAGGCGATGTTAGGCGAAGCGCTCTGGCGCCCGCCGGCGCCGAATGGCTTTTCCGACAGCGAGGCGGCCTGGATCGACGGCATTCCGCATCGTCTCGACATGGCGAACGCGTTTGCCGGTCGCGTCGCCAACGAGCTCGATCCGCTCGCCTTGCTCGACGACAGCCTTGGGCCCCTCGCCTCGGCTCAGACCCGCCAAACCGTCGCACGCGCGGAAAGCCGCACTCAGGCCGTGGCGCTGCTCCTGATGGCGCCGGAATTCCTGCGGAGATGACGATGATGCCGTTGCATGCCCCCTCGCGCCGCCAAATGCTGCTTGCGTCCGGCACGCTGTTCGCTTGGGCCCATCTGCCGAAGCTCGCACGCGCCGAGGGTCGCGACCCCCGCTTTCTCGCGTTCATCCTGCGCGGCGCGCTCGATGGGCTGGCGACGGTAGCACCGGTCGGCGATGCGAACTGGGTGATGTTGCGCGGCGACAATGCGTTGACCCTCGACGGCGCGATGCCGGCTCTAAAGCTCGACAATTTCTTCGCGCTCAATCCGGCGATGCCGAACCTGCACCAGATGTTCGCGACGCAGGAGGCGATCGTCGTCCATGCCTGCGCCACGCCGTACCGCGAGCGCTCGCACTTCGACGGCCAGGACGTGTTGGAAAGCGGCGCGCCTAAGCCGGGGGCCACCGACAGCGGCTGGCTCAATCGCGCCCTCGCCGGCCTCGCAAGCGGCGGCCGCGTCGCCCCGAACGGCAGCAAGGCGCTCGGCGTCGGGCCGGTGACGCCCCTTGTGGTGCGCGGGCCGGCGCCGGTCCTGTCGTGGGCGCCGCAACGCGTCATGCCGGCGAGCGCCGATACGATGCAGCGCCTGCTCGATCTCTATCGCCACGCCGACCCGAAGCTCGCGACCGTCCTGGAGGAGAACGCGAGGCTCAAAGCCATCGAACAATCGGGCGCGATGGCCAATGCCGGTGGCACAAAACCGCTGCCCGGCCCGGCGCAGGCGCACGCCTATTTTGTCGAGGCTGCCGGCACCGCGGCAAAGTTCCTGGCGCAGCCCGACGGGCCGCGCGTCGGCGCGCTGGCGCTCGACGGCTGGGACACCCACTACAACGAAGGCATCGCCAAGGGCCGGCTAGCACAATTGCTTGGCGCGCTCGACGATGCGCTCGCCGCGGTCAAATCCAATATGGGGTCCGCGTGGCGCGAAACCGTGGTTGCGCTGATAACCGAGTTCGGCCGTACCGCCCACATCAACGGCACCGAAGGCACCGACCATGGCACTGCCACGGTGGCGCTTCTGGTCGGCGGCGCACTCAAAGGCGGCCGCGTCATCGCCGATTGGCCGGGACTGCGCCCTGCCGATCTCTACGAGGGCCGCGACCTGAAACCGACGACCGATCTGCGCGCGGTGCTCAAGGGCTTGCTGAAGGATCACCTGCGCGCCGACGAGCGCGCGCTGGCGGCCGACGTGTTTCCCGGCAGCGTGGCGGTCAAGCCGATGGCGGGTCTGGTCGCGTAGGGTCGGCAAAATCGCGACGCGTCAGCATGCCTACGTGGGCCGGCCCCACAACGCGGCATGCCGACCCAATAAGCAATCAAATATTCAGTGCTCGGCCGTAAGCGTCGAGCACCGCTTCCTTCATCATTTCCGACAAGGTCGGATGCGGGAATACGGTGTGCATCAGCTCTTCTTCGGTGGTCTCCAGATTCATCGCCACCACGTAGCCCTGGATGAGCTCGGTCACTTCGGCGCCGACCATGTGAGCGCCCAGCAGTTGTCCGGTCTTCTTGTCGAAGATCACCTTGACCAAGCCCTGGTCCTCGCCGAGCGCAATGGCCTTGCCGTTGCCGACGAACGGAAAGCGGCCGACGCGGGTGTCGCGCTTTTGCTCCTTGGCGGCCTGCTCGGTCAGTCCGACCGAGGCGATCTGCGGCGAGCAATAGGTGCAGCCGGGAATGAGCCGCTTGTCCATCGGATGCGGGTGCAGGCCCTTGATGGCCTCGACGCAGATCACGCCTTCATGCTCGGCCTTGTGGGCGAGTAGCGGCGGGCCGGCGACGTCGCCGATCGCGTAAATGCCGGGCACGCTGGTCTTGCAGGCGCCGTCGATGACAATCGCGCCGCGCTCGGTCTTTACGCCAAGCTTTTCCAGGCCGAGGCTTTCGATGTTGCCGACGACGCCGACGGCCGAGATCACGCGGTCGACCGCGAGCGTCTGCGTGCCGCCCTTGCCGTCGATGGTTGCGGCGACGGCGTCGGCTTTCTTGTCGAGCTTCGTCACCTTGGCGCCGGTGAGAATCTTGATGCCCTGCTTTTCGAAACTCTTGCGCGCGAAGGCGGCGATTTCGGAGTCTTCGACGGGGAGGATTTGCGGCAGGATTTCCACCACCGTCACGTCGGCGCCGAGCGTGCGATAGAACGAGGCGAATTCGATGCCGATCGCGCCCGAGCCGATCACCAAGAGCGACTTCGGCATGCGTTCGGGCACCATGGCTTCGAAGTAGGTCCAGATCAGCTTTTTGTCCGGCTCGATGCCGGGCAGCACGCGCGGTCGCGCACCGGTGGCGATGATGACGTGCTTGGCCGCATAGGAGCCGGGTCCGAGCGCGCCCTTCGGGGCTTCGCTCTTGCTCGCCTTGACGCTGATTTTTCCCGGCGCGTCGATCGCGGCCTCGCCCCAGATCACGGCGACCTTGTTCTTCTTCATCAAAAAGCCGACGCCGTCGTTGAGTCGCTTCGATACCGCGCGCGAGCGCTTCACCACGGCCGCGGGATCGTAGGTCACGTCACCGGCGGAGAGGCCGTAATCCTTGGCGTGCTGCAGGTAGTGGAAAATTTCCGCCGAACGCAGCAGCGCCTTGGTGGGAATGCAGCCCCAGTTGAGGCAGATGCCACCCAAATAGTCGCGCTCGACGATGGCGGTCTTGAACCCGAGCTGCGCGGCGCGGATCGCGCACACATAGCCGCCAGGGCCGGAGCCAATAATGATGATGTCGAAATTCGTCTCAGGCATGAATAAAACCTCGTGCGTACCCTGCACCTATATGGGGGGGCGCGGCCGCCTTATAGCAGGCTTCCTATTCGGGGATGGGGCGAAAGACACCGTCGGCGCCGAGCCGTTCGAGGACGCCGGAGCGAATGCCGAAGAAGCAGCCGTGCAGCGCGGTTTGCCCGGCTTCGACCGCGCTCCTGATCCACGGAAAGGTCATCAGGTTCGCAAGCGAAAGCCGCACTGTCTCATGCTCGCAAAAGTCATGACGCTGTTCCGCGGGCAAAAGCATGGCGCGCTGCCGCGCCGGCTCGGCGATGCGCACCCACTGGCCGACGAAATCCGGCAATTCCGGCGGCGTGCCCTCGAGCAGCGCTTTGATGCCGCCGCACATGGCATGGCCCATGACCACGATGGCGCCGACTCGTAGCGTCCGCACGGCGTATTCGATTGCCGCGCTGACGCCGTGCGGCTCGTCGTCGGGGCCATAGGGCGGCACCAGGTTGGCGATGTTGCGGATGACGAACAGCTCGCCCGGCACGGCGTTGAATACCATCTGCGGATCGGTTCGGCTGTCCGAGCAGGCGATCACCAGCGCGCGCGGATGCTGGCCGAATCGGCTCAACTCCTCGAAGCGGCTGCGCTCCGCGCGCCACGTGCCGGCGCGAAAGCGGCGATATCCTGCGATCAGATCATCCATGAGTGCGGCGCGCTGGGACCGATGCCTAGACCAGCATCATCACGGGATTTTCGATCAGCGCCTTGAAGGCGCCGATCAGCACCGCGCCGAGCGCGCCGTCGACGGCACGGTGATCGCACGACAGCGTCACGCTCATGATGTGTGCGGCTTCGATCTTGCCGTTCCGCACCACTGCGCGCTCCTCGCCGGTGCCGACCGCGAGAATCGTGGCGTGCGGCGGATTGATCACGGCGGTGAAATCCTTGATGCCGTACATGCCGAGGTTCGACACTGCCGTGGTGCCGCCCTGGTATTCGTGCGGCTTAAGCTTGCGCGCCCGGGCCCGGTCGGCGAGCTCTTTCATCTCGTTGGAGATTGCGGAGAGCGATTTCGTTTCGGCCTCGCGGATGATCGGCGTGATCAGGCCGTTCGGCATGGCGACCGCGACGCCGATGTCGGAATGCTTGTGCTTGAGCATGCCGGCGTCGGTCCAGCTGACATTGGCATCAGGCACGCGCTGCAAGGCGAGCGCCAGCGCCTTGATGACAAAGTCGTTGACCGAAAGCTTGTAGGCCGGCTTGCCGTCCTTGTCCTTGCCTCTTTCTTTGGACGCGGCGGCGTTGATCTCCTCGCGCGCTTCAAGGAGCTTGCCGATATCGCAGTCAATGGTGAGATAAAAATGCGGAATGGTTTGCACCGAAGCGGTGAGCCGCTGCGCGATAGTGCGGCGCATGCCATCATGCGGCACGAGCTCGTAGCTGCCCTCGTCGTACAGCGCGCGGATCTGCTGATCCGACACGGACGGCGCGATGAGCGGCGCCGGGGCGCCTGTTGGTGCCGATGGCGCGCCGGGTGCACGCAAGCCACGTCCGGATTTCGCTTCCTCGACATCGCGCGCAATCACGCGGCCATGTGGGCCGGAGCCGGCAATGCGGCCGATATCGATGCCAGTGTCCTTGGCGAGACGGCGCGCGAGCGGAGAAGAGAAAATTCTGTTGGCGCCGCTTGGCGGTGCACCGTGCCCGTTGGTCCGAACAGCCTCGCCCCCTCCCTCTCCCCTCTGGGGAGCGGGAGCTTGCGGCGCCAGTGGTGGACTCGGTGCTTTCGCCTCCTGAAGAGGGGCCGGACGCTGTTGAGCAGCGGCCGCGGGCGGCGCGGCTTGCTGTGCAGCTCTTCCTTCCGCTTGGGATGAGGGCGGTGCCGCACTCGGCGCCGGCGCGGGAGGCGCCGCCTTACCTGCCGCCGCAGCCGCTTGCTTCGGGTCCTCACCTTCCTGCGCCAGCACGGCGATCAGCTGATTGACCGGCACGTCGCTGGTCCCTTCCGGCACCACGATCTTGGCCAGCACACCGTCATCGACGGCTTCGTATTCCATCGTCGCCTTGTCGGTCTCGATCTCGGCAATGACATCGCCGGTCTTGACCGCCTCGCCTTCTTTCTTGAGCCACTTGGCGAGGTTGCCCTTCTCCATGGTGGGCGACAAAGCCGGCATGAGAATGTTGATCGGCATTTTGTTTGTTCAACTGATCGCGTTGGTCTTGCCAATGTCGGTCGGCCGTTCCATCTCGGCTTCGAACGTCGCCCGCACCTTGTCGACCACCTCGTCCTCGCGCATGCCGGCTTCAAGCGCGTAGATGCGGCCGATATGGCGCGCTACGTCGGCGAGCAGGATGCCCCAGGTCTCCGGCTCGTCGAAGGCGCGCCGCAGCGACACGTGCAGATTGCCCTCGGCGATCGCGGCGCGTAGCACCTCATAACCGCCGAGCTCGAGCGCCGGAGGTGGAACGGCGAGCGCTTCAAATTTTGCAGCCGGCTCGGCAGTATTTTCGCTCATCGATAACAGACCGCTTTGGCCGCCGCGACCACATCGGCGACCGACGGCAGCGCCAGCTTTTCCAGGTTGGCCGCATACGGCATCGGCACATCCTTGCCGGCGACGCGCTCGACCGGGGCGTCGAGATAATCGAACGCGTCGGCCATGACCCGCGCCGCGATCTCGGCGCCGACGCCGGATTGCTTCCAGCCTTCTTCGACGGTGACGAGCCGGCCGGTCTTCTTCACCGACTCAACGACAGTCTCGGTATCCATGGGCCGCAGCGTACGCAGATCGATCACTTCGGCCGAAATATTCTCCTTGGCCAATTCATCGGCGGCCTTGAGCGCGTAGCTCATGCCCATGGACCATGCCACCAACGTCACATCGCTACCGCTGCGCACCACCCGCGCGCGGCCGATCGGCAGCACGTAATCGTCGAGCTTCGGCACCGGTGATGAGTGGCCGTATAAAATTTCGTTTTCCAGAAACATCACCGGATTGGGATCGCGGATCGCTGCTTTCAACAGGCCCTTGGCGTCGGCGGCCGTCGACGGCGCGACCACCTTCAGGCCGGGAATGTGCGAGTACCAAGCCGAATAATCCTGGCTGTGCTGGGCGGCGACCCGCGCCGCCGCGCCGTTCGGACCGCGGAACACGATCGCGACCTGGACCTGGCCGCCCGACATGTAGCGAGTCTTGGCCGCCGAATTGATGAGCTGGTCCATCGCCTGCATGGCGAAATTGAAAGTCATGAACTCGACGACGGGTTTCAGGCCGGCGAGCGCCGCGCCGACGCCAAGTCCGGCAAAGCCATGCTCGGTGATCGGCGTATCGATGACGCGCCGCGCACCGAATTCATCGAGCAGGCCCTGCGTCACCTTGTAGGCGCCCTGATATTCGGCCACCTCTTCGCCCATGACGAACACGTCGGGGTCGCGGCGCATTTCTTCGGCCATGGCATCGCGCAACGCCTCGCGCATGGTCATGGTGACCATCTCGGTGCCTTCAGGCACGTCGGGCTCGGGCGCCGCGGGTGCCGCCGTGGCTTCGGCCGTTCCGGTCTTGGGCGGCGCCGGCGGTGGCGCTTTGGCGGGTTCGGCGGCAGCCGGCGGCGCCGATTCGGCGGCCTTCTCCTGACGGGCCGGCGCGCTTGCGGCGGCGCCGGCCTTGGCACCTTTGCCATCCTTGAGCGCGGAGGCGTCCTCGCCCTCGCCGAGGATCATGGCGATGGGCGTATTGACCGCGACGTCGTTGGTGCCCTCGGGCACCAGAATTTTGCCGAGCGTGCCTTCGTCGACCGCCTCGACCTCCATCGTGGCCTTATCGGTTTCGATCTCGGCGATGACGTCGCCGGATTTGACGGCGTCGCCTTCCTTCTTCAGCCACTTGGCGAGATTGCCCTTCTCCATGGTGGGCGAGAGGGCCGGCATCAGAACTTCAGTCGGCATGGCCGCCTACATCCGTTGTGTTGGTCGGTTTACCGATAGACGTCCGTGTAGAGTTCGGAAGGATCAGGCTCGGCGTCGTGGGTGGCGAATTCCGCCGCCTCGTTGACGACGGCGCGCACCGAGGCGTCGATCTTTTTCAATTCATCCTCGGCGGCCCATTTCTTGTCGATGAGCCGCTTGCGCACCTGCTCGATCGGGTCGTGCTCGGTGCGCATTTTGTCGACCTCCTCCTTGGTCCGATATTTGGCGGGGTCGGACATGGAGTGGCCGCGGTAGCGATACGTCATCATCTCCAGAATGGTCGGACCCTTGCCGGCGCGGCACCAGGCCAGCGCTTCGTCCGCCGCGGCTCGCACCGCGCGCACGTCCATGCCGTCCACCTGCTTGCCGGGGATGTTGAACGACGAGCCGCGCTTGGAGAAATCGGTCTGCGCCGACGAGCGCGTCACCGAGGTGCCCATGGCGTAACGATTGTTCTCGATGACGTAGATCACAGGGAGCTTCCACAGCTCCGCCATGTTGAAGCTTTCGTAGACCTGGCCCTGGTTGGCGGCGCCGTCGCCGAAATAGGTCAGGCACACGCTTTCGTTGCCGCGGTACTTGTTGGCAAACGCGATACCGGTGCCGAGCGGAACCTGAGCGGCGACGATGCCGTGCCCGCCGAAGAAATTCTTCTCGCGGGAGAACATGTGCATCGAGCCGCCCTTGCCCTTGGAATAGCCGCCACGCCGGCCGGTCAGCTCGGCCATGACGCCCTTCGGATCCATGCCGCAGGCCAGCATGTGGCCGTGATCGCGGTAGCCGGTGATCATCTGGTCGCCGTCGGCCATTGCCATCTTCATGCCGACGACGACCGCTTCCTGGCCGATGTAGAGGTGGCAGAAGCCGCCGATCAGCCCCATACCGTACATCTGTCCGGCTTTTTCCTCGAAGCGCCGGATCAAGAGCATCTGCCGGAGAGCCTGGAACTCCTCGTCCTTGCTGAAGTCGGCGATCGGACCGTGCATAGCCGCCGGCTCGGCGACGGGACGGAGGTCTTGGACGCCTTGATCGGCGGTTCTGGTTCTGGCGACGGCCATTCGGTTTCCTCGATGCCTCCCGTGCGGCTGATCCCATAGCCGAATTCGCCCTATCGCGAAAGTCAGCGGGTGGATATCCGGCGTGCGGGACCGTCGGTCAAATCGTTGCCGGAAAATCTAATTTCGGAGAGGCGGTTTGCGAGTTCAAGGCCTCGGCGCGGCAGCCGGCGCCGAAGCTTTGACCGGCAGCACAAGATCGCGCGGGTCGGCGAAGTCGAGCAAGGCGCGAGCACGCTCGTCCAGCATGTCGGGATCGATGTCGTCGGAGCGCAGCAGATTGATGCGCCGCTCCCATTGGGCGCGCTCGATCTGGAGCCCATGCAGCTCCGTGGTCAGAGCGCCGATCTGGCGGTCGATATCCTGTTTGGCCTTGATGCCGTGGTTGCCGCTATAGGCGTTGACGCCGAAATAGCCGATCAGCGCGCCCGCCGTGACATAGAGGCCGAGCGCGGTCAGGATCGAACGCAGGCGCTTGCGAGTGACCATCGCCCGATCATGCCGGGTTGCCGCTTAAAGCAGGCTTAATGAACCGTAGCCGGCAAGCGGTTACGGCAACACGTTGCGCAGTTCGCTGAGCAGGAAATTGCCGATGCGCTTCCCGCGATTGCGCAGGTGACGCACCAGCCCGGCATCGACGAAATAGGTCAGAAGGATGCTGTCGCGCGTCTTGACCTCGGAACCGACCCTATCGGCCGAGTGCCAGGTATCGGTGCCGACCGCAAATGCGTAGCCGGTATTCGGCGCAAAGCTCATCTGCTTGTTCTTCGCGAACGAACCGTCGGCGCGCCTTTCCAGAAAATTGGTGCCGATATGCGTGTGGGAACGGTCGCGCGGCAGATAAAGCTGGACGGTGATGCCCTTCCACTTGGTGTCGGTGTGCGGCGTGATCAGATAGCCGGGAATGTCGCGGGTCAGAACCGGGATCGGGTACATGCCGGTCTTGGCGTAATTCGCGCCGAAGCGATGCTTCAGCGGGGGGCCGAGGCGACGGATGAAAGCGTTGCGCACCTCGCGCGAACACAGCGCGCGGCCGACCACGTCCCACACCGTGCGCTTCTGCGGCGGCAGATGGCGAATGTATTCGGGAAACAGGTCGATTTTCACCCGCGTATGCGTGCCGTCATCCAGATCGTGACCCTTGGCGCGGCCATGCATGGGGCGGTAGTCGCGCGATTCCGGCATGTTGGCCAGCATCGCCGCATAGACGTCGTCGGGAAATACGCGATCGAGCACGAGATGGGTGAACGGCGTATCGCTCGGCACCGCCGCATCCACCGCGCCGACCATGTGATCGCGCAGCCGTTCGATGGCGAATTTCCGGTTGCCCGGCTGCAGCCCGAGCGTCTGATCCATGGAAAGGCCCCGCGCGCTGCGGCGTGAGCGCTGCCGCGTCCGTTTCGATATAGCGCCGATTGCCGCCGCCGGACAAGCGCGCGGCTTTCCGCCTCAAGCCAGCACTTTGAACGCGGCGCGCCCGCCATAGCGCGCTTGTGCGCCGAGTTCCTCCTCGATGCGCAGCAGCTGATTATACTTGGCGGTGCGGTCGGCGCGCGCCACCGAACCGGTCTTGATCTGCCCGCAATTGGTGGCAACTGCGAGATCGGCAATCGTGGCATCCTCGGTTTCGCCGGAGCGGTGTGACATCACCGCCGTGTAGCCGGCCTTGTGGGCGGTCTCGACCGCGGCCAGCGTCTCCGTGAGCGTGCCGATCTGGTTGACCTTGATCAGGATCGAGTTGCCGATGCCGTTTTTAATGCCGTCGGCAAGCCGCGCCACATTGGTGACGAAAATATCGTCGCCGACCAGTTGGCAGTGCTTGCCAATCCGCTGCGTCAGCTTCTGCCAGCCGGCATCGTCGTCCTCGGCCATGCCGTCCTCGATCGAGACGATCGGATAATTCTTGGTCAATTCGGCGAGATACGCGACCTGCTGATCAATCGAGCGGATCTTGCCCTCGCCCTTGTAATTGTAGGCACCCTTATCAAAGAATTCGCTCGCCGCCGGATCGAGCGCGAGCATGACGTCGTCACCGACCCGATAGCCGGCCTTCTCGATCGCCTTGAGCACGAAATCCAGCGCCGCTTCCGCCGACGGCAGATTGGGCGCGAAGCCGCCTTCGTCGCCCACATTGGTATTGTGGCCGGCAGCCTTGAGGGCCGCATGCAGCGTGTGGAAGATTTCGGCCCCGGCACGCAGCGCTTCGGCGAACGAGGCGGCGCCGAGCGGCACGATCATGAATTCCTGAAAATCGATCGGGTTGTCGGCGTGCACGCCGCCATTGAGGATGTTCATCATCGGCACCGGCAGCAGCCCTGCCGACGTGCCGCCGACATAGCGATAGAGGGGCAGCTTGTTGGCCGCAGCCGCCGCCTTGGCGACGGCGAGCGACACCCCCAAGATCGCATTGGCGCCGAGCCGGCCCTTATTGGGCGTGCCGTCGAGCGCGATCATGGTCTGGTCGATCTTGACCTGCGCTTCGGCATCCAGGCCGGACAGTGCGTCGAAAATCTCGCCGTTGACCGCGTCGACCGCGTTGCGCACGCCCTTGCCGAGATAGCGCTTCTTGTCGCCGTCGCGCAGTTCGATGGCTTCGTGCGCGCCGGTCGATGCGCCGGACGGCACGCCTGCCCGGCCGCGCGACCCGTCGGCGAGGACCACGTCGACCTCGACGGTCGGATTGCCGCGGCTGTCGAGGATTTCGCGGCCGATAATGTCGACGATTGCAGTCATGCTGGCTCCCGGCGCTTTCGTCGTGCGGCTTCTACAGGATGCGGGCGGCTGTTGTCATGCCCGCCGCGTGAACGCCCCGGGTCGGCAAGCAGGTCGACGAATATGGCAGGAGTCTCTATAGCTTGCCGCATCAAGCCATGCCGAAAAGGTCACTACAGCTCGGCCGGCCGACGCCGCTCCCGCAATCGCCCGCGCAGGCGGTGCTCGAGCGCGTGCGCAATCCGCATCCGGATACGGATTACGTTGCGCGCTTCACCTTTCCGGAATTCACCGTGATGTGTCCGGTGACCGGCCAACCCGATTTTGCCACGCTCGTCATCGACTACGCGCCGCGCGGCTGGCTCGTCGAATCCAAATCGCTCAAGCTTTACCTCAACAGCTTCCGCAACCATGGCGCCTTCCACGAAGAGTGCACGATTGCCATCGGCAAGAAGGTGGTGGCGCTGCTCAAGCCGAAATGGCTGCGCATCGGCGGTTATTTTCATCCGCGTGGCGGCATGCCGATCGATGTGTTCTGGCAGGCCGGCAAGATGCCCGCCGGCGTCTGGGCGCCGGACCAAGGTGTTGCCACGTATCGAGGCCGATAGCGTTCGGAGCGCGACCCCAGCGCCTGCCACCGTGCGGCGGCCTATGCGTCGGCCGCCTGTAAGCCCCTCAGCGCAGCGATCAGGCCGCGAACCTCTGTTGCGGGATCGGTGGCCCGCATGACGCCGCCCATGACGGCTACACCGGCCGCACCAGCGGCAAGCAACTCCGGCACGCGCAGCGCGTTCACCCCGCCGATGGCCAGTACCGGCACTGGCGCGGCGCGGGCGATCTCAGCCAGGCCCTTGCGTCCGATTTCGGGACCGTAGCCCGGCTTGCTCGGGGTCTCGAAAGCCGGGCCGGCGAGCGCATAATCGACGTGGACGGGATCAATCGCAGCCGCCTCGCCGACGCTGTGGATCGAAATGCCGATGAGCTTGTCGCGGCCGAGCCGGGTGCGCGCGGCCGCCGCGTCGGCATCGGCGGACAGGTGCACCCCGTCCGTGCCAGCGTGCCCGGCGAGCGCCGCGTCGCCGTGGATCAGGAGACGCGCGCCGGCGGCGCGGGCGACCGGCAATAGTCGCCGTGCCAGGAGGGCCTGCTCGTCCTCCGGCAAATCTTTTTCGCGCAGGCTGAGCCAGCGGCAGCCGGCCGCGACGGCGGCCGATACGATCTCGGCAAGCGGCCGGCGCGCTTGCCGCCGATCGGTCACCACAAGGAGGGGCGGATCGGGAATCCGCAGGGGCCGAAGCGTGGCGATAGCCACCTCACAATCCGAGCACGTCTTTGAAGAACCGCTTGGTCGCAAACTTGGATTCTTCGTTGGCGCGCTGTTCGGCCGGGTTTTTCGGGGTCGAGAAGCCGTGCTGGGTGCCGCTGTAAAGATTGAGCTCCCAACGCACATTGGCAGCGCGCAACTGGTCGACGAGCGACACCACTTCGCTCATCGGCGCGACTGGATCTTCGGAGCCGTGCAGGATCAGGACGCGGCCGCTGACCTTCTTCGCCGCCTCCGGAGCAAAACCGCGAAAGGAACCGTGGATCGTCACGGTGCCAAGAAGCGGCACGCCGGTCTCGGCAAGCTCGATCGCTACCGTGCCGCCGAAGCAATAGCCGACAATGGCGATCTTGCCGGGCTCAACCAACGGATTGGCTTTGAGCGCTTCGAGGCCGGCCAAGGCTCGCGCCCGCATCAACGGGCGGTCCTTGCCATAGAGCGCCGATTGCGCCTTTTCTTCATCGACGGTCTTCGGCCGGACATCCTTGCCGAAGATGTCGGCGGCCAAGACCACGTAACCCTGTGCGGCGTACATCTTGGCGTTCTGCAGGGTCAGCTCCGACATACCATCGCGGCGGTGCAGCAGCAGCACGCCGGGGCGTTTGCCGGACACGGCATCGTCATAGGCCAGATAGCCCTGCAGAGCCGTGCCGCCCTGGTTGTAATCGACCCATTGGGTCTTGATTTCCGCTCGGGCCGGGGCGGCCAAAGCGGTGACGCAAGCGAGCAATAGCGCGGGCGCGGCACTGCGATTCATGGCAATCCTCCCCATATGGCGCTCAGCGGCGGCGCCGCTGTTGCCGTCAATCTACCGACAATCGCCTGCTGTCGTCACGCGGCGGGGGCGTGATAGAAGCCGCAACGTCAGCAATGAACCAACCGCTCCACCCGCCGCCCCGTATTTCGTTCGTGTCGCTCGGCTGCCCGAAGGCGCTGGTCGATTCCGAGCGCATCGTGACGCGGCTGCGCGCCGAGGGCTATGAGCTGTCGCGCGACCATGCCGGCGCCGATCTCGCCATCGTCAACACCTGCGGGTTCCTCGACAGCGCGCAGGCGGAGTCGCTGGCCGCCATCGGCGATGCCATGGCGGAAAACGGCAAGGTGATCGTTACCGGCTGCATGGGCGCGGAGCCGGAGAAGATCACGTCGGTACATCCGGGCGTGCTCGCCGTCACCGGGCCGCAGCAATACGAAGGCGTGGTCGCGGCGGTGCATCGCGCGGTGCCGCGGCCGCACGATCCGTATGCCGATCTGATCCCGCCGCAGGGCATCAAGCTGACCCCGCGGCATTACGCTTATCTCAAGATTTCAGAGGGTTGTAACAACCGCTGCACGTTCTGCATCATCCCAAAACTGCGCGGCGACCTGGTCTCGAGGTCGGCCGCCGACGTGCTGCGCGAGGCCGAGCGGCTGGTTGCGGCCGGCGTGAAAGAGCTTTTGGTCATCTCGCAGGACACGTCGGCCTACGGGCTCGACCTCAAGTACGCCGAAAGTGCGTGGAAGGGCCGGTCGGTTCGCGCCAAATTCGTCGACCTCGCCCGCGCGCTCGGCGAATTCGGCGTCTGGGTGAGGCTGCACTACGTCTATCCCTACCCGCACGTCGACGAGGTCATCGGGCTGATGGCCGACGGCAAGGTCCTGCCCTACCTCGACGTGCCGTTTCAGCATGCGAGCCCGGCCGTGCTCAAACGCATGCGCCGGCCTGCCGCGCAGGCTCGCACGCTGGAGCGCATCCGCGCATGGCGGGATGAGTGCCCGAGCCTCACCATCCGCTCGACGTTCATCGTCGGCTTTCCGGGCGAGACCGAAGCCGAGTTCAGCGAGCTGCTCGACTGGCTCAGCGAGGCCGAACTCGATCGCGTCGGCTGCTTCCGCTACGAGGCGGTCGCCGGCGCTGCCGCCAATGAGCATGGGCAGGCCGTGCCGGAGCCGGTCAAGGAAGAGCACTGGAACCGGCTCATGGCGCACCAGCAGGCGATTTCCTCCAAGCGCCTCAAGCGCAGGATCGGCCGCAACGAGGCCGTCATCATCGACGAGGTCGGCCCGACCGGTGCCAAAGGCCGCAGCAAAGGCGACGCTCCGCAAATCGACGGCATGGTCTTCGTCTCGAGCCGCCGCCCGTTGCGCGTCGGCGAAATCGCCACCGTGAAGATCGAGCGCGCTGAAGCGTATGATCTTTACGGCACGGCGGTCGGCTACTGACCGGACCGCACGCCGGCAAACTCGGCCAGCACGGCGTTGATGGCGTCCAGCAGCTTGGCAAGCTCGGGGCCGGCGATCGTGAAGGCCGGCGTCAGGTAAACCACCGAGCCGAACGGCCGAATAAAAACCCCTTCCGCAATAAAGCGTTGCCGGAGCGCATTGAGATTCTCGATGCGCTGGAGCTCGACCACGCCGATGGCGCCTCTGACCCGCACGTCCTTGACCCCGCGAAGCGGTCGGCATGGTTCAAGGCCCTCCGCCAAGGCCCGCGAGATCTTGGCGACCTGATCGAGCCGCGGTTCGCGCTCGAACAGGTCCAGCGAAGCATTTGCCGCTGCGCAGGCCAGCGCATTGGCCATGAAGGTCGGCCCATGCATGAGCGCGTGCGCCGGATCGTCCGACCAAAAACCGTCGAACACGCGCCGGCGCGCCAGCGTCGCCGCAAGCGGCAGGGTGCCGCCGGTTAACGCTTTGCCGATTGTAAGGATGTCCGGCATCACCCCCGCGGCCTGAAAAGCAAACAGCGAACCGGTGCGGCCGAAGCCGGTAAAGATTTCATCGAAGATGAGTAGGACGTCGTGACGATCCGCAGCGGCCCGCAGGCTGCACAACACCGCCACATCGTGAAAGCGCATGCCGCCGGCGCCCTGCACCAGCGGCTCCACGATGATTGCCGCGATCTCGTCGGCGCTTTCTGCCAGCACACGGTCGAAGGCCGCCGCGCTCGCCTCCGTGGTAGGCAGGTCGAGTACGATCTGCTGCGGCAAGAGCCCGCGGAATGCGGCATGCATGCTGTCTTCGGGGTCCGAAACCGCCATCGCACCGGTGGTGTCGCCGTGATAGGCGCCGCGAAAGCAGACGA
>DASRET010000126.1:0-2469 GCA_035651875.1 Xanthobacteraceae bacterium
GGTTCGGCGAGCTGGCATCCATCGTTGCCGCCGTGTTCGGCGGCAGCATCGTGATCGAATTGCTGCGCCAGTGGCTCGGTCCGGCGGACCAGCGCCGGTTTGTTCCGCCCGCCGTCCAGAACGGGCTTGCGATCGCCGGCCGCTTCATTGCGCCGGCGCTGCTGATCTTCACCCTGCTCGTCCCCGTCATCTTTTACAATCAGCGCTACATTCTCGATCTCGGCATTCTCGTGCTCACCTATGTAATGCTGGGCTGGGGCTTGAATGTCGTGGTCGGCCTCGCCGGCCTGCTCGACCTCGGCTATGTCGCTTTCTACGCCGTCGGCGCCTATTCCTATGCGCTGCTCGCCACCAATTTCGGTCTGTCGTTCTGGGTCTGCCTGCCGCTTGCCGGCATCCTCGCCTCGTTCTGGGGCGTGCTGCTCGGCTTTCCGGTGCTACGCCTGCGCGGCGACTATCTGGCCATCGTCACGCTCGCCTTCGGCGAGATCATCCGTCTCGTCATCATCAACTGGCAATCGCTCACGGGCGGCCCGAACGGCGTCTCCGGCATTCCGCGTCCGACCTTCTTCGGCATTCCGCTGACGCCCGGCGATGACGGGCTCGCGGCCAAGCTCGGCATCGATTTCTCGCCGACCCATCGCATCGTGTTTTTGTTCTATATCATCCTGGCGCTGGCGCTATTGACCAACTGGGTGACGATCCGGCTGCGACGGCTACCGATCGGCCGCGCCTGGGAGGCGCTGCGCGAGGACGAGGTCGCCTGCCGCGCGCTCGGCATCAACACCACCACCACCAAGCTCACGGCGTTCGCCACCGGCGCGCTGTTCGGCGGCTTCGCCGGCGCCTTCTTTGCCACGCGCCAAGGCTTCATCAGCCCGGAATCCTTCACCTTCCAGGAATCGGCGCTGGTGCTCGCCATCGTCGTGCTCGGCGGTATGGGCTCGCAGCTCGGCGTGGCGCTGGCCGCACTCGCCATGATCGGCGGCTTCGAGCTGTTCCGCGGGCTCGAGCAGTACCGCATGCTGGTGTTCGGGCTGGCGATGGTGCTGCTGATGATCTGGCGCCCGCGGGGCATCATCGGCCATCGCGCCCCGACCGTGTATTTGAAAGAATCGCAGGCGATCTCATCCGACCTCGTCAAGGAGGGGCACGGATGAGCGGCGACAACATCCTGTCCGTGGACCATCTCACCATGCGCTTCGGCGGCATCGTCGCCGTCAACGATCTCTCCTTCGCCGCGGGACGCCGCAAGGTGACCGCGCTGATCGGACCGAACGGCGCGGGCAAGACCACGGTGTTCAATTGCGTCACCGGCTTCTACCGGCCGACGGCCGGCACCATGCGTCTGGCGCATGAGAGCGGCAGCGAAATCGCGCTGGAGCGGCTCAACGATTTCCGCATCTCCAAGCAGGCCAAGGTCGCGCGCACCTTCCAGAACATCCGCCTCTTCCCCGGCATGACCGCGCTGGAAAACCTGATGGTGGCCCAGCACAACACGCTGATGCGGGCCTCGGGCCTGACCTTTCTCGGCCTGATCGGCACGCCGGGCTGGCGCAGTGCCGAGAAGGGCGCGATCGAGCTGTCGAAGTTCTGGCTCGACCGCATCGGCCTGCTCGATCGCGCCGATGACGCCGCCGGCAACCTGCCCTATGGCGACCAGCGGCGGCTCGAGATCGCGCGCGCGATGTGCACGGAGCCGGCGCTGCTCTGCCTCGACGAGCCCGCCGCCGGCCTCAATGCGCGCGAAAGCGCGGCCTTGAGCGAATTGCTGCTGTCGATCCGCACCGAACAGGGTACGTCCATTTTGCTGATCGAACATGACATGAGCGTGGTGATGGAAATCTCCGATCATGTCGTGGTGATGGATTACGGCGTCAAGATTTCCGAAGGCGCACCACAGCAGGTGCGCGACGATCCAAAGGTGATCGCCGCCTATCTCGGCGCCGATGAAGAGGAAGCCATCGCCGTGATGGAGAGCGGCACGTGAGCGGCCCCCTGCTCGCGATCCGCGGCCTGCGCGCGGCCTACGGCAAGATCGAGGCGCTGAAGGGCGTCGACCTCGACATCAACAGCGGCGAGATCGTCGCCCTGATCGGCGCCAACGGCGCCGGCAAGTCGACGCTGATGATGACGATCTTCGGCCGGCCGCGCGCCCGCGCCGGAAAAATCCTGTTCGACGGCCGCGACATCACGGCGGTGCCAACGCACGAGATTGCGCGGATGCGGATTGCGCAATCGCCGGAGGGGCGGCGGATCTTTCCGCGCATGAGCGTGGCGGAGAACCTGCAGATGGGCGCGGATGCTACCGACTGCAGCGAGGCCGAGCGCGCAACCGGACTCGAGCGCGTGTTCGCCCTGTTCCCGCGTCTGAAGGAGCGCATGACGCAGCGCGGCGGCACACTCTCCGGCGGCGAGCAGCAGATGCTCGCGATCGGCCGCGCCCTGATGAGCCGCCCGCGCCTTCTG
>DASRET010000127.1:0-48133 GCA_035651875.1 Xanthobacteraceae bacterium
GGCCGCGCCGACGACGTGATCAAGAGCTCGGCCTACCGCATCGGTCCGTTCGAAGTGGAAAGCGCGATCCTGCACCACCCCGCCGTCGCCGAGGCGGCGGTGGTCGGCAAGCCCGATGCGCTCAAGGGCCACATCGTCAAGGCCTACGTGACGCTGCGACCGGGACAGCGCGCGGGTGCGACTCTCACAGCGGACATTCAGGACCTCGTCCGCCGCATGGTCGGCGATCATGCCTATCCGCGCGAAGTCGAGGTGGTGGACAGCCTGCCGAAGACCGAATCCGGCAAGATCCAGCGCTTCAAACTGCGCGCGGGACGCTGATGCGGAGGAGCACCATGCCGATCTACGAAGCCATCAAGCCGAACCATTGGCCGGACGCGCTGACGTTCTCGCCGGCCGTGCGCGCCGGCAATCTGCTGTTCATCTCCGGCACCACGGCGGTCGGCGACGATCTCACCATCGTCGGCAAGGGCGACATCGTCGCCCAGACCCGGTTCATTTTCGAAAAATTCGACCGCATCCTGCGCGCGGCCGGCGCGTCGTTCGAAAACATCGTCGAGACCACCGAGTATTTTCTCACCATGGCCGACTACAAGCGCACCGCCGCGGTGCGCCGCGAATTCTTCAAGGGCCCGTCGTACCCGGCGGCGACCGGTGTGCTGGTGGCCGGCCTCATCCGCAAAGACGCGCTGATCGAGATCAAGGCGACCGCAATCCTCGGCCCGGTCGGCTAACCACCCCAGCATCGTGGGATCCTCATATCGTGCCTGCGTTAATGGGTCGGATTGCTCTGGTCGTTTTAGAGTTTTGGCGACCAACCGGCGCATTTGCGGTCGACGCCGGCAACGCGAGCGCGCATCAGCGCGGCCATGGCAACCGTCGTCGTCATGCTCCTTCTGGCAAGCTGGCTCGGCTGCTTCTGGCTCGGCCTGCAGATCGGCAGCGGCCGCTCCGACCAGCGGCGCAGGCGCGAGCTTGCCGACCTCGAACGCCGCTTCAAAATCCTCGACGGCAGAGCCGTAGGCCCGCACTAAGGCGGCGCTTTTTCACCGCATTTGATCATGGCCGTCGATTGTGCTGCGGTTGATGCGCGGCACGGCGAAGCCTGCGGCCTTCCGGCGAACGCCAAAGGAGCGACAGCCATGACGGTGCAACAGAATACCGACCACATCCAGACCACGCATATCGGCAGCCTGCCGCGGCCGCACCGGCTGCTCGACCTCATGAAGGCCAAATATTCCGGCCAGCCATACGACGAGGCGGCGCTCGGCGCGACGCTGTCGCAGGCCGTCGCCGACTGCGTGCGCCAGCAGGTCGCGTGCGGCATCGAGATCGTCACCGACGGCGAATATTCGAAGCCGGGGTTCTTCACCTACATCCGCGAGCGCTTCGAAGGTTTCGAGGCGCGGCCCAGCCAGAAGCTCATTTTGTTCGAGAAGGAGGTATCCGCCTTCCCGGACTATTATGCGCAGTACTTCAAGGAAGCGATGATGGGCGGCGCCATCCTGCCGATCGTTCCGGTGGTTTGCACCGGGCCGGTGAAATACAAGGGCGAGGCCAGGCTCAAGACCGACATCGCCAACGTAAAGGCCGCCGCCAACGCGGCCGGCGTACCCGATCATCACGTGTTTCTGCCGGCGACCGCGCCCTCGGGCGTCGGCGTCAACGCCTACTACAAGAGCGACGAAGAGTATTTCCATGCGCTCGCCGCCGAGCTGAACAAGGAATATCGCGCGATTGTCGACGCCGGTATTCTGCTGCAGGTCGACGATCCGTTTCTGCCGGACATCTTTGTCGAGCCCGGCCTCGACGACGCGCAGAAGCGGCGGCGGGCGGCGATCTACGTCGAAGCGAGCAATGCGGCGCTCGCCGGCATCCCGGCCGAGCGGGTGCGCTTCCACACCTGCTACGGCATCAACGAGGGACCCCGCATCCACGAATCGAACCTGCCGGAAATCATCGACTACGTGCTCAACGTCAATGCCGGCTCGTTCAGCTTCGAGGCCGCCAATCCGCGGCACGAGCACGAATATCACCTGTTCGAACGGGTGAAGCTGCCCGAGGGCAAAGTGCTGTGTCCCGGCGTCATCACGCATGCCAGCAACATCGTCGAGCATCCGGAATGGATCGCCGAGCGGCTGATCCGCTTCGCCAAGCTGGTCGGGCGGGACAATGTCATGGCCGGGGCGGACTGCGGTTTCTCCTCGCAGGCGCTCTACAAGACCGAGGTCCATCCCACCGTCGTGTGGGAAAAGTTCAAAGCCATGCGGCAGGGCGCCGACTTGGCAACGAAGCGGCTTTGGAGCTGATGCGGTTTAGGGTGGACAGGCGTTTGATGCCTGTCGTTGCCCTTGCGTTAACGTAATCCGCGCGACGCGTTACCAGCGGCGCCATCCGCGCCGCCATCCCCAACCGCCCCCTCGCCATCCCAGCCGCCTCCTCGCCAGCCCCAGCGTGGACCAGCGAAGCCGTAGATCGGCCGGCGCCATCCCCAGCCGTGCCGCCATCCCCAACCGGCGCCTCGCCATCCCCAGCGTGGACCGGCGAAGCCGTAGATCGGCCGACGCCAGCCCCAGCCGTGCCGCCATCCCCAACCGGCGCCTCGCCATCCCCATCGCGGACCGGCGAAGCCGTAGACTGGCCGGTGCCATCCCCAGCGATGCCGCCATCCCCAACCGCCCCCTCGCCAGCCCCATCGCGGACCGGCGAAGCCGTAGATTGGCCGGCGCCATCCCCACCCGCCACCCCGCCATCCCCAACCGGCCCCGCGCCAGCCCCAGCGTACTTGCTGAATTTCCGTCGAGGCCTTTGCTGCGCCGGCGAGATGGTCGACGGGCACGGCTGCCGCGCTGCCAATCATGGTAAGGCTCAAGATCGCTACGGCTGCCAAGACCGACTTCGGACCGGACATCTTCGCTGCTCCTCATGGGTTTTCCGAGCAGCGCAACAACGCGACCGGCAACCGCCGGGTTTCCGATCCGATCCGTCGCAAAGATCTACGTGCCAAAAATCAGCAAAACAAAGCAACAAAGATCAAGTCGCTGCCGCGATCGGCGCCAGGGCCAAGATCGCATGCGACGTGGCGCGCTGCACCGTCCAACAACTCAAAACGATCGAGCGTGAGTGCCGGAGCGGTTGAATTGGAACTTCATGCTCATCCCCCGGGGGCATTACGATCTAGATCTTCCAGCTTTACCCATTGTTAAAATTTTTTTTGTCTCATCGTCGATTGGCAATGCCCCGACGAGGTCATGACCACCGCCGATCCGACAGTTCTTCTGATCTCCGACCGCTCAGACCAGAGTCGTGAACTGACGAGCTGGATTGGCCGCGTTTGTGCCTGCCGCAGCATGGGGCTGCACGACCAGCCTGAGCCGGCAAAGCATATCGCCGTCATCGTCACCGACGTGGCGTTTCGCGATGCCGCCCACGTCGCGCGGCTGCGAGCGCTGCTGGGGCGATATCGCGGCGCGGCAACGCCGGTCGTCGCCGTGCTGCGCGACGACAGCCGCCACGAGCAAGTTCAGGCCGGTGCGCTCGGCGCCACCCGGGTGCTGCCGCCTGCGCCGTCATCGACCGAGGTTTGCAGGGCGGTCGCGCTGGCGCTAGAGGCGGCGGTTCCATCGATGCCGGCGATGGCGGCCTTGGCGTCCGCCGAGCAGGTGGAACAGGCGCGGGTGGAGTTTCATGGCATTTTTGACGCCGCGACGTATGGCAACGCGTTCACCCGCGCCGAGGTCGACAACGCCACCGGCTCGGTCCTCGAAACGATTGCCGACGGTGGAATACGGCGCTGGCTCGAGATCGTCTGGACCTACGATAACGTGACGTATCAGCACTGCATGCTGGTCACCGGCTTGGCCGCCGAGTTTGCCAGAAGCCTGGGCCTTTCGACCAAAGATCAGGAGCGGCTCACCCGCGGCGCCCTGCTGCACGATCTCGGCAAGGCGAAAATTCCGCTGGCGATCTTGAATAAACCAGGCCGGCTGGACCCGGAAGAACTCACCGTCATGCGCACGCATCCGGGGATCGGCTACGAACTGTTGTCCGAGCAAGGCGGCTATGAGCCCGACATCCTCGATGTCGTCCGTCATCACCATGAGCTGCTCGACGGCAGCGGCTACCCGGACGGCCTCTCCGGCGCGCAGATCGGCGATCTGGTGCGGCTGATAACGATTTGCGACATCTATGCTGCGCTGATCGAACGGCGTCCCTACAAACAACCGATGGCGCCGACGCAGGCATTTGGCATTTTACAGGATATGAACGGCAAGCTCGAAGCCGCACTGCTCCGGGCCTTTACGCGCGTTGCCGAGGGCTCTGCGGCGCCCGCTGCCGCCGCATAGGTTCAGTTGAATTCGGAAGCCGGGTTTTCGCCGCCGCTTCAATTCAGCCGCAGCTCGGTGATGTGGCGGGATCGACTTTCAGCTCGCCTTCTTCCACCCGCTTGACGGGATGGGTGAGCACCGCATCGGCCCGGCAGGGGAGTCCGACTTTCTCGCCTTCGCGCATGCCGCGATCGAGCCGCTGCCCGACCGGACCCCGACCGGTTCGACCTGTTCATGGCCGAGGACGTCGAGCGCTGGAATCCGCTGGTGCAAAAGCTTGGAATCTCGATCGACTAAATGACTGGCCGCAAACGAATCCGCAGGCGAGAGGTCCGAGTAGTTCAATTGGAGAATGAATCACCTGCAATTCCTGGATTCTCGTCAAAAGTCTTTCAATTTTTACCCTTCTTTTATTTTGTTGTCATATTTCTACACGCGGCGATTGGCGATACCCCGGTTTAGCTATCTGCCGATTGCGGGGTGTCCGGCTCCGACAGGAAGAGCTGCTTTTCTCCCGACCAAGAGCGCCTATTGAGCGTTCAAGTCGACCTGCCGGCGTCATTTGTACTGTCGTTCGTTGACACCGCAGGGGCTCGTTATGGCCGGTGCGATCATCAAGTTCGAGGAGTTGCCCGCGAACGCGCGCGCGTTGCTCCTGGCTAAGCTCGCAGTCGCCCTGCGGGCGCGCAACAGCGCCAGCATTTATGACCTCGCGGAAACGCAGCTCACCGATGTGACGAGCTTGTGGCGCGGAATTTGCCGCAAAGCCAAGCAGCCGCTCTGCACGATGCCAGCCGAAGCAATCCGCCCGCATTGAGGAAGACGCCGTGGTTCCCTCGCATACGAAACCTGGTCGTGCGCAAGCGACAAGCCGTGGCCAACGAGCCAGATGGTCATGGATCGCTATCGTGTCACTCGGCGCCATCGCCGGTGCAGCGGTGCTGGCAGGTTTTTCGTCTACGCTTTTCTCAGATAGATCGTCGATCACAGTGACGGGTTCTGCGTCGGAATCGGTTCCGACCGGCACGATTGCCGAGAGCGACAGAGAATTTTGTAAGCGGTTAAGATTTGACGACAGCGGCCGGGCTTTTCAGGACGTCGTGCCGTGCGACGGGGAGAGTATCCGCGACGCTCATGATCGGTCGGTTCCACAAGGCACCATGCATCGGCTGGATGCGATTAGTAAATCGTTTTCCGGTCATTGATTGTCCTGGTGCGTGCCTGCGCATTGCCGGAAGCTCTGCCGCGCCTGCCGCCGCCGCCGCATAGGTTCAGGTTGATTTAGGGTATTCTTTGGTCAATTCAGCCGCAGCTCGGTGATGTGGCGCGGATCGGCTTTCAGCTCGCCTTTTTCCACGCGCTTGACCAGGTCGGTGAGCGCCGCATTGGCGCGGCAGGCGAGTCCGAGTTTCTCGCCTTCGCGCACCACAAGACCGTTCAAAAACTCGATCTCGGTGCGGCGGCCCTTTTCCATGTCCTGGCCCATCGACGGGCGCTGCCCGGCGGCGGTGCGGCCGGCATCCTTGAAGCGCTGCTCGTCGCAGGCACGCATCGCCGCGTCGTCGCCTTCGCCGGCGCGCGCGATCGTTTCCGGCTCGATGTGCAGAATGTCCTCGAGCGCGTAGCCGAGCGCCTGGCCGACGCGGATCGCTTCGCTCCCGAGCCGCACCGAAAAGCGGCGGATCGGCTCGTTCTTGAGCATGTCGCCGCCGCCAAGCCCGGTGCAGGCGGAGAGCCCGTTCTGCATCGCGTTGGTGACGAGCTTCGACCAGCGCTCGCCCCACAGATTGTTGGTCACTTTGGCGCTGTCGGCGTAGGCGACGAGGCGGCAGATCTCCTCGGCGCGCGGCGTGACGCGGCCGTGCACCTCGCCGGCGCGAAATACCGTGTGGCCCGCGCCGTGCTTGGCGGCGCCGCGGTGGACGTGGCCGGGCTCCGGCAGGTTGACGGTAATCGAACTGGCGATACAGCCAAGCGTCTTGCCCCAGCCGACCACGCCGGCGATCGCCGCCTCGTTCATGCAGTTCTGCAGCGACACCATGTAACCGTCGGGCGCCAGATACTGCGCGATCAGCATGGCCGCCCAGGCGGTGTCGTACGATTTCATGCAGACGAACGCGATGTCGACCGGCTTCTCCTTGGCCAGCATCTGCGCGTCGGTGACGTGCAGCGCGCGCACCTTCACGCAGAATTCCGGCTCCTTCATCGCGTGCGTGACGCGAAGCCCGTGGGCGCGCATGTGCTCGACATGGGCCGGCCACGGATCGATGAAGGTCACGTCCTCGCCGGCCGCCACCATATGGGCGCCCGTATAGCCGCCGACCGCGCCTGCACCGACAATGGCGATTTTCTTTCCGGCCATTTTTATTGGCTCCCCTCTGCCGTGTGCCGCGAGCCTATCGCGCTGTGCGCGGCGATCAAGGGCGCTTTGTGGGCGCCGGCGCTGACGAACTCTGCTAAGCTCGCCAATGAATGGGACAGGAGCGAACGATGCAGCTTCGGCGCAGACGGTTTTTGGCAATGGCGGCCACAACAGCCGGCGCAGCAGTGCTGCCGCGCGCGGCGTTCGCGCAATCCTATCCGTCGCGGCCGGTGCGCATCGTCGTCGGCTTTCCGGCCGGCACCTCGTCGGACATCACGGCCCGCCTGATCGCGCAGTGGCTGTCGGAACGGCTCAACCAGCAATTCCTCGTCGAAAACCGGACCGGCGCCGGCACCAACATCGCCGCCGACGCGGTGGTGCATGCAGCGGCCGACGGCTACACGCTGTTGTGGGTGACGCAGACCAACGCCATCAACGCCACGGTGTACAATAATCTCAATTTCAACTTCATCCGCGATATCGCTCCGGTGGGCGCCATCATTCGCGTGCCGGCGGTGGTCATGACGCATCCGTCGGTGCCGGCCAAGACGATCCCGCAATTCATCGCCTACGCCAAGGCGAATCCCGGCAAGATCAACATGTCGACGCCGGGCATCGGCAGCATCAACCACGTCGCCGGCGAATTGTTCAAGATGATGGCCGACGTCGACCTCGTGCCGGTGCACTATCGCTCGAGCCAGTTTCCCGATCTGCTCAGCGGCCAGGTGCAGGTGACGTTCAATCCGCTGCCGTCGTCGCTGCAATTCCTCAAGTCCGGCAAGCTCAACGCGCTGGCGGTGACGAGCGCGACGCGCCAGGCGGTGCTGCCCGATACGCCGCCCGTGGCCGACTTTCTGCCCGGCTATGAGGCGACCGCCTGGTTCGGCATCGGCGCGCCGAAGGCCACGCCGGCCGACGTGGTCGACAAGCTCAATCGCGAGATCAATGCCGGACTCGCCGACGAGAAATTCAAGGCGCGGCTGCACGAACTGGGCGGCGTCGAGTTCCCCGGTTCGTCCGCGGATTTCGGCAAGTTCATCGCTGCCGAAACCGAGAAGTGGGCCAAGGTGGTCAAGTTTGCCGGCATCAAGCCGGAATAATCGCTTCGCGGACGTGTTTTTGTCGAGGCGGCGGTCTCTGATCTGCCATGCTCCGCGAACCACCTTCGCTCGCCCGCGAGCCACGGCGGATTGCCGGGCGGCTGCCGACGATCTAAGATTGTGATCAATGGCCGCAATCGTCGGCCGCACAAAATACAAACAATCGACAACTGGAGGGAATGCCATGCAATCGCTGCGCACGATCGTATGTACGCTTGGCCTTGCCGCAACGGCAGCGCTCGCAATCGGCGGGAAAGCGCTGCTGGCGCAAGGCTCCGGTCCGAATGCCGCGCCCAATCCATACCATGTGGCGGACTTCCAGGTTCAGATGCCCGCGGGCCGCAAGCTCGGCGCGCCGATCGGCGTCGAAATCGACCACAGCGACGGCAAGACCTTATGGGTGTTCGAACGCTGCGGCGGCGATACCTGCGTCGGTTCGAACCTGGCGCCGATCATGAAACTCGACGCCGCCGGCAAGGTGCTGGCGAATTTCGGCGCCGGCGCGGTCAACTGGCCGCATGGTTTTTATGTCGATCATGACGGCAACGTCTGGGTGACGGACGGCAAGGCCGGCGACGGCAAAGGCCACACCGTCATCAAGTTCGCCGCCGACGGCAAGGTGCTGATGACGCTCGGCAAGCCGGGCGTCGCCGGCAAGGCGCCGGACATGTTCGATACGCCGTCCGACGTCATCACCGCACGCAACGGCGATATTTATGTCGCCGACGGCCATGGCGTGATGGCGGGCCACACCACCAACGACCGCATCGTCAAGCTCGGCAAGGACGGCAAATTCATCAAGGCGTGGGGCCAGCACGGCTCCGAACCCGGCGAGTTCGACGTGCCGCACAGCCTGGCGCTCGATTCCGCCGGCCGCCTCTACGTGGCCGACCGCTCGAACAGCCGCATCCAGGTTTTCGATGCCGACGGCAACCTCGCCGCGGAGTGGCGCCAGTTCGGCCGGCCGAGCAGCGTCTTCATCGACAAGAACGACATCCTCTACGTTGCCGACTCGCAATCCGATGCCAAGACCAATCCGGGCTTCGAGCAGGGCATCCGCATCGGCAGCGTCAAGGACGGCAAGGTCACCGCGTTCATTCCGCTGACCGATGCGGCGGTCGGCTCCGCCGAGGAGCTTGGCGTCGACGATCAGGGCAACGTCTTTGCCGGCTTCACCGCCGCTGGCAAAATGGCGCTGCGCAAGTTCGTCAAGAACTAGGACGCGGACTGGGCTGGAGCCCGATCGACGCAATTTCGATGAGCGCGACGGCATTGGCCGTCGCGCCTGTCACGCAAATGTTTCGCCGGCGTTGCCGGCGAAGGCGTGTGCCGCTTGGGGCATCTGCGCTGCTTGCCGGCCCGTGTGTCCTTTGGCCGACACTCGCGAGTGCCGGCCGCAGGCTGAACGGGCGTTCATCGAACTTGCCGACGTGAGGTGGAAACCGTGCTGTTGCGCTGGCGTTATTGCCCCGGGGGGCCCAGCAGCACCCATGGAGCACGCCAAATGATCAGTATGAAAACTCTAGGCCTCGCAGTCGGAATCGCGTTCGCTGCCTCCTCGTTCGCAGTTGCCCAGCAGACCAATATCAACGCGGCTGCAAGCGGCGGCAGTGGAACGCATCAAACCGCCCAAAAAACCGGCAGCGCGGCCAACACCCAAAAGGTTCTTCGCAATCAGCAGGGTTACAGACAACTCTCATCGCGTCACGTTCGTTCGGGACGGCTCATGGCCTATCAGCCGGCGGCTCATAAATGCCACATGCTCCATCGTCATGGCTGGCAGCACGCGAAGAACTGCCGCTACTGAGTGACCGCATCCTGTTTTGGCAGCGATAATGCGTAACGGCCGCGGCCGGCGCGATCGCATCGGCTCGCGACCGACTGCGCCAATGGCATAAGTCGCAAAGGCCACGCCTGAGGCGCGCCCCGCGATGCGGGACGCGCCTCATCTTCATTCCGCGGCGCGACTTGGCCGAGAGTCCATCGAGTCCATCGAATTAAACGAACCTGAGTTGGGAAACCCGGCTGTTGCGCCGGCGTTGTCGCGGCGTCGGGGTTGGATAGGAGTCCACCAGATGATCACTATGAAAACGCTCGGCCTTGCTGTCGGGATCGCATTCGCTGCCTCTTCGTTCGCAGTCGCCCAGCAGGGCAACCCTGAGAACAACGCGGCTGCAAGCGGCGGCAGTGGAACGCATCAAACCGCTCCAAAAACCGGTAGCGCGGCCAACACGCAGAAGGTCATAGGCAATCAGCAGGGATACCAAAATCAGCCGGGTTCCAAACACGTTGCCGGTCGCGAGCGCACGCGGACCAACGCGCATTCCAGGCGGCACATTGTGGCTTTTGTGCCGACCCACCGATGCCGCATGCTCATGCGCGAAGGACGGCCGCTGGCGAAGAGCTGCCGCCGCATGTGATTCGCCTTTGTCGCGAAGACGATGATGTGAGGCGCGGGCCGGCTGAATGCGCGGCCTGCGCCCAAGGCCATTTAAAAGCGGTGGCAGTGTTACTTTTCATAAATTTGTGGAGCTGACTCATAAACAAGACCGTCTGAGTCATAAGAAACAAGCAGCAAAAAATTTCCGACGGGAACCGCACCAGATCCAAACGCACCGGCGCGCTCGACGCGGTTTGGTGGAGCCGCCCTGTCGCGTTGCGCTTCTTGGCGTGTCGGATATCGCACCGAGACGGAAACTATCCCAAAGGATAATTGCTCTCGGACTCACGTGCGACCGGCAAGCCTAAGCCATTGATGGAGAGGGCATACCCGCAACTATCCCAAAGGACAATCGAGAGCGAAAACTTGGCGACAGTCGAATTGGGAGACGGTTATCCACTCAACGATCAGTGAATGTCTCAGCCGCAAAATTGCCCGCATGAAAACCTAAATGGGGCATGGGTGTCGATTCGTTGGCAACGGGGGCGGGGGCGTCTCATCGCCTCGGTAAATTGGTGCGCATTTTTCTGGCGGACCATCATGTTCTGATACGAGGCGGCTTGCGCACTCTGCTGCGAGCGCGCAGAGATTTCTTCGTTTGCGGCGAAGCGGACAACGGCGTTGACGCGGTCAGGCTGGTAATTGAAACCAAGCCCGACGTTGCAATCATGAACGTCAACATGCCAGGCATCAACGGCATTGAAGCAACGCGACAAATTCGCAAGGCGGTGCCGAATACCGAAATTCTGATTTTCACCGCCGAAAACAACGAAGATATCATGCGCGAATGCCTGCGCGCCGGGGCCGGCGGCTACCTCCTGAAATCGGCATCGGACGAGCAGATCATCGAGGCCATCGAGGCGCTGGCCGAGCACCAGGGATATTATACGCGCTCGGTCGCCGAAAAACTGCTGCGCGCCGGCAACCATCGATCGGACCTCACTGCCCGCGAGCGGGAGATTCTGCGGCTGATCGCGCAAGGCCGCCGCAGCCGCGAGATCGCGCAGATGCTCGGCGTCAGCGTCAGGACCGTCGAGACGCATCGCGCTGCGGGGATGCGCAAGCTTCATCTGCATTCGGTCGCGGAAGTCGTCCGCTACGCCATACGCGAACAGCTTATTCAGACATGACAGGCTCGCGCGTGCGGCATTGATCGAGACGCCCGCGCCGGCCGCAGAAGCCGGTCAAACATAGAGATTCGGCTCAGGGACGCCGCGGCCGCGGGTTCTGTACGCCCGAATCTTGTTGCGCAACGCCCGGATCGAGATGCCGAGGACGGTGGCGGAATGCGTCCGGTTTCCGCCGCGTTGCAGCAGCGTTTCGCAAATCAGTTCGCGTTCGACCGCGGCAATGGGGCGACCTACCAAGAGCCGAACGGCTTCGATTTCCGCCTCCGAGAATTCGGCGTGACGAAAGACCATGCCCGTCATGACGGGCGTTTCAGAATGGAAACTGTCGCGCAACGCCACCTCCCGCAAAGAGGACCGCCAGTTCCAAGCCGCCACTCGATACACGGCCTCTGTAGCAAGTGGCGTTGCGCGGACGCAGTCGACAAACGCCCCCGCGACACACCGTCCCTCCACAAGCTTTCGATCAAGAATCAAAAAAAGCTTGATTTGGCTATTGGGGAAACCTGGGAGGCCTTCAGTATTCAGCTGCGCGGCTGCCCGGTGCTTTGAATGAGGACAACCGGAGCTGATCCATCCAGCCCCGGATTGACGGCGTCGACGTAGCTTGCGTGCACGCAATTCCGGCAACTGCAATTCGCAAGGATGACTGTTGCTCGGAAGCCATATCGACGAAATTAAATCGAGTTTCACCGGTCGGTTACGGAGAAGCTAAGTAGTTCTCCGGATTCCATTCACGGATCGAACCGCACAGCGTTTCTCCTCGCTCGTTGGCGGGCGGGGGTATGCCATGAAGCTTGGGGCGTTACGGCAGCGCGCTGCTTGCAAGGTATGCGGCGCGCCGCCTGTTGCATTCATGATGTTGGCCCTGGCCATCGGGGGGTGCGCGCAGGGGACGCTTGCGCCGGCGTCGCGGGCGGGTTGGTCGTCACGCGACAAACAATTGATGGTCCATCTTCCCTACGCGCAGGCCGACATTCCTGAGCGCTACCGCCGGCAGATCGTCGATTATCAGCGCAGCGAGACCCGCGGCACGATCCTCGTCGATACCGACAACAAGTTTCTTTATTACGTGCTGCCGAAAGGCAAAGCGGTCCGCTATGGCATCACTGTGGGCGAAGAAGCGCAGGCCTGGAGCGGCATCGCCAAGGTCGGCCGTAAGGAAGAATGGCCGGCATGGACCCCCACCGCCGGCGAACAGGCGCGGCTCGGCCCGTTTCCCGCCCGTGTTCCGGGCGGACCACGTAATCCGATGGGGGCACGCGCGCTGTACCTTTATTCGGCCGGCAAGGACACGCAGTACCGTATCCATGGCACCAACCAGCCCGAATATATCGGCCAAGCGATCTCATCCGGCTGCATTCGCATGACCAATGAGGACGCGATTGACCTCTACAATCGGGTTCCGGTCGGTGCGCTCGTCGTGGTCCTCGGCCCGACCAGGAATGCGATACGGTGACACGCGTTGCCGGCGACGTCTTCTGATGGCGCTCAGCTAGCGCGCGTCGCTCTGCGGTCCCTCGCCGCTGCTTTCGGGTAGGCCCTCAGGGTTGCGTGAGGGCGCCGTGACGTTGCTCGCAAAACACGTCGCCAAAATTTTATCAGGTTCGTCGGGCGGCCACCCGAGCGCCTCGGTATTTTTACCGATTTCATCTATCCCCCGAACGGCGCATCAAGGCAGCGGAACTTACGAAGGAGCGTGCCGGCACCGGCAACACCGGCCTTCGCGCCTTCAGTGAATCGCGCCATGCCTCTCAACGACTCGCAATCGAAGTGATTCGGATTCCGATGCGCGTTGTCCACAGCGGGACGGGATATTTCGACGCAGACGGCGGTCGGTCGCATGCTTTGTGCTAGGAGCGCGACGTGGAGTGAGTGCCTATGGCCAATCGTGAATTATATCGGGAGCGCGCGGAAGCATGCAGACGAAAGGCGGAGGCGATCTCCGATGCGCGTGACCGAGCGAAGTGGCTGAAGCTTGCCGCCGACTGGATGGCCTTGAGCGAGGTTCCGTTTCAGACGGGGAGCTCGCAAAGCCGGGAAGAAAATCCGTTCGCCGGATTGTGGCGCGGCGCGCACCGGTAAATGAGCACGCCGAAAAAGCCAGCCGCGGCGCCGGCGCCCAAGCGCGCGGTTTGGTAGGCCGCGCTTCAAAAAAAGCCCCGACCAGCAGGGGGCATGGACCGGGGCTGAGAGTGCGATTTGTCTTCCAGAAGAGCCGATTGCGATTGTCCTAAAAGTTCTTGTCCGTTTCGTGAAAAGCGCGATCACGAATTGTTTGACTAAAGTCTGATTGGCAACGTTGACGGAGCTGAGGTCGGCAAGCGCCATGACACGGCAGCCGGGCTCGTCACGGCAAACACCGCCTGCCGGGGGCCGGCGACATGAATGAGGCGCCAGAGGAAAGCCGCCGGCGGCAACCAATGGGCTGGCGGCTTTTCCCGATGCAATTTCGACGCATCGCAATCCGTATCTGTCGCAGACCGTTTGCGAATCGATTTTTCTAATTTGCGTTGTGGGCTGTCGTAAGCCGGTGTACAGTCAAGCATCACCGGCAAACGGTTGTGCCTGGGGCGGCGCCGGTGACCGAGAGACAGTTGTGCCCCCACCAGTCACGGCATGAGGAGTACCGCCATGCCGACCAAATCGTACTATGACGATCCCGACCACTGGCGTCAGCGCGCCGAGGAAATGCGCTCGATTGCCGAAGGCATGAAGCACGCCGAAACCAAAGCGATCCTGCTCGGCCTCGCCAGCGATTACGACAAGCTCGCCGAGCGCGCCGAAATTCGGGCCAGGGGCGGCAACCCGCGCGATCAAACGGCGGCCTAAAGCCGGCGGCCGTCTGCATTGGCGACGCAGGCTCTGATCCTGCCTGGACCTCATTTGCGGAATCCCGGCATCGTCAGCTTCAGAGTCCCGGCAAGCGGATCGTGCCGGCAAATAACGCGGAGCAAGGCCATGGGGAGAGGTTCGACAGCATCGTATATCGCGGTCGCGACTGTAGCCGCCGTCGTGTCCGCCGTCGTCAGCGTCAATCTCGCACGCTCGCAAGCGCAGCCGGCGCCGGCGCGGCCGAATCAGCTGCTCACCCAGCCGTTAGCGGACCTGCCCGGACGCGAGGTGCGCATCACGCTCCTTGACCGCGCGCCCGGCGCCACAAGCCCGCCGCATCGGCATCCCGGTCACCACACCTTCGGCTACGTGATCGAGGGCACTTACGAGTTCGCCATCAACGGCGAGGCGCCGCGCCTCCTCAAAGCCGGCGACGTGTTCTACGAACCGCCCGGGGCGCTGCACTCGACCTCGCGCAACCCGAGCAGCGATAAGCCGGCGAAGATTTTGGTCTTCATGGTGGCGGACCAGAAGAACCCGAGCACGGTGCCGGCGCAGTAAACAAATGCTCCTCACCCTGAGGTGCTCGGCGCAACGCGCCGAGCCTCGAAGGGCGTGGCCACCGCGCCTCGGCCTCGTCCTTCGAGGGCCGCTTCGCGGCCACCTCAGGACGAGGTAAACAAGCAAATGCCGCTGCAAAACCGCGTCAATCCGTTCGGCGAGTTGGTCGCGGTGCCGGCGCGCGGCTTGTTCATGGGCAATCGGGGAGGGCGGTTTCATACCGATGGCAAGACGCTGACCGCGCGGCGCTGGGCGTCGCGGCAATGGATTTGCTGCGTGTGCGATTTCAAGGGCCGGCAGCGCGACGTGTGGGGCCGCTTCTATACCGAGCTGTTCTTTCTCGACGAGCCGACCGCGCTCGCCGCCGGGCATCGGCCGTGCTTCGAGTGCCGCCGTCCTGACGCGCTGCGCTTTGCGGAAGCATGGCGAAGCGCGCACCGGCTGCGCGCGCGGCCGACGGCTCCTGGCATGGATGCCGTGCTGCACGACGAGCGCCTCGCCGGCCGCGCCAAGCGGATGCATCGGCGCGACGTCGAGTCTCTGCCGGACGGCGCCTTCATTGCGCTCGACGGCGAGGCATTCGCGGTGCGCGACAGCGCTCTGCTGCATTGGACGCCGGCCGGCTATGACGCGCGCCGCAAGCGTCCGCGCCACACTACCGTGGACGTGCTGACACCGCCGGCCATTCTCGGCGCGCTCGCCGCAGGCTTCGCGCCGCACTGGCATCCGAGCGCTGACCGGTGCCGCGTCACCCCCGAAATGCGGCCTTGATGGCTTCGACGCCCTGGCCGGATTTGGCGGCGGCGATGATGCGGGCTTCCTGCTGCATCAGGCCGTCGAGCGCGGCCTGCATGGCGTCGATCTTGTCGGCCGGCACCACGACGGCACCGTGGCGGTCGGCGTGGATGAGATCGCCGCTCTGCGCCGCCATGCCGTGGATCGTCACCGGCAGGCCGAATTCGACCACGTGCACGTAAGCGTGCGACGGCGCGAACGAGCCGGCCAGCATCTGAAAGCCTTCGGCCACCGCGGAAATGTCGCGGACCGAGCCGTTGGTGACGGTGCCGAGGCAGCCGAGCGCCTTGTGCACGTTGGTCTGCACCTCGCCCCAGAACGCGCCGTAGCCCGGCGGCTCGTCGAGATCCTGGATCACCACCACGCCCGGCTGCGGCGCCGCGGCGACGTAATCCAGATAGTCCATGCGCTTTTGCATGTAGCTCGGCCCGCCGACCTTGTCGCGGGCGCGGATGGTGACGGTCTTGGCAAAGCCGACCATCGGCGGCAGGTCGGGAAACGGGCAGTGCAGGTGCACGGCGGTGTAGCCGGCGCCGCGGCGCTCCGGCGCCACGATCTCGATCAGATTGCACACGGTCGGCGTATCGATCGACCGCAAGAATTTGAATTGCTGCTCCGACACCATGACTTCCCCTCCACGCATTCTGTTCACCTTCCCCACATGACCGCAACAAGGCCGGCGATGATCACCTGCATCGCCAAGATCACGGCGACACAGCCGTTCCAGCCGGCATAAGTCCAGGCGAGGCCGGTCAGGAAAGCGCCGGCGCTGCCGCCCACGTAATAGCTCGTGGCATAGAGCCCGACCGCCGACGAGCGGCCTTCCTTGGCCGTGGTCGCGACGTAGCCGGTCGACACCGCCTGGCAGATCATGCCGCACACCGCGCACAAGGTCAGCCCGGCCATGATGGCGGCGACCGGCGGTGCCAGCAGGAGCAGCACGCCGACCATCCACAGCGCGATGACGCCGAGCACGAACGGCCGCCGGCCGAACAGCACGATGGCGCGGCCGACCCACGGCACGATCGGGCTCGACACCAGGTACGTGAAAAACAGCGCGCCGAGGAGGGTCGGCGAGAACCCATAGGGCGGTGCCGCCAGATGGAAGCTCACATACGTGAACGTGGCGATGAAGTTGAACAACACGCCGAAGCCGATGGCGTAAGTGGCGAGAAGCTGCGGCTCGCGCAGGTGATGCAGCATTTGGGCGAGCGATGCCGTGAGCCCGCCGGAGCGCACGAAGCGCCGCTCGCGCGGCAGCGTCAAGGCAACGATGATCGCTGCGGCAAGCGTGAGCAGCGCCACCACGGCGAAGGCGAGCCGCCAGCCGACCAGATCGGTCAGCACGCCGGGGATGAAGCGGCCGGAAAAGCCGCCGAGGCTCGAGCCGGAGATGTAGATGCCGGCAACGCGCGGCACGTCGGCGGCCGGCCACTCGTCGCCGATATAGGCGACCGCGACGGTGAAGATCGGCGGCAGCAGCAGCCCTTGCACGAAGCGCCAAAATGCGAACGCCGGCACGCTCTGCACCAGCGTCATCAACAGCGTCGGCACCACGATGGCAAACATCGCCGCGGCAATCAGGCGCTTGCGCCCGATCACGTCGGCGACCACGCCGGTGAACGGTGCGGTGAGCGCGATGGCGGCGGTGCCCGCGGTCATCAGCCAGGAAACTTCGCCGGCGCCGACGCCAAAATCCTTGGCCAGCGCCGGCAAGAGCGCCTGCACCGAGTAGAGATTGACGAAAGCGCAGAAGCCGGTGGTGGCGATTGCCACAATGCGCAGGTCGAGAGTCATCCAGCCATTATGCGGGACACCCGCCGGGAAAGCACGCCGGCAACGCATTTCCGGCACATCCAGCGCCACGATAAAGCGCCTTCAGTCCGGTCGCTAACATACGGCAGCGCCTGCAGGATTTGTGCCGCCCCGGCGCGGAACCTTGACTGAGGGGCGCTGTTATCGACTAGTCCCGCAGCTTACGCGGGACTATCGCCAGAGCTGATGGGGCGCTGGCGGCCATCCCCGCATCAGTGTTGCGCATGGTGGCAGCGGCCCGGATGGAAGGCGGTGCATGGTGAACTTCGACGTGGCGTGCAAGGTGGACCTCGAGCAGGATCAGGCAACCGTGTTGGTGGCCGAAGACGAAGTGTTGATTCGTCTGATGATCGCCGATGCGTTGCGGTCCGAGGGCCTCACCGTCATCGAAGCATCGAGCGGCGACGAGGCGCTGAGCGTGCTGCAAAGCGCGCTGCCGATTCAGCTCCTGGTCACCGACATCCGCATGGCGAGCGAATTGGACGGCCTGGCGCTGGCGCGCGCGGCGCGCGTGGCGCGTCCCGGCCTGAAGCTGATCGTGGCTTCGAGCCAGCAGGCCGGTGACGAGGCTACGAACCTCGCCGATGCGTTTTTCACCAAGCCATACGCTCTCAGTGCGCTCGTCGAGCGCGTCAAATCATTTCTCAAGGAGGCGCAGCATGGTGGACAATGACGCTGAACTCGCCGAACTCGCAGGCACAGTTCTGGTCGTCGAAGACGAAGTGCTGATCCGGCTGGTGATCGCGCAATATCTGCGCGATTGCGGCTATCGGGTCATCGAGGCCGCGCACGCCGATGAGGCCCTGCTGGTGCTGCGCAAGTCGGAAATCGAGATCGACGTGGTGTTCACGGATGTCGAGATGCCCGGCAGCATGGACGGCTTTGCGCTGTCGCAGTGGGTGCGATCGAACCGGCCCGGCACGGACGTGATTCTCGCCGGCAGCGTCGGCCGCGCCGTGCAGGCGGCGTCCGATCTCTGCGACCAACAGAATAACGTTCCGAAGCCTTACGATCCGCAAAACGTTCACGACCGCATTCGCCGGCTGCTCGCTTCGCGCCGTCCGGCCAAGCGCGATCTGCAATCGGCGCTGGAGCGGGCCTCGCTCGGCGGCCCGGTGCAGTAATCATCCTATGGTCCCCACCCTGAGGTGCTCGGCGCAAAGCGCCGAGCCTCGAAGGATGAGGAAAACAAATAAGCGGCACTCGCTGTGAGCTACTCCGCCGCCGTATCGGCGAGCGTGCGGCTGCCGCGGCGCAGCACGATGCGCCGCTGCGGGTATTCCTTTTGCGCCGCCTGAAAAATCGCGCGCGCCAGATTGGCGTCGAGCGCCATCGCCAGCACGCGCTCGGGCGCACGCTCGCCGTCGGCGGCGAGCTCGATCCGATAGGGCAGCTTGTCGTTCGGTGCGGCGGTGTTGAGCCGCGCGATCTTGGTGGTTCGCTCGTTCATCGCGGTCCTCACCGCGTCGGGGACGACAGTCAGTGCCGGGGGCCGCGCCAGCGCGCCACGACACTGTTTTTATGGCGCAACGTGATGTGGCGGTCCGGATATTCGCGGGTGGCCGCGTAATAGGCCGCATAGCCGATGCTGGCGTTTGCGGTGACGGCAATGAGTTGTTCGACGGCCGAACCGGGTTCATTCCAAAGTTCGATCTTGTACGGCAGATCGTCACGGGCCATGGCGTGGCGATCCGAAGGACTGTCCTTTGGCTGGCTGCCATCGTCGGGATCGTCGGACGCGACAAGACGCAGAAAATTGCCGTTCGGCAACGATGTGATGAAAGCCGCAGAACTGCGGACCCGCGACAGGGGCATCATGGTACCGGTTCTCATCCCCCGATAGGCGCAGCCGCTCCGGGCCGGCCTGCTTCGAAGTGCCCTACACCGCTTCCCTTTATCAGACCCGACCCCTAGTATGAAGGCATTGAGTTGCGTGAAGGGCTATTAGGGACGTTTATGGAACTCCGTTTTTCCGGTTCCATCCAGGAGTTGCCCGACGCCCGTCGGCTTGAACTCCTGCTCGATGCCCTGACCGACTACGCCGTCTATCTGGTCGACGCCGAAGGCGTTATCCGCTCCTGGAATCTGGGCGCCGAAAAGGTCTATCTCTACCGCGCCGGCGAGGTCATCGGTCAGCACTTTTCTTTGTTTTTCAGGCCCGAAGACAGGGCCGCCGATTTTCCCGGGCAGCTCCTGACGCGGGCGCGGCTGACCGGCCGCGCCGAGCACGAGGCTTGGCGGGTCCGCAAGGACGGCACCCGGTTCTGGGTCACCACGTCGGTGCAGCCGGTGCGCGCCCACAATGGCCGCGCCATTGGCTTTGCCGTTGTCACCCGCGACATCACCGAGCGCCGCCAGGCGCAGGACGCGCTGTACGACAGCGAGCGCCGCTTTCGCATGCTGGTCCAGGCGGTCAAGGATTACGCCATCTACATGCTCGACCCGAGCGGCGTGATCGTCAGTTGGAATGCCGGCGCCGAACGGCTCAAAGGCTATACGGCCGACGAGATCATCGGCCAGCATTTTTCCAAGTTCTACACGCCCGAGGACCGCGCCGCGGGCTTGCCGGCGCGGGTGCTGCAGACGGCCACGCGCGACGGACATTTCGAAGGCGAGGGCTGGCGCGTGCGCAAGGACGGCGGCCGCTTCTGGGCGCTGGTCGAGGTCGACGCCATCCACGAGAACGGCGAGCTGATCGGGTTTGCCAAGGTCACGCGCGACATCACCGAGCGGCAGGTGGCGCAGCAGCACTTGCACGAGACCGCGCGCCAATTCCGCACGCTGATCGCCGGCGTCACCGATTACGCGCTGTTCATGCTCGATCCCAACGGTCTCGTGGTCAACTGGAATTCGGGCGCCGAGCGCATCAAGGGCTATAAGGCCGAGGAGATCATCGGTCAGCATTTTTCGCGGTTTTATACCGAGCGCGACCGCGCCGCCGGTGTGCCGGCACGCGCGCTGCAGACCGCCGCGCAGGAAGGCCGCTACGAAGCCGAGGGCTGGCGCGTGCGCAAGGACGGCACGCTGTTCTGGGCCAATGCCGTGCTCGACCGGCTCACCGACGACGACGGCAATCTGATCGGCTTTGCCAAGATCACGCGCGATATCACCGAGCGCCGCGAGACGCAGCTGGCGTTGCAGGCGGCACAGGCGCAGCGCGCGCAAGCGCAAAAGATGGAAGCGCTCGGACAATTGACTGGCGGCGTCGCCCACGACTTCAACAACCTTTTGATGATTGTCGGCGGTCACGTGCAGTCGTTGAAGAAGCTCGTCGCCGACGATCCCAAGGGCCTGCGCGCCGTCGAGGCGATCGAGCTTGCCGCCAAGCGCGGCTCGACCCTGACCCGGCAGCTCCTGACCTTCGCGCGCCGGCAAACGGTGCATCCGACCACCACGTCGGTCGCCGAGCGCATCGAAGTGCTCCGCGCCATGCTGGCGTCATCGGTCGGCGCCGCGGTGACGCTGATCAGCGACGTCGCCTCCGACACCTGGCCGGTCAATGTCGATTTGAGCGAGTTCGAGTTGGCGCTGGTCAATCTCGCGCTCAATGCCCGCGATGCCATGCCGCAAGGCGGCATGATCACCCTGTCGGCGGAGAACGTGCAGCTGCGCACACTCGACACGCCGGCGCGGCTCGAGGGCGACTTCGTCGCGCTCACGGTCGCCGATAGCGGCCGCGGCATCGCCCCCGACATTCTGCCGCGGGTGTTCGATCCGTTTTTCACCACCAAGGACACGAGCAAAGGCACCGGTCTCGGCCTGTCGCAGGTCTATGGCTTTGCTCATCAGTCCGGCGGCACTGTCACCATCAGAAGCGAACTCGGCCGCGGTACATCGGTGACGCTCTATTTGCCGCGTGCCCTGGACGGGCAGGCGGCGGTGGCGCGCGACGCGCCGTTGCAGGAGGTCGAAGGCGGCGCCGCGCTTTTGGTCGAGGACAATCCCGACGTCGCCGAAGTGACGCGTCAGCTCGTCGAGCAGCTCGGCTACAGCGTGCATAGCGCCGAGAGCGCCGAGGCCGCGCTGGCGCTGGCCGCGCGCGTGCCGTTTCAGATCGTGATCAGCGATATCGTGATGGCCGGCAGCATGGACGGCCTTGCGCTCGTTCAGACGCTGCGGCAGCGCCAGCCGGATCTGCCGATCGTGCTGGTCACCGGCTACAGCAGCAGCGCCACGACGGCGGAAGCGGAGTTCACCGTGCTGCGCAAACCTTTCCTGCTGTCGGAATTGAGCCGCGCCATCGCCAAAGCGCTGGCCGAAGCGCGCGCACCGGATGCCGACAACATCGTCCGCCTGCAGGACGCCCGGCGCGAAAGTGCTGCGAAGCGGCAGGATGAGAAATCTCAGATCAACTCGTCATGCGCGGGCTTGACCCGCGCATCCACGCGACCTCAATGCAGCATGGATTGCCGGGTCAAGCCCGGCAATGACGAAGAGAAAACGTCACTCCGCCGCGGTGCGCACCAAGGCCACCGGCCGCTTGGGCGTTTTCTCGACCACCAGCGTATCGAAGTCGCGGACGATGTCGCCGTTGATGATCGGCTCGCCCGGCAGCTTGTCGGTCGGCTCGTACCACGGCAGCCGCGACTTGACGTTTTGCTCGAGCGCCTTCGCCACCAGCCGGCCGATCTCGTCGCCGTCCAGCGGCACGAGGCGATCGTCGTCGTCGTGCTTGTACAATTGCGGACAGAAATACAGCGTGTGAATGCGCGGATCGTAGCCGTCGATCACAAGATACGGCTTGCGCCGAAGCCCGGCGAACTTGTTGACGATCTTCCGCTCTTGAGTCGTCCTTGCGACTCGGAGCTTGCCGCCCGGCGCACCGACGATGGTGTTGGCTTCGAGCAGGACGATCCAATCGCTGCTGGCGGCATTGTCGGGGTGGATGGGGATGAGATGATCGGCGTCTTTGCGGAAGAAAGACATAGCAGCGCCTCCCGTGATCGGGGCCATAAAGCCGATGGAGGCATAAATGCGGCACCGGCGCTTTTGTTCCAGGTGGACGCCATGGCCGACTCTATGCCGCGCCTGCCCGCGGTAGCAGCCGCATCTTATCCTAAGTTTACGTGCCCACACGATGGCCTGCGCCTGGCGGACATACCATCTTGAGCACGTTGCCGCTCTGCATGGCGGAGGGGTTCTTCGGCGGATGGCTGTTTTATGGCGAGACCGCGCGCTGCGACCGGCTGAGCAGTCTTGCCGTCTGCGCTCCCGGTGCTGAGCTATAATGCTGTGCATTGCGTGCGCACGTCGGTGATGGAAGTTCAAGATGCCTCCACTCGATACCGCCATGATCGTTCTTGCCGGCATCGCTTTATTTGCAGCGTTCGTCAATGGCGCGATCGGCTATGGCTTTTCGTCGCTCACCGTGCCGCTGGCGCTGGTGTTCTTTACCAATCGCGTCCTCAATCCGGCGGTCGTGGTGATCGAGGTCCTGTCGAACTTCTACGTTTTGTTCATCAACCTCAAGGGCGTGCCGGCGGTATGGCGCCGGGTGTTTCCGATCCTCATCGGACTGTTGCCCGGCATCGCCTTCGGCGCTTTTTTGCTGAAGTTGCTGGAGCCGGATTGGACCAAGCTCGCCACCTACGTCGTGATCCTACCCCTCATACTGATCCAAGCCGCCGGTTGGCGACGGCCAATCCGCTCGAACTGGCTGATCGGCCTGCCGTTCGGCACGGCTTTGGGCGTTCTCTATTCGGTCACGACCATCTCGGGACCACCGCTCGCGGTGCTGTTCAACAATCAGGGTCTGGTCAAAAACGAGTTTCGCGCCGGACTCGCGCTGGTGCGAGTAGTCGAGTCGTGCGTAACCGCAATCGTGTATTATCAGCTGGGCCTGTTCATCACCGAAAGCGCCAACATCTTGCTGACCTTCATTCCAAGCGTTCTGGTCGGCATTCCACTCGGCGCCTTTCTGATGCGGCGGGTCGATGCCGAGACGTTTCGTCGGATCTGCATGAGCTTCGATGCTTGGGTCGTGGCGTTCGGTTTGTCACGCGTGCTGATCGAGCTGCAGATGCTGGCAAGCCCGTGGGCTTACACCGTCTTGGGCGCTACCGTCGTGATAGACGCCTGCTTGTTGTATGTATTTTTCACGACACATCGCGCCGCTCAGACGCCGGACCCGCTGGCGCCGAGGGCGTCGGCGTGACGTAGCCTACGTAGGACGAGTTTTGCGCGCAGCGAAACTCATCGCATGCCCTTGACGCCATGATGGGTTTTCACTGCGCTCAAGCCAACCTACGGGCTGCGCCAGCGGCCATGCCTTCGTTCCGACACGCCGGCTGCGGAATTTTACCATGCGGGCTGGCTGTAATTCGCAAGGGAAGTGTCGCGGAGTCGGCTCAATGAGTGACAAGGCAGGCGACTTTTTGATCCACTGGTTCGCGCAGCACGTCCGCCCGTTGCCGCCGGTTCAGAGACTGGCCGAGGCCGTGCGGCTCGCCACCGACTGTGGAAAGGATGCCGTCGCGGCCGGGATTCCGTTGCAAGAAATCCGCGACGCGGCGGGCGGCGATCTCATTCGCAAAATCCTCGAAGCGCTGAACACGCCGGCGCTCGTCGCCGACGCAGCGCCGCTCGCTCCGGATATCGACGTGCTGGTCGAGACCGCGGCCTCGTGAAGAGTCGCCTGCAGTCACCCGGATCCGGTGAACACCGGCTGGTGACGCGGGTTTTCGGGGCGCCGCACTCGACGCATCGCTTCATATGTGGGGCGGCCTGAGCGAAGCGAAGCCCACGCGGTCTTACGCAGCGGATGTGCAGCGTGAGCGCGGCGCTTCGCGGCTTTGTCCACCTGCGATTTGTCGCTCGCTGCGGATGGTCCCCCTTCGCCGCTTCGCGGGAAAGGGAAGAGTCACAGTTGCCGGATAGATTCGAATTTCCAGGCGTTGTTAGGCGGATTTTCGCCGATGCGCAGCGTGGTGTCGTTGACGAAGTGATACGGCGGCACCGGCAGATTGTAGGGCGCCGGCACGCCGCTATAGACGCGGCCGGCGGCGTCGTATTTGGAGCCGTGGCACGGACAGAAATAGCCGCCGATCCAGTCCGCCACCGGCGTCGTCTGGCTCGGATTCGGAAAGAACAGCGGAATGCAGCCGAGATGGGTGCAGATGCCGACCAGCACGCCGAATTCCGGCTTGAGCGAGCGGTGCCAGTTTTGCGCATAGGGCGGCTGCTGGGTCTCCTCGGAATTCGGGTCGGACAATCGCGCGATGTCCTTCTGGTTCTGCAGCATGTCGAGCGTCTGCTTGGAGCGGTGATAGATCCAGATCGGCCGCTCGCGCCAGCGCACCACGATCTGCGAGCCTTCGGCGATCTTGCTGACGTCGACGTCGACCGGGCCGCCGGCGGCGAGCGTCGAGGCGTCGGGATTCATCTGATCGATCAGCGGTATGAGGACGGCGGCTGCGCCGACTGCTGCCACGGTGGCGCTGGCGATGAAGAGAAAATCGCGGCGGTTCGGCTCCCCCTCATGGGCGGCCGTGGTGGATGCGGAATTCGCCATTTCGGACCTTTCTCTCCCCGGCCGGGCAAAGGCCGCGAGCAGGGGCGGCGGGGTCGGGTGTCGGCCGCTTTATGTCGGCACGAACCGCGTCCGTCAATGCAGCATAGCGCGCGCCCGGGCGGCGGTTTCGGCAACCGTGCCGGAAGCGTCGACCCGCGGCCAATCGAGCGCGCCGAGGTCGTATCCCTCCTGCATCTGCGCCACCTTGCGGTCGGCATCGGAGGCGTCGTGGGTGCGGCCGCCGACGCGGGCGAGCCGGGTCTCGAGCGGCGCGGTGAGAAACAGGCCGCGCAGGCGGAGCCCGGCGGATCGCGCCGCGGCGGCAAGCGCGGCGCGATCCGCCGCCTTGGCGAACACCGCATCGACGAGTGCCGAATGCCCGGCCGCGACGATGCGGCACGCCTTGTCGGCAAGCGCCGCATAGACCCGCTCGGTCGCCTCTGCCGCATAAGCCTGCTCGGGCAGCTTGTCGGTCTCGCCGACGCCGAAAAGCGCCTTGCGCTCGACGTCGGAACGCACGATCACGGCGCCCGGCATCGGTCCGAGATGCGGCGCCATGGCGCGGGCGGCTTGCGTCTTGCCGGTGCCGGACAGGCCGCCGACGGCGACCAGCGTCGGCGCCGCCGGCGCGATCGCCCGCTGCGCGAATGCGAAATAGGCGGCCGCCACCTTGGCGATGGCGCGCTGCGCGTCGGCCGCGGCGCGCTCCATGCGCGCCGCCGTCACATTCGCGCGAATCGCGGCCCGCATGGAGAGAAAGAAGGGCAGCGCGGCGAGCGCGTCGCAATCCTCCATGCGCCTGGTTTCGGCGAGATAGCGGTTGAGCACGATGTTGGCGGGCTGCGCCAGATCGCGTTGGACGAGATCCATCAGCAGGAACGCCAGATCGTACAGCACGTCGCCCGAGGCGATGATGTCGGAAAATTCGATGGCATCGAACAGCACCGGCCGCCCGTCGATCAGCGCAATATTGCCGAGATGCAGATCGCCGTGGATGCGGCGGATCAGACCGCGGCGGCCGCGCTCGCGCAGCAGCGGCACGATGCGCTCATAAGTGGCGCGGCTTTGCCGGGCGAGCTCGTCGATCGCATCGGGTGCGAAGATTTCGGGGTGGCCGCCGAACGCTTCGACGTGCTCGTCGATATAGCCGCCGAGCGCGGCGATCCACGGCGCCGCCTCGACCGGCGGTGCTTTGGCGTGCGCGGCGGCTACCGCGCGGCCGAGCGCGTCCGCAAGCTCATCGTCGATCGTATCGGTCAAATGATCGAGCGTGCGGTTCTCGTCGAAGCGGCGCATCTCGACCGCCCATTCCACCGGCGTGCCGCTGCCGCCGATGGCGAGCCCGCCGTCGCGTTCGCGGGTGATGGCAACCACGCCGCGATAGATCTGCGGCGCATAGGGCGCGTTGACCGCAAGCTCGGCCTCGCAGGCGGCCTTGCGTTTATCGAGGGTGGAGAAGTCGAGAAACGGAAACCTCACCGCGCGCTTGACCTTGAGCACCCGCTCGCCGGCAAGGAACACCGTTGCCGCATGGGTGTCGATGCGCCGCACGGTTTTTGTCCCCGGCTCGCCGTAACTTTGCGGCGCGGCGAGAAACGCCAGGACCTCGGCTTGAGCCGGGACCTCGCCTTGACCGTCGTCGGCGTCCGTCATGCCGCCATGGTGGCTTCGCGGCGCCGCGCGGGAAAGAGGGTAAATGCCGAAATCCTAACCGTGATGCTGCCCGACACTGGACCGCCGCTCGGGATCGCGCCATTCAGGTGCCGTCTCGCGCCCCGCGAGTCGAGGAGACCGACATGCGCGCCAAGGACAACATGCGCACCGCCGCCGAAGTGCTGGTCGATCAGTTGCAAATTCACGGCGTGCAGCACGTGTTCTGCGTCCCGGGCGAGAGCTACCTCGCCGTGCTCGACGCTTTCCACGACAGCGCGCTGACCGTCACGGTGTGCCGCCAGGAGGGCGGCGCCGCCATGATGGCGGAGGCGATCGGCAAGGTGACCGGCCGGCCGGGCGTCTGTTTCGTCACCCGCGGTCCGGGCGCCACCAACGCGTCGGCCGGCATCCACATCGCGCGCCAGGATTCGACGCCGCTCGTCATGTTCGTCGGCCAGGTGGCGCGCGACATGCGCGAGCGCGAGGCGTTTCAGGAGCTCGATTATCGCGCCGTGTTCGGCTCGATGACCAAATGGGCGACGGAGATCGACGATCCGGCGCGCGTGCCGGAGATCGTGTCGCGCGCCTTTTATACCGCCGCCAACGGCCGGCCCGGCCCGGTCGTGGTCGCCATCCCGGAAGACATGCTGGTCGAGCGCGTCGCCGTCGCCGACGCAGCGCCTTTCGCAGTGGTCGAGACCTCGCCCGGTCCGGCAGAGCTGAAAAAGTTCGCCGAGATGCTCGAGGCCGCGCGCTCGCCCATCATGCTGCTCGGCGGCAGCCGCTGGTCGCAAGCCGCCCGCGACGCGGTCGGGCGCTTTGCCGAAAAACATAAGCTGCCGGTCGCCACGACGTTTCGCCGCGCCCACGTCTTCGACGCGCTGCATCCGTGCTACGCCGGCGATCTCGGCATCGGGCCCAATCCGAAGCTGCTCGAGCGCATCAAGGCCGCCGATCTCGTCATCCTGTGCGGCGGCCGGCTCGGCGAATTGCCGTCGCAGAGCTACACGCTGTTCGACATTCCGCGGCCGCAGGTGCCTTTCATCCACATCCATCCGGGCGTCGAAGAGCTCGGCCGCGTCTATAGCCCCACCTTGGCGATCAACGCCACGCCCACCGCGTTCGCCGCCGCGCTGGAGCATCTCGAACTGCGGCGCGCCGCGCCCGGCGAGGCTGACGCGGCGCACGCCGACTATCTCGAATGGACCGAGAAGCCGACCGCGCAGCCCGGCACCGTCAATTTCGGCGCCATCATGGTGTGGCTGCGCGACAACCTGCCGGCCGACGCCATCATCTGCAACGGCGCCGGCAATTACGCCGCCTGGATTCACCGCTTCTTCCGCATGCGCCGCTTCGGCCAGCATGTGGCACCGACCGCTGGTTCGATGGGTTTTGGCGTGCCGGCCGCCGTGGCAATGAAGCGGCTTTATCGAGAGCGCACCATCGTTTGCGTCGCCGGCGACGGCGACTTTCTGATGAACGGCCAGGAGTTCGCCACCGCCGTGCAGTACGATCTGCCATTCACGGTGCTGATCGCCGATAACGGCATCTACGGCACCATCCGCATGCATCAGGAGCGCGAATATCCGGGCCGCATCTCGGCCACCGAACTGCGCAATCCTGATTTTGTCGCCTATGCGCGCGCCTTCGGCGGCTTCGGCGCCTCGGTCGAGCGCACCGAGGATTTTCCGGATGCATTCAAAGCCGCGCAGGCGAGCGGCAAGCCGGCAATCATCCGGCTGAAGATCGATCCCGAGGCGATCACGCCTGTGACGACGCTGTCGAACATCCGCGCCAGGTCGCTCGCCGCGCAGGGCGGCTGATTGTGCCTGCCTGGCGATTGCGGTTTGCGAGCAAATACGGCCGTTTGGAACCAAAGCCTCCGTTCGCGGATTGGGCAGCCGTAACGGAGGAATGCGGCATGAAAACCATTTTCGCTTGCGCGGTTCTGGCCCTCGGCATTGCGCTCTCGACCGCTGCGGCCGACGCCAAAGGCTGCATCAAGGGTGCCGTGGTCGGCGGCGTGGCCGGTCACTACACCGTTCATCACGGTGTGATCGGCGCTGCCGTTGGCTGCTACATCGGCCATAGGGAGGCCAAGCGGGCCGCGAGGCAAAAGGAGCTGCAGCGGCACCAGCCGCAGCAGACACAGCCGCAACCGCAGTAGCCGCGGCCTTACGAGCTGGCGGTGCAGCGCTGCTTTCCGCTGCGGGGCAGGGCGCTGCCTTACTGCGCCTTGATGCCGGCGGCCTTGATGATCGGCCACCACTTTTCGATCTCGGCTTTCTGGAAGGCGTGCAGCGCCTCGGGCGTGCGCTTTTCGGGCGGATAGATTTCCTGCGCCAGGTCGAGCAGCCGCTTGCGGGTTTCGTCTTCGGCGAGACTGGCCTGAACAGCGGCGTTGAGCTTGGCGATGATCGACTTTGGCGTGCCCTTCGGCGCCCACATGGCGTGCCAGAAGAAGAAATAATAGCCCGGCATGCCCGCTTCGTCGGTGGTCGGAATTTCCGGCGCCACGGCGATGCGCTTCGGTGCCGTGACCGCGAAGGCCTTGAGCGCGCCGGCGCGCACGTGCGGCAGCGACACCGCCGGCGTGTCGAGCTGAATGTCGGTGATGCCGGCCAAAAGATCGTTGGTCGCGAGGCCGGCGCTGCGGTACGCCACCATCTGCCAGTGCAGGCCGAGCATGTTCTCCATCAGCACGCCGGCGACATGGCTCGGGCTGCCGACGCCCGACGTGCCCATGCTGGTCTTGTCGCCGTTCGCTTTCAGCCACGCCACCAGCTCTTTGAGGTTATTGGCCGGCATGGTCTTGCGCGTGTCGATCAGAAACGGCTGCGTGGCGACCAGCGCGACCGGCTCGAAATCGTTGAGCAGATCGAAGCTCAGATTGTAGATGGCGCCATCGGCGACGTTGGTGCCCCACATGCCCCACAGGATGGTGTAGCCGTCCGGCGGTGAGCGCACCGCGCGGGTCACGCCGATGGTGCCGGCGGCGCCGGAGACATTCTCCACCACCACGGTCTGGCCCAGATGCCGGCTCATGGCCTGCGCCATGATGCGGCCGAGTGCGTCGGTCGAGCCGCCCGGCGCCAGCGGCACGATCATGTTGATCGGCCGGTTCGGATAGTTGTTTTGCGCGGCTGCCGGTGCGGCGGCGGCCAGACTGAAGCTTGCAGCGGCCATTGCGGCAAGCAACAGCGTTCTGCCTGTCATGAGCGTCTCTCCCCTGCGGTCTGTCGCGGACCGATATGCCAGAGCCGAACGCTCCACCCAAGCGCAAAGCCGCGCACCGCGACGTTGTGGCTTCACTTGAATCGTGGTTCACATGTTGACATTCGAGGCTGATTCCGTCCGCCAATGCCTTATCGCCGCACTGAAAATGTCAGCCGCCGGCTCGCGGCGCGGCGCGCCGCGATTATTGCGGCGGCGCGCGCCGCGGCGAGCGAAGGCGGCTTGGCGGCGCTGCAGATCGAGCCGGTTGCGGCCAAAGCCGGCATCGCGGCCGGCACGGTCTATCGCTATTTTCCCGGCAAGGCCGATCTGGTCGCGGCCTTGCTCGGCGAAATGTCCGACGCCGAAATGGCCGCGCTGCGCCGCGCCGCCGCTGCAGCGCCCGGGCCGCTGTCCGCGCTCGCCGCCGCGATCATGGCGTTTGCGGCGCGCGCGTTGCGCGACCGTCGTCTGCTGTATGCCGCTATCGCCGAACCGGCCGACGCCGAACTGAACGCCGCGCGGGCGGCGTTTCGCCAAACGATCGCCGCCGAATTCGCCGCGCTGATCGCGGCGGCGGCCTCGCGCGGACAATTGCCCGAGCAGGACGCCGGGCTCGCCACGGCGGCGCTGCTCGGCGTCCTGATCGAAGGACTGCTCGGCCCGCAGGCGCCCGCGGCCGCCGGCCGCGAGCGTGACGTCGTTCAGTCGCTGACGCTTATCGCGTTGCGCGCGCTCGGTGTCGCCGACGCGCGCGCCCGCGGCCTGGTGATCAGCAATCAGCCGGCGAGCACATGAACTCCGCTCATTCCCGCGAAAGCGGGAATAAAGGAGCATGAACAAAGCTGGGTCCCCGCTTTCGCGGGGACGAGCGCAATTCAAGACAGTTCGCTTACGACCCCGACGCCGACACCACGTCGCCGAACAGCTTCCAGGTCGTGCCGTCGAACTTCTGCAGCTGCATCTGCTTGATCGGCGAGAAGTCGTCGGCGCTGGTGTTGAGCGTGATGCCCGGCAGCAGCATCGGCAGCGACAGATTATGCAGGCTCGCCGCCTGCTTCATCACGTTCTCGCGGGTCAGATTGTTGCCGCACGCCTTGAGCACGGCGACCATAGTCTGAACGTAGGAGTAGCCGATCGCGGCCTGCGCGTCGGTGATGTTGGCGGACAGCCCGTGTGACTTCATGAAGTCGAGCCACTCCTTGTATTCCGGCGTGTTCTGCCATTGCGGGTCGGTCGGATCCTTGGCGAACGTTGCCGAAATGATGCCGACGCCTTTCTCGAGCCCGGCGGGTTTCATCACCGTGCCCACCGAATTGCCGACCGAATTGAGGAAATGCGTCGGCTTCCAGCCGATGTCGTAGACCTTGCGGACGGCTTGCGCGGCGAATTTCGGTATCGCCACCGTCAGCAGCACGTTGGCGCCGCTCGCCTGCAGCGCCACGATCTGCGAGTCCACGGTCGGATCGGTGGTCTCGTAGGACTGCGTCGCCACGATCATCTTGGCGGCCTTGTCGCCGAGGCCGTCGCGCAGGCCGTTGAGATAATCCTTGCCGTAATCGTCGTTCTGATACAGCACGGCGATCTTGGCGTCGGGCAGGTTTTTGAGAATGTACCGGGCGTAGATGTGCGACTCGGTGCCGTAGCTCGGCAGCCACATCATGGTCCAGGGAAAGTGTTTCGGATCGTTCCACTGATCGGCGCCGGTGGCGACGAACAATTGCGGCACCTTGTTCTCGTTCAGATAACCGTGGATCGCCATGTTGGGCGGCGTGCCGAGCGTGTGGTACATGAACAGCACCTTGTCCTGCTCGACCATCTGGCGCACCAACTCGACGGTCTTCGGCGGGCTGTAGCTGTCGTCGCGGCTGATGAAGGTGACCTTGCGGCCGTTGATGCCGCCCTGCTGGTTGATCATGGCGAAATAGGCGGCGTCCACTTTGCCGAGCACGCCGTACGACGATGCCGGGCCGCTATACGGCATGGTGTTGCCGATCTTGATCTCGGTATCGCTGACGCCCGGCCCGTATTGGCCGGCCGCGAGGGCCAATCCGGTGGCGAAGATGAGGCCGATGGCGGACAGGCCGGCCAGCGTCGTGTGCTTCACTGTCATTCCAACCTCCCTGGTTTGTTCATGGCTTGACTGACGCGTTCTTCGACGAGATTGGCTCCGCTGCCGCGCCTCGCTGCCACCGCGCCCGCAGCCAGGCGGCGAGCGGACCGAGCGAGCCGACCACGCCGCGCGGCATCGCGTACATGAACAACAGCATCGCGACACCGTACACCGCCCATGGCGCGGCATCGGAAATGTCGTTGGCGAAGTTCGGCACGAATTCGATGAAGAAGCCGCCGACGATGGCGCCGCCGATGGTGGCGATGCCGCCGACCGCCGAGCCGACCAGAAACGACAGCGACAGAAACAGGCTGAAACTCTCCGGTGCGACGAAGCCGACCACGATGGCGGAGAGCGCGCCGGCGACGGCTGTGAACAAGGTCGAGGTGCCGAACGCCAGGGTTTTGTAGCGTGCGGTGTGGATGCCCATGGCGGCCGCGGCGATGGAATGATCGCGGATCGCCATCCAGGCGCGGCCGGTGCGGCCGTTGAGCATGTTGGCGGCGATGCGGATCGCGACCAGCAAGACGGCGAGCACGAAGAAATAAAGCCAGCGGTCGCGGTCGAGCGGCAGGCCGGGCGGCGGCATGGCCTTGGCGAGATGGATGCCCTGCTGGCCGCCGGTCCAGGAAAAATATTTCAAGGTCTGCGGCGTCGCCACCGCCATGGCGAGCGTGACCAGCGCCAGATACGGGCCTTCGAAGCGCAGCGCCGGCAGCCCGAACAGCACGCCGAGCGCAAAGCCGACCAGGGCAGCCGCCGGCAGGGTCGCCCAGTACGGCACGCCGTAGCGGTGCATCAGGATCGCGGCCGTATAGGCGCCGGCAGCGAAGAAGCCGCCGTGGCCGAGCGAGATCTGGCCGTTATAGCCGGTGAGGATGTTCAGCCCGAGCACGGCGATGGCGTAGATCATCACGAGCGTCAGCTCGAACACGTGATAATTGCTCAGCCCGAACGGCAGCGCCGCCGCCAGCACGATCAAGGCCGCGATGCCAAGCCGCCGCCAGGCAACGAGGCGCAGCTCTGCAGGGCCGGAAACGGCGAGCTTTTCGGAGGCGATTGCGGCGGCGCCATCGTTCATGATCACACCCGCCGCACGATCGCGGTGCCGAACAAGCCGTTCGGCCGGAACACCAGCACCACGATGATCAGGATCAGCGCCACCGTGAGCTTGAGCTGGCTCGCGATCAGATAGGTACCGACCAGATTCTCGGTGACACCGACGATCAGCCCGCCGATCACCGCGCCGACAGGACTGGTGATGCCGCCCAGGAGCGCGCCGGTGAAGGCGTAGAGCAGCACGCCGCCCATCATGTTGGGATCGAGGAACAGGATCGGCGCCACCATGATACCGGCGGTGGCGCCGATGGCGGCAGCAAGGCCCCAGCCGATGGCGAGCATGCGGCCGACGTGAATGCCGCACAGCCGCGCCGACGCCGGATTTTGCGCCGCCGCGCGCATGGCCAAGCCGATCGTGGTGAAACGGAAGAAGGCGAACAGCAGCGCCAGCATGACCAGCGTCACGGCAATGATGCCGAGATCGCGTGTCGTCATCAGGTTGCCGAACAGCGGCCGGTCCGGGAACGGGCTCGGAAACTCCTGCAAGGTGTAGCTGAACAGCCAGCCGGCCATCGCATTGAGGATCAGCAACAGTCCGATGGTGACGACCACGGCGGCCAGAACCGGCGCGTTCTCCACCGGCCGGATGACGATGCGCTCGATGAGCATGCCGCCGATGAACGAGACCACGAGGGTGATCGCGAAGGCGGCCCAGAACGGCACCTCGGCGTTGACCAGCATCCAGGCGATGTAGGTGGAAAACATCGCCATCTCGCCTTGGGCGAAATTAACGAGATCGGTGGCGCGGTAGATCATCACCAGCGCCAGCGCGAGGCTTGCATAGATCGCCCCCGCCGCGAGCCCGGAGAATATCTGTTGCAGGAACAGGTGCATGGGCGTCCCGATCAGTAGCCCAGATAGGAGCGGCGGATCTGCGGATCGTCGGCCAGTGCCTTGGCACTGCCGGAGGCGACGACGTAGCCGGTTTCGATCAGATAGGCGTGGTCGGCGAGCGCGAGCGCCAGGCTGGCGTTCTGCTCGACCAGCAGCACGCTGACGCGCTCCTCGCGCCGGATGCGGTCGATGATGGCGAAGATCGCTTCGACGACGCGCGGCGCCAACCCGAACGACGGCTCGTCGAGTACCAGAAGCCGCGGCGCCATCATCAGCGCGCGCGCGATCGCCAGCATCTGCTGCTCGCCGCCCGACAGCGCGCCGGCTTGCTGGCGCCGCCGGTCGGCGAGGATCGGAAAGTAGCCGTACATCCGCGCCATGGTGTCGTGCGGCTTGCCGGCGCGCGCATAAGCGCCGAGCCGGAGATTTTCTTCGACGGTGAGCCCGATGAAGGTGCCGCGGCCTTCCGGCACGTGCGCCACGCCCATGGCGGCGATCTGCTCGGTCGAACGCCGCTGCAGCGGCGCGCCGGCAAAGACGATCTCGCCCTCGCTGCGCACCATGCCGCACACCGCGCGCAGGGTCGTGGTCTTGCCGGCGCCGTTGGCGCCAAGGAGCACCGTCATGCCGCCGTCTTCGACGGCGACATCGATGCCGTGCAGCGCTTCGAACTGGCCGTAAAAGGCCTTGACGCCGTGCAGCTGCAGGATCGGCGCCATCAGTGCCGCGTTCCCAGATACGCTTCGGTCACCGCCGGAATGCCGCGCACCTCTTCGGGTGTGCCGTCGGCGATGACGCGGCCGAAATTGAGCACTACGACCTGATCGGACAGGCTCATGACCAGGCCCATGTGGTGCTCGACCAACAGCACGGTGATGCCGAGCTGATCGCGGATCGCGCGGATGAGTCCGCCGAGCTCGGCCACCTCATCGTGGTTGAGCCCGCCGGCCGGCTCGTCGAGGAGGATGAGCGACGGCTTGACGGCCAACGCGCGGGCCAGTTCGGCGCGTTTGCGCTGCGCGAACGTCAGGCGCGCTGCCGGCCGCGCTGCCGCGCTGTCGAGGCCGACGAACGCCAGCATGGCGCGCGCGGTGCGGTCGAGCTCGTGCTCTTCACGGCGCGAGGCGGGCAGGGTGAAGGCATCGGTGATGAGGCTGCCGCGGCAGCGCGCATGGCCGCCGACCTTGACGTTGTCGAGCACCGACAGGGAATCGAACAGGGTCGGGCTTTGAAAGGTGCGGCCGATGCCCAAAGCGGCGATGTCGAACGCCGCGCAGTCGGCGAGCGAGCGGCCGTTCAAGCGGATGTCGCCATGGGCGGGGCGATAGAGCCGGCTCAGGCAGTTGAACAAGGTGGTCTTGCCGGCGCCGTTCGGACCGATCAATCCGGCGATGCGGCCGGCCGCGATGGAGAACGTGACGCCGTCGAGCGCGACGATGCCGCCGAAGCGCATGGTCACGTCCGCGACTTCAAGCAGTTGCGCCGGCGCACCGCCTTGCGGCGCCGCCGTTCCGCGCAACCCCACAGCGCTCATGCGGAGGCAATGGCCATGAGGCTATCCTCCCGCTCGCGTTCCCTCTGGCAGTCACTTGCCGTGGCAAGAGACCGTTTAGCTCCGGCTTGTTGCGCCCGCCGGTTCAACCGAACCATGAAGAGCGTGACACGTCCGCTATTCGGGCGTCAACGCGATCGGAACAATAATTCCTGCGACAACGACGGCGCGCCGGACGCCTGCGGCGGCGTGACCGTCAGTGCGACAGCAGCGTCGGCGTCGTCATGGCGCGCAGGATGCTGCGGGTGACGCCGCCGAGCACGAATTCGCGCAGGCGCGAATGGCCGTAGCCGCCCATGACGACGAAATCGATATTGGCGTCGGCGGCATGGGAGAGCAGCGCGTCGGCGACGTCGATGTTGCCGCCGGTGATGCGCTTGACGTCGACCTTCAGGCCGTGGCGGGCGAGGTGCTGGCCCATGTCGGCGCCCGGAATTTCGTCGCGCTTGCCGCGCTCGTTGCCGGCAATGACCAGCTCGACGGAGCCGGCGCGCTCCAGAAGCGGCATGGCGTCGCCGATCGCCCGGGTCGCGGCGCGACTGCCGTCCCAGCACACCATCACCCGGTCGAGCTTGAGCGGCGCCTTCTGGATGTACGGCACCACGATCACCGGCCGGCCGGATTCGAACAGCGCGCTCTCGGCGATCAACTCTTCGACATTGTCTTTCCCGGGCTCGGCCTGGCCGACCACGACAAGGTCGAAGCGCCGCGCGATCAGGCCGAACTGCTCGCCGGCGCCGGCGAAGCTCGCCGCAACCTTGACCGGCTCGGCGCTGACGCCCGCCCGCGACGCCGCGGCGGCAAAGCGGTCCAGCGCCGCCTTCGCGGCGGCCTCGCTGTCGCGTTGCTGGGTCTCGATCACCTCGGGCGGGATGTAGCCGGTGGCCGCCACCGGCACGATCGCGTCGTACACAAAGGCGATGCCGGTCACATGCGCATCGAGCGCGCCGGCCACGGAGACGGCGTAATCGCCGGCGAACGAGCCCCCTTCGCCGACGCTCAGATTGACCACGATGTCCTTGATCATTGCGGCGTTCTCCTCGTGCCAGCTGGCTCCTCGGCGTTCTCTCTTACGATTATACCCGCTTGCTGATGACGGAGATCAAGCGCGTGTGCGGCCGGTTAACGGCTACTTCTTCTTGGCGCCATCGGCGTCGTACTGGCTGATGAAGGCCCACAGATCGGCGGCCTTCTTGTCGTCCTTGAGCCCGGCGAACGGCATCTTGGTGCCTTTGACCATGGCCTGCGGATCCTTGATGTACTGCTTGAACGTCGCCTCGCCCCAGGTGATGCCGGAATTCTTCATCGCCTCCGAATACGGGTAGTCGGCAACGCTGCCGGCCTTGCGGCCGTCGAGGCCGTTGAGCTCCGGGCCCAGCATGTTTTCGGCGGTCTCGCCGATCTGATGGCAGGCCCGGCACACCGCGAATTCATGCTCGCCGTCGGCGGCGCTCTGCGCGGCGGCGGCGCCGGCCGATGCGGCCACAATCACAATTCCGAGAAGCAACGTCCTCATCCTGGCGTTTCCCTTTTCGCTATCTGACATGCCCGGTTTTTCGCACCCCGGTCCGTTCAAGCGAGCCCGTTCCAGGCTGTCAACCGGCCAAATGGCCCGGGCCGTGCCCCGACATACCGGGCCCGCGATTTCGCGCTGTGCTATAATGAGATCGCGGCAGTCCGAAAGCGCGGAGCAAACACGTGCCAGTCGCCATGCCCTTACCGGACGATGCGGTGCTCCGGCGCCGTGCCGAGATCGTCGCGGCGCTCAAGCGCATCGTGCCCGGCGAAGGCGTCATCGCCTCCGAGCAGGCCATGCGGCCCTATGAGAGCGACGGGCTGACCGCCTACCGCCAGCTGCCCATGGTCGTGGTGCTGCCGGAAACCACCGCGCAGGTCGCAGGCGTGCTTGGCTATTGCCATCGCGAGGGCATCAAGGTGGTGCCGCGCGGCGCCGGGACCTCGCTGTCGGGCGGCGCGCTGCCGCTCGGCGACGGCGTGCTCCTCGGCATGGCCAAGTTCAACCGCATCCGCGAGATCGATTTCGACAACCGCATCGCCGTGGTCGAGCCCGGCGTCACCAATCTCGCCGTGTCGCAGGCGGTCGAGCATGCCGGCTTCTATTACGCGCCCGATCCGTCGTCGCAGATCGCCTGCACCATCGGCGGCAACGTGGCGGAAAATTCCGGCGGCGTGCACTGCCTCAAATACGGCGTCACCACCAACAACGTGCTCGGCTGCGAGCTGGTGCTGATGACCGGCGAGGTGATCCGCCTCGGCGGCAAGCACCTCGATGCCGCCGGCTACGATCTGCTCGGCATCGTCACCGGCTCGGAGGGCCTCCTGGGCGTCGTCACCGAGGTCACGGTGCGCATTCTCAAGAGGCCGCAGACCGCGCGCGCAGCGCTGCTCGGCTTTCCAAGCTCCGAGGACGCCGGCGATTGCGTCGCCCGCATCATCGGCGCCGGCATCATTCCGGGCGGCATGGAGATGATGGACGGACCCGCCATCAAGGCCGCCGAGGATTTCGTCCATGCCGGCTATCCCCTCGACGTCGAGGCTTTGTTGATCGTCGAGCTCGACGGCCCCAAGGCTGAAGTGGATCACCTCCTTGAACGCGTCCAAGAGATCGCGCGTGGCTGCCGCGTCGCGACCTCGCGGGTGTCGAACTCGGAGGAGGAGCGGCTGTTGTTCTGGGCCGGCCGCAAGGCCGCGTTCCCGGCGGTTGGCCGCATCTCGCCGGATTATTACTGCATGGACGGCACCATCCCGCGCGCCAAGTTGCCGCTGGTGCTCAAGCGCATGCAGGAATTGTCGCGGCAATACGGGCTGCGCTGCGCCAACGTGTTTCATGCCGGCGACGGCAATTTGCATCCGCTCATCCTCTACGACGCCAACCAGCCGGGCGAGCTGGAGCGCGCCGAAGAATTCGGCGCCGACATCTTGCGGCTGTGCGTCGAGGTCGGTGGCGTGCTCACCGGCGAGCATGGCGTCGGCGTCGAAAAGCGCGACCTGATGCCGGCGATGTTCAATGAAGCCGATCTCGACCAGCAGCAGCGGCTCAAATGCGCGTTCGACGACAAGAGCCTGCTCAATCCCGGAAAAGTGTTTCCGACTTTGCATCGCTGCGCCGAGCTCGGCCGCATGCACGTGCACGCCGGCCGCGTCGCTTTTCCCGACCTGCCGCGGTTCTGATGAGCGACCGCCTCACACCGCGCGAGGCGAGCGAAGTCGAAGCCGCCATCCAATGGGCGCTCGCCGGCGGCAAGACACTGGAAGTCGCCGGCCGCGGCACCAAGCGCGCCATCGGCCGCGCCGCGCAATGGGACGCGACGCTCGATCTGTCCGGCCTGTCGGGCGTCACGCTCTACGAGCCGGAGGAACTGGTGCTCTCCGCCAAGGCCGGCACCCCGCTCGCCGAGATCGAAGCATTGGTCGCCAAGAGCAAACAGGAGCTCGCGTTCGAGCCGATGGACTACGGGCCGTTGTTGGGCGCGCCGCCCGGCAGCGCCACGATCGGCGGTGTGATCGCGGCGAACCTCTCGGGCCCGCGGCGCATCAAGTCGGGCGCCGCGCGCGACCATTTCCTCGGCGTGCAGGCGGTGTCGGGACGGGGCGAGACCTTCAAGTCCGGAGGCCGCGTGGTGAAGAACGTCACCGGCTATGACCTGTGCAAGCTTCTGGCCGGCTCATGGGGCACGCTTGCGGCCATGACCGAGATCACCATCAAGGTTCTGCCGCGTGCCGAGACGCAGGCGACCGTGCTGCTCCTTGATCTCGATGACGGTGCCGCACGCAAGGCCATGGCGGCGGCAACCGGATCGTACGGCGACGTGTCGGCCGCGGCGCATCTGCCGGCTGCGGTGGCCACGCGTATCGTCGCGGCGGCAAGTGCGGGGAGGGCGGTGACGGCGTTTCGGCTCGAAGGCGTCGCCCCGTCGGTGGCGCAGCGCAAGACCGTGCTCGAGGAGCTGCTCGGACCGTTCGGCACGCTCGGCCTGCTCGACGAGGCGCCGTCGCATGCGTTTTGGCGCGCGGTCCGCGACGTGATGCCGTTCACGGCGGACGGTGCATCCGGCACGCGCGACCTGTGGCGCATCTCGACGGTGCCGGCGCGCGGGCCCGACGTCGGCCGCCGGCTCGCCGAACGGGCCGATGCCGAAATTCTCTACGATTGGGCGGGCGGGCTCGTCTGGGCGGCGCTGCCGCCGGCGTCCGACGCCCATGCGCCGCTGGTGCGTGCTGCGGTCGTCGAAGCCGGCGGACACGCGACGCTCATACGGGCACCGGCGGCGGTGCGCGCCGCCGTCGCGGTTTTCACGCCCGAAGCGCCGGCCGTGGCCGCATTGACCAAGCGCGTGCGCGATAGTTTCGATCCGAACGGCGTGCTCAATCCCGGCCGCATGTGGGCGGGTCTCTAGAAACACCAGTACAAAAACCGGCGATGCAAACCTCCTTCACGCTCCAGCAATTGGCCGACCCGCAGGTGGCGGAAGCGGAAAAGATCCTGCGCGCCTGCGTGCATTGCGGCTTCTGCACCGCGACCTGTCCGACCTATGTGCTGGACGGCAATGAGCTCGATTCGCCGCGCGGCCGCATCTACCTGATCAAGGACATGCTGGAGCACGACCGGCCGGCGAGCGCCGAGGTCACCCTGCACATCGATCGCTGTCTGTCCTGCCTCGCCTGCATGACCACGTGCCCCTCCGGCGTGCATTACATGCACCTGGTCGACCAGGCCCGCGACCATATCGAGCGCACCTATCGCCGCCCGTTAGGCGAACGGCTGCTGCGCGATCTCTTGGCGAAGCTGTTGCCCTATCCGCGCCGCTTCCGGCTGGCGCTGATCGCGGCGCTTGCCGCAAAACCGTTGGCGCCGCTCGCCGCGGCCTTGGGCGCCAAACGCCTTGCCGCCATGCTTGGTCTCGCACCCTGGCGGCTGCCTGGACGTCCGCTCGGGGCGCAGACCGTGCCGGCCGCGGCGCCGCGGCGGGGCCGGGTGATTCTGCTGGCCGGCTGCGCCAACGATCTGCTCTCGCCCGAAATCAACGCCGCCACGATTCGCCTGCTGACACGGCACGGCATCGATGTCGTCGTGGCGCAAGGTGCCGGCTGCTGCGGCTCGCTCGTCCATCACATGGGCCGCGAAGACCAGGCGTTCGCGCAGGCGCGCGCCAATATCGACGCCTGGCTCGCCGTTCCGGGGGCGGACGCGATCGTGATCAATGCGTCGGGCTGCGGCACCACGGTGAAGGATTACGGCTTCATGTTCCGCACCGATCCGGCTTACGCCAAGCGCGCCGCCCAGGTGTCCGGCATGGCTAAAGACGTATCCGAATATCTCGCGACGCTACCCCTCAAAGTGAGCGGCCAGGCGCCGGCGCTTGCCGTCGCTTACCACGCGGCCTGTTCGCTGCAGCACGGTCAGCGCGTGACGCGGCAGCCGAAGGAGATTCTCGGCAAGCTCGGCTTTGCCGTGAAGGACATTCCCGAAGGTCATCTGTGCTGCGGCTCGGCCGGCACCTACAATATTCTGCAGCCCGACATCGCAAGACGGTTGCGCGAGCGCAAAGTCGGGACTATCGAGAGATTGCGACCTGACGTGATTGCAGCGGGCAATATCGGCTGCATCACGCAACTCGCAGCGGGCACGGACATACCCGTCGTTCATACGGTCGAACTGATCGACTGGGCCACCGGGGGGCCATGTCCGCAGAGGGTTCGGGAGCAGCGGTCGCCCAAGGCCGCGCACCCAAGTGTGGCAGCAGGTGCGGCAGCGGGCTGAGCGGATCTCATCCGAGCCGAAGTACCGTTCGCGTAAGCGTCTCCCACGGGTCCGACGCTATTCTCCACAGACAGCAAGAACGGGAGGACGATGATGGCGAAGAAGAAGCGCAAGGCGACCAAGAAGAAGGCAGCGAAGCGGGCCGCTCCGGCGCGCAAGAAGAAGAAAACAACAAAGGCGGCGCCGAAGAAGACGACCAAAAAGGCGGCCAAGCGGGCGGCGCCCAAGCGCAAAGCCGCGCCGCGCAAAGCCCCGGCTCCCGCGCCGGCCCCGGCGCCGGAACCGATGCCGTCCTATCAGATGCCCGGCAGCTCGGGCATGGGCGGCGGGGAGAGCAACTGAGGCCTTTCGCTGCTCCCTAGCATATGAACGCCTGGCGGGGCGCCGTGGCATCGGCCGCGGCGTCCGCACTGCTTTGGCGCGCCATCCGGCAAGCTCATTGCATCAGGCCTGCAAGATCAATTAGCCTGCATTCATCCACGCAGGGTCTGACGAGGCGCGTCCTGCAAAGACGCCTGCAAAGACGCCTGCAAAACGCTTAAACCTGATGTCAGCCTCAACCTGACGTCATCAGTGCGACGGCCGTAACGGCCGCCTGCGTTGTGAGGAGGTCGCTATGCCGGGAACCTACAACATCCTCATCATGGGCGCGTCGTATGGCTCGCTGCTCGCCTCGAAAATCCTGTTCGGCGGCCACCACGTCCATCTGGTGTGCCTGCCGGCGGAAGCCGACCTGATCAATGGCGAAGGCTTCCGCGTGCGCCTGCCGGTGCGCGGCCGCAAGGAACTGGTCGAGCTCGATTCGCGGAAGCTCCCCGGCAAGGTGACGGCGGGCGGCGCGGCCGGCGTCAAGCCCGAGGATTACGACCTGATCGGCCTTGCGATGCAGGAGCCGCAATATCGCTCGCCCGGCGTGCGTGAGCTCCTTGACGCGGTGGCGCGCTCACGGGTGCCGTGCATGTCGATCATGAACATGCCGCCGCTGCCATACGTCAAACGCATCCCCGGCCTCGATTACGACGCGCTCAAACCCGCCTACACCGATCCGAGCGTGTGGGACAATTTCGATCCGGGCTCGATTACGCTGTGCAGCCCCGATCCGCAGGCGATCCGGCCGCCCGACGAAAAGGTCAACGTGCTGATGGTGACCTTGCCGACCAACTTCAAGGTGGCGCGGTTCGACAGCGACAAATCGACGGCGATCCTGCGCCAGCTGCAGCGGGAGATCGATGCCGTGCGCTACGACGCGCCGGAAGGCAAGATCCAGCTGCCGGTGCATTTGCGCGTGCACGATTCGATCTTCGTGCCGCTCGCCAAATGGGCCATGTTGCTCGCCGGCAATTATCGCTGCGTCACCAAGGACGGCATGCGCACCGCCCAGGAGGCGGTGTGGAGCGACGTCGATACCTCGCGCTCGGTCTACAATTTCGTGTTCGACCTGTGCGTCAAGCTCGGCGCCAGACCTGAGGATCTGGTGCCGTTCGAGAAATACGCCGACGCCGCCCAGTCGCTGACCCGGCCGGCCTCGGCGGCGCGGGCGCTGCAGAACGGCGCGCCGTTCATCGAACGCGCCGACAAGCTGGTGCAGCTGATCGCCCGGCAAAAGGGCCTCAGCCATCCGGCCATCGATGCCCAGGTGGCGCTGGTCGACACGCGGCTCGAAGCCAACCGCAAGAAAGCGGCGGCGGCTTAGCTGCGGCCCGGCGTTCGCCAACGCCGCTACTTCACCTCGACGTCCTCCCAGAAGCCGAAGCGCTCGGCGACTTGGTGCATCTCCGGCCGCGGCGCCTCGTAGGACCAGGCGGCGCGGGCATGACGCTGGCCGGCGACCACCACGTCGTAAAACTGCACGCCATGCGGACATTCGAGATCATGGGCGGTCCTGGCGGTCTTCTGCAGCCAGTCCATGCGCACCGCTTGGCGCGGAAAGTACTGATATCCCTTGCATTCGACGACATCATTGCTCTCGGCAACCACTTGCCCGTCAACAACTGCACGCATGATGCTCTCCGGTTATTGCTCTTGCCGGCCGCCAACCTGCTGAGCCGGCACGCCACTCAGATAATGCTCTGTGGCCGGCGCGCCACACGTTGTGACTATTTGTGAACTGAGTGCCAAACCGCATAAAAAGGCAGCATTTGCTGTAGAATTAATCTTGGCGGATTTGAGACGGCTGTCGAAAATGCTGCCCTATCCGCCGCCGACAGAGAGCGGCATTGGGTGGCTGTACCGGGTACCGATTGTTTTTTTTGACACGGCCGCGGGCAGTCACGGGGACAGGGGCAATGCCAATGAAGAGATTTGCTTCAATGCTATTGGTGGCGGCTGCAACGGCCGCATCGAGCGCGTTCGCAGCCGACATGCCCGTGAAAGCGCCGCCGCCCGCAGCCGCCGCGACACCGCCATGGGACGTGGTCATCACCGCCGCTCTGATGAACGACTACAATTTCCGCGGCATCACCCAGTCGAATCATCAGCCGTCGGCGCAGGCCGGCTTCGAGGCGCGCTATAATTGGAATGCGAACTTCCAGGGCTACGCCGGCGTTTCCGGCGAGAGCATCTCGTTCCCCAATCGCGCCGCGGCCGAGGTCGACTTCTACGGCGGCATACGCCCGACCTTCGACAAGCTCGCGCTCGATTTCGGCGTTTGGTACTACTATTACCCGGGCGGGCAGTGCTTCAACACGCCGGCGCTGTGCTCGAGCCTCGGCGATGGCAATTTCACGGCTGTCACGCTGCCGAACGGCAACGTGGTCAAAGCCGACCTGAGCTTCGTCGAGGCCTACGCCAAGGCCACCTACACGGTGAACGACCAACTCGCCCTCGGCATCCAGGAATGGTACTCGCCGTCGGTGCTCAATTCGGGCGCACCGGGCTGGTTCACCACCGGTAATGCCACGGTGACGTTGCCGGGCACGATCCTGCCGAGCGGCATCGGCGCTTCTGTCTCAGGCGATCTCGGCTACTGGGCGCTGGGCACCAGCGATGCCTTCTATGCGGTCGCCGGCTTTCCGAACGGCATTCCGTATCGCAGCTACTGGACCTGGGACCTCGGCATGACCTTCACCTACAAGGTCCTGGCGCTCGATCTGCGCTATTACGACACCAACCTGAACAAGGGCGATTGCAACGCTTTCACCAGCGATCAGACCGCGTCAGGCGTGTTCAGCACGAACATCAACCCGGGCGGTCCGGGTTCGAACTGGTGCAGCGCCGCCTTTGTTGCTAAGCTGACGGCGACGATCGACTGGAATACGAACCTGAAATAGCCTAGCCTGATCGGGATTAAGGGGCGGGTTGCGGGCGGCAGCGGGGGCGCTGTCGCCCGCCTGTTTTTGGCCGCCATCCAGCCGGTCCGTCGCAACGATAGACCTGTCGTCGTGTTATTGCGCGTTTATGGTGCGCTGCACACGGGGCGTCGCGGGCTTTGGATAAAACAATCGTGTGATGGCGCCGGCACCCGTGTTCCGCTAAAATGCGTGCAGGACGGGACATCAACTTTCGTACAAAAAACTTCAACGCGTTTCCCGGCCCGCGCGTTCGGCTAACCGAACGCCGCAAAAACATTTGGTTACTGGAGGGGTCGGCCCATGTTCACGCAAATTCTCGATCCGACTGGAAATCTGTTCGTGACCTGGTTGGTCGCGCTCATTCCGGTTGTGTTGCTCTTGTTTCTGCTGGCAGGCCTGCGCCTGTCGGCGTGGCTGTCCGTGCTGATCGGCTCGATCGTCACTTTCCTGCTCGGGCTGTGGGTATGGAAAATGCCGTTCGGCGACGGGTCGCGCGCTTATCTGTACGGCGCCTTGACCGGCATCTGGAACGTCAATTGGATCACGTTCTGGGGCGTCATGCTGTTCAACACGCTGGTCGCGACCGGAGCGTTCGATAAGCTGCGACGTTGGCTGGTCTACCTCGGCACCCGTGACGTGCGGGTCCAGACCATCCTGTTCGCCTGGGCCTTTGGAGCGCTGCTCGAAGGCCTGGTCGGCTTTGGCTATCCGTGGGCCTTCGTCGCTCCGATCCTGATCGCCATCGGCATTCCCGATCTCGACGCCATTCGCGTTGCGGCAATCGCCAATAACGCGCCGGTGTCCTACGGCGCCTTGGGCGCGCCGATCATCGCGCTCGCGACCGTCACCGCCGGCGTGTTCGGCATGACCTTCGTCCAGCTGCTGCCGATCTACTCGGCCTCGGTCGGCAAGATCGTCGCCATCCTGGCGCTGCTGCCGCCCTGGATTCTGCTCTATCTGGTTTCCGGCAAGAAAGGCATGTGGTCGGCTTGGCCGCTCGCCGTCGTCGGCTCGCTCGGCTACATCGCCGGCCAGCTGCCGACGGCGGTCTATCTCGGACCGTTCCTGCCGGATGTGATCGGCTCGATCGTTTGCTTCGCCGCGCTGTTGCTGCTGCTCAAGGTCTGGCGGCCGGCGCAGGTCCTGGCTTACGGCGGCGCACCCGCGACCGGCGACACCAGGGCCGAGGCCCACGGTCTCACCGGCGGCGATCTGGTCATGGCCGTGTTGCCGATTGTGGTCCTGGTCGCTGTCGTCGTCGCCTGGACCGGGCCGTGGTCACACCTGCCGTCGATCGTGGTGCTGCACTACGTCGTCTCCGCCACATCGGCGATCAAGACCGGCGCGACGGCCACGACGATCAGCGCGGTGTTCAACTGGACGCCGTTCGTCGCCGGCACGGCGATCCTGACGTCCTGGATCATCACCGCACTGCTGCTGCGCGTCACCATGAGCCAAGTCCGCGAAATATTCGCCAAGACCTGGTCGCAGATGTGGGGCGCCATGCTGGTCGGCGTGTTCATCTTCGGCCTTGCCTATGTGTTCAACTACTCCGGCATGGCCGGTTCGCTGGCCAGCGCGTTCTCCAAGATCGGCCCGTGGTTCATCGTCGTGGCGCCGCTGCTCGGCTTCATCGGCGTGGCGCTGTCGGGCAGCAACACCTCGACCAACGCCATGTTCGGGGCGTTCCAGGCGCTGGTCGGCAAGCTGCTCGGCTTCCCCGTGCTGCTGTTGCCGTCGCTCAACTCGGTGGGCGCCGAGATCGGCAAGCCGATCGCGCCGCAGACCGCGAGCGTCGGCGTCTCGACCTCGAAATTCGTGCGCAACGAAGGCGAGGTCATCCGCCACAATTTCGGCTGGACCCTGGTGCTGCTCGGCTACCTCGTGCTGATCGGGATCGCCTGCTACTTCTTCTTCCCGGACATCGCCAATATGCCGAAAGCTTAAAGCCATCATCATGCGCTGCGTGGGCCGCCATGGTGCGGCCCACTTTTTTTGTCCTATCCACCTTCGCGCTTTCTTGACGGTGCGGTCGATCGGCTGAGCGGCCGTTGCGGCCGCGTTTTTTCATCCCTTGGAGACGACGATGACGAGCTTGCGCCGTTGCGCCACGAGCGTCCTCGCAGCGCTCGTGCTGGCCGGCGCCATGGTGCCGGCCGTCGCAGCCGACACCGCGTTTCCATTCGGCAGCGAATTGGCGCTCGATGCCGCGCCGCAGCCGGGCGCCAAGCGGGTGCCGACCATCGAGATCGACCAGGACGGCGCCGCGTCGTTCAATCTGTGGTGCGCGCGGGCGAGCGGCTTGGCGACCGTAACCGACGACGCCATCACCATGACGCCGACCAAGGCGCTGCCGGCGCAATGCACGCCGGAGCGGATCAGCCAGGACGCCGCGCTGCTCACGGCGCTGTCGCAGGTGACGAACTGGCGCCGCAACGGCGACGTCATCGATTTCCTCGGCGCCACCAATCTGCGCTTTCGGCTGATGACCAATTGAGCGCCCGTCCGGGCGCCATACCGTCGTCAATTTGAGATTGTTTCATCCCCAACGTAGTCTGGAAGGTGTAGCCAATTGGCCGCCGCAGCGGCGGCGTTTCCAGGAGAGCGTCAATGATCCTTTTCGCGCAGAGCAGTGGCAATCACAGCACAAGCAGCAGTTCATGGACGGCCATCCCGGGCCTTTCGTTGCAGCTGCCGAAAGTCGCCGGCGAGGCCGTTTTGCTCATTCTCAACGTGCCCAATCCGTACGCCACGGGCACCAATTTTCCAGGCGGCAATTTCGGCATCGAGATCAATGGCCAGGTCCAGAGCCCCTTTGCCGCTTTCACTTATAACCAACAGGCCCCGGGATCCTTCGGACGCGTTCCAACGACGCTTTGCGTGCCGATTCAGCTGACCAGCCCACAGTCCATCACGGCAACCGCGGTGTGGTCGGGCATCCGCGGCTCGACGGTGAATATCGACAGTCCGGCGACGCTCACCATGATCATTTGAGCAAACAAAAAAGGCGCGGCTCGCACCGCGCCCTTTGCATTTTGTTGCCTGTGAGGCTGGCTTAATAGTCCATGCCCATGCCGCCGCCGGGCATGGCCGGCATGGCCGGCTTGTCCTTCGGCAGTTCGGCCACCATCGCCTCGGTGGTGACGAGGAGGCCGGCCACCGACGCTGCGTCCTGCAGCGCGGCGCGCACCACCTTGGCCGGATCGACGATGCCCTTGTCGAACATGTCGACGTATTCCTCGCTCTGGGCGTCGAAGCCGTAGGTCTCCGACTTGTTCTCGAGGATCTTGTTGACCACGATCGAGCCCTCGACGCCGGCGTTCTCGGCGATCTGGCGCAGCGGCTGCTCCACCGCCTTGAGTACGATGTTGATGCCGGCCTGCACGTCGGCATTGCTGTTGGTCAGCTTGCCGATCGCCTTCTTGGCGCGAATGAGCGCCACGCCGCCGCCCGGCACGATGCCTTCCTCGACCGCGGCGCGGGTGGCGTTGAGCGCATCCTCGACGCGGTCCTTCTTCTCCTTGACCTCGATCTCGGTGGCGCCCCCGACCTTGATCACCGCGACGCCGCCGGCGAGCTTGGCCAGCCGCTCCTGCAGCTTCTCGCGGTCGTAGTCGGAGGTGGTCTCCTCGATCTGCGCCTTGATCTGGGCGACGCGGGCCTCGATGTCCTTCTTCTTGCCGGCGCCGTCGATGATGGTGGTC
>DASRET010000128.1:0-43932 GCA_035651875.1 Xanthobacteraceae bacterium
CGACACCGAACAGACCGCGGTGGCGGTAAAGCCGGTCTTGCCGGCCGGCCCTGCGGTCGTGACCACATGGACCGCGGCGCCGAGCCGCGCCATGGCTTCGCGGAATGCCGGTGCCTCGACGGAGATGAGCGGCTCCGGCGCCACAGCCATGAAGGCGCCGTCCATCGCATCGTCCGGCCGTTGGTCGATCCAGCTCATGAAATGCTCGAAACTTGTCATCGTCCGCGTAAGCGGACGATCCAGTATCCACCTGATACGGAGATATAGGCAAGCCGCGTAGGCGCGTTAACTACACCTGTTTCCCGGATGCGGTGCAGCGCGCAGCGGAGCGAAGCGGTGCACCGCTGATCCGGGATCGTCACAGGCTCAGAGTTTGGAACGATCCGGGTCTGCAGCGCACCACTTCGTGCTGCGCTGCGCCCGGGAAACGTGGCGTTTTACTCCGCCGCCCGCGCCTGCGGCAGGCCCGGATAGGCGACGTCGTCGGGGTTGAGCCAAGCCGGATCGGTCCAGCCATCGATGTCGTATTCGGCCATGCATTGCTCGGCGAGCGCGGTCATCTGGTCCATCATGCCGGAGCCGCGAGCATTCCACAGCGCCTGGATGCGGATGTCCTCGTGGTTGCCGGCGTAGTTGCGCTCGTAGAGCTCGTGGCGGCCGCCGAACTCGGTGCCGATGGCGTCCCACAAGAGCTTCATCACCTTGATGCGCTCCTGGTGGCCGATGCCGTGCGAACCGCGCACGTAACGCGCCAGGTAGCGGTCAATCTCCGGATTTTTCAGGTCCTTCGCGGACGACGGCAGATAGATCAGCGACGACGCGATGATCTTTTCCACGATCTCCTTGATGCGGCCATAGGCATCGCCGGCGAACACCCGATAGCTCGAGCCCGACTGCAGGTTCGGCAGCACCGCGCCGTTGACCCATTCGGTCGGATTCATCGCCATGGCATCGGTCAGGGACCAAAACAAATGACGCCAGGCGATGATCTCGCCCAACATGGCCTGGTTGCCGCGGAATTCGTCGGAGCCGGCGGCGCGCAGCGCCTTGGCGATGACGCCGACCAGAAAGTCGAGCTTCACGGCAAGGCGCGTGCAGCCCTGGAACTGATAGCCGGCCAGGAATCCGGACTGCGGAAAGAAGACTTTCAGCTTCTCCAGGTCGCGGTGCAACAGCACGTCTTCCCAGGGGATGAACACGTTGTCGAACACGAAGATGGCGTCGTTCTCGTCGAAGCGCGACGACAGCGGATAATCGAACGGCGTGCCCATGACGCTCGCCGTCATCTCGTACGACGTGCGGCAGAACAGTTTTACGCCCGGCGCATTCATCGGCGCGATGAACATCACCGCGAGATCGGTGTCGTGCAGCGGCACCGCGGCGTTCTGGCCGAGGAAATTGTAATGGGTGAGCGCCGACGAGGTCGCCACCACCTTGGCGCCCGAAATGTAGATTCCCGCGTCGGTGTCCTTCTGGATGGTGATGAACACGTCCTTGACCTGATCGACCGCCTTGGCGCGGTCGACCGGCGGATTGACGATGGCGTGATTCATGAACAGCACGTTGTCCTGGGCGCGCCGGTACCAGGCCTTCGCGTTGTCGGCGAACTTGCCGTAGAACTGATAATTGGCGCCGAGCGTGTTCATCAGCGACGCCTTGTAGTCGGGCGAGCGGCCCATCCAGCCGTACGACATGCGCGCCCAATGGGCGATGGCGTCGCGCTGCGCCAAGAGCTCCTCGCGCGAGCGCGCGGCACGGAAGAATTTGTGGGTAAAGCCGCCGGAACCGGTATCGGTCGGCACCGTCAAGAGCGGCTTGGTCTTGGCGTCGTGCAGCGCGTCGTAAAGCCGCGCGATCGAGCGCGCCGCGTTGCGGAACGCCGGATGGGTGGTGACGTCCTTGACGCGCTCGCCATAGACATAGACTTCGCGGCCGTCGCGCAGGCTTTCCAGGTACTCGGCGCCGGTGAACGGCCGCCCCTTCGCGGCGATGGCGTCCTCGCTCCTGACGCGGTCCATGGGACTCTCCTCGACTGCGAAAATTCCGGTGCGTAACGCCTGCACGTTGCGGCTTGCCAAGATGCGGCAGGCTCCGCTAAGTTCAGCCTGTTGAACTTGGTCTAAGACATGAAACTAATGGCGACCGCGGCTGTCAAGTCGCTCGACCGTGGGCTCGATATCCTCGAATACGTGGCCGGCTGCTCCGAGCCGCCGTCGTTTTCGCAATTGCTGGCGGACCTGGGCATTCCGCGCAGCAGCCTGTTTCACCTGCTCACCAACCTGCTGTCGCGGAACTTTCTGGAGCGGGATCCGAGAGCCGAGCGCTACCGCCTGGGTGCCGGCGTCGTTGCGATCGCCAGAAAGACGCACCGACCGTCTTTGGGCGATCGGGTGACGCCGTTCCTGCGCCAGCTCAGCATCGAGACCGGCGAAACCTGCGGCTTCTATGTCCAGGTGGCGGACGGGGTCGAGGTGGTTGGGTCCGCAATCAGCACCCAGGCGCTGTCGTACACCATGAAGGTCGGCACCAATGCGCCGCTCTACGCCGTTTCTGCCGGCAAAATCATGCTGTCGGAACTGCCTGCCGACGAGCTGAGCCGATACCTGGCTCGCGTGACGTTGGCGCCGGTGACGCCGCACACCATCCGCTCCAAGACCCGTCTCAAGAAGGAAATTCAGTCGATCAAAGCCGCAGGCTTCGCCTATTCCCGGGAAGAGTTCACCTTGGGCATTACGGCCATCGCCACCGCCGTGCGCAGCGAATCGAAGGTCTACGGCGCCATCAATCTGGCAGTACCGACGGCGCGGTTTACGGCCGAGCGAGACGCCGACTTTCGCGAGGCACTGCGACGGGCTGCGCAGATCATCGCCAAAGAGGTCGGCCGAGAGCTCTGAGGACTTGAGCCAAGGCGATCGTTCGAGGCGTAAAAGCCCCGTCTCCGCCGGCCGGGACGACAAGCCGTCGCAATTGCCGCTCCGCAATGCGCCTGTTAAGAGTTTCGCGGGGATTCACGCGGCGACGGACGCATGGAATACTTCGTCCAGCAGCTCATCAACGGCGTCACGCTCGGTTCGATCTACGGCCTCATCGCCATCGGCTACACGATGGTGTTCGGCATCATCGGCATGGTGAACTTCGCCCACGGCGACGTGTTCATGGTGTCGTCGTTCATCGCGCTGATCGCGTTTCTCATTGTCACAGCCTGGCTGGGCATCAGTTCCATCGCGCTGGCGCTGTTCATCATCCTCATCGTCGCCATGCTGTTCACCTCGCTGATCAATTGGGTGATCGAACGCGTGGCCTATCGGCCGCTGCGCGGCTCGTTTCGCCTCGCCCCGCTGATCTCGGCCATCGGCATGTCGATCTTTCTGTCGAACTTCGTGCAGGTGACCCAGGGCCCGCGCAACAAATCGATCCCGCCCATGATCCAGGGCGAGTTCGTGCTGTCGAACCGCAACGATTTTGCGCTGACCCTGTCCTACAAGCAGCTCATCATCTGGGGCATCACCGCGGTGCTGCTGGTGGCGTTCTGGTACCTGGTGGCGAAGACCCGGCTCGGCCGCGCTCAGCGCGCCTGCGAGCAGGACCAGAAGATGGCGGCGCTGGTCGGCGTCGACGTCGACCGCACCATCTCGATGACGTTCGTCATCGCCGCCGCGCTCGCCGCCGTCGCCGGCACCATGTACCTGATGTACTACGGCGTCGTGAATTTCGCCGATGGCTTTGTGCCGGGGGTCAAGGCGTTCACCGCCGCCGTGCTCGGCGGCATCGGCTCGCTGCCCGGCGCCGTGGTCGGCGGCATTCTGATAGGCCTGATCGAGACGCTGTGGTCGGCCTACTTTTCCATCGACTACAAGGACGTCGCCGCCTTTTCGGTGCTGGCGATCACCTTGATCTTCCTGCCGCAGGGTCTGTTCGGCCGGCCCGATGTCGAAAAAGTCTGAGGCGCAGGCCCCACCCGCGGTGCGGCGTGTCGATATCGCCGGCGCCTTGCGCGATGCCGGTGTGATCGGTCTGATCAGCGTCGGCCTATTCCTGCCGCTGATCGGCTTTCAGACTGTCACCAACATTCGCGACGAACTGATCGCGATGACGCGCTGGCCGCTGTTGCTGGCCCTCGTCGTCGCCATCGCCGTGGTCCGGTTCGCCTATTCGGTGGCGCTGGCGCCGTGGTTGGCGCGACGCGCGCTGCGGCCGCCGCAAGCGGCGCCGCTCTGGGCAAGCCAAATCCGGCGCTGGCTGGTGCCGTTCGCCATCGGTTTCGTCATCGTGTACCCCGTCGTCGTCGTCGCCATCGTCGGGTTCGGCGGCGCGGCGCGCTGGATCGACAATTTCGGCATCCAGATTCTCATCTACATTATGCTCGGCTGGGGGCTGAATATCGTGGTCGGTCTCGCCGGCCTGCTCGATCTCGGCTACGTCGCCTTCTATGCGGTCGGCGCCTATTCGTATGCGCTGCTTGCCAAGAATTTCGGCCTGTCGTTCTGGATCCTGCTGCCGCTGGCCGGCATCTTGAGCTCGTTCTGGGGAATCCTGCTCGGCTTCCCGGTGCTCCGGCTGCGCGGCGATTATCTTGCCATCGTCACGTTGGCCTTCGGCGAGATCATCCGGCTCGTCCTGATCAACTGGGTCGACCTCACCAATGGCTACGCCGGCATCACCGGAATTCCACGGCCGACCTTGTTCGGTATTCCGTTCACCGCCAACGATGACGGCTTTGCAGCGGTCTTCGGTCTCGAATTCTCACCAGCGTATCGGGTTATCTTTCTTTATTACATCATTCTGGCGCTGGGGCTGTTGACATGCTTCGTCACGGTGCGGCTGCGCCGGCTGCCCATCGGCCGCGCCTGGGAAGCGCTCCGCGAGGATCAGATCGCCTGCCGCTCGCTCGGCATCAACACCACCAACACCAAGCTCACGGCGTTTGCCATGGGCGCGATGTTCGCCGGCTTTGCCGGCTCGTTCTTCGCCGCGCGGCAGGGATTCATCTCGCCGGAGTCGTTCACATTTCTGGAGTCGGCAACGGTGCTGTCCATCGTCGTGCTCGGCGGCATGGGCAGCCAGATCGGCGTCGCCATCGCCGCGGTGGTGATGATCGGCGGCACTGAAATCCTGCGCCAGCTCAATTTTCTCAAGCAGATTTTCGGCCCGACCTTCGATCCGACCCAGTACCGCATGCTGCTGTTCGGGCTCGCCATGGTGCTGATCATGATCTGGCGGCCGCGCGGACTGATCGCGACCCGCGATCCCTCGGTGTTCCTCAAAGAGCGCAAGACCATCGGCGCCGATATGGTGGCGGAGGGCCGCGGCTGATGGCGCACGACGACGCCACCGTGCTCAAGGTCGAGCATTTGACCATGCGGTTCGGCGGCCTGGTCGCGGTCGACGATCTGTCCTTCGAAGTCAAAGACGGCTCGATCACCGCGCTGATTGGACCGAACGGCGCCGGCAAGACCACGGTGTTCAACTGCATCACCGGCTTTTACCGGCCGAGCGAAGGCCGCATCGCGCTGCGCCGCGGCGCGCCGGCGCTGTGGCAGGCGTTGGAAAGCCTCACCGACAGCGGCAAGCGCGGTGTCACGCGTCCCGACGGCGCGCTGTTCCTGCTCGAACGCATGCCGGATTATCTCGTGGCGCGGCAGGCGCGCGTCGCCCGCACCTTCCAGAACATCCGGCTGTTCGCCGGCATGACGGTGTTGGAAAATCTCCTGGTCGCGCAGCACAACCGGCTGATGCTCGCCTCCGGCTACACGCTCCTTGGCGTCCTCGGCTTGCCCTCCTACGCCACAGCCGAACGCGCCGCTCTCGACAAGGCCCGGCTTTTTCTCGATCGCTTCGGCCTGCTCGACCGCGCCGACGATCCGGCCGGCGAACTGCCATATGGCGCGCAGCGCCGGCTCGAAGTCGCCCGCGCGCTGTGCACCGATCCGGTGCTGCTCTGCCTCGACGAACCGGCCGCCGGACTCAATGCGCGCGAAAGCGCCGAGCTCAACGAGCTGCTGCTGGTCATCCGCAACGAGTTCGACATTTCGATCCTGCTGATCGAGCACGACATGAGCGTGGTGATGAACATCTCCGACCGCGTCGTGGTGCTCGATTACGGCGTCAAGATTTCCGACGGCGCGCCCGAGGAGGTGCGCAACGATCCGAAGGTGATCGGCGCTTATCTGGGCGTCGCCGACGACGAGGTGGCGCAGGTCGAGGCCACGGTCGGGCTATGAGCGCCCTCCTCTCCATCCACGGCGTGACGGCCTTTTACGGCCACGTCCGCGCGCTCAAGGGCGTCGACCTGGAAGTCAATGCCGGCGAGATCGTGGCGTTGATCGGCGCCAATGGCGCCGGCAAATCGACCCTGATGATGACGGTATGCGGCAATCCGCGGGCGCGCGAGGGTCGCATCGTGTTCGACGGCCGCGACATCACCCACCTGCCGACCCACGAGATCGCCCGCCTCAAGCTCGCCCAGGCGCCGGAGGGCCGCCGGATCTTTCCGCGCATGACGGTTCTGGAAAACCTGCAGATGGGCGCGACCACGGCAGAGCCGGCGCAATTCGAGGCCGATCTGCAGCGCGTGATGACGTTGTTTCCGCGGCTGCAACAGCGGCTCACCCAGCGCGGCGGCACGCTCTCGGGCGGCGAGCAGCAGATGCTCGCCATCGCGCGGGCACTGATGAGCCGGCCGCGCCTGTTGTTGCTCGACGAGCCGTCGCTCGGCCTCGCGCCGTTGATCGTGCGGCAGATTTTCGACGCCATCCGAAAGCTCAACAGCGAAGACGGATTGAGCGTGTTCCTGGTCGAGCAGAACGCCTACCATGCGCTCAAGCTCGCGCACCGCGGTTATGTCATGGTCAACGGCCTGATCACGCTGTCGGGCACCGGCCGCGAATTGCTCGACCGCCCCGAAGTCAAATCCGCCTACCTCGAGGGCGGCCGCCAGCAAGTGCAATGACCGAGCAACCCGGCATCCTGCACACTATCGCCGCCCTCCTCTACGAGGACGAGTCGCTCGGCATCTTTGTTCTGATCACCGTCGTGCTCGGTGGCGGCGCCGCGCTGCTCGCCGGCCGCGCCATCGCCGCGACCTGGCGGCCGTGGTGGCAGGTCGTCATCTATACGCTGATCCTCGGCGGCGCCGTGCGCTTCATCCATTTCGCGCTGTTCGGCGGCACGCTGCTGTCGCCGCATTATTACGCGGTCGACTGCGCCATTTGCCTCGTCGCCGGATTGCTCGGGTTCCGCGCCGCGCGGGTGGCGCAAATGGTCAGACAATACCGTTGGATCAACGTCGCCGACGGGCCGCTGCGCTGGCGCCGCAAGCCGCAATGACGTAACCTGACGGCACCTTCGGACATGCCGACTGTACGCTTCAGAGAGGGGACCACCATGAAACGGATCACCACGCTCGGCCTTGCGCTGGGCCTTGCCTGCGCGCTCGCCGGTTCCGCCACGGCGCAAGTCAAGTTCGGCGTCGGCGGCCCGATCACCGGCCCCAATGCCGCCACCGGCGCGCAGATGAAGAACGGAGTCGAGCAGGCTGCCGCCGATCTCAAAACCATTCTGGGCAAGACCATCACGGTCGAGTTCGGCGACGACGTCTCCGATCCCAAGCAGGGCGTCTCGGTCGCCAACAATTTCGCTGCCGACGGCGTCAAGTTCGTGATCGGCCACTACAATTCCGGCGTGACCATCCCCGCCTCCGACGTCTATCAGGAAAACGGCATTCTCCAGATCACGCCCGCCTCGACCAACCCGACCGTCACCGAACGCAAGATGTGGAACATCTTCCGCACCTGCGGCCGCGACGATCAGCAGGGCCAGGTCGCCGGCAAGTACATCCTGGCGCACTTCAAGGGCAAGAAGATCGCCTTCGTCAACGACAAGACCACGTACGGCAAAGGCCTCGCCGACGAGACGCTCAAGACCATCCGCGCCGGCGGCATGAAGGAAGTGCTCAACGAAGGCATCAACACCGGCGAGAAGGACTACTCAGCGCTGATTTCGAAGATCAAGCAGTCCGGCGCCGATCTCGTCTATTTCGGCGGCCTCTATACCGAAGGCGGGCTGATCGTGCGCCAGATGCGCGACCAGGGCGTCAAGGCGCCGCTCATGGGCGGCGACGGCATCACCTCCGACGAATTCGCAACCGTCGGCGGCCCGGGCGTGGTCGGCACCCTGATGACCTACGGTCCGGACCCGCGCAACCGGCCGGAGGCGAAGGCGGTCGTCGAGGAATTCCGCAAGAAGGGTTTTGAGCCGGAAGCCTACACGCTCTACAGCTATGCCGGCGTGCAGATCATCAAGCAGGCGGCCGAGGCAGCCAAATCGCTCGACCCGAAAAAGGTCGCCGAGAAGATGCACTCGGGCATGACCTTCAACACCGTGCTCGGCCCGTACGCGTATGACAAGAAGGGCGACATCACCAAGCTCGACTACGTGATGTACATCTGGAAGAAGGACGCCTCCGGCAAGGTCACCTACGCCCAATGTCCGGCGTCCGGCTGCCAGTGAGGGCACCATGATCCGCAACATCGGTGCGATCGCGCTCACCGCCGCGTCTTTGCTGGCGGTGACGCCCGTCTTGGCCAAGGAATGCTACGCGCCCGACGCGTTGGCGCAGGCGCGCTCGTTCTCGCGTGCGGTCATCACCGAAGGCGGCAAGACGGTCTGGCTCGGCGGCCAGACCGGATCGCCGGACAAGAACTTCGAGGGACAGGCGCGCGATGCCTTCGCCTCGCTCGACAAGACCATCAAGGGCGTCGGCGGCAGCGGCATCAAGGACATGGTCACCATGACTGTGTTCATCACCGATGTCCGCAACGGCGATCGCCTGACCGAACTTCGCAAGGAGATTTTCGGCGATTGTTTTCCGGCCAGCGCATTGATCACGGTCACCGGACTGGCGCGTCCCGGGCTTCAGATTGAGATTCAGGGCATCGCCGTCATCGGCGGCAAGTAGCGTTAGATCGCGAGATTGTTGAGCGCCGGAAAGGCCTCAAGGAGCCAAGTCCCGAAATCGCCGATCCAGCCGGCAAAAAACGCGATGCCGGCGAGCACAAGGAGCCCGCCCATCACCTTCTCGACCTTGTGCAGATGCGCGCGGAAGCCGGCGAGGAACGCGGCGAATGCCTCAGCCGCAAACGCCGCAATGATGAACGGCACGCCGAGCCCTAGCGAATAAATCGCCAGCAGCCCGGCGCCGCGCGCCACGGTGCCTTCGGAGCCGGCAATCGCCAGGATGGCGCCGAGGATTGGCCCGATGCAGGGCGTCCAGCCGAAGGCAAAGGCGAGCCCCATCAGGTAGGCGCCCCACAGCCCGACCGGCTTTTCCACCGCCACGCGCCGCTCCTGCATTAAAAAGGCCATGCGGGTGACGCCGAGAAAGTGCAGCCCCATGAGAATGATGGCGATGCCGGCGATCTTGCCGAGCACATACGAATAGGCTCGCAGCAGCGCCCCGATGACGCTGGCGCTGGCGCCGAGCGCAACGAACACCGTGGTGAAACCGAGCACGAACAACAGCGCGGCCACCATCGTCTCGCGCCGCACCTGCGGCCCGGCCTCCTTGTCGGCAAAGCGTTCCAGCGAGGCCCCGGTCAGGTAGACGAGGTAGGGCGGCACCAGCGGCAGCACGCAGGGCGAAAGAAAGCTCAGCATCCCGGCAACGAGCGCCGCGACCACGGTGACATTCGGCATGGAACGCACTCATGCCCGGATGCTCCCGGCCGCGCAAGGCTGCGGCCGCCGGCCTACGAGGATGTGAAGCCACATTTGCCCGCGTTCACGTGAGAATGAAGTACGCCGCGCCAAACGGTTGACGTTGCCGAAAAAATCGTCTCCGCTTCATCGGCCTTGCGAGCCGCCATGCGCAACCTCATCACCGACGTGCCGGGCCTCAAAGTCGGCCATGCGCAGGACCTGCGCCTGGGTTCCGGCGCCACCGCCATCGTATTCGACGAACCGGCCATCGGCTCGATCGACCTGCGTGGCGGTGCCCCGGGGACGCGCGAAACGGCGCTGCTCGATCCCGCCCAGACCATCGAGGGCATCGATGCCATTTCGCTTTCCGGCGGATCGAGCTTCGGCCTTGATGCCGCATCGGGCGTGCAGGCCTGGTTGAAGGAACAAGGCCGCGGTTTTGCCGTCGGTCCCTCGCGCGTGCCGATCGTGCCGGCCGCCATCGTGTTCGATCTCAACAATGGTAGCGACAAGAATTGGGGCCGGTTTCCGCCTTATCGCGACCTGGGCTACGCGGCGGCTGCAGCGGCGGGCTCTGATTTTGCCCTCGGCAGCGTCGGCGCCGGCACCGGCCCGACGACCGTCAACTGCAAGGGTGGCCTCGGTTCTGCGTCGGCTCAGAACGCGGACGGTCACATCGTCGGCGCTCTCGCTGTCGTCAACGCCGTCGGCAGCGTTACGGTCGGTTCCGGTCCCTGGTTCTGGGCAGCGCCATACGAGCAGAATGGCGAGTTCGGCGGCCTCGGTCTGCCCAGCCCGTTTCCCGCCGCCGCACTGGAACCGCGCACCAAGATCAGCCCGCGCGTGAGCACCACGCTCGTGGTTGTCGCGACCGACGCCATCCTCAGCAAAGCGCAGGCCAAGCGGCTCGCGATCATGGCCCAATCCGGGCTATCTCGCGCCATCTATCCGATCCACACGCCGCTCGACGGCGACATCGTGTTCGCTGCTTCAACGGGGCGAACGCGGCTGGCCGATCCGATGCTGGCACTGACCAAGCTCGGCACGCTGGCCGCCAATGTCGTGGCACGCGCGATCGCGCGCGGCGTGTTCGAAGCGACGGCGCTCCCCTTCCCCGGCGCATTGCCAAGCTGGAAGGATCGGTTCGGCCGCTGACGCTGCGGACCGCGCCAAGGAGCGACGTGCCGCGGAAGCCACAATCAAAATCTTTTGCGTTAACCGTGCTGTGATTCCGAGCGCCTTTTCGTTGACTCGTCTGACGATTGCGCCTTCACTTTTGGCAAGTGGCATTTGCGGTGGAGGGTGCGGTGCGCGCGTTTATTGTTGTGGTTGCCGCTTTGGCAACCCTGGGCCTCGCGGCCTTCGGCGTCGTGGCGGCACAACGAGCGATCCAGCCGGGCAACTTCGTGCTCGCCGTCCACCCGGCCAAACCGGCGGCCGCGGTGCCGGCCCCCGTCGTCGGCGAAAAGGCCGGCGAGCCGGCGGCGCAAGGACCGATCGTAGCAGCCCCGATCCCGGTTGCACCGGTTGTTGCAGTGCCGGCCCCTGCTCCGGCCGAGCCGGCGCGGCTTGCGCAAAACACCGCGGCGCCGAATGCGGCACCCGCTCCCGGCGCGGCGCTCGCCAGCGCCACCCAGAACGGCTCCGGCCCGGCCAACGGTCTGCCCGCCTGCGACAAGCCGGGCGCCATGGGACTGGCGCGCGTCGTCGAAATCGACACCAAAGGCGGCCCCGCATTCGGCTTCGAGCATTTCAAGCAATACGACTTCTTGCGCGAGCACGAAGTGGTGCTGACGTTCGACGACGGCCCGTGGCCGGAGAACACGCCCGCCGTGATCAAGGCGCTGACCGACCAATGCGCCAAGGCAACCTTCTTCGAGATCGGCGAGCACGCCACGTGGCACCCGGAAATTTCGAAAATGGTCGCCGCCGCCGGCATGACCATCGGCAGCCACACCTGGTCGCACAAGGATCTGGCCAGGAACCCGTATGCCAGCGACATCGAGCAGGCCAAGCAGGAGATCGAGATGGGCGTGAGCGCCGTGCATGCGGCGGTCGACGGCCCGGTCGCACCATTCTTCCGCTTCCCCGACCTGCAGCAGCCGCCGACGCTGTTGTCCTATCTCGCCGAGCGCAACATCGCCACTTTCTCGACCGACCTCGACTCGTTCGACTTCAAGATGCGGCGGCCCGAGCAGGTCATCAAATCGGTGATGAGCAAGCTGCAGAAGCGCGGCAAGGGCATCGTGCTGATGCACGATTTCCAGCACGCCACCGCCGAGGCGATGCCTGAACTCCTGCGTCAGCTCAAGGCCGGCGGCTTTAAGATCGTCCACATGGTGCCGAAGGCGCCGGTCACGACGGTGGCGAAGTACGACGAAATGCTGCGCACCCAGGACAAGCTGTCGGTCAACAACACGCGTCCTGAAAACGCCGTGGTGCGCACGATCAGCGGCAATTAAAAGAACCGCTCCGCGCCATACGGCTTCGGATCGCAGAACGGCGTCGCGCCGCTCATCATCTCGGCGATGAGCCGCCCGGTCGCCGGCCCCAGCGTCAGTCCCCAATGGGCGTGGCCGTAAGCGAGCCATAGGCCGCGGCTCCCTGGCGCGCGCCCGATCACCGGGCGCGAATCCGGAAAGCACGGCCGCGCGCCGAGCCACGGCTGCGTTTCCACCGGCTCGCCGAGTGCAAACAATTGCCGTGCCACCGGCAGGACCCGCGCGAATTGCACCGGCGTCGGTGCCGCATCGCGCGCGGCGAATTCGGCGCCGGTCGTCAGCCGGACGCCTTGCTCCATGGGCGCCAGGCAATAGCCGTTGTCGGCATCGAGCACCGGGCGGCTCAATCCCGCATTGCCCTGGGCATGGAAGTGGCGGTGATAGCCGCGCTTGACCCCGAGCGGCAGCTTGAGACCGAGCGGAGCGAGCACGTCGGGCGCCCACGGACCGAGCGCCACCACCACGTCGCCGGCATCGATCGGCCCGGATGCGGTATCGACCCGCCAGTGCGGATGAACGCGATGCAGGCTGCGCGCATCGCCGTTCGCGGTGATGCCGCCGAGCGCGGCGAAGCGCGCCGCGTAGGCGCGCGTCAGCGTAAGCGGATTGCTCACGCTCATGGCGCCGGTCCAGTGCACCGCGTGGCGGAACACCGGGGCGAGCGAGGGCTCGAGCGCGCGCGCCGCCTCGGTGTCGAGCGGCACGTTGGCGATGCCGAGGCTCGCCGCAAGTTCAAGCTCGTGCGCCTGCGCGGCAAACGAACGGTCGCCGCGATAAAGCTTGAGCCAGCCGGTGCGGCGCACGTAACGCTCGGCGCCGGCCTCGCCGACCAGCACCTCATGCTCGGCGACAGCCCGGGCAAACAACGGCCGCAGCGCTTGTGCGGTCTCCCAGAGGCGCGCCGGCTGCGACGCGGCGCGAAACGCCAACAGCCACGGCGCCACCTGCGGCAGAAACGACAGATGATAATTGGCCTCAGGGGCGCGCTTGAGCGCGATGCGTAACAGCGTCGTTAAGCGCGACGGAAACGCCTGCGGCAAGATCGTGTTGCCTTCGATGATGCCGGTATTGCCGTAGGAGGTGCCCTCCCCGACCCCGCCGCGGTCGACCAACGCGACGCTGAGACCGCGCTTGGCCAGATGCAGCGCAATCGAGGTGCCGACAATGCCGGCTCCAAGCACGATGACGTCGCTGCGCGCCACTGAAAAACCTCCGCTGCTGCTTCACTGGTTATTGGATTTCCATATTGCCGATCAAGCCGGCGCGCGGCCCAAGCGTTGCCGCCCAGCCGGCGCCATGATAGGCGGAACCGCCATTGCGGAGAGCGCCGTGACGCGTCCCCTGATCATCGCCCCGTCGATCCTGTCGGCCGATTTCGCCAAGCTCGGCGACGAAGTGCGGGCGGTCGATCAAGCCGGCGCCGACTGGATCCATGTCGACGTCATGGACGGCCATTTCGTGCCCAACATTTCGATCGGCCCCGACGTGGTCAAGGCGATCCGGCCGCACACCGCAAAACCCCTCGACTGCCACCTGATGATCGCGCCGTGCGATCCGTACCTCGAAGCCTTCGCCAAGGCCGGCGCCGACATCATCACGGTGCACGTCGAGGCCGGCCCGCACATCCACCGCTCGCTGCAGGCCATTCGCGCGCTCGGCAAAAAGGCCGGCGTGACCATGAATCCCGGCACGCCGGAGAGCACCGTCGAGCACGTCATCGACATCGTCGATCTGATCCTGGTCATGTCGGTCAATCCCGGCTTCGGCGGCCAGAAATTCATTACCGGCGCGCTCGACAAGGTGCGCAATCTGCGCGCCATGGCGGCCGGCCGCCCGATCGACATCGAGATCGACGGCGGCATCACGCCGCAAATCGCGCCGGAGGCGGCGCGCGCCGGCGCCAATGCCTTTGTCGCCGGATCGGCGGTGTTCAAGGATCGCACGCCCGAATCCTGTCGCGCCAATATCGCGGCGATCCGCAACGCGGCGGCGCTGGCGCGCGGAGAGGCAGCCTGATGGGCATCCTGATCGACGGCAAATGGACCGACGAGCAACTGCCGGAAGAGACCGGCAAGGCCGGCGACTTCCGCCGCGCCGACAGCCGTTTCCGCGGCGTCATCACCGCCGACGGCTCGTCCGGCTTCAAGGCCGAGCCCGGGCGCTACCATTTGTATGTCGCGCACGGCTGTCCGTGGGCGCACCGCACCTTGATCTACCGCGCCGTCAAGAATCTTTCGGACGCGATCTCGGTCGCTTACGCCGTTCCGGGTCTGCGCGAGCACGGCTGGACGTTCGAGGACAATCCGGATTTTCCCGACTGCACGCCCGACCGGATCAACGGCTTCCACTATCTGCACGAGGCCTACACGGCGAGCGACCCGCACTATACCGGCAAGGTCACCGTGCCGACGCTGTGGGACAAGAAGACCGGCCGCATCGTCAACAACGAATCGTCCGAAATCATCCGCATGCTCAACAGCGCCTTCGACGGCGTGGGCGCCGAGCGGACCGATTACTATCCGCAGCCGCTGCGCGGCGAGATCGACCGCCTCAATGAGCTCACCTACGCCAACGTCAATAACGGCGTCTATCGCGCCGGCTTCGCCCGCTCGCAGGCGGCCTACGAGGCGGCGTACGACGGGCTGTTTGCCGCACTCGACGAGCTGGAAATCCGGCTCGGCAGCCAGCGCTATCTGGTGGGGCGGCAGATCACCGAGGCCGACTGGCGGCTGTTTCCGACCCTGGTGCGCTTCGACGTCGCCTACTTCTCGCTGTTCAAGTGCAACCGCAATCGGATCGCCGATTTCCCGAATCTGTCGAACTACATGCGCGAGCTTTATCAGGTGCCGGGCGTCGCCGAAACGGTGAAGCCGCGCTATTACGTGATCAATTATTATTCGATCGCCCGGGCCAATCCGAACGGCATCATTCCGAAGGGCACGCCGATCGATCTCGGCCAGCCGCACGACCGCGCCCGCTTGGCGGCCTAGGCGTCGTCCTCCGCGCCGCCGCCTCGCGCGACGCCCCGCAATTGTTGCGCTTTGCCCGATCTGCTACAGCGCAGGCTGGCCCGCGAGGTGGCGATGATTCCGCGTTACACACGCCCCGACATGGCGGCGATCTGGTCGCCCGAGACGCGCTTTCGCATCTGGTTCGAGATCGAGGCGCATGCCGCCGACGCCATGGCCGAGCTCGGCATCATTCCCAAGGACGCGGCGAAGACGATCTGGGCCAAGGGCAAAAACGCCCGCTTCGACGTTGAGCGCATTGAGGAGATCGAGCGCGAGGTCAAGCACGACGTCGTCGCCTTTCTCACCCACTTGGCCGAAATCGTCGGACCCGCCGCGCGTTTCGTCCACCAGGGCATGACATCGTCGGACGTGCTCGACACCTGCCTGAACGTGCAGTTGGTGCGCGCCGCCGATCTGCTCATTGCCGACGTGGACAAGCTCAACACCGCCATCGAGCGCCGCGCCTTCGAGCACAAGTACACCCCGACCGTCGGCCGCTCCCACGGCATCCACGCCGAACCGACCACGTTCGGGCTAAAGCTCGCCGTCGCCTATGCGGAATTCGCCCGCGCCAAGGAGCGCCTCGTTGCCGCGCGCCGCGAGGTCGCGACCTGCGCGATTTCCGGCGCGGTCGGCACCTTTGCGCAGGTCGACCCGCGGGTCGAAGCCTATGTGGCGAACAAGATGGGGCTCGCCGTCGAGCCGATCTCGACCCAGGTCATTCCGCGGGACCGCCACGCCATGTATTTCGCCACGCTCGGCGTGGTCGCCGCCTCGGTCGAGCGTCTCGCCACCGAAATCCGCCACCTGCAGCGCACGGAAGTGCTGGAAGCCGAGGAATATTTCTCGCCGGGCCAGAAAGGCTCCTCGGCCATGCCGCACAAGCGCAACCCGGTGCTCTCGGAAAATCTGGTCGGGCTCGCCCGCATGGTGCGCGCTTACGTAACGCCGGCGCTGGAGGACGTCGCGCTGTGGCACGAGCGCGACATTTCGCATTCGTCGGTCGAGCGCATGATCGGCCCCGACGCCACGGTGACGCTCGACTTCGCGCTCGCCCGGCTCGCCGGCGTGATCGACAAGCTCGTCGTCTATCCGCAGAACATGCGCAAGAATCTCGACCGACTCGGCGGTCTCGTCCACTCGCAGCGCGTGCTGCTGGCGCTGACCCAGAAAAACGTCGCGCGCGAGGACGCCTATCGGCTGGTGCAGCGCAATGCCATGAAAGCCTGGGCGGACGAAGGCGATCTCCTAAGCCTGCTGCTCGCCGACAAGGACGTACGCAAACACCTGGGCGAAGCCGAGCTCAAAGCCAATTTCGACCTCGACTTTCACTTCGCCCAGGTCGACACGATCTTCCGGCGCGTGTTCGGCCACGCCTGAGCGCTTCGGCGCTACATTCCCGCTCAATCGAATCGGTCGCGGCCAACCGGCCGCGGTGAGCATTCGATCGTTGTCAACGCTCCATCCACAGCTTTTTCAGCTCGGCATTATTTGCCCGACTCGGCCGCCATACGTAGGTTTGCGGCACAATCTTGACTGGGGGAGCACATGGGCCGCCTGGTACACAAGCCGCGACTTCCGGATCTCGACATGGACATCGCGGCGCTCGAGGGCGTGTTGCAGTCCGGCATTGCCGGCGTACCGATGGCCAATGCCGAGCCAGCCGACAATTATCTCGAGCGCATGGTCAAATACGTGCCGGCGGAGATCTTCGCCGGCTTCATGCTGATCAACGCCATTCTCGACCAGGCGATGAAATCGGGCGGCCCTGACGCCACCATGGCGGGCTTGCCGGTGAGCGGCATTGCGATAGGCGCGCTCGTCTTCGCCATGATGCTGGTGCCGCTGTTCTGCTGGTATGTCCGCGAGGAGAACGACGCCTGGGTCAGCCACGCCGTCGTGTCGACGGTCGCCTTTCCGTTCTGGGCCTACCTCCTTGGCGCCGTCGCCTTTGCCGAACGCCATGACGGCAATCTCGCCGTCATTCTGGTGCTGACCTTCACCGCGGTCAGCGGCTTGGTGACACCGCGGGCGCACCGGCCCACACCGGCACGCGAGCGCCACGAATCCACCTTCAAGGACGCGCCCCGCCGCCTGGTCGAAAGCCTGACAGCATAAACGCATTCGGTTCCGGCACCGACACAACGGCCCCAGCGCACGGCCATTGCGGCGGCGCGATTCCCTGTGCCATGTGTCGCCCATGGCGGTGCCACCCAAGATCCTGATGTTCGATTCCGGCCTGGGCGGCCTGACGGTCTACCGCGAAGTCGCGGCAGTGCGGCCCGATGCCGATTACATCTACATCGCCGACGATGCCGCCTTCCCCTACGGCGCGCTCGCCGAAAACGCCTTGGTGGCGCGTGTCGTCGGCCTGTTCGGCGAACTGAACGCGGAGCACCGGCCGGACCTCGCCGTCATCCCCTGCAACACCGCCTCCACCATCGTGCTGCCGGCGCTGCGCGAAAAATTCACGGTGCCGTTCGTCGGCACGGTGCCGGCGATCAAGCCGGCCTGCGCATCGTCGGTGACGCGCCGCGTCTCGGTGCTCGGCACCGAAGGCACCGTGGCCCGTGAATATACCCGCACGCTCATTCGCGACTTCGGTCAGGGCTGTGCGGTCACGCTGGTCGGCTCAAAACACCTCGCCTCCTACGCGGAAGCCGAGCTTGCCGGCGCGCCCGTGAGCGATACGGAGATTCGCGCCGAACTGGCGCCGTGCTTTGTCGACGACGGCAAACGCACCGACACCATCGTGCTCGCCTGCACGCACTACCCGTTGCTGCTCGACCGGCTGACAAAGTTGGCGCCCTGGCCCGTCAACTACATCGATCCGGCGCCCGCCATCGCCCGCCGCGTGGTGGACTTGCTCGGTCCAGCCCCTGCCGGCGCACGCCCCGGTTCGTCCCGCGCAACCTTCACCTCCGGGCATGCGCCGCACGCGGTGCTGGCGCGGTTCGGCATCGCGCCGCCGCCGGCCGCGGTCGCCGGAGCGGGTTAGCCCGCGTTTAATCACTCTTTGCGCGCGGCACGCTATCCCAGGTGTTCAGTGAGGAATTCCAGGGTGCGCTCCCGTGCGGCGGGCGCGGCTACCGGATCAAAGCGTTCGATCCGGTTTGAATTGTCAAATCCGTGCTTGGCGCCCGGATAGATGTATACGGGCACTGAAGGCTGGGCTGCGCGGAACTGTGCAATTCGCACTGCCGGCAACGTTGCGTCCATGTCGCCGATGTGAGCGATCGTCGGGCAACGCGCGTTCTCGTTGGCGAAGTCGGGCATCATGCCGCCGTAGTAGGCGACTGCACATGAATAGTCTCGCCGGCAAGCAGCGAGCCAAGCAAGCGTCCCGCCCCAACAGAAACCGACGATGCCCACTCTCCCCGCTTCGGACACAACTTCACGCGACGCATCGAGATCGTCGAGCGCATGGTCCCAGCTCCAATTCATGTAGCAGAGCTGGGCTTGACGATGGCCTTCCGTGTCATAAGCGAACACCAGCTCTCTTCGGCGCCGATCGTAAAGCGATGGCGCAATCGCGAGATAACCCCGCGCCGCATAGAAATCGCACACGGCGCGAAGATAATCGTTGATGCCGTACATTTCCTGCGCGATGACTAATCCGCCTTTGCAGTCCACTGCCGGCCGCGACAGATAGGCATCCAATTTGTGCCCGTCACGGGCTGCGATTCTGATCTGCATCAAAAACTCCGAGTGAGTTATAGTACCGCAAGACGGTTCTTCCAAATTCTTGGGGTCGCTTAGCGCGCTTAAGGCGTTTTGCGTCGGGTTGTCTGCTCAACCATCGCGGTCGCCATTGTGACGCTAAGAAACCACACGCTTAGTGCCGGGCATGCATGTCCGCCGCCCTGACGACGGATCCCATGCTAAGCCGTGAACCTCCCTTAGTCCGCACCAGCTCGCCGCAAAAATCGCCGCGGCTTGCCTTGTGAGCGTGGCGCGGCGGCAGTACGCTTGCGTTTTGGGGCATACCGGCAACCGGATGGGGGACGTGCAAATGACAAGTGCTGTCGTCAGAGACGAAACAAAACCTTGGTATCTCAATCGCTGGAATCAGCTGATCCTCGGGCTGATCGCGATGATGTCGATCTCGAGCCCGCAATACGTCTGGACGCTGTTCACCGGGCCGCTCAACGCCAAGCTCGGCACCACGCTGGCCGAGCTGCAATGGACGTTTTCGCTTTTGATCATCCTGCAGACCTGGTGCTCGCCGCTGCAGGCCTATCTGGTCGACAAATTCGGGCCGCGGCTGTTGATCTCGGTCGGGGCGCTGATGTCGGGCGGCGGCTGGATGCTCTCCGCCTATGTCGACAACATCTGGGCGCTCTATTTCACCTACGGGGTGATCTGCGGCTTCGGCACCGGCATCATCTATGTCGGCATCATCGGGCTCATGGTGCGCTGGTTTCCCGACCGCCGCGGGCTCGCCACCGGGCTTGCCGCCGCCGGCTACGGCTTTGGCGCGATCTTCACCAGCTTCCCGATCGACAGCATGATCAAAAGCTCGGGCTATGCGCACACGCTCGTGGTCTGGGGCTTCATCCAGGGCGTGATCGGCATCCTGGCCGCGCAGTGGCTGCGTACCCCACCCGAAGGCTGGGTGCCGGCGGGCTACTCGCCTGCGGCCGCGACGACCACGCAGGCCAAGCGCAGCTACACGCCGCGCGAGATGCTGCAAAACCCGATCTTCTGGCTGCTGTTCGTCATGATGAGCATGATGTCGACCAGCGGGCTGATGGTCGTGTCCAATGTCGGGCCGTTCGCCAACGAATACAAAGTCAGCCAGGCGCTGGTGCTCGGCATGGCCGCGCTGCCACTCTCGTTGACGCTGTCACGCCTGACCAACGGGCTGACGCGGCCGTTCTTCGGCTGGGTCTCCGATCACATCGGCCGCGAGGCGACCATGGCACTCGCCTTCTCGCTTGAGTGCGTGGCGATCCTGGTCCTGTTCGCCTTCATTGATCGGCCCGCGCTGTTCGTGGTGCTGACCGGGCTGGTGTTCTTCGGTTGGGGCGAGATCTTTTCGCTGTTTCCGGCGACCTTGACCGATACGTTCGGCGTCAAGTACGCGGCGACCAATTACGGCTTCCTCTACATCGCCCAGGGCGTCGGATCGATCCTGGGCGGGCCGGCGGCCGCATACCTGCACCAGACCACCGGGAGCTGGACCGCCGTCTTCATCCTCGTGGCGATCCTCGATGCCGTCACCGCGCTACTCGCCATCACCGCACTGCGCAGTATGCGCCAGAAGCATTTTGCCAAGGGGTGAACAAGGAGCGCCGACGCGGCTCGTCGTCGATTTCGTCGGCGGCAGCGTCGGCTATCAGTTTCGCCGTGGCAGCGGCCGCAATCACGGCCTGGCTAAAGCGGTCGGGCTGTCCGGCAAATACGTTCCGACCGTCATCGATGCCACCGCGGGGCTCGGCCGCGATGCCTTTCTGCTGGCTTCGCTCGGCATGACGGTGACGCTGATCGAACGCCGGCGCGAGGTGCACGATCTGCTCGCCGCCGGGCTCGCGGCCGCACAGGCCGCAGGCCCGGCGCTGGCGCAGGTCGTGGCGCGCATGACGCTCCTGAGCGGCGACGCCAGGGAGCTGCTTGGCAGCCTCGAGGCCGACGTCATCGTGGTCGACCCGATGCATCCGGCGGGCCGCGGCAGCGCGCTGGCGAAGGGCGAGATGCGCACCTTGCGCGCGCTGGTCGGCACCGACCCCGACGCGTTCGACCTGATGCAGGTCGCGCTGCGGCGGGCGCGCCGCCGCGTGGTGCTGAAGTGGCCGCGCCATGCGGCACCGCTCGCCGGGCTGCCCGAGCCGTCGCACCGCATCCTCGGCACGACCGTGCGCTACGACGTGTTCATGATGCCGGCAGCGCGCCCCTCATGACCGGGTGTGCGCGTCTTCGTCGGCGCCGGTGAAATCCTTCTCGTAATACATCTGCGTCGGCACAAAGCCGTAGCGCGCCAGCACCGCCTTCATCGGTTCATTGGTCGCCCTGGTGCGAAACACGGCGCGGTCGAGCTTGCGCTCGCGGCAGAACTCGAACACCGCCTGCACCAGCTGCGCCACCACGCCGCTGCCGCGTGCGCTCGGGCTCAAGTAGATGCTGTGGAAATCGGCGTACGGCTCCTTGGTGATGAAATTCTGTCGCGTGCTGACGCAGGCCCAGCCGATGACGCCCTCGTCGCTTTCGGCAACAAAGCCGGCGGCATCGGCATCGCGCGCGATCTTCTCCACTTTCCTGACGTAAAAGCCGATGTCGGTGATGGGGTCGTCGGGAAAAGAGATCTTCGCGATCTCGCATTCATAGCCGGCGACGACATCGAAATCGCGCGGCTCGACGTTGCGGATGCGCGCCTGCGGGCGTGTGGTCATGCTGCTCTCCGGCGGCGAGCGTGGCATGGCGGCGGCGGCACTGCCAAGCGCGCTCGCGGTCGCGCTTGCGGCCGCGGGCGAAGCACCGATCTGGCGCCGAAAAGTCTGCCCGCCGCAGACGCGGCAACCGGCCGCCTTCAGCGCCTCGATCGTTGCCGGCGCACCGTGCTCGCCGAGGACGACGCGGTCGCCGCAATCGGCACAGATATAGGCGCGGACGCGCGGATTGATATCGGCGGTATACAGGGCGCCCTGCCACGGAGCGGCGGCGTCGCGCGGCGCCGCGACCGCGACGAGCTCGATGAGTTGGCCGACATTGCCGAGCACGGCGGCGCCGGCGTAGCGGTTGAAGCCCGGCCGCACGGCCTGCACGGCAAAGCCGAGGTCGACGAAAACCTGCTGCAATTGCAGTTGCTGTACCGGCGGCCACTGGGCGAACGAGAAAAAGCACTGGCCGCCCGCGCTGCCCGCCATGGCTTCGGCGGCGCGCGTCAGGAACAGCCGCACGCCTTCGAGCGTATAGGGTGGATCGGTCTCGACGCTGTCGAAGGCGCCGTTGAGCGCGGCCGGCAGCGGTTGGCGCAGGTCATGATGCAAGGTCTCGAGCGCCAGGCCTTCGGCATCCGCGACCTCGCGCAGGAACGACAGCCAGCGCGCGTCGGCATCGGCCACCACCACGCCGCGCGTGAGATCGCGGCGATCGAGCGCGCGGCCGAGGAGCCCGATGGCGATGGCGATGCAGTCGTCGTCGCCCAGCACCAGCACGCGCCGGCCTTCCAGGGCGCCGGTTTGCAGCATTGCCAAGGCGCGCAGAATGGCGGTCTCGGGCGTGCACGGCGCCTGATCGAATGCCACGTCCGGTGCCGGCGCCCGCGACACGATGGCGGCGAGTTGCGCGACCAGCGCGCCGTGATCGGCCGGAACGACGATGCCCCGTCCGCCGCATGTCGGGCAGGTGGCGTCGGCAATCTGCGCCATGCCGAGATCGTCTTCGACGAAGCGGCGCCCCTCCTCGGTCAGCGACAGGCCATGCTTGCGCTCGAGCAGCCCGGCTTTCTCCAGCTCGCGGCGGACCGCGGTCGCCACCGGCAGCGGCAGACGCGCCTGGCGCGCCGCCTCCTGCAGGCGCAGGCTGCCGGAACGATGCACGGCGCGCAGCATCGCCAACACGCCGGCGGGGCCTTCGCGCAGCCGTGTCGCCCGCGCTATCTCGTGCAATGTGGCTTGGTCGGGCACGGCTCGGTTCTCAAACCGAGACATGTACCCCATGGCTTCGCGGTTTGACAGGATCGGGCTTTGCCCCTATTTACACGCCCACTGCGCGGGCCGAACGGCCCGCGCAGTGTTTCGCGACCCGCGGTTTGAGCCGACGCTTAAGGCTTCAAACCTGTCGGTCCCCCGCTCCGCAACCCACGTGGTGGCGGCGGTGGGACAGCAGGAGGGCGCGATCCTCAGCCATTTTAGCAAAAGCGAGGACGCGAATGACCAAGCGCCATGAGGCGAAGTACAAGATCGACCGGCGGATGGGCCAGAACATCTGGGGCCGGCCGAAAAGCCCGATCAACAAACGCGAATACGGCCCCGGCCAGCACGGCCAGCGCCGCAAGGGCAAGCTGTCGGACTACGGCGTGCAGCTGCGCGCCAAGCAGAAGCTCAAGGGCTATTACGCCAACATGTCGGAGCGCCACTTCCGCGGCATCTATGACGAGGCGCGCCGCCTCAAGGGCGACACCGGCGCGCACATGATCGCGCTGCTCGAACGGCGCCTCGACTCGATGATCTACCGGGCCAAGTTCGTTCCCACCGTGTTCGCGGCACGGCAGTTCATCAGCCACGGCCACGTCAAGGTGAACGGCCGCCGCGTCACCATTGCGAGCTACCGCGTCAAGGTCGACGACCTGATCGAGGTCAAGGACAAGTCAAAGCAGCTGGCGCTGGTGCTCGAAGCGACCGGGCTCGCCGAGCGCGACGTGCCCGACTACATCGAAGTCGATCACACCAAAATGATCGCAAAGCTCACGCGCATTCCCGGCATTGGCGAGGTGCCCTATCCGGTGATGATGGAGCCGCACCTCGTCGTCGAGTTTTACTCGCGCTGACGGCCGTCCCCGGCTTATCGCAAATTTCTGAAAGCGCAGGCGGAAACTTCCGCCTGCGTTGCGCAACTTAAGAATTTCAACGGAAAGCCTGGTCGCGTAGCGCCGTCGCTCGCGACAGCTGCGGCGCGAAGCTTAAGCCTGTTCGCGCTGCTTGACCGCGACGCCCTTGTCCTTGAGCAGCGACTGCAGCTCGCCCGCCTGGAACATCTCGCGGATGATGTCGCAGCCGCCGACGAATTCGCCCTTGACGTAGAGCTGCGGGATGGTCGGCCAGTTCGAGTACGACTTGATGGCTTGGCGCAGATCGTCGTTTTCGAGCACGTTGAGGCCTTTGTACGGGACCCCGAGGTGGTCGAGAATCTGCACGACTTGCCCCGAGAAGCCGCACATCGGGAACTGCGGCGTGCCCTTCATGAAGAGCACCACCTCGTTCGACTTGACCTCATTATCGATGAATTGGTCGATGGACATTGCGGTCTTCCTTACTGGCGCCGCGGGCAGCTCTCCCGCGCCGAATCTGGGCTGTGTGACCGAATATATGTAGCGCAAAGGTCCCGCAAAGCCCAGTCGCCAATTTAGGCGGGAATGTGCGTTCGGTCCCAATCGCCGCCCGGAGAACGCCATGCTCCAAATGCGGTCTCAGGCAGTGTTTGGCGGCCGAAGTTCACTGCGGGGGTAGACCTGTCTCCAGCGCCAGGGCATGCAGCTTGCCGCCCATCTCTCCTTGCAGGGCGCGGTAGACCATCTGGTGCTGCTGCACGCGCGACTTGCCGCGAAACGACTCGGCGATGACGGTCGCTTTGTAATGGTCGCCGTCGTGCGCAAGGTCCTCGATGGTGACCTGGGCATCGGGGATTCCCGCCCGGATCAGCCGTTCGATCTCCACCGCCGCCATCGCCATTTGCGCGCCTCCAGTTCGGCCAGTCTCAGTTATGTCGTGCGCAGCGGATTATCAGGTCGTCGGGGGTTGAGAAAGCCCATGCGCGCTCAGGCGGGCGATGCCGCCATGTAGCCCGGCAGCCAGGCCTCGAAGCGCTGCACCAGTTCCGCGACCGGCACCGGTCGCTCGTCGGGAACCATCAGAACCGGGCCGCCCGTGGTGCCGATATGCCGCAGCGGCACGCCGGCGCTGCGCGCGCGTTGCGTCACTGCCTCGGCGTTTTTGGCGGTGACCACGTAGCGCGCCTGATCTTCGCCGAACCAGAAGCCATGCGCGGTGGTCTTGGATACGACGTCAGGCGGCGCTTCGAGCACGAGGCCGATGCGCGACGCCATCGCCATTTCCGCCAGCGCCACCAAAAGCCCGCCGTCGGATACGTCGTGCACGGCCGTGACGAGACCATCGGCGATGAGCGCGCGGACGAAATCGCCATGGCGCCGTTCGGCGGCGAGATCGACCGGCGGCGGCGCGCCCTCCTCGCGCCCGCAAATCTCACGCAAATAATGCGACTGGCCGAGCCAGCCGGCCGTTTCGCCGACGAGCAGGATCGCCTCGCCCTCGGCCTTGAAGGCAAGCGTCATGGATTTTGCGAAATCGGCAAGGAGGCCGACGCCGCCGATGGTCGGCGTCGGCAAAATGGCGCGGCCGTTGGTCTCGTTGTAGAGCGACACGTTGCCGGATACGACCGGAAAGTCGAGCGCGCGGCAGGCTTCGGCAATGCCGCGCACGCAGCCGACGAATTGCCCCATGATCTCCGGGCGCTCCGGATTGCCGAAATTCAGATTGTCGGTAAGCGCCAGCGGTTTTGCGCCGACCGCGGTCAGATTGCGCCAAGCCTCCGCGACCGCCTGCTTGCCGCCCTCGAACGGATCGGCCTCGCAATAGCGCGGCGTCACGTCGGCGGTGAGCGCCAGCCCCTTCGGCCCGTCGTTGACGCGCACCACGGCGGCATCGCCGCCGGGACGCTGCACGGTGTTGCCCTGGATGACGTGGTCGTACTGCTCCCACACCCAGCGCCTGGAGCAGAGGTCCGGCGTGCCGATGAGCTTTTCCAGCGCATCGGCGATGCCGAGCGGCGGTTTGACCGCTGCGGCCTCGATCGCGGGCAGCTTCGCTGCCGCGGTGTGCTGACGGTCGTAGACCGGCGCTTCGTCGCCGAGCTCCTTGATCGGCAGATCGGCCATGACCGCGCCGCCGTGCCGGACCACAAAGCGCGTCGTCGGCGTGGTCTCGCCGACCACCGCGAAGTCGAGGCCCCATTTGCGAAAGATCGCTTCGGCCTCTTTCTCCTTGTCGGGCTTGAGCACCATGAGCATGCGCTCCTGGCTCTCCGACAGCATCATCTCGTAGGCGCTCATCCCGGTTTCGCGGCACGGCACCTTGTCGAGGTCGAGCGCAACGCCGAGATCGCCCTTGGCGCCCATCTCGACCGCCGAGCAGGTCAAGCCCGCCGCGCCCATGTCCTGGATGGCGATGACGCAGCCCTTGGCCATGATTTCGAGGCAGGCTTCGAGCAAGAGCTTTTCCGAGAACGGATCGCCGACCTGCACGGTCGGCCGCTTCTCTTCGGCATCGGCGCCGAATTCGGCCGACGCCATGGTGGCGCCGTGGATGCCGTCGCGTCCGGTCTTCGAGCCGAGATAGACGATCGGCATGCCGACACCGGTCGCCTTGGCGTAGAAAATCTTGTCGGTCTCGGCGAGGCCGACCGCCATGGCGTTGACCAGGCAATTGCCGTCATAGCGGCGGTGGAAGCGCACCTCGCCGCCGACCGTCGGCACGCCGAACGAGTTGCCATAGCCGCCGATGCCGGCGACCACGCCCGCCACCAGATGCCGCGTCTTGGGATGGCTCGGATCGCCGAACGACAGCGCGTTGAGGCAAGCGATCGGCCGCGCCCCCATGGTGAACACGTCGCGCAAAATGCCGCCGACGCCGGTCGCCGCGCCCTGGTAAGGCTCGATATAGCTCGGGTGATTGTGGCTCTCCATCTTGAACACGACGGCAAGCCCATCGCCGATGTCGATGACGCCGGCGTTTTCGCCCGGCCCCTGGATCACCCACGGTGCCTTGGTGGGCAGCCCGCGCAGATGAATCTTCGAGGACTTGTATGAACAGTGCTCGTTCCACATCGCCGAGAAAATGCCGAGTTCGGTGTAGCTCGGCGCGCGGCCGATGAGCTTGAGAACGCGCTCGTACTCGTCCGGCTTCAGCCCGTGGGCGGCGATCAGCTCGGGGGTGATGGGAGGTTCGTTATGGCCCATACGAGTCATTCGCCGCTGATGCTGATCCAAGTTTCGAAGTTCTGTTGAGACACGGTTAGCCGGCGACAGGGCCATTTCTCTAGCAACACAAACCCGCTTGGCTCGCGTTGTCCGAGGGGCGTCATCGCGGTAAATGGATCGAGTTCATGCATCCGATTGAGTAGCCGCTTTCCCTCGAGGCGAAAGGTGGCCGGCGCTGCTGCGGTCACGGCGCAAATGATTGCGTCAAGCTCATCGTCAAGCAGATCGCAATCGTGGAACCCCAATTGCACACCGATTTCATTACATAGATCGCGTCCCGCGGCGCCCTTGTAGCGTCTGTGAGCGCGCCCCAAAAGCTTGAGACTGGCTGCTGGATAGGTTTCGAATACACGGTGGCCTAATTCAGATTCTAGATTGCCGGCTGCCAGAAGGGCTTTGAAGCGAGCCACGCACGCCCCGAGCCGATCAGCGAGCGGCGACATAGCGCCAAAAGCGTAGTCGACAGGTCGCTTCGTTAGCTCCCAAATAAAGATATATCCTTCCGGCGCAGGAAGGCCTTGCAAGTCGATAGGAACGTCGACTGCGATGTTGCCGAGTGCGATGCATTTCGACAAAGCCTCGATTTCCTCGGCCAAAGCCTCTCGCGCGTCGTCCGCCCCATGTCGATATTTCGAGAGTGCCGAGTTGCGGAGGATTACAGCGGTCGCTGTGTCGTCATGCATTTCGGCCACTGCGAGCACCGTCCTTCCGGTGCTGTAGCCGGAAAGGTCGAGCCCGAGTCCGATCATTACGCTGCCAGCTTGAAATGGTCCGCAAGCCCGGCGAACAGGCCGCGGCCGTCGGTGCAGCCCATCGGCGCTTCGACGTGGTTCTCCGGATGCGGCATCATGCCGAGCACATTGCCGCGCTCGTTGATGATGCCGGCGATGGCGTTCATGGCGCCGTTGTGATTGAAATTCGGATCGACGATGCCGTCGGGCGACGCATAGCGGAACACCACCCTGCCCTCGCCTTCCAGCCGCGCGATGGTCTCGCCGTCGGCGATGTAATTGCCCTCGCCGTGCGCCACCGGGACGCGGATCACCTGGCCGGCATTGTAGCCGCGTGTGAACGGCGTATCGGAGCGTTCGACCCGCAGATGAACGTCGCGGCAGATGAAGCGCAGCTGTGCATTGCGCATCAGCACGCCGGGCAGCAGTCCGGCTTCGCAGGCGATCTGAAAGCCGTTGCAGATCGCGAGCACCAGCCCGCCATTTTGCGCAAACGCGCGCACCGCATCCATGATCGGCGCACGGGCCGCGATGGCGCCGCAGCGCAGATAATCGCCATAAGAAAAGCCGCCCGGAATGACGACAAGATCGGTGCCGGCCGGCAGCGCACGCTCGCCATGCCAGACCATGGCCGGCGCGCGGCCGGACACGTGCGCCAGCGCGCGGGCCATGTCGCGCTCGCGGTTGATGCCGGGGAAGACCAGTACCGCCGACTTCATGGCTGCGCTCCCGTGTTCACCCGGTCACCTCGATCCGGTAAATCTCGATCACCGTGTTGGTGAGCAGCTTTTCGGCCGCGGTTTTGAGCGCCGCCTCGGCGCCGGCACGATCCGCGCCCTCGATCTCGATATCGAATACCTTGCCCTGCCGCACGCTGGCGACGCCGCCGACGCCGAGCGATTTCAGCGCGCCCTCGATCGCTTTCCCTTGCGGATCCAAAATCCCCGATTTCAAGGTGACGGTGACGCGGGCTTTCATCAGGGCGCGCTCCGGCCGTGCGGATGCCGGCCTTCGCCCCTTCAATATGAACGAATCGGGGTGGCCGCAACCGGCCGGGCCGTTCAATGCACCGGCTCGCGGGCCTGTTCGAACAGCCGGCCGTAGCCGTCGATCCGGCCGCTATCGCCGACGAGCCGCATGGCCGCCCAGAACGCCGCGGTGGCTGACGAGACGACCGGAATGCCGTGGCGCGCCTCGAGCGGCGCCGCGACGCCGAGCGTACGCAAGCCGCCGCAGGAGATCAGGATGCCGTCGGCGCCGCCGCCCTGTTCCACGGCCGTGTCGCTCAGGGCGATGATGTCGGCCTCGCTCTTCTTGCTGGGCCCGCCGAATTCGAGCAGGTCGAAGCTCTCCAGCGCCAAAGTTGCGATCCCGGACGCTGCCAGGAGCTCGCGCAGGCGGCGGTTGACGACGTCGCTATAGGCGGTGGCGACGGCGACGCGCCGGGCGCCGACCGCGCGCAGGCCGTCGATGATCGCCTGGCTCATGGTGCTGACCGGCAGCCCGGTGCGCTGCCGCAAGTCCGCCAGCAGCCGGTCGTGCGCCTCGGGGCCGCGATAAAACGTCAGGGACGTGCCGATCACCATGATGGCGTCGACGCCCTGGCCGGCCAAATATTCGGCCGCCGGCATGATCGCGTTCCAGGCCGGCTCATAGCCTTCCGGGGTGAGCGCCCGCACCCCGACGCCGCGCGGCACGAAGCGCACGCCCGGATACATGACCGGCCCCTCGAACGGGACCTTGTCCTCGGCAAACGGGACCACCAGGCCGATTGTGGGGGTGTTGTCCATGGAAATGTTTCGGGCTGTTGCGCCGGCTCGCATTAGCTCAACCCGGTGTCGCGATAGATTTCTGAAAGCGGCAACGAAATACCCAATTCCGGCAGCTCGATCGAATCGTTCAGCGACCGTACCCGATATTCTTTGAACCCCGCATCGCGTGCGAACACGACAACGTCCACCGCATCCTGCGCGATTACGACGTAATATGTCAGCGATGGCAGGCTCGTATACGCCCTACGCTTCCAGCGCAAATCCCGATCTGCCGTTGAAGGCGACAGAATCTCAAAGGTCACAAGAACGTCGGCCGTCTGCCGGCCATACGGATCCTGCCCAATTGTCCCGACAGGAAGTATCATAACATCAGGTTCAGGAAGGTTAGTTGGCGAAACTCTTACACCGATACCGAGGATCGCTTCCCAAGCGCCCGGTTGCGCGCGCTCGGCTGCGGCGAGGAGATAGACCAGATTCTTGAGGATCCTGTGGTGGGTTCCACTCGGCGAAGCGTGCAAGACCGGCTCCCCGTCGATCAGCTCCCATTTCTCATTGTCAGGGCGCGTGTCGGTGAAGGCGAAATATTCCTCCACCGTCATCGGCCCGGTCTTGATGGTCGGGACGCCCATACGCCCACCGCTTGCGCTCAGCCCTTGACTAGGACCGGTCCGGTGCCCTGCGGCCGCTCGCCTTCGCTCATGATGCCGAGCCGCTTGGCGACTTCGGTGTAGGCTTCGAGCAAGCCGCCGAGGTCGTGGCGGAAACGGTCCTTGTCGAGCTTCTCGCTCGACTTGATATCCCACAGCCGGCAGGAATCCGGAGAGATTTCGTCGGCCACCACGATCCGCATCAGATCGTTTTCCCACAGCCGGCCGGTCTCCATGCGGAAATCGACCAGACGGATGCCGACGCCGAGGAACAGGCCGGACAGGAAATCGTTGACGCGGATGGCCAGCGACATGATATCGTCGATCTCCTGCGGCGTCGCCCAGCCGAACGCGGTGATGTGCTCCTCCGACACCATCGGATCGTTGAGCTGGTCGTTCTTGTAATAGAACTCGATGATCGAGCGCGGCAGCTGCGTGCCCTCCTCGATGCCGAGCCGCTTCGACAGCGAGCCGGCGGCGACGTTGCGCACGCAGACCTCGAGCGGAATGATCTCGACCTCGCGGATCAACTGCTCGCGCATATTGAGCCGGCGGATGAAATGCGTCGGCACGCCGATGTCGTTGAGGTGCTGAAAGACGTATTCCGAGATGCGGTTGTTAAGAACGCCCTTGCCCTCGATCACCTGGTGCTTTTTCGCATTGAAGGCTGTTGCATCGTCCTTGAAGTGCTGGATCAGCGTTCCGGGCTCCGGACCTTCGTAGAGGACCTTCGCCTTGCCTTCATAGATGCGGCGACGGCGGCTCATCGGCGTGTACCGTTGTTTGGTGAAATCCATTGGACTTGCCGTGGCTCCATTTCGGGTTCGAGATCCGCGGCGGCGGCAGCGAGCGGCGCGACTCAACACGGCGGCTCTCCGCGACGGCAAAGCTAGCCGATGGGCACGCGGAGTACAATCGACATAAACCTGCGCGAGCGCCACCGCAACGGCGACGTTGCGGCGGCGCCCCGTTGCCTTGACGACGCGCCCTCGCTATGCAAGGCGGCGAAATGTGATGCGGTTCCAATTTGTGGAGGCGCGACATGACCTCGTTCGATAAACGCGAAAAAGCCTTCGAGCAGCAATTCGCGCAAGATGAAGAACTGCGGTTCAAGGCCACCGCGCGGCGGAACAAGATGCTCGGCTTGTGGGCTGCGCAAAAGCTCGGCCTGTCGGGCGCCGAGGCTGACAGTTATGCATTGTCAGTGGTAATGGCGGCGTTCGAGGATTCCACGCACGACGTCGTGAACAAGATCCGCAAGGATTTCGGCGCCAAGGGCGTCGCGCAATCGGATCATCAGATCGAGCGGCAAATGACCGAACTGATGGCGATAGCGATCCAGGACATCAAATCGGGCCGCTAGCGCCGCACGACGGCGATTTACGGGGGAGCGATTGAGCCATGGCCATTCCCGCCTTTACGCTTGCCAAGCGATTGCGTGCCGGTGAGACGGTGTTCTCTGCCTGGTGCGGCCTGCCCTATCCGCTGGTTGCCGAAACCCTGGCGCGCGACGGATTTCCGGCCGTGGCGATCGAGAGCCAGCACGGCCTGTGGGACACAGCCGGCATCCTGGCTGGCGTCGCCGCCGTGCGTCAGGGCGGCGCCGCGCCGATCGTGCGCGTACCGCTCGGCGATTTCGCGCTGGTGAGCCGCGCACTCGATTTCGGCGCCGAAGGCATCATCGCGCCGATGATCAACAGCGCGGCCGACGCGCGGGCTTTCGCCGCAGCGGCAAAATTTCCGCCGGTCGGCGAACGGAGTTGGGGTCCGCATCGCGCCATGACGCTCGGCGGCGTGCCGGACATGCAGATCTATCTGCGCGAGGCCAACGATCACATCATCACGCTCGCGATGATCGAGACCCGCACCGCGCTGCAGAATTTTGAAGCCATTATCGGCACGCCCGGCATCGACGGCTTCTTTCTCGGGCCGTCCGATCTGTCGATCGCGCTCTCCGACGGCAAAACGGTCGACCCGATGTCGAAAGAGGTCGACGCGCATCTCGAAACCATGATTGCGGGCGCGCAGAAGGCGAACAAGATTCCCGGCGCCTATTGTCATTCGGCCGAGCGCGCCGCAGCGCTGGCCAAACGCGGCGTGAAATTCCTCGCGGTATCGAGCGATCTCGGCATGCTGCGCGCCGGCGCCGCCGCGGCGCTCAAGATCGTGAAGGCTTGACGCGCTGAGCGACTTTTGCCTGTGTGCTACGGCGAAAGGCGCAAACTCCCGCTGCAAGTCGTCCAAACTTTTCCACAACGACCAGGCTGGGGCCTTTGATCACACGGCTTCGGTCGCGCGAACAATTTGCTCCAGCACACCGGCCAAATCGGTTTCGACCGCGTGCGACGGCAGTTTGAGCACGTTGTAATCACGTTCTCTCAGCCAAGCGTATTTTTCGGCGCGCGCCTTCGCCGCGGCTGCGCTTTCGTCCGGCGGCACCACCTCGACGACGAGCCGCAGCGGAAACGACACGAAATCGCAGATGTGCTGCCCGATCGGCGTCTGCCGCTTGAAACCGCGCCCCGCGAGGCGACGGTCGTTGGTGAGCGCCTGCCACAGCGCGCGCTCGGCGTCGGTCGGATTGCGGCGCAGGAGCCGGGCGAGGCCGCGCACCGGGCCGCGCTCATTCGGCACCCGGCCGCCGCCGTGCTCGGCCAAGAGAGCGCGCAGCATTTCGGCCTCCTCGCCGTCGAGCACGCCGCCGCGCGCCGGCCCCTTGCGCCCCTGCGCGATCGCCATGATGACGCCGTGCAGGGTCTGGATGTCCTGCTGCGTCGGCTGCATGCGCGTAAAAATGTTGCGCAGGTTGATCTGCATGGTTTCGCGCTTGTCGGGCGGACGGAAAAACTCGACGTGCTCCAGCTCGCGTTCGAGCGAAGCAAAAAACGCCAGCAGCTGCTCCTTGGGCGCCGGCGGCGATTTTTCCGGCATGGCGAACGGCAGCTTTTCCCCGCTCTCGAGCTTGAACCACTCGTAAGCGACGATCACGATCGCCTGCGCCAGATTGAGCGAGGCAAACGCCGGATTGACCGGCAGGGTGACGATGCGGTCGGCCAGCGCCACCTCATCGTTCTCCAGTCCGTTACGCTCGCGGCCGAACATGATCGCGACGGTCTCGCCGGCGTCGAGCCGCGGCGCGATTTCGCGCGCCGCTTCGGCGGCGCCGATCACGCGCTTGGCCTGATCGTGGGCACGCGCCGTGGTCGCCAGCACGAAGCTGCAGTCGGCGAGCGCGGCAGGCAGAGCGTCGAACAGCACGGCCTCGTCGAGGATGCGGTCGGCGCCGGCCGCCATTATGTGCGCCTTGTCGTTCGGCCAGCGCTGCCGCGGATTAACGAGGCGCAGCCGCGTCAGGCCGAAATTCGCCATGGCGCGCGCCGCAGCGCCGATGTTTTCGCCGAGCTGCGGCTCGACCAGCACGATCACCGGTCCGGGCCCGCTGGCCCAATCCTTGCTGCTGTCGGTTCCTGCGCCGGGCATGATTTCTCAATGCTAATGCATGACGGCATCCATGCCGTCGAGGGGCCGCGAGCGCGCGAGCCGCGGTTATCTTGCGCTCATGACCGGCATACGGCCTTGAGCGCGCGCCATTCCTCGGCCGACAAAATCTCAGGCCCGGTGGCTGGCCGGTCCTCGCGCCGCATCAGTGCGCGACGGTCCTCGGTCAGGGGATGACTCGCCAATATTCCGAGGGGATATTTGCCTTCTGCACCGGTGACCCGGAACAGGAGTTCGCCCATAGGCGCAGGCGAACGGCCGAGCGCATGCATGGTGTCGATCGCAAAAGCGTCCGCATTCGCCTCGGCGTCGCGTGAATAGGACGCCTCGAAAACGGTGCGCGTGGCGAAGATGACCGCGGCGGAGCCGGTGATATCGCCGAACAGAAGGCCGATCAAAAATGAAGTGCCGCCGTTCTGGATGAGCATGCGCATCTGATCGCGGTGCGCGACATGGCCCATTTCATGAGCCATGACGCCGGCGATTTCATCGGCGCTGTCGGCTTTCTGCAAAAGCCCGTCGAGCAGATAGATCTTGCCGCCGGGCAGCGCGAACGCATTGGGCACCGCCGACCCCAACACGGCAGCCTGCAAGGTCGTGTCGAGGCGACCGGCCTGCCGCAGCGCTTCGACAAGCTTGGAAAAAGCGGCATTCCCTTGCGGATTGGTGCAGACTTTGCCGCTGAATATCACGCGCACCTGATTGTCGACCATGTCGCCGAGACGCCGCTCGAACGACAGCGGGATGAGCGGCACCAGCCGCGCGGCGACCAACGGCACGCCGAACAGGACCATCGCGACAATTGAAGCGATGGCCGCAACCGACCAGGCGACGATGCGGCCGGTCTGCGCGCCGGTGTCGCGTTCCTTTTCGAGAAACCGCGCACGGGCGCGAATGTCCGCCTGCTGTGCCGGATCCGGCACTTCGAGCCGCGCCAGCGGCGGGCCCGATACGCATCTGAGGCGCAGCGTGCCCTGCCCGCCATCGGCGGCGCGCAGATCGTCGTAGCGCCACGACGCGAGCGCGATGCCGGCTTCGCTGATGTCGAGCACAGGACCGATGGTGAGCACGACGTCGTGCTGGCGATTGGTCAGTCCATCGAAATAGGTCGCCGGCTTCGTCGCCGTGCCGACCGCGGCCGCGTTGAGCAGATCGCCGGCAGTCTGCGTCTCAGAACCCGGCCACATCGAGGCCATCGGCAAAACCTTCGCCCAGCGCGCTGACCAGATCGCCGCGCGCGCTGACATCGTCTGCGCGCTCGAGGTTATGTGCGGTCGCCGAAGCGACGACGCGCCCCCATATCCCTTGAATGAGATAGACCCGCACCACCACGCCGGCGCAAAGCACCATCACCAAATAGTTCGCGATATTCACGCCGAAAAACACATAGGGGTGCTGCCGCAGCAACAGGGCGATCTCCGCCGTGTTGAAGCGAACCAGCGCGGCGATCAGCACGATGACGATGATGTCGACAACGACAAAGAGCGCGATCCACCCGATCGTCACCCAATAAAGTCCCATCAATGCGCCGCTGCGCAGATCGGATTCAAAACACACGTCGCCGAAGCGGATGCCGGAAAGCCACCACCGCCAGACAATGGCTTTATAGGCCGAATAAACGAACGGTCCCGCGATCAAAAAACCCAGGGGCACCAAGGCCAATAGTCTCACGTGCGGCCGGGCCCATACGAACGCGGCGAAAAACACCACGAAACCGGCACACAGCAGCCAGAGCCAAAACCCGCGCTTGAACAGGTCCGAGCCGGTGCCGGCAAAGCGCCCCGGCAAGTCGCCGTAATGCAGGTGGCGCATCTTGTACCGCTCCAGCGCGCTCTCGCGCCACGGCAACGCCAGCCCGAGGGTCAGGAGCGCGAACAAGCTCCACAGGCAGGCACGCCACGAATAGGCCCAGCCCGAGCCCGACATCCAGAAGCGCACGCCACGCCACACCGTGCGCGTCGCCCGGTAGCGCCGCGCCCGGAAAATCGCGAACTGGCCAAAGGCGTAGAAGAACACGACGAGCGGGACGCTGGCGAAGGCTTTGGCGCGCTCGGCTTCGATGCCGATGAGAAAATAGACCAGGTAGATCGGAGCCAGAATCGCGAGCGCAAACAGAAAGCCGATGAGCAACTCCTTGGCGGTGCCGGTATATTCCGCCGGATGGCCCTCGACGGCCGTGCCCGACCACAAGGCGCGACGCATGTCGGTCGCGAGCCAGAAGCGATAAAAACCGGCGGTCACCAGTTCGAGCAACGCGCCGCGCCGCACCAGCCGGAAAAAATCGCGACGCTTGCCGGTGAAGACGACCCTGGCGGACCGTCCGCGTGGAGCTTGGGGAAACGTCGTCTCGTTCATGGGACCCTTCGCTGCGGTGGCGGCCCGGCGATGGCTGCGGTCGCGTAGAAAGGTGCAGGAGACAAGTGGCGCGCTGCCGAACCGACGCGGCCGGATCACGCCAATGAGGCCGTGAATCACCTTCACCCCTCGGCGATGTTAGGGGCTTTCGTCGTGACCCGCCAGCGCCCCCGCCGACGACGGTTGGTGCTGCGCCCAGCGCTTTGACCGCCGCGCCGCGAATGGCTATAGCGAGGCCGCCGGCGCGTGAAAATGCGCCGAACTCCCTCACTCGGATTCCCGGTTGGCGACGTCCGCGCCGAGAACAATTCGTTTGCGGGCCCGCGGCAGAACCCACGCGCCCGCCAATGTTCAGTTTCCGGTCGCTCCAAACAGGCGCGACGGCCAGAGGTGCAAGAATGCCAGATCTCGAAATCATGTGGACAAAGGTCGACGAAGCCCCGGCGCTCGCGACCTATTCGCTGCTGCCGATCGTCGAAGCCTTTGTCGGCGCGGCCGGCATATCCGTGAAGCTGAAGGACATTTCGCTGGCCGGCCGCATCCTCGCCGCCTTCCCCGACAAGCTCACGCCGGCGCAACGCGTGAACGACGAACTCGCCGAACTTGGCGAACTGGCGACGCGGCCCGAGGCCAACATCATCAAGCTGCCCAACATCTCGGCCTCGATCCCGCAGCTCAAGGCCGCCATCAAGGAGCTGCAAGACAAGGGCTACAACGTTCCGGATTATCCGGACAACGCCACGACGGCAGCCGAGAAGGACGTCAAGTCGCTCTACGCCACGGTGTTCGGCAGCGTCGTCAACCCGATCTTGCGCGAAGGCAATTCCGATCGCCGCGCCGCCGGCGCCGTCAAGCAATACGCCCGCAACCATCCGCACAAGATGGGCGCCTGGAGTCCCAGCTCCAAATCGCATGTGGCCTACATGTCGGGCGGCGATTACTACGGCTCGGAAATCTCCACCACCGTCGCGGCGCCGACCAACGCCCGCATCGAGCTGGTCGGCGCCGACGGCGCCGTCACGGTGCTCAAGGCCAAGACACCGCTTGCGGCCGGCGAGATCATCGACGCGGCGGTGATGAGCCGCAAGGCGCTGCGCGCCTTCTTTGCCGAGCAGATCGACGCCGCCAAGAAGGACGGCGTGCTGTTCTCGCTGCACGTCAAGGCAACCATGATGAAGATCGCCGATCCCATCGTGTTCGGCCATGCCGTCTCGGTGTTCTTCGCCGACGTGATCGACAAGCACGCCGCGACGCTCAAGCGTCTCGGTGTCAATCTCAACAACGGCCTCGGCGATCTCCTGGCAAAGATCGAAACGCTGCCGGCCGCCGAAAAGGCAGCGATCAAGGCCGACATCGCCGCCGAGTATGCCAAGCGGCCGGGCCTCGCCATGGTCAATTCCGACAAGGGCATCACCAACCTGCATGTGCCGAGCGACGTCATCATCGACGCCTCGATGCCGGCGATGATCCGCGAATCCGGCCACATGTGGGGGGCCGACGGCAAACTGCACGACGTCATCGCCGCGATCCCGGATCGCTCCTATGCGACGCTCTATCAAACTGTCATCGACGACTGTAAGGCCCACGGTGCGTTCGATCCCAAGACCATGGGCTCGGTGCCGAACATCGGATTGATGGCGCAGAAGGCCGAGGAATACGGCTCGCACGACAAGACGTTCGAAGTTGCCGCGGCCGGCACGGTCCGCGTCGTCGCCGATGACGGCAAGGTGCTGCTGGAGCGTCCGGTCGAGACCGGCGACATCTTCCGCATGTGCGAGCTCAAAGACGCCGCCGTTGCGGACTGGGTCAAGCTCGGCGTGCGCCGGGCGCGTCTTACCAACACGCCGGCGGTGTTCTGGCTCGACGCCAAGCGCGCCCATGACGCGGAGGTCATCGCCAAGGTCGAGAAGTACCTGAAGGACCAGGACACCGCGGGGCTCGACATCCGCATTCTGGCGCCGGTCGACGCCATGAAGTTTTCGCTCGAGCGCATCCGCAAGGGACAGGACACCATCTCGGTGACCGGCAACGTGCTGCGCGACTATCTGACCGACCTGTTCCCGATCATGGAGCTCGGCACCTCGGCCAAGATGCTGTCGATCGTTCCGCTCTTGGAAGGTGGCGGGCTTTTTGAGACCGGCGCCGGCGGCTCGGCGCCCAAGCACGTGGAGCAGTTCCAGCAAGAAGACTATCTACGCTGGGATTCGCTCGGCGAGTATCTCGCGCTGGGCGCATCGCTTGAACACTTGGCGCAGACCTACAAGAACGCCAGGGCCCAGGTTCTCGCCGAAGCGCTCGACACCGCCATCGGCAAGATCCTCGAGTTCAACCGCTCGCCGGCGCGGAAGGTCGGCGAAATCGACAATCGCGGCAGTCACTTTTACCTCGCCCTGTACTGGGCCCAGGCGCTGGCCGCCCAGACCAAGGACAAGGAGCTGCAAGCCCGCTTCAAACCGCTGGCCGAGGCGCTGGGCAAAAACGAGGCCAAGATCAATGCCGAGCTGATCGGCGCCCAGGGCAAGCCGGTCGACATCGGCGGTTACTACCTGCCCGATGCCGCCAAGGCGTCGGCCGCGATGCGGCCGAGTCCGACGCTCAACGCCGCGCTCGCCGCGCTCTGACGCGGCGTCCGGCGGCGTCGGGCGCCATGGCGTCACAGTGATCGCAAGAAATCTGACCTGTCATGTCCCGCAAGATGGGACGGCCGGCCGCTGGCAAGCGGCCCCGGCGTGGGTTATCTGAGAGGCATGGCAGACGCGCCCAATAAGAAGCTTCGGATTGTCGGCGGCATCGCGCTGGCCGCCGCGCTGTTCGCCATGCTGGTTGCCGCCGGCTGGCACGCCATGACCGCCTGGAGCGGGGTCAACGGCGCGCCGATGCCGACCACCGGCTATGTGGCGATGACGCTCGGCATCGTGTTCTCGCTCATAGTCGGCTGCGGCCTGATGGCGCTTCTGTTCTATTCGAGCCGCCACGGCTATGACGAGCCGCATTACGACCAGCCGCGTTTTGACGAGCCGCACCGCAGCGACCAGGACGACTAGGCCGGGCGCCGCCGGCGAGGCCGCGAGCGCAGGACCAGCGCCGGCCGTCTCGTTAAGGTGCTATGCAAGTCGTCGCCGCAGACCTGACCAATAACCCGTTGCGCCGGCCCTGCCCTATCCCTAGCTTGGCGCCGCCTGTCCCCCCGTCAGAAGCACCGAGGTTCACCGATGACCCGCACCATCCGTTTGCAGAGCGACAGCAACGCCCATGACCGCCCGTGGCGGGTCGCCGTCGAACAAGGCTTTTTCGCCGCCGAGGGCTTGAACGTCGAATACTACGAGGACAACCCGCAGGGCGCGGCCGGGCGCGTGCAGGATTTTTCGCAGCGCTGGAAGGAATCGCAGCTGCAGAAGGGCGCGCTCGAGGTTTATCCGGTGTGCGAATGGGGCGCCATCGAGCGGGTGCAGGCGCTCGGCGGCGGCAAGATCATCGGGCTGGACACCACGGTGCGCACCGGCGCGCTGATGGTCGGCAAGGATTCGAAGATCTCCTCGCCGGCCGAACTGCGCAACGTGCCGATCGCGGTCACCTGGCACGCCGGCACCTTCTATGCGGCGATCGAGGTGTTGGAAGCCGCCGGCGTGCCGTTCGACGAGATCAAGCTCGTGCACGCCAACGACCGGCTCGAGGCGCTCTTGAGCGGCACTACGCAAGCGGCCGCCCTGATGGAACCGCTGGTCAGCCGCGCGCTCGCCGCCGGCGCCCGCAAGATCGCCGACCTGCGCTGGCGCGGCGGCATCGTCGCCGGCAACGACATCGACGACGACACGGCAGAAAAGCTGCGCCGCGCGCTCAACCGCGCCATCGCCTGGCTTTCCGAAAACGAGGAGCGCTCGCGCGAACAGGTGCTGCGCGACCTCACTCCCGAGCAGCGCAAGGCCGGCCTGATGCCGGAGCTCATCGGCGTCGAGAGCTACCGCCCCGAGGAATTCCGCGAAAAAGTCGACTGGATGCTCGACCGCGGCTTCCTCAAGGCAGCGCCGGCCTACGACGAGGTCGTCCGCAGCAAATAACAGCCTTGTTCGCAAAGCTTCGCCCGCGCCGCCGGCCGATCACAAAAAATCGTCCGGCGGCGCATTGCGTTAACGGTCCCGTGGCGGCAGAACAGAGCCGCTCGGCCCCGCGGCCGGCGCCCGCCGCTGCGGCACAGCCCGCTGCAGCGCCAAGCGCCGCCGCCACCACGACCAACGGCGCTCCGGTGCAACCAGACTCGATGGCTTCGATCTTGCGGCACGAGCTGCGCGGCATCGTCGCCACGCTGCTGTTGGTCGGCGCCACCGCGGTGCTTGCCGTTTTCCTCCACGAGTACATCGGCGTCTTGCGCGGCTCGGTGCTGTTTCTCGTGCCCGTCATGGTGGTGGGCTACCGGTACGGCGTCACCCAGGCGCTGGTCGCGGCGATCGCCGGCGTGCTCCTGTCCGGCTACTTGTTCTTTGCCCGCCTCTACAGCATGCGGGTTAGCTCACCCGGCGAGTTGCTCAACTTTCTCCTGTTCATCGTCGTCGCCGTGGTGGTGTCGCAGCTGTCGAGCTCGGCCAAGCGCCACATCACCCTGGCACGCCAGCGCGAGCGCGAGATGAGCGACCTCTATGCGTTCTCGCGCCGGCTTGCGGCGGCGCCCGACGCCGCCGAAATCTTCGCCGCCATTCAAAACCATCTGGCCACCCTGGTGCAGCGCCGCGTCGTGCTGCTCGGCGCCGCGGAAGCCGGCCATCCGGCCGCGGTGCCCGAGAGCGTGCGCGCGCAAGTCGCCCGGATCGAAAAGGACCTCGCGCTCGAATCCACCATCGAAGACGGCGCCGGCAATACCTGGCTGATCCGCCGCGTCTCGCCCAAGACGCCGGCCTTCGGCACGGTCGCGGTCGATCTCGGCTACGTCGCCGACAAGACCCTCGCCGAGGTGCGCCAGCGCATCGACGATGCGCTGGCCGACGCCGCCGCCACGCTGGAGCGGCTCGACGTGGCGCGCGCGCTCAACGAAGCGAAAATGCGCTCGGAGACCGAGCTCTTGCGCGAAGCCCTGATCGGCTCGGTGTCGCACGAGCTGCGCACGCCGCTGGCGTCCATTCTCGGCGCCGCCACCGTGCTCGCCAACGCGCCGGCGCTCGCCAACGACGAGCGTCTCCTCGGGCTCGCCGGCGTGGTGCGCGACGAGGCCGAGCGCCTCAACAGCGAGATTCAGAACCTGCTCGACGCCACCACCATCAGCCGCCAGCAGGTGCGGCCGAAGCCGCAATGGGTCGAGCCGGTCGACATCGTCAATGCCGCCATCGAGCACCGCCGGCGGCGCCTCGCCGGCCATGCGGTGACGCTCGACCTGCACGTCAATCTGCCGATCGTGCGCGTCGATCCGGCGCAAGTTCAACAGGCGCTGGAGCAGATTTTGGACAACGCCGCCAAATATTCGGCCGGCGGCGCGCCGATCGAGGTCGCCGCGCGCGCCAACGGCGATGAGGTCGTCATCGCCGTGCACGATCGCGGCGCCGGCCTGACCGAGGAAGAGAAACGCCAGATCGGCGCGCGCTTCTTCCGCGGCGCACGCCATGCCGCGGTCACGTCGGGCTCCGGGCTCGGCCTGTGGATCGCGCACGCCTTCATCAGCGCCAACGGCGGCAAGGTCGAGGTGGCGAGCGACGGCGCCGACCGCGGCACCACGGTGTCGATCCACCTGCCGGCGACGCCCGAAGAGCCGGCGACGGCGGCGGCGGGCCCGGCGCCCGCCAAACCCATTGCGCTCGAAGGCGCGCCGAGCGAGGTTGTAGCCGCGGGGGCGGGCGAGTAATGCCAACTGGAAATACAACTGGAAATGCAATGAGCACGCCCATGCCCGATGTTCCCCCTTCGGTTCTGGTCGTCGACGACGAGATCCAGATCCGCCGTTTTCTGCGCACCGGCTTCGAGCTCGACGGCTTCGCCGTGCAGGAGGCCGAGACCGGCGCCGAAGCGCTGCGCGCAGCGACCTTGCGCCCCTCCGACCTGGTGATTCTCGACCTCGGCCTGCCCGACGTCGACGGCGCCGAGGTGCTGGAGCGGCTGCGCGCCTGGTCCGGCGTGCCGCTGATCGTGCTTTCGGTGCGCGGCAGCGAGGCCGAAAAGGTGCGGCTCCTGGAGCTCGGCGCCGACGATTACGTGGTCAAGCCGTTCGGCATGGCCGAGCTTCTGGCGCGCGCCCATTCCGCCATGCGGCGGCAGCTGCGCACCGCGCGCGGCGAGCCGGTGGTGCGATTCGGCCCGCTTGCCATCGACTTCACCGCGCGCGCGGTGTTCCTCAACGAAACCCGGCTGACGCTCACCCCGAAGGAATACCGGCTCTTACAGATTCTGGCGCAGCACTCCGGCAACGTGGTCACCCACCAGTTCCTGTTGCGCGAGGTCTGGGGCAACGAGCACGTCGACGACACCCACTATCTGCGCATCTTCGTGCGCAAGCTGCGTCGCAAGATCGAAGCCGATCCGACCCAGCCGCGCATCCTGCTCACCGAGCTCGGCGTCGGCTACCGGCTGGCCTCGAACGAGACCTCGCCCGCCGCAACCCCGGCCGGTGCAACCGGCAACGGCTCGACGCGAATCACCACGCAGTAGCGAACGAGCCGCTCGTCTTCGTCATCGCCGGGCTTGTCCGGGCTCGCCCCGCCAGCCCCTTACCCTCCCCATTTGCGGGGGGCCAGCGAGACGGCCAGTGGTCGATTGACCCGGCACGACGACCCGGCACCGGCCATGCCAACGCCAAATTAAAGTTTGTGGCGCCAGGGCCGGCTGAACCGAATTAGCGGCCGGCAATCCCATACCGTTGACGGCATGCGGCTTTTGCCCCGCACGCACGCCGCATCGTGTCGGCTTGGCGGCAATTTAAGGGCAGGAATCAACGGGATTTGAACCTTTTTATCTTAAACCAGTTACGAGTTCACGACGACTAAGGGGAGTGCGGGGACGAACGAGCCCTCCGCCAAAAGATCAACGGACGGCAGCTCACCAACATGCCGTCCACCAACTAGAGCAGGGATGCCATGCTTGCCTCGACCAACCGTCTCCTCGCCGGCGCCATCGGCGCTTTCGTCGCGGTTTCCGCCCTTACCGTCACCGCCACCAGCGCGCCGCGCTATGACGGCATGTGGAGCGTGTCGATCGTGACCCAGAAGGGCGATTGCGACCGCGGCTACCGCTATCCGATCCGCATCGCCAACGGCACCGTCGTCAACGGCGGCAGCGATCCTTTCACCATCAGCGGCAAGGTCGCCCCGTCCGGCGCCATCACGGTGACGGTATCGAGCGGCTCCAAGAGCGCCACCGGCTCCGGCCACCTCGCCGGCAACAGCGGCGAAGGCTCCTGGCACGGCGGCTCCTGCTCCGGCATCTGGACCGCGGAACGCCGCGACTCGTAACGCCCGCGCCTCGCTGCGCATCGCGGCCCAAGCAGCGGCGCGCAGCGGCCTGACGCAACACCCCGCATCGCGCTTGCGCGCCGCCCCCACGGCAGATCGGCTGCCGGCAGTGCCGGCGCACCGATTGCAGCGTTTCGCTGCCAGCGTCCCGACAGAACTCTAGCGGACTGGCTTTGCTCTCCCTCCCCCTGAAAGGGGGAGGGTCGGGGTGGGGGTCACGGGATCACCGACCTGCGGTTCTGTCCCGTCAGCGAGGAGTCAAAAGCCCCTACTCCGCGTCGTCCTCGTCGTCGCCGCCCTCTTCGCCGGCCAAAATCTTTTCGGCGATCAGCCCGGCGTTCTGCCGGATGGCGGTTTCGATCTTTTGCGCCACGTCGGCATTGGCTTTCAAAAACGTCTTGGCGTTCTCGCGGCCCTGACCGATGCGCTGGCTGTCGTAGGAGAACCAGGCGCCGGATTTTTCGACCACGCCGGCTTTGACGCCGAGATCGATCAGTTCGCCCATCTTCGACACGCCCTCGCCGTACATGATGTCGAACTCGACCTGCTTGAACGGCGGCGCCATCTTGTTCTTGACCACC
>DASRET010000129.1:0-3395 GCA_035651875.1 Xanthobacteraceae bacterium
ACGTACGGCGCTCCTCTGCTGGTTTCGATGACGGCGAAAGGCGCGCGGTTGACGCCGTGCCACGCCACCGCTTATTCCGGCGCGCGAGAACAGATGAGAGGCGGACCTGTATTGCGCGCCGAACTGAGGGCGACGCATCACCCGTGCCGCTCATTCCCGCGCCAGCGGCAATCCGGTTGGTCAGAACGCTACGCGCAGGCCGGCCTTGGCGGCGGCGGTCCTGTTGCCATCGGACATCGCGATACCTTCGAAGGCACCGAACAGCGACACGCGTTCGCCGGCGCGCAAATCGATACCGACGCCAGCCACCACGCCGACCGCGCTGGCTTTGCCCGGTGTCGCGAACGAGAGATCCTGCCCGATCAGCACCGTGTTGACCGTGGGATTGAGCCGGCGCGTCCGGGGCACGCGACAACATCAGAAATTCCAGGTGAAGCCGCCTTTGACGGCGTGGACCTGCGCGTGCGCGGCGAGCTCGCCCTGATAGAACGCGCCGAGCTTGGCCTGCGGAGAAAAGCGCCAGTCGAAGCCGGTTTCGACCAGCGCCGTGTTGCGCGCAATCGGAATGCCGGCAACCGAAAAGCCAGCCCCCGTGCCCTGGAAGGCAAGTGCGGTCACCGGCGTCACATCGCCGAAGGCATGCTGCCACTGCACCGACGCGCGCGGGACCAGCACGGTGCCGTTGGCAAGCGGTACAGCAGTGGCAGCCCTGATGCCGAGCGTGGAATAGCCGAGGTTCTCGGTCGCGCCTGAACCTGCGAGTGCCGCAAGGCCGCCGCTTTCGAGGAACGGGTTATCGCGCACATGCACGTAAGCCAGCCCTGCGATCGGCTCGACCGCGAGATGATTGAGCATCATGCCGTAGCCGATCTCGCCGAACACCTGCCCGACATTGCCGTGGAAGCTCGCCCTGGTCTGGTCGGTGAAGCCGGGAAAGACAATGCCGCGGCTGGTGTCGATGCTGTCGAACGAATAAGAGGCGCCGGTGCGAACATTGAAGACACCGAGCCGGCCGCCGGCATAAGCGCCGAGCTGCGCGCTGTCGATGCCGGCGCTGCTTGAGCGGTCATCGACACTCAGATTGGAGCGCACATAGCCCGCGACAACGCCTGCCCGCAACGTGTCGCCGAAGCGCGCATCGACACCGGAGAAGAAGCCGCCGAACCGGCTCTTGAGCGAGGCGGCATTGCCATCGCTGTCGGCGTGCCCCCAAGCGCCGAGGCCCTGCGTCCAGAAGGTGAGACCGGGCGGCCGGTCGCCTGTCCGCGCCGGCGCCTTGGCTGGGAACGCGGCATCCGCCGCATAGGCTGCATTGGCCTCGCCTGATGCGTAGGCCATGTCCGGACCGGCAAAGCCGAGCGCGCCGAGTTCGCCGGGGGCGCCTGCATACGATGCCTGCCGCAGCCGGTTGAGGATCGCGCTGCGGATGAACTGCGCCACGCCGGCTTGCCTGTTCTGCACGCTGCCGAAGATTTCGCCGGAGAGCGCATCGAACGCCTGGCGCGCGCCGTCGGCGGTCTGGTTGAGCACGGCAACGATAAGCGGATTGGTGGCCGGACCTCCATCGAGCGCGGTCGCAACCGCCGCCTGATTTCGCGTCTGCGCAACGGTCGCAAAGCCGAAGCCGCTTGCGCCACCTCCACCGCCGCCTCCGCCTCCTCCACCGCCGCCAGTGGCCAACGTCAGCGTCACATCATTGGTGCCATAGGTGAGCGACGGTGTAAGAAATGCCAGATTGGTGGTGACGCCCGTGAACGTGGTGCCACCCAGCCCACCGGACGCACTCAGGATCGTGTACGGTGTCGAGGGCGCGTAAGTGCCGTTCTGCGCCTGCACATTCACCGTGCCGCCGGTCAGTGTCGCAGTGCCGCCATTGACAAGCAGCTTGTCGTTCTGTCCCGCGGCGTTGACATTGACCCGGTAGATCGAGCCGCCGGCAAAGGTGACATTGCCGTTCACGGTCAAGGTGCTGAACGGGACGACGGCGCCGGGAGCAACTGTGCCCGCAACCGAAACCGCGCCGTTGATGGTACCCTGGCCCGCCAGCACGGCACCGGCGTTCACACTGACCGGGCTGAAGAGCTGGCCATCGACCGCAAACGTCCCGCTGCTGACCGTGGTCTGGCCGAAGCTGGAATTAGGGTCGTTCCACACCCAGGTGCCGCCGGCCTGGACATCGAGGTTGTTGAACTGTTTGAAAGTATTGTTGACGATACCGTTCCCCTGAAGGACGAGATTGTTGGTCGCGCCCGCGGCGGTGCTACCTTGCGCGCCGCCGTTCAACACCGAGCCGGTTTGCAGCGTCAGCGTATTGATGCCTGATCCAGAGAAGCGAACCGCGTTGCTGCCCAAACCACTGGTGATCGTGCCTGCGTTGGTTACGGTGCCCGCCGCACCGCTGATAACGATGCCATCGCCACTACCACTTATTATCGTTCCGCCTTGCTCGTTGGTGATGGCAACGTTACTGGCTGAGGTTGGGGCTGAAACGCCGGGCCCGCCGCCGCTAATAATCGTCCCGCCGGTCTGGTTGACCAACGAACTGATGAGACCCGCCACGCCGCCACCGTTTGCTGCTGTAATGCTGCCGGCGTTGGTGACGGTCGCGGGGTTGTTAGCGACTATAATACCACCAAGGCCGCCGCTGATCGTCCCGCTCGCCTGGTTGAAAATAGTGCCGCCGGAATTGAGAGCGATGCCGAAGGATCCGCCCGAGATAGTGCCTGTGTTGGTGACATTGCTATTAGGCCCGCCAACGCCACCGACAACAATTCCATTTCCATTTTGTCCCGCCAAGAGCGTGCCCTGGTTTGTGACATTCCATGCTGTAACCGCGTCTCCAAAAACAGCGTTGGTACTGGCCGCCGTCGTATCGATGTTCGTTGCGGGACCAAAGATGATCGGGTTCTGGGCGGGGGTAAGGGCGAAGTTCGTGGTCTGTACCGGATTGACCGTGACCTGCGCGCGCGCTTCGCCCGGCGCACAAATGCCGAACGCCACGACCATCGACGCCGCGGCAAGCGTGACGCTCGGCCCGCCGCTCAGCAGACGCGCACGGCTGGCGCTGCGTCTGGCACGATCGGTATTCAGGAACGGCGCGACTGACAGTGCCAACCCCGCCGCGACATTCCGGGAACTAAACCTTTTCATCAGCAGCCCCTCGCTTTGCCGCGATCGAACGATTGAGTCGCGCGGCGCATGGCGTCGCGGTGCCTTGCAACGCTTTGTCGAAATCAGATTAAAGATCGCAGGCGAAAGCGCTTGGACAAGCGCGGCAGCAACTTTGCTAAACGCGACAATGCGCAGAATTTTGTGTGCCTGGGTGCGCTTTTCCCGGTCGCCGTTGCTTTCCGGTGACAATGGCAATGACGGCGAGAGCACGCGCGCGCCATCAT
>DASRET010000130.1:0-2784 GCA_035651875.1 Xanthobacteraceae bacterium
GCGACGCCGAGGAATACAGCGCCGGCCACCTCGCGGGCTTCCGTCACTATCCCGGCGGGCAGCTGGTGCAGGAGGTCGACATCGCCGCACCCGTGCGCGGCGCGCGCATCGTGCTCACGGACGATCGAGGCATCCGCGCCGACATGACGGCGTCCTGGCTGGCGCAGATGGGATGGGACACCTTCGTGCTCGACGGCGGCTACAGCGGCGCGCTCGAGGTCGGTCCACCGCACGTGCTGCCCAAACCCGACCCCGCGCATCGCTATCGCAGGCCCTATGAGGGCGTTGATGCGACGGCGGAAAAGATGCAGGCCTATTTCGATTGGGAATATGGCCTGGTCGAGCAGCTCGCGCGCGACGGCACGCACGGGTTCTTCGTGGTTTGAGTCGCCATCACTTCCTTCTCACATCGTTGTGAGGATGGCACGGCGGGCTGCTGCACTGCGGTCAGATAATCTCAAGCCGCTCTGGATGAAAAATCATCGTTTCCCGAAAGTCTTGGACGGCGAACCGATGCATGGTGCAGGCGGGGAAGGGGGACATAACTCCGCCTCTCAGGATGACCACCATGACCTTATTGAATCACACCACTGGCTTTACTCCCGCCTCCGGCACGGTCCGCACGGCCGTCGGGCATTTCTTTGCCCGCGCCGGCCGGCTCCTCAACCATTTCGTCGCGGCCCTGATTGAGCAGCGCGCGCGCCAGGCGAGCCTCATATTGCTCCGCAGTTTCGACGACCGTCAGCTTCGCGACATCGGGCTCGATCGCTGCACGATCGAGTGCGGCCTTGCCGAAGCTGCCAAACTTCGCTTGCAGCAGCAGGCCGCCGTGCGGCGCGGCAAGTCCGGAGGAGCGGCGTAAGCCGCTCCTCGCGAGCTAGACGTGCTTCACCTCATGACGCATCACGAACGGCGCGAGCAGCGCGTGCACTTCGCCCGCGACCGCTTCGCGCTTGTCGTCCGGCAAGCCCGTCAGCGTGACCGTCGCAATGCTGCCATGGCTGCCATGCGCGCCGACATGAACCTTGGCGTCGATGCCGCGTTCGCGCAGCGGCGCGAGCGCGTGATCGAACACGCGGGTTGCCGCGTCCCAGCGCAGCTGCGGCTTGAACACCTTGCCGACACCGGTGAGCGGCATCGGATCGATCGCGATTACCTGCACCGGCACGGCCGCGCGCTCCGGCGTGCGCTCGCGCACCCAGGCCTCAAGTTCGCCCGCCTGCACGCTCGCGCCGGGTTTGAGCTGCACATAGCCGACAGGTAACTCGCCGGCATAGGCGTCGGGCTGGCCGACCATTGCGGCAAGCCCCACCGCCGGATGCTGGAACAGGATCTCCTCGATCGGCTGTGGATCGATGTTGTGGCCGCCGCGGATCACCAGATCCTTGGCGCGGCCCGTGATCCACAGGCAGCCGTCCTTGTCGAGCCGGCCGAGATCTCCTGAATTAACCCAGACGCCGTCGACGAACGCGCCTGCATTGTGCGCGTCGTTGAGGTATCCGCCGAACACGCCGGGCCCGGCCATTGTGACGACGCCGATCTCGTCCACCGCGCAGTCGCGCTCATACTTGCCCTCGCTGTCCATCTTGACGATGCGCACCCGGCTGTAGGGCACCGCGCGTCCCGCCGAGCCGAGCGGGATCGGCCGGTCCGGAAATGCGATGGTGTGCACGCTCGACGTCTCGGTCATGCCGTAGACTTCGAGCACCGGCAGCTTCAGCTTGTCCGTGATCGCCTGTCCAACGGCGACTGGGATCGCCGAGCCGCCGCCCGCCGCATATTGCAGGCTGGAGATGTCGGCAGTGCCCGGCGGAATGGTCAGCGAGGCCGCGAGCACGGTCGGCACGCTCGACAATGTCTGCGGCTTGTAGCGGTCGACCAGGGCCCAGATGTTCTTCACCGCGTTGGGATTGCGCCAACCCGACGCCGACAGCACGATAAGGCTGCCGCCCGCCGACAATTGTGTCAGCACCTGCGAGAGCGAGCCGCCGACGTGATAGAGCGGCATACCGAACAGCAGATTGTTGCCGGGCTGCGACTTGAGCATCAGGTTCAGCACCCAAGCCTGATAAACTTGGTTGGTATGGGTGTGACGCACCAGCTTCGGCGTGCCAGTGGTGCCGCCGGTGTGGAAATAGGCGGCGATATCGCTGCCGGAAATATTTCGGCCGCTGACCAGGCGATCCGAAGGCTGCGCCTTGATCAGCTCGTTGAAGACATGGATGCCGTTGGCGGGGTCGGCGGCGCCGTGCACCTGCACGATGGCTTTCAGATTCTTCAGCTTGCCGCGAACTTGCTCGACCTTCTGCCAGATGTCGGTGCCCGGCATCGGGCCGAGCGCCACCAGCACCTTGGTGTTGGCGGCTTCCAGAATCTCCGCGATCTGGTGCGGCTCCAGCAGCGGATTGACGGGGTTGGCGATCCCGGCGGCTTCGGCGGCGAACAGCGTCACGAAGGCATCGGGCACCAGCGGCAGCAGGAAGCTCACCACGTCGTTCGGGCCGACGCCGAGCGCGCCGAACATGTTGGCGGCCTGCGTCACCCGCGCGAGGAAGTCGCGATAGCTGATGATGACCGGCGCATCGGCCGGATCGGCGTTGGCGAGGAATTGCAGCGCCGGCGCATCGGGATTGTGCGCCGCGCCGAGCTTCAAGGCGTCATAGGTGCTCTGTGCCGCGATGCGGTCGGGGTAAGGAGTTTGCTCGAACGCGCGAACCTCGGCGTCGGTCGCGAAGCTTGGATACTCGCTGCCGATGACACGATCGAGCAGATGAACGCCCGGCA
>DASRET010000131.1:0-43414 GCA_035651875.1 Xanthobacteraceae bacterium
TTGAAGGCGCGCAGTCCGGTGCCGCAGATCGGGCACTGGTACTGCGATCCCAGATAGCGCGGCAACCGGATGGCGCGCTTGAGCACCTTGCCGTGATTGCGGACGGTGTCGTAGATCAGGCTGCCGCGATAGATGCGGTAGGCGCGGCTGTGTTTCACGGACTCGAGCATGCGGCGGCTCGCGCTCCTCGCAGGGCAACGTGTTGCTGCCGCCCTATCGTGAATGAGGGCGGCTTTGTCAACCGACCGCAACCATGGTCCAGCCCCGCGCGGCCGCCCGCCTTCCGGCTATGGCGTGGCATGCTATCCTGCGGTCAGCCATTTCGGCGCTCCTCGTGAAGGTCCAGCAGTCTCGTGCGAATTCTCGCCTTTCATCCCGGTTGCCATGATGCTTCGGCCGCCGTATTCGACGACTATCGGCTTATTGCCGCGGTCGAGGAGGAGCGGCTGACCCGCCGCAAGGGCTCGGGCGACGGCGTGCCGTGGCTCGCGATCGACGAGGTGCTGCGCATCGCCGGATGGTCGCGGCACGACGTCGATGCGATCGTGTCGACCCGCTCATTTTTTCACTGGCACTATTTCCGCTATCCGCTTTACCGCGAACTCGATTACGCCATCCGGCGCTGGGGCCGCGGCCCGGACACGCGGGTGCGCGACCTGATGGTGCATTGCCAGCTTCGGCACACCACCGACACGCTGTCGATCTTCCGCGCCGACACGTTCCTGGCGGAGAACGGCTTCCGTTCCGGCTGTCGCTTTGCGTTCGCCAACCATCATGAATGTCATGCGCTGGCGGCGCTGTTCTACACCGACTGGAGCGAAGCGCTGCTCTATACCGCTGACGGCGTCGGCGACAACGTCAGCTACAGCATCCGCACCTTGAAAGATGGGCGGCTCGATTGTTTGTTCGGCGACGACCGCTGGCTGGTGCAGCGCGGGCCGCGGCGTTCCAGCCTTGCCTGGGCGTACGGATTCGCCACCGAAGCGTGCGGATTCAAGATGCTGCGCCACGAAGGCAAGCTCACCGGGCTCGCGGCCTACGGAGAGCCGACGCTGGCGCCAGCCATGGCCGGTTATTTCCGCCTCGATCCCGACGGCGTCATCGTCGCGGACTTCAAAGACGAGCAGGCCATCAAGCGGATGATCGACGATGTCTGCCGTGGCCATTCGCGCGAATGCATAGCGGCCTCGATCCAGAAGGCCACCGAGGATGTCACACTTGCGTCGGTGCAGCGTGCGCTCGAAAGGACCAAGACGTGCCGTCTAGGCCTCGCCGGGGGTCTGTTTTCCAACGTGCGGCTGAACCGGCTGCTGGCGGAAAGCTGTGCGATCGACGAGATTTTCATCTTTCCGGCCATGGGCGATGGCGGCTTGGCGGTCGGCGCCGGTCTTTGTTTCCTGCTTGGGCGCGACGGGCTCGCGACCTGGCTCAGCCATCGCCGTCGGCTCGACGATGTCTATCTCGGCCGCGATTATGACGGCGAGATCGATCGTCATCTGCAGGCCGCGGGCGCGCAGCGCCAAGCCGGCCCGCCGGCGCAGGTCGCGAGCGATCTGCTGGTCGCCGGCAAGGCCGGCGCGGCTTACATCGGCCGCATGGAATACGGCCCGCGCGCGCTCGGCGCCCGCAGCATTCTGGCGAGCCCGGTGGATTACGCGATCAACGGCGAACTCAACCGCCGGCTCGAGCGCTCCGAGTTCATGCCGTTCGCTCCCTTCGTGCTCGAGGAAGATGCCGAAAGAATCTTCGACATCACTTCGGTCAATCGCTATGCGGCGCGGTTCATGACCATTACCTGCGCGGTGCGGCCGGAATGGCACGCGCGCATCCCGGCCGTGATCCACGTCGACGGCACGGCGCGGCCGCAAATCGTGCGCGACCAGGACAACCCGCTCTATGCCGACATCTTGCGCCGTTTTCGTGCCGCTACGGGACTGCCGGTTCTGATCAACACGAGCTTCAACGTGCATGAGCAGCCGATCGTCAACCGGCCCCACGAATGCTGGCAGGCCCTCAAAGAAGGACGCATGGATTTCGTCGTCACGGAAAAGGCGGTTTATCTCCCCGGCGCCGCGGTCAAAGGGAGCACGAAGTCTGACGAAGCTGCCGCGCCTGCCGGGGTGCCGGCTCGTGCCGCTGCGCCGTCGTTGTAGTGCGCCGCCGTGTCAAACAGCGCGGCAAGCCGCTATAGTCGCGTTCTTAGGGCGGCAGACGAATAACCTATATGGCCACGACGATTCTTCTCCGCGCCAAAACGCTTGACCGCCAAGCCGTGCGTGAGCTCGCCGATTGGCTCGCGGTCGCGGTGGCCGTCTCGATCCCCTGGTCGACGACGGCGACCGGAATTCTGATCGCGCTTTGGCTGATCGCGGCTTTGCCGACCTTGGAACGCGGCGCCTTGCGGCGCGAGATTGAAAGTTTGGCCGGCGGCTTGCCGGTCCTGCTGTGGCTGCTCGCACTGCTCGGCATCTTCTGGGCCGACGTGAGCTGGAATGAGCGGTTCGGCGGCTTGGCGTCGTTTCACAAGCTTCTGGTCATTCCGGTGCTGCTGGCGCAATTCCACCGCTCCGCAAACGGCATGCGCGTGCTGGTCGGGTTCTTTGCATCGGTTGTCGCCTTGCTGCTGTTGTCCTGGCTGCTGGTGTGGTTTCCGGCGCTGCCGTGGCATAGCAGCTCGTTCGGGGTTCCGACCAAGGATTACATTCTCCAGAGCGAAGAGTTTTTGATCTGCGCGTTCGTGCTTCTGGGCATCGCGCTGGACCAGGCCCGCGACGGACGATGGCGCTCGGTCGCCGGACTTTTCGTGCTGGCCGTCGCTTTTCTCGCCAACATTGCGTTCGTCGCTACCGGCCGCAGCGCACTGCTCGTCGTGCCGGTTCTTGTCCTGCTGCTCGGCTACCGGCACTTTCGCTGGCGCGGATTGGTCGGGGCGGTGCTGGTGTTTGGTGTGCTCGGCGGGGCGGCAGCCCTTGAATCGTCTTATCTGCGCACCCGGCTCGCCACATCGGTCAGTGAATTGCGGGCCTGGGAGACGCACGACGCGGAAAACTCCACTGGCTTGCACCTGGAGTTTTTGAAAAAATCCGTGTCGTTCGTAAAGACGGCGCCGCTGATCGGCCACGGCACCGGCTCGATCGCCGAGCAGTTCCGCAATGCCGCCACGGGCGAATCCGGCACGGACAGCGTCGTCTCGGTCAATCCGCACAATCAAATTCTCGCGGTGTCGATTCAGCTCGGGCTCGTCGGTGCGGCCGTGCTGCTGGCAATGTGGGGCGCGCATCTGGCGCTGTTTCGCGGCGGCAGCCTGATCGCGTGGGTCGGTCTTGTCGTCGTGATGCAGAACGTCGTCTCGTGCCTGTTCAACTCGCACCTGTTCGATTTCACCCAAGGCTGGCTTTATGTGTTCGGCGTCGGGGTGACCGGCGGCATGGCGCTGCGCGAGCGGACCGGCAGCAAATGAACAAGCCGCGCCCACCGATCGCTTTGCCGCCCGACGCCCGCATTCTCGTCGTGGCGATGCGCCGGCTCGGCGACGTGCTGCTGACGACGCCGCTCATCCGCAGCGTCAAGCGCGCGTTTCCGGACGCGTCGGTCGAGGCTTTGGTGTTTGCCGGAACGGAAGGCATTTTGTCCGGCAATCCCGATCTCGCCGGCGTTCTCACGATTCCCGAGCGGGCGAGCGTCGGCGAGTCGTTTGCCCTGCTGCGCCGGCTCGCGCGCCGCTACGATCTCGCGCTCACGACGCAGACCGGCGACCGCCCGACGGCGCTCGCGGTCATCGCCGGACGGCAGAGCGCCGGGCCGTGCGATGCCGGCCGTGCCTCCGCCGCCATCAAGCGCATCGCGCTGAGCCGCTCCTATACGGCGGACCGCACGCAGCATCGCATCGTCGACCTGCTGCGGCTTGCCGACCTCATCGGCATCGCCGCCGCGCGCGACGTCGTGGTGCCGCAAGGCGACGTACGGTCCGACGTGCTGCCGAACCAGCCTTATGCCGTCGTGCACGCCGCGCCGAAGTTCATTTACAAGCGCTGGACCATCGACGGCTGGCGCCGCCTCGCCGCGGCATTGCGCGTGCGCGGTCTCGCCACCGCCGTGATCGGGGCCAAGGGCGACCGCGCCTATTTGGACGCAGTGTGGCGGGACGCCGACGTCACGCGCCTCGACGGCGAGCTCACTTGGCCGGAACTTTCAGCATTGATCGGCGGCGCCCGGATCTATGTCGGGCCGGACACCGCGGTGACGCATTTGGCCGCCGCCACCGGCACGCAGACGGTCGCACTTTATGGCCCGACCGACCCGCGCATCTGGGGACCGTGGCCGCGCAGCGGCCTTGACCGGCCGTGGGACGCAGCCGGGACCATTCAGCATCGCGACAATGTGTGGCTGGTGCAGAACCCGTTGCCGTGCCTGCCGTGCCAGCTGGAAGGCTGCGAGCGCCGGCTCGACAGCCGCAGCCAATGCCTCGACGAGCTTTCAGCCGCCCACGTGGTGACGGCGGTCGATCATGCGCTCGCCATACGCCGCGCGGCGTGAGCCGCTCATTTATTAGGCAATCGTTGACCGCAACGCGCTAGAAGCGGGAGCTGGAACGGGGCAACCACAGTCTCGCCATCAAACTCGGCCAATCATGCGGCCGTTTCCGCGGCCAAGACGTGGGCTGCGTTTTGTTGTTGTACGCGCGATCGGAGGCGGCGAGTTGCGACGGTCGGCGGCAGGCATGAATCTCAAACGATTGGTCGCCGCGGCGCTTCTGTCCGGCTCGGCGCTGGCGCTGGGCGCGTGCTCCAACACCGTTGCGGATATGTGGCCGCATTGGGCCGGCGGCGAGCCGGCCGGCCTGCCGCCGCGTCCGGGCCAGCCGGGTTATGAGGAATTCATCGCGCACGGCCAGCCGAACCAAAATGCAGCTGCGCCGCCCGCTGCCGCGCAGCCGGCGCCCGGCGGCACGACGGCGACGATTGCCGAGCAGAAATCCGCCGTGCAGCCGCCGAAGCCGCCCGCCTATGCGGAGCCGCGCCCTCAAGAAGCCGAGCCGATCGAGGCGGACGACCATCCGGGCAACGATACGGGCGTGGTGCGAGGCGGCCTTTATTAGGCCTGAGGCATCAGGCCACGCCGGCGCGCAACAGATCGTGGAAATTGATGATGCCGATCGGTTTGCCCGCATCGACGACGATCAGCGCCTGCTTCTTCAACGCATTGAGCAATTGCAGCGCCTCGCCGGCCAATTGATCGGGCCGCACCACCACCGGCGACGTCGTCATCACCGCGTCCACGTTCATCTGCAGCAGATCCGGACTCATGTGGCGGCGCAGATCGCCGTCGGTGATGATGCCGGCGAGCTTGCCGGCGGCATCGGTCACGGCGACGCAGCCAAAACCCTTGGCGGTCATCTCGACGATCGCCTCCGACATCAAGGCGCCGCGCCGGATCAGCGGCATGGCGGCGTCGGTGTGCATGAGGTCGCGGACGAATTTCAGCGCGGCGCCGAGTTTGCCGCGCGGATGCAGCACGCCGAAATCGAGCGCGGTAAAGCCGCGGCTTTCCAGGAGCGCGATGGCGAGCGCGTCGCCGAGCGCGAGCTGCATCAGCGACGATGTAGTCGGCGCCAGATTGTGCGGGCAGGCCTCGCGCGCCGCGGGCAGCGCCAGCACGACGTCGGCGGCTTTGCCGAGCGAGCTGTCGGCATTGACCGTCATGGCAATCAGCGCGATCTGAAACCGCCGCGAGTAGGCGATCAGGTCCTTCAGCTCCTCGGTCTCGCCCGACCACGACAGCACCAGCATGATGTCGTCCGACGTGATCATGCCGAGATCGCCGTGGCTCGCCTCGGCGGCATGGACGAAGAACGCCGGACTGCCGGTCGACGCGAGCGTCGCCGCGATCTTGCGGGCGATGTGGCCGGACTTGCCCATGCCGGTGACGATGATGCGGCCGCGCGCAGCGCCGATCTTTTCCACGGCGGCAATGAAGGATTGGCCGAGCGTGTCCGACATCGCCGCCGCCAGCGCCGCGATACCCTCGCGTTCCGCATCGAGTGTGCGCAACGCCGACGCGATGAACGCGCTCGCGTCCGCTTTCGCGGCCGTCGCGCGTTCAGGCGTGCTCATGGCGCGCTGTGATTCCAAAAAGCCGCTCCCCTGCGACGCGGCACGGCCGCGAATGCCAGCGTGAATCTTAGCCTATTGGCCCCAGGCCTTGAAAGCGTCGGCGAAGGCGCGCTCGCCGGGCGAGCCTTTTTCCATGGTCAGGATGGCGCGGCCGTTATTGTTGTAAACGATCAGAACGTCGAACCACGGCCGCTCCTTGAGCAGCTGCACATTGCGCTGCATCTCGGCGTCTGCGGCGTTGAGCCCGATCAGGAAAAAGCCGTTGGTCACTTTGACGGCAAGGCCGGCCAGCGGCATGCCGCGCACCTCCTCGCTGTCCTTCATCAGAATGCCCGGCACATTGGCGATGCCGCCGCCGGCAAAATCCGGCGGCAGATTGAACATGACCTCGATCGTGTGGCTGGCCGGCAGCGCCTTGTCGGTGTTGCGCCGAAGCGACCACGTCACCGTCATATGGCGCTCCGGTATCGACACGTCGGCGCGCACCACGAGTTCGGGCGCGAGGCCGGGGCCGGGCGAGACCGTCTCGGTGCGCCAGACCACTGATCCGGCAAACCGCTTGCCCTGCGGGTCGTTGGGGTCGGCCTCATAGAGCACGGCCCGTTGCGCCACCGCCGGACCGGCCTGACCATTCGGCGCAGCCCCCGGCGCCTGGCCTGGCGCCGCTTCCTGCGGCACCCGGCCGTCGAATTTGGGCTTGGTGTTGGTGGTGTCCTGCGCGGCGTTCTGGGCTGGCGGCCGCGACTTCATCTGGGTGACGAGCTGGTAGAGACCCGCAATGTTGGCGCGGAATTGGAACGCCGCTCCGGCCACGGCCGCGACGATCAACAGCAGGACCGCAATTCTGATCCAGCGGCCCCAAGAACGCGGCGGACGCGGCTCCTCGTAGGCGTCCTCCTCCACATGGGCCGGGCGCGGCCGCACGGCACGCGGCATCGGCCGCTCGTCCTCCGCGAAAGCGGGCTCGTCGGCGGCGCCGTATGCGGGTTCGAGGCCATGATGCTCGCCCGGCTCGTCGCCCGCAGGGTGATACGCGCCGTCATCGAAACGCGGTTCGACCGGCTCGGGCAGGGGCGGCGGCGCCGCCGCATCCAAATCCTCGGCCTGCGGGCCGCGTTGGCGGGAGACCGGGACGTAGGAATCGCGGGTGTCGCGGGCGGTCTGCGCCGCCTTGGCGCTCGCGGCGCCGAGGCCGTCCACCTCGCTCACCACGTTGCGGAAGCCTTTCAGGCCGGTCTGGGTCAGCGAGGAGGTGCGGGCTCCCAGAATGCGGGAGCGCGCGCTCGGTTTTGCCGCCGGCTGTGCGGCGGCTGCCGCCGCGGCGCTGTCCTCCTGCGGCGGCTGCGGCGTGGCTGCGGCTTCAGGCGCCGGCGCAGCGGTCACGGGCGCCGGCCGCGGCTCGGGGCGGGCTGTGCTTCGCGGCTCGGTCAGCGCCTTGCGGGCAGCCTCGGCTTCGACCTTGCGGATGGCTTCTTCGAGCGCGAGGCGCTCCTTGGTGATGTCGGATTCCGAAAGCGGTGGATCGACGCCGCGCAGTTGCGCGACCAGCGCGGCGCGCGCGCGCTCATACAGCGCCCGGCGCGCCTCGCCGGTGTTCTTGGCGAGCCCTTCCACGGCTCGTGCGATCAAGGGGTGGTAGTCGGTCATCAATTCAGTCATCAGCTCGGCTTACGCCGCGCTCCATTATAATGCATGGCGGATCAGGCTTCGAACGGATTACGCATCAGGATCGTGTCCTCGCGTTCCGGACTGGTGGACAAAAGCGCCGCCGAGCAGCCGATCAGCTCCTCGATGCGCCGCACGTATTTGATCGCCTGCGCCGGCAGGTCGGCCCACGAGCGCGCATTGGCGGTCCGCTCGCGCCAGCCGTCGATCGTCTCGTAAATCGGCTTCACCCGCGCCTGAACGTGCTCGCCGGCCGGCAGGTAGTCGATCTCGCGGCCGTCGAGCTCGTAGCCGACGCAGACCTTGATCTCGTCGAAGCCGTCGAGAATGTCGAGCTTGGTCAGCGCGAGGCCGTGAATGCCGCAGGTCCGCACCGTCTGCCGCACCAGCACGGCGTCGAACCAGCCGCAGCGCCGCGGCCGCCCGGTCACCACGCCGAATTCCTTGCCGCGTTCGCCCAGGGTGCGGCCGACGTCGTTCTTCTGCTCGGTGGGAAACGGGCCCTCACCGACCCGCGTGGTGTAGGCCTTGCAGATGCCGAGCACGTAGCCGATGGCGCCGGGGCCGAGGCCCGAGCCGGTCGCCGCTTGCGCCGCCACCGTATTGGACGAGGTGACGAACGGATAAGTTCCATGATCGACGTCGAGCAGGGCGCCCTGGGCGCCTTCGAACAGGATGCGCTTGCCCTCGCGGCGTTTCTGCTCGAGCAGCGACCACACCGAGTCCATGTAGGGCAGCACGGCCGGCGCCACGGCCTCGAGATATTTGCGCACTTCCCCGCCGTCGATCGGGTCCAGGTCGAGACCCTTGCGCAGCGCGTTGTGGTGCGTGAGCAGGCGGTCGATCTTGCGGTCGAGCGTCGCGCCGTCGGCCAGATCCATCAGGCGGATGGCGCGGCGTCCGACCTTGTCCTCGTAAGCCGGGCCGATGCCGCGCCGCGTCGTGCCGATCCGCAGCGCCGCGCTCGCCGATTCGCGGATGCCGTCGAGCTCGCGATGCAGCGGCAGGATCAGCGTGGCGTTTTCGGCGATGCGCAGGTTTTCCGGCGTGACGGCCACGTTCTGGGTTTTCAGATGGGCGATCTCGTCCAGCAAGGCCTGCGGATCGAGCACGACGCCGTTGCCGATCACCGACAGCTTGCCGGGCCGCACCACGCCCGATGGCAGCAGCGAAAGCTTGTAGGTCGTGCCGTTGATGACGAGCGTGTGGCCGGCATTGTGCCCGCCCTGAAAGCGGACGACGATGTCAGCCTGCTCGGACAACCAATCGACGATTTTGCCTTTGCCCTCGTCGCCCCACTGGGAGCCGACCACGACAACATTTGCCATGAGGAAGTGTCCCCAACAGCCCGCTCTGTACGCCCATGAGTCGGATCATGAATCGGATACCGGCAGCCGCCGACTGCCCGGATAATGGATGATACCGCCCGTGGCAAGGCGCGCGCGCCATCCGACGCGAGGGCATCAAGGCGTGGTTTAAAGGCAAATTTGCGCCCCTTCGGGGGCGATGCTGCCTGCTTGCGGGCCCGATCGGTGTCGTTATTGCCTCGGCGTAGCGCGGATTGTCGCAGTTTCGGTCGTCCACAACAGACATGCACCGGTCGCACTGGTCGGAAAGCGTCATCCGCGCTAGCTCCTGCCGGCGAAAGGACGGTCCGGGAACTTTGCAATGGCCTGGGTGCGCGAAGGTGACACGCGCCGCGTCGGCGGCTGGCTGTTCGACCAGCCGTATCTGCTGCTCGCGCTGACGTCGCTGTTCTGGGCCGGCAACACGATTCTGGGCCGCTTCATTGCCGGCCACGTGCCGCCGATTACGCTTGCGTTCATCCGCTGGAGCGGTGCCTGCCTGATCCTGCTGCCGTTCGCCGCGCCCCATCTGCGGCGCGACTGGCCGACGATTCGCCGCCATGCCGGCGTCATGGCGCTGCTCGCCTTCACCGGGTTCTCCGTCTACAACACGCTGTCCTATTACGGCCTGCAATACACCACCGCCATCAACGGCCTGCTGCTGCAATCGGTGGCGCCGCTGTTCGTGGCGATGTGGACGTTTGCGCTGTTCGGCGACCGGCTGACATGGCGGCAGGCCGGCGGCATCGGCGTGTCGCTTATCGGCGTTGTCGTCATCGTCTGCCACGGCAGACTCGCCGTGCTGCTCGCCATCGCGTTCAACCGCGGCGACGTGGCGTTTCTGATCGCGCTCGTCATCTACGGCTTCTACGCGGCAGCCTTAAGCCGGCGGCCGCCGATGCATCCGTTTTCGTTTCTGGCCGTCGGCATGGGCGGCGGCGCGGTGCTCATGATCCCCGCGGTGATCTGGGAGGTCGCCGTCGCCGGCCGCACCATGGTGTTCGATGCCGAAAGCGTCTTGAGCTTCGCTTTCATCTGCATCTTTCCATCGCTGCTCGGCTATCTGTTCCTCAACCGCGGCATCGAGCTCATCGGCGCCAACCGCGCCGCGCCGTTCATTCACCTGGTGCCGGTGTTCGGTTCGGTGCTTGCGATCGTGCTGCTCGGCGAGCGCTTCGAGCTGTTTCACGCCATCGGCTACGCGCTGGTGTTCGCCGGTATCACGGTGGCGACAAGGAAATAGTCGCCGCCCTCAGAACCGCAGCGGTCGCGCCTGCTGCACCTGCGGCAGCGCCCGGACTTTGGCCAACAAATCGGGCGGCAGTTCGCCGTCGATCTCGATGAGCGCGACGGCGCTGCCGCCGGGCGCCTCGCGGCCGACGTGGAAGGTGGCAATATTGATGCCGGCTTCGCCGAGGGTGGAGGAAAACTTGCCGATGAAGCCGGGCTTGTCGAGATTGGTGATGTAGATCATCGACGGCCCGAACTCGGCGTCCATGCGGATGCCTTTGATGTTGACGATGCGCGGGCGGCCGTCGGCAAACACCGTGCCCGATACGTGCCGGGACTGTCGGTCGGTCGTCACCGTGACGGTCATCAGGCTTTCGTAGTCGCCCTCGGCGTCGCGCCGGGTTTCCTCGACGACGATGCCGCGTTCCTTGGCGATCACCGGCGCGGACACGACGTTGACGTTCTGCAGCATCGGCCGCAGCAGGCCGGCGACGGCGGCCGATGTCAGCGCCCGCGTGTTCATTCCGGCGACCAGGCCCTCATAGGCGATCTGCACCTCTTTGATGCCGGTCTCGGTGAGTTGGCCGGCGAACGAGCCGAGCTTTTCGGCGAGCGACACGAACGGCTTGAGCTTCGGCGCCTCCTCGGCGCTGATCGAGGGGAAGTTCACGGCGTTGGAAATGGCGCCGCGCAGCAGATACTCGGACATCTGCTCGGCGACCTGCAGCGCGACGTTCTCCTGCGCTTCGAGCGTTGAGGCGCCGAGATGCGGCGTGCAAACGACATTCGGCAGGCTGAACAGCGGGCTCGACGTCGCCGGCTCGGTCGCGAACACGTCGATTGCGGCACCGGCGACATGGCCGGATTTGAGCGCCTCGCTCAGGGCCGCCTCGTCAACCAGCTCGCCGCGGGCGCAATTGATCAGCCGCACGCTTTTTTTCATCGCAGCGAGCGTCTGCGCATTGACGATATCGCGGGTGCGCTCGGTCAGCGGGGTGTGCAAGGTGATGAAGTCGGCACGCCGCCACAGCTCGTCGAGCTGGACCTTTTCCACGCCGAGGTCGACCGCGCGCTCGCCGGACAAGTACGGGTCGTAGGCGATCACCTTCATTTTCAGGCCGATGGCGCGGTCGGCGACGATCGAGCCGACATTGCCGCAGCCGATGATGCCGAGCGTCTTGCCGAAGATTTCCACGCCCAGGAATTTGTTCTTCTCCCACTTGCCGGCGCGGGTCGAGGCGTCGGCCTCAGGGATTTGCCGCGCCAGCGCCAGCATCAGCGTGATGGCGTGCTCGGCGGTGGTGATCGAGTTGCCGAATGGCGTGTTCATCACGATGATGCCGCGCGCCGTGGCGGCCGGGATATCGACGTTGTCGACGCCGATGCCGGCGCGGCCGATCACCTTCAGCCCCTTGGCCTGGTCGAGCAGCTTCGACGTCACCTTGGTGGCGGAGCGGATGGCCAGGCCATCGAAGCCGTCGATCGCGGCCGCGAGCTTTTCCTTGTCCTTGCCCAGGTTGGGCTGGAAATCCACTTCGACGCCGCGGTCCTTGAAAATCTGGACAGCGGCCGGCGACAGCGCGTCGGAGATCAGAACACGCGGAGCCATGGTAACCTCCTTCGGATCAGCGCACCCAGCGCAGCATGTGGGGAAACGGCGCCACGCCTTTGGCGGTGGCATGCCGCGGCTCGTAGGTCATGGCGTAAGAGTGCAGCAGCGGCACGCCGAAGTAGTTTCCGCTCGCAAAGGCCGCGATGATCGCGGCCGAGCCACCCTTGTAGCCCTCGGGGTGAAACACGATCGCCGGATCGAGATCGAGATAGCGCAGCGCCGCGTAGGACCACGCGATGCTCGCCATTTCGTCGCCGCCGTTCGGCGACAGTCGCGGCGCGCCGCGTTCGGCCGGATCGGCGACCGCGATGTGGCCGGCCTCGTGCAGAATGTCGCCCGGATGCGCAAGGCGCAGCTCATCCACCACGAGGGCGCCGTCGCGGATGTCGAGCCCGGGCAGAAAGGTGGCTTCCGGCAGTGCGGCGGTGTGCACCGGAAGACCGATGTCGCGCACGAATGCCGCCAGCCGCTCGGTGAGAGGATCGGCGAACATGGCGCTCAAGCCGGCTGCAGCAGCGTTTCCTTGGCTTTGGCGTAAGCCCAGTCGAGCCACGGCGTGAGCGCTTTGACGTCGCTCGTCTCGACCGTCGAGCCGCACCAGATGCGCAGGCCGGGTGGTGCGTCGCGATAGGCGTCGATGTCATAGGCGACGCCTTCGCGCTCCAGCGCCGCGGCAATGCCTTTGACGAAAGCCGCTTGCGCATCGGCGGCGAGCCGGGTCACGGCCGGATCGACGACTTTGAGGCATACCGAGGTGTTGGAGCGCAGCGCCGGGTCGGCGGCCAAAAAGTCGATCCATGGCGTCCGCGCGACCCAGTCGGCGATGACGCGCGCATTAGCGTCGGCACGCGCCTGCAAAGCTGGCAATCCGCCGCTCGCCTTCGCCCATTCCAGCGCGTCGAGATAGTCCTCGACGCACAACATCGACGGCGTGTTGATGGTCTCGCCGGCGAAAATGCCTTCGATCACCTTGCCGCCCTTGGTCAGGCGGAAGATTTTCGGGATCGGCCACGGCGGCGTGTAGCTCTCGAGCCGCGCCACGGCGCGCGGCGACAGAATGAGCATGCCATGCGCGGCTTCGCCGCCGAGCGCCTTTTGCCAGGAGAAGGTGATGACGTCGAGCTTGGCCCAGTCAAGCGGCTGAGCGAAGGCGGCCGACGTTGCGTCGCAAATCGCCAAGCCGGTGCGGTCGGCGGAAATCCAGTCGACGTTCGGCACGCGCACGCCCGACGTCGTGCCGTTCCAGGCGAACACCACGTCATGCGATGGATTGATGCCGGACAACTCGGGCAGTTCGCCGTAAGGCGCGCGCCGCACGGTCGCGTCTTTGAGCTTGAGTTCCTTGGCGACGTCGGTCACCCAACCTTCGCCGAACGATTCCCAGGCCAGCATGGTCACCGGCCGTGGGCCGAGCAGCGACCACAGCGCCATCTCGACGGCGCCGGTATCGGAAGCCGGCACGATGCCGATCCGGTAGGCGGCTGGAACTTGCAGAATCTCGCGCGTCAGATCGATGGCGCGCTTGAGCTTCGCTTTACCGGCTTTGGAGCGATGGGAACGGCCGAGGACGGCGCCGCTGAGGCCTTGCGGGGTCCAGCCGGGGCGCTTGGCGCAGGGGCCGGATGAAAAATGCAGCACAAACGGCCGCACGACAGGCGTGGTGCTCGTCATGATCTATCCTTCCAGATAGTCGCCCCTCGTTGGGGAGGGGTGTCCCACCGCCGGAAATAAGGGACCGGAAGGATGACGTCAAGATAAAACCGGCGCGCGGCGCCTTGGCGGCGCCGGCAACGTTCAGAATTTCAGGCCGAGGCCGAGTTTGGCATTCATCTGCGACGCGACGATGTGGGCGATCGGCGCGAATTGCACGTACTCGAACTCACCGCGCGCAAAGATATTTCGCGTGAACGCATAGTCCACGCCACCGCCGGCAGTAAGCCCGTACACGAACTCGTTGGTTTTCGTTGTGCTGTTCGGTACGGAATAATTGACGCAGCTCGGATGCGCGGCAGTGGCACAGGAAACAAACGACTGCGCCGGGCCGCATCCGGTCGGCGCACCGATGTTGGTCGGATCCTGCTGGCCGTACACGCAGGACGTCACCTGATAGTCGGCGCGACCCACCGCCAGGCCGACGAAGCCATACGGCAGCCAGTTGTTGACGATATAGCCGGCCCGCATGCGCAGCGAACCGACGTCCTTGGGCGTCAAGACGGCGCTGCCCGTCACGCTGACGGTGTATTGCAGCGAACCGGCGGTGACGATGCGATCGAGTATCGGCGTTTGGCTGGCACGCAGCGTCTCCGGCCCATGGGTGTAGTTGCCTTCGACGCCGATGATCAGGTCCTGGAACTGCATGTTGTAACCGACGAAGCCGCCGAAGCCGCTCCCGCTGGTGCTGGCGGAGCCGAGGGCCGGCCACGACGAGGGGTGGACAACGTCTTCCAGCTGCAATTCGGCGAGGCTGCTGGAGATGATCGGCTGGGTCCCCCCGGAAAAGTCGGCTGTGCTACTGCCGTAGCTGAACTGGCCGCCGGCGTAGATGCCGCTCCAGTTCGTGAAAAACGCGGGGCCGACCGGCTCGCTGCCGCGCAGGATGTCGAGGTCCGCCGCGAACGCCCGCGGTGCAAGATTGAGAACGAACAAAGCAACAATGACCCACCGCATGTGCCGGACTCCCATGTCGCGCACCGTCGAGCGGCCGCGAGTGGCGGCGATCATCAGGCATTAACCTTAATGGAGGGTTAGCCCGGCGCCGCGCCGGCGCGTGCGGCAGCGTCCCAAAAGCAAAACGGCGCGGTTGCCCGCGCCGTTGCGTCTCGTATCGGAGAAGGATCGGCGATCAGCCGCGGGTCGTCAGCGGCATCACCGCCGGCGCCGGCGTCGGCTGCAGCATCCAGCGCAGGCCGATGCGGAAGTCCTCCGAGGTGATGTCCTTCAGCTTGAAGAAGTCGCAGCTGTTGGCGGAGCCGGTATTCTGGCAGAAGATGTTGGCCGATTGCGGCGAACCCATATCGAGGTGGCGCCAGCTGAAGTCGACCTTGAACGTGTCGGAGACGTTGTAGGTCAGGCCGGCCTGCACGTTCCACGCCATATTCCAGCTCGCCGAATCCTGCTGCGTAAAGCCGAAGCCGATGGTCCCGGGCGGCAGCGGGCCGACGTCCGACACGCCGCTGATGCGATCGTAGGCGGCGCCGACGCCGGCGCCGATGAACGGCGTCAGGCACCACCAGGTGCCGAGATCGATATAGGCGTTGGCCATGAACACGGCGGCGGAGAAATTGCCGTTGAAGGTGTCGAAGCAGGTGCCCGTGACGCCGACAACCGTGCAGGTGTTGTGGTTGTAGCTGCCGATCGCCCTGAACTCCGCCTTGGTGCGGTATTCACCGGTCACATCGAAGCGCAGCCAGTTGTTGAGCACGTAGCCGGCGCCCAAGCCGAAGATCGCGGTGTCCTGGATGTCGGTCTGATCGATCCGCCAGTCCGCCGGCACGATACTGGCCGGGCCGAGCTCGAAGCTGTTGAAAGTCTGCACGCCGATGCCGACGTCACCGCGCAAATACCAGCCGCTCTGCTCCAGGACCTGGCCTGGAGGCTGATATTGCATGGGAGGCGGACCGAGATCGGCGGCGTACGCCGCCGTCGAGAGCATCGCTGCCGCAGCGGAGCCGATGAGAGTTTTGACGCTAACCATAGTTTGCCCTTTCCTCGAACACGGCCGGACGCGCGGCGGCAGGCCGTTGCTGCAAGTAGGGCGAAGATGGCAGTTAATCCTTAAATGGCCCTTAACCTTAACGCTTAACCCTAACTGTTCGTATCAACGACACGGCGGTATCTGTCGCGCCGGCGACTGCGCGAGCCGGCTCGTCAAACAAAGCCCGTTAAGAGTCCGCAAACGATTGTGACATGCGGGCCGGAGCGGCGCCCGCCGGCCGCCGCTCAATGCCCGTCGTCGTCGAGTTTGCCGATGTGGTGCTGGGCGTACAGCTCTAGTCCCAGCTTGGCGACCAGATCGAGCTGGGTCTCGAGGAAATCGATGTGGTCTTCCTCGTCGTGCATCAGCTTCTCGAACAAGTCGCGCGACACGTAGTCCCGCACCGCATGGCAATGCGTTGCCGCTTCCTCGTACAGCGCGCGCGCCGACATTTCGGAGGCGAGATCGCAGTCGAGCACCTCCTTGACGTTCTGGCCGATGTGCAGCGGATCGAGCACCTGCATGTTGGGAAAGCCGTCGAGGAAAATGATGCGCTCGACGAGCTTGTCGGCATGCTCCATCTCCTCGATGGACTCCTTGCGCCATTGCTTGGCGAGCGCCCGGTAGCCCCAATTGTCGAGGAGCCGGTAGTGCAGCCAGTACTGGTTGACCGCCGTAAGCTCGTGCCGCAGGCCTTTGTTGAGAAAATCGATGACGCCGGGCTCGCCTCGCATGGCTCTGTTCTCCTCGCTGACGCTCGATCCTAGCCGGAACGGGCGCGCCGAAATACCCGTTGTGGCCGCCTGACGAGCCGTCGTCTACCGGACAATTCCGCTTGAGCGGCCGTGCTGGTGCGCGCCAAAAGCGCTGCGGTTCTCAACCGTTACGGCAGCACGCCGGTTCCGCCGCCAGGGCTTCGTCCATGATGCGGCGAATCGTACGGGCGCAACGTCCGCACTGCGGGCTGCAGCCGAGGCAATGGTAGACTTGGCCGGTGGTGCGCGGCGCGCTTTCGCCAGCGGCCAAGGTGGCGCGCACGTCGTGGTCGGAGAGCACGTTGCAGGAACAGACGATCATTGCGGGTGTGGCAACGGCATTAGTTTGATCTGTAACTATCCCTAGCGCGACGGATTTTGCCGCGCAAAGAAAAAATGGCTTTTTTATAGAAGTTCTAATCGGCTGAACGGTCGGGCGTTCCTCACGGGAACGAATGGCCGGTACGACACGGCGGAGCCGTGCTATAGGCGTGCGGGGCCTCATGAGGGGACGAGGGAGCTGGGAATGCATCTGCGATCGCGAAGGGCGGAATCTATCTTGTGCGCCGCCGTGCTGGCTGTGCTTGTGAGCGGCGCGCCGGCTGCGGCGCAGCAAAGGCCGCAGCCCAACCTCAATCCGGAGGATCAGCTCGCGCCCTCGCAGATCGTGCAGCCAATGCCGGCGCCGGTGGCCGAGCCGGACGGGTCGTCCGCGGGCGGCGCCAAGAGTGCGCCGAACGGCCAGGCGCCCGCGAAGCATGGCGGTGCGAATCCGAGGTCCGGCGGTCCCGCCGCCAAGCCGGTCCGCGTCGGCGGCGGGCGCACGGTGGTCGAATGCAGCGGCCCGTTCGCCAAGGATTCCGGCATGCTGGCGCTCGCCATGGCGTACGATTCACGCAACATGATCTTTACCCACGAGACCGTGCAGGGCGCCGATGTCGGCGTCACGGTGCTGTTTCCCAAAGATCCGAAACGCCGCCTGGAAGTGTGGTGGTCGAATCCGAACCGCACCGGCACCTACCTGATCGATATCGCGGGTAAGTCGACCTGGACCGGGCCCGGCGGATTGCGGCTCGGGCTCACGCTCGAGCAACTCGAGAAGCTCAACAGGAAGCCGTTCAAAGTGAAGGGCTTCGACAAGGACGGCGTCGCCAGCGTCAGCGGTTGGGATGATGGCGCGCTCGCCAAGCTGCCGGGTGACTGCAAAGCCGGGGTGAACCTGCACGCCGCCGCCAAAGGCGGCGCCACCGACGCGCCGGAGAAGGACGAATACAGTTCGGACGATCCGGCGCTGCGCGCGCTCAAGCCGACCGTCGCCGAAATCCTGATCGGCTATTAGGTCGCAAGCACGCAGCGGCAGCGCGAGGCGTTCTGCCCGCCCTCGTAGCCGATCTTGAAGCTTCAGCGGCGCGATCTCGCCCCCGGCGACGCAATGCCGAGGCCGTTGACGTCAGTGTTCAGATTGCGCACGTCGCGCGCCATTTCCAGGCAGGTCAGCAGCTCGGTGTAGCTTGAATCGCCGCCCATGGTCGCTTCCTGGATGCAGGCGGTTTTGTCGGCCGCCGAAAAGCTCGACCATTGTTTGACCAGATCTTCGCGCACCTGCTGTTCGCTCTGCACGCAGTCGCGTTTTTCCTTGGGGATCTCGGGATCATGGAACGAGCTGCCGCCCTGTCGGGCGATGCCCTGACATACCGGTTCGATGTTGAGCGTCGGCACGTTGTCGGCGACCGGCGTCGCGAGCTGTGCGCCGAGCACGAGGAGCGATGGCAGCATCATGGCGGTGATCCCGATCCGTGGCTATTCGTAGCACGCCGCGGCGGCACAGACGAGACGGAAAGGCGGCGCTGCCGGCCGCTTCTATCTCACGGAAATTTCAGGGTTGATTTGCGCCGTTCGATCCGGCTATGGGAGACTCATCGGGTAAGGGACATCGCATGCTGCTTGCTCCGCTTTTCGGCACGGCACTGGTGGTCGCCGTGGCCACGGAACCGCTGACCGGCTCGGGCGACAGAACGCACCTGACGACCCGGGAAAAAATGGCGGCCACCGAGCCGTTGGTCCGCTCCGCGACGCGCTGCATCGTGCATGCGGTCACCGCCGACCCGCGCTACGGCAGCAGGCAGGCGGCGCTCGGCGATCTGATCGTCGCCTCGATGCCGTCCTGCGTGGCGCCGGTGCGGGCGATGATCGATGCGTACGACCGCTATTACGGCGACGGCACCGGCGAGGCGTTCTTCATGGGGCCGTATCTCGACGTGCTGCCGAAAGCGGTCGTCGAAAGCGCCAAGCAAGGCCAGTAAGGTTCGCTAACGCGGCGGCTCGATGACGTCGACCACGCGCATGCGGGTCGGATCGACGAGCACGACCTTGTCCTGCACGATCGTGTATTCGAAGAATTTGGCGCTCTGATTGCCGGCCACGGCGTCGTCGGGCAGCGCATAGAGCTCGAGCATGGGCGGCACCTCGGCGCCGACCGTGGCGGGAAAGCCGACTTTGGCGCTCTTGCTCTTGTCTTTGGTGGCGGCGGCGTAGATGGCGCGCCGTTGCGCCGGGGTGAGCGTGAGCTTCTGTTCGCCGCTGCCGTTGAGCGTGCTCGACGGTCCGCCGGCATCGACGCCTTGCGCTTCGGCCCATGGCGCGACCCATGGCGCGACCCATGGCGCGACCGCGCTGCAGATGAGCGCGAGACCTCCCAGCATGGCAGCGCGCGTGAGGAGTAGGGTCATCGCATTGCTCCCGTGCTGCAATGGCGGCGCGCGCTGCGCTTGTGCGCAACGCGCGCTCGTTTGTCGTCCGCGGCCGTCAGCGCGGCAGCGCCTGCACCGCAATGCCGGTCGCGTCGTCGATGACAAGAATGCGATCCCACTCGTAAACGTAGTGGTAGGTCGGCATGGGTGGGCCGATGGCGTCCGGCGGTACCGGGGCCCCGGGGCCAACAGCGGTCTCATCCACCACGTCCGCAACGGGTGCGACCACCGGTGCAGCGACCGCAGGCGCGGGCGCCGCCACGTCGTAGACCGGCTGCGGGTAGGCAGTGACGACCGGCGCGGGCGGGGCCGGCGCCACGACGTCGTAGACCGGCCGCGGATAGGGCGCCGGCGGCGGCGCGGCGATCGCATCATAGATCGGCCGCGGATACCGTGTTGCCACTGGGGCCGGAGCCGGGGCCACCGGCGCGACGTGTTGGCTCACCGTCCGCCGCGTGACCACGGCGTGCCGGCGAACAATGGGCCGCACTGTTCGCGTCACGGTGACAGTCCGCACGATCTCCACCGGCTGATTGACGATGTGCCGCGTCACGATCGTCTCCGCGTGGGCCGACGGCGCGACGGCCGCAAGCGCCAGTCCCACGGCGGTACAGGGGATTTGGATGCGCATGAAATACTCCCTATGCATTGTCCGGAACACGACCGAACGAACATCAAACAAACGCCGCTTGATGCCGGGCGTTCCTACGCTTGCGTCGGAGTATTTGCGATCGCGCGGCCGGTTCCGTTGCCGCGAAGTTGGCGCCGTCACGCCGTGCCGGCACCGTAACTGCGAGGGAGCGCCGGCCGCAGCAGTGCCGCCAACGGCAAGGTGCCGAGCGCGGCGGCGGCGACGAGCGTCAGCGCCGGCCAGACGCCGAGCGCATCGCCGATATGCCCGAACAGAACCGGCGCGATGGCGCCGGAGCCGATGGTGCCGGTGTAAAAAATACTGAGCGCCCGGGTCCGCCGATCGGCCGCGACCAGATCCGGCACCGAGCCGTACAGCACCGACGAGGTGCCGTTGAGCGCGACGCCGATCAGCGGCAGCAGCAGCAGCGCGGCCGGCAATGGCAGCGGCAGCAGCGCGACGATACCGGCGGCGGTGAGGCCTTCGGTGAGCCAGACCGTGGCGATCGCGCCGATACGCGCGCCGATGAAGGCGCAAGCGAGCTTGCCGGCGGCACCGCCGGCGAACACCAGGGTCAGGGCGAGCCCGACCTGCTGCAGGCTTGCACCCTTGGCGGTGAGCACGAACGGAAGAAACAACAAAAAGGCCATGCGGACGGCGCTGTCGAGAATGCCGATGGCGAGCAGCATGGCGAAGGCGGAAGACCGCGGCGGGCGACCGCTCGTCGCGTGCTCATCTTTTGCCGTCGCATCACCGCCGTAGCGCGGCGTGAACAAAAAGATGACGACCGCGAGCACGAGTCCGACGCCGCCCAGGATGCCGAGCGCCGGCCGCCACGGCAGCGCCAGCAGCAGCAGCGACAGCGTCGCCGGCACCGTCATCTTGCCGAGGTCGCCGGAGAAATTGTAGGTGCCGAGCGCGGTGAGCGAGCGCGGCCCGGCAAAGGCGCGGGCCACCAGCGCCGACGCGATCGGATGCTGCGTGCTGGCGCCGATACCGCCGATGACGAGGGCGCCGAGCAGCATGGCAAAGCCGGTGCTCAGGCCGGCAATGCAGTAGCCGAAGCCGGCCAGCGCGGTGCCGGCCGCCAGCACCGCGGCGGCGCCGAATCGCTCCGCAAGGAGCCCTGCGGGAATCTGCAGGCTCGCCATGGCGCCGGCGAACATGCTGCGCAACAGGCCGAGCGCCGCGTAGCTCAGGGCGAATTCGGCCTGCCACAGCGGCAGCATGATGTAGATTAGATCGGTGTAGCCGTCGTGCAGCGCGTGCGCGCCGCCCGCAACGGCGGCGGCTCGCTGTTCCTGCGGCGACAGTTTCGCGGCGCCCGCGGCAAAGCTCTGCCAATCGATCCAGCGCATGACCACCTGAACCTCGCGTCCGGTCTAGGATGCACCGGAAATGTCGTCAATCGCCGCGGTTTTTCCATCTCCTGCCGCAATTGACCCGGACTATGCCCAAGTGCACTCTGCCGCCGCGGCGAGAATCACTTTGTTATTTGCTGGGGGAAACAGCATGTTCGGGATCGGCGACCTGTTCCAGTGGGACCGGTTCGTAACGCCCACGGTCATCAAGGTCTTTTATTGGCTTGCCGTCGTTATTTGCATCCTGCTCGGCGTCGCCGGCGTCGTCAGCTCGCTCGACACCATGGCGTTCAATCCGTTCCTCGGCATGATCTTTCTGATCTCGAGCGTGCTCGGCACCTGCATGGGCATCGTCATCTCGCGCATCGGCGCCGAATTCGTGCTCATCGTCTTCCGCATCAACGAGCATCTCGGCGCCATCCGCAATCGCGGACAGATGTGAGGCGCGATTGCGAAGATCACGTAGCGGCTCGTCGTGGTGCGCCGTCGATCGCAATGGCAGCAAAAAGTTTCTTTCGAAACACACGACCGCCATTGCGATCGACGGCTTTCTCTGATCGTAGAAGCGTAGCGCGATCCAACCAAACGCAGTCGCTCCTGCCCGATTACGTCGCGAACCTGAAATGCATGACGTCGCCGTCCTGCACGACGTAGTCCTTGCCTTCGAGCCGCATCTTGCCGGCATCGCGGGCGCCGGCCTCGCCGCCGCCGGCGACGTAATCGGCGTAGGCGATGGTCTCGGCGCGAATGAAGCCGCGCTCGAAATCGGTATGGATGACGCCGGCGGCCTGCGGGGCTTTGGCGCCGCGCGTCACCGTCCAGGCGCGGCTCTCCTTCGGTCCGGCGGTAAAGAACGTGACCAGATCGAGGAGCGCATAGCCGGAGCGGATGAGCCGGTCGAGGCCGGCTTCGTCAAGGTCGATGGCGGCGAGATAGTCGGCGCGCTCGTCGCGGCTTAGCAATGCGATCTCCGCTTCGATCTTGGCCGAGATCGCAACCACGCCCGCGCCTTCGGCGGCGGCGCGTTGCTCGACCTTTTGCGAATAAGCGTTGCCGCGCGCGGCCGCGGCTTCATCGACGTTGCAGACGTAGAGCACCGGCAGAGCGGTCAACAAACCGAGCATGTGGAACGGCTTTTCCTCTTCGGGCTTGCGCTCGGTCAATCGCGCCGGCTTGCCGTCGCGCAATAATGCGAGTGCGCGATTGGCGAGCGCGAGCGTTTCCTTGGCGTCTTTGGCGTCCTTGTCGGCGCCGCGTGCTTTGCGTTCGAGGGCGTCGGTGCGCCGCTCCAGACTATCGAGATCGGCGAGCATCAGCTCGGTCTCGACGGTTTCGATATCGGCTGTCGGATCGACGCGGCCTTCAACGTGGGTCACCTCGCCGTCCTCGAAGCAGCGCACCACGTGGGCGATGGCATCGACCTCGCGGATATTGGCCAGGAACTGGTTGCCGAGGCCTTCGCCCTTGGACGCACCGCGAACCAGGCCGGCAATGTCGACGAAGCTCAGTCGCGTCGGCACGATCTCGGCCGACTTGGCCAGAGTCGCCAGCGTCGCCAACCGCGCATCCGGCACCGCGACTTCGCCGACGTTAGGCTCGATGGTGCAGAACGGATAATTCGCCGCCTGCGCCGCCGCGGTTTCGGTCAGCGCATTGAACAGCGTCGACTTGCCGACATTGGGCAGGCCGATGATACCGCATTTGAATCCCATGATGGCTCAGGTCGTGTTTTTGCTTGGCTTCGCGTTATTGCTTTGGTCGTTCTCACCGCCGTCCTTGGTGCCGTTCTTGGTGTCGTCCTTGGCCTCGCCAAATCCATTGGCCGCCATGGCCAGGTGCACCTTGTTCTGGAACGTGGCGTCGGCGCCGCGGGCAAGGAGTTCGACATTGTCGGCGATGATGCCGGTCAATGCCTCGACCCACGGGCGTTCGCTCTTGGCGAAATCGTTCAACACATAGGCGTGGACCAGATCCTTGTTGCCGGGATGACCGACGCCGATGCGCACGCGCCGATAATCGTTGCCGATATGCTCCGAGATGGAGCGAAGCCCGTTATGGCCGGCGATGCCGCCGCCGGTCTTCACCCGCAGCTTGGCGGCCGGCAAATCGATCTCGTCGTGGAACACGATCACGTCGCCGACCGCGAGCTTGTAGAAGTGCGCCGCCTCGGCGACGGCGCGGCCGGATTCGTTCATGAACGTCCCGGGCAGGAGCAGAAGCGTGCGCACGCCGCCGAGCGGGCCTTCGCAGGCGACGCCCTGAAAACGCCGGCGCCACGGTCCGATGCCGTGGCGCTTGGCGATCTCCTGAACAACCATGAAGCCGACATTGTGCCGGTTGCCGGCATAACGGGCCCCTGGATTGCCCAAGCCCACCAGGAGCAGCATCGGCGTGGTCCCGCGGGCGAGGCCCTCACTTCTTCTCTGGGGCGGCAGCGGGTGCCGCTCCCGCCGCAGGCGCGGCGCCCGGAGCCGCGGCCGGCGCAGCGCCCTCGGCCGGAGCGCCGGCGGCCGGCGTGGCCGCAGCCGCGGCCGCAGCGGCGGCAGCTTCCGCAGCCGCCTTCATCTCTTCCGCATAGCCCGACGGCGGCACCACCGTGACCAGGGTGATGTCCCGGCCGGACACCACGCGCACGCCTTCCGGCAGGGCGATGTCGCTCAGATGCTTCGAGTAATTGATTTCCAGCCCGCTCACGTCGACTTCGATGGCGCTCGGAATGGCGTCGGCGCGGCAGCGCACCTCGACCGTATGGGTGACGATGCTGACCGTGCCGCCGCGTTTGACGCCCGGCGACTGGTCGGCGTTCTTCACGTGCACCGGGATGTTGACGCGGATCGTGGCGCCTTCGCCGAGCCGCATGAAGTCCACGTGCAGCGGCCGTTCGCGGATCGGATCGAGCTGGAAATCGCGGGGAATGACGCGGTGCGTGGTGCCGTCGACTTCCACATCATGGATGGTGGTGAGGAAGTGACCGGCGAAGATGCGCTTGTGCAGGTCGGCGAAATCGACGGAGATCGGCAGCGGCGGCTTGCCGTCGCCGTAAATGATTCCGGGCACCCGGCCGGCCCGGCGCTCGGCCCGGGCGCCTCCCTTGCCGGCCTGCGGCCGCGCCGCGGCTTTGATCAGATTGACGGTCGCCATAGCGTGATCCTGTGCTAACCCTATCGATGCGAAGGGGAATTGCCGCGCCCCAGGCGGGGCAGAGCGGCGCTGGCGGGCTTATAGCGGTGCGCCCGCGGAAAAACAAGGAAAGAGGCGGTTTCGGCCGTCTTAGGCGGTGCCCGGCCCGACTGCCGGGTCGGTGGTCCTGGCGAGCGCTTGTTCGAGCGCCGCGACGCGGGCTTTGAGCGCCTCGTTCTCCTCGCGGGCGATGCGCGCCATGTCCTTGACCGCCTCGAAATCCTCGCGCCGCACCACGTCGAGCTCGCGCAGGATGCGCTCCGCCTGGTTGCGGAATAGCGTCTCGAATTCGCGCCGTACCCCTTGCGCCGTCCCGGCCGCGTCGTTCATGAGCCGCGCGACCTCATCGAAAAACCGATTTGTCGTCTGCACCATGGCCGCCTCCGAAAGCGCGCGTTCGCGCCCGGCTTGCTATACGGTCACACAATGGCGATGGTGCGCCGCCCTCGCAAGGGGCGGTTCCGCAAAGGGGCGGTCCGATCGGCGACGCGCTCGCGCCGGCCGCAGGGAAATCCACCCGATGTTTGTTTTACCGGTCCTGCCGTATCCGGCGATCAACCCGGTTTTGGTCCATCTCGGCCCGCTGGCGGTGCGCTGGTACGCGCTCGCCTACATCGTCGGCATTCTCGCCGGCTGGATTTACGCGCGCACGATCATCAGATCGGAGCGGCTGTGGGGCGGCACGGCGCCGCTCACCGCGCTCGATTTCGACGACTTCATCGTCTGGATCACGATCGGCATCGTGCTCGGCGGCCGCACCGGCTATGTGCTGTTCTACAATCTGCCGCTGTTCGCCGCCCATCCGCTGCAGATGTTTGCGCTGTGGAACGGCGGCATGTCGTTTCATGGCGGCGTGTTGGGCTGCATCGTCGCCATCGTGTTGTTCGCCTTGCATCGGCGCATTCCGATCTTGTCGCTTGGCGATGTGACCACCGCGGTGGCGCCGATTGGGCTGTTCCTCGGCCGCATCGCCAATTTCATCAACGGCGAATTATGGGGCCGGCCGACCGACGTGCCCTGGGCCATGGTGTTCCCGAACGGCGGGCCGGTGCCGCGCCATCCGAGCCAGCTTTACGAAGCCGCGCTCGAAGGCATCGTGCTGTTCGTCGTGCTCAATCTCCTGGTGCGGTTCGGCGCACTGAAGCGGCCGGGCATCGTCACCGGGGTCTTCGCGCTCGGCTATGGGGTGGCGCGCATCGTCTGCGAGTTCTTTCGCGAGCCCGACGCGCAACTCGGATTTCTCTGGGGCGGACTGACCATGGGAATGCTATTGTGCATTCCATTGATGCTGGCCGGCATCGCGATCCTCGCCTATGCGCTGACCACCGAGTCCAAGCCAAAACCAAAGCCAAATCCACAACCAACGAATGGCTGACGCTGTCTCACCGCTCGAAGCCGAAATCCGCCGGCTGATCGGCATCGCCGGGCCGCTGCCGATCGCCCAATACATGCGGCTGTGCCTGACCCATCCGGAATACGGCTACTACGTCACCCGCGATCCGTTCGGCGCCGGCGGCGATTTCGTCACCGCGCCCGAGATCAGCCAGATGTTCGGCGAGATCGTCGGGCTGTGGCTCGCTTCGGTCTGGCAGCAGCTCGGCGCGCCGGAAAACATCAGACTGATCGAGCTCGGACCCGGCCGCGGCACCATGCTGATCGATGCCTTGCGCGCCGCCAAGACGGTGCCCGGATTTCAAGCCGCCATCGTCCCGCATCTTGTCGAGATCAGCCCGGCCTTGCAGAAGCTGCAGCAGCAGCGCCTCGAGTCCCTGGGGCTGCCGATACTTTGGCACACCTCGCTGGAGGAGGTTCCTGCCGGCCCGTGTCTGATCGTCGCCAACGAGTTCGTCGATGCGTTGCCGATCCATCAGGCCGTCAAGCAAAGCGACGGCTGGCACGAGCGCGCCGTCGTCATCGGAGCGGATGGCGCGCTGGCGATCGGCACGATGCGCGATCCGCTGGCGCATTTCGACGCCACCCTGCCGCAGGGCCTGCGCCTGTCGCCGGAAGGTTCGATCTATGAATGGCGTCACGACGCTGTCAGTCTCGAGATCGGACGGCGCGTACGCAGCGATGGCGCGGCGTTGATCATCGATTACGGTCACGCCTGGTACGGCCTGGGCGAGACGCTGCAGGCGGTGTCGGGGCATACGTTCGCCGATCCGCTGCGTTCTCCCGGCGAGGTCGACCTCACCGCTCATGTCGATTTTCAAGCTTTTGCGCAAGCCGCCGAAAGCATCGGCGGCCGCAGCCACGGACCGATCGCGCAACGCGACTGGTTGCGGCGCCTCGGCATCGATCAGCGTGCCGCGGCGCTGCGGGCGCATGCGCCCTACGGCAAGAGCACCGAAATCGACTACGCGCTGTCGCGGCTGACGGCGAGCGGCGCGCGCGGCATGGGCGAGCTGTGCAAGGTTTTGGCCATCGCCGATCCCAGGCTCGATCAGCTTCCCGGGTTCGAGACGTCATGATGATGCTGCAGGCGGAGAGGCTCGCGCTTGCAGGCATCCGCCACGCCTTCTTTACCCGCGAGGGCGGCGTCTCGACCGGGCTCTACGCCAGCCTCAATGGCGGCATCGGTTCGGCCGACAGCGCCGCCGACGTCGCCGAGAACCGCGCCCGCATGGCGGCGGCGCTGGGTGTCGAACCGCGCTGCCTCATCACCGCCTATCAGATTCATTCGCCGCAGGTGATCGTCGCCGACGCGCCGTGGCCGGCCGAGGCGCGGCCGCGGGCGGACGGCATCGTCACGCGCGTCCCCGCGCTCGCCATCGGCGTCTCCACGGCCGATTGCGGTCCCGTTCTGTTTGCCGAGCCGCAGGCGCGCGTCATCGGCGCCGCCCATGCGGGCTGGCGGGGCGCGCTCACCGGCGTTGTCGAAGCGACGATCGCCGCCATGGAGCGGCTCGGGGCAACGCGCGAAAAAATCCGGGTTGCGCTGGGACCGATGATCCGTCAGGCCAACTATGAGGTCGGGGCCGATCTGATCGAACGCTTTGCCGCCGAGGATGGCGAGTCCGGTCCATTCTTCGCGCCCGCGACCCGTCCCGGGCACGCCCTGTTCGACCTGCCCGGCTACATCGCGGCGCGGCTGCGGCGCGCCGGCCTGACGCATGTCGAAGACCTCGATGCCTGCACCTACGCGGATGCGGCGCGGTTTTTCAGCTACCGCCGCGCCACCCATCGCGGCGAAGCCGATTATGGGCGCCACGTCAACGCCATTGCGCTCGCCGCCGAATAGCCGCGGCCAGACGCTAAACGGCTGGTAACCCAAGGAAAAAGCCGCGGGGACAAGCCCGGGATTCATATTGCCAGCCCGGCGGGCGGGCTGTATCAGACCCGCGTCATGCTTGATCGCGCGCGGGAGAACTCCATGGCCGGCACTCGGGAACGCCATGCCGGCAATAATGGAACGATGAAGCTCGTCGCCGGCAATTCCAACCCGGTCCTTGCGGCGGCGATCGGCGAGTATCTCGGCATCCCGCTGACCAAAGCGGTGGTCCGCCGCTTTGCCGACATGGAGATCTTTGTCGAGATTCAGGAAAACGTCCGCGGCGCCGACGTTTTCGTGATCCAGTCGACGTCGTTTCCGGCCAACGACCACCTGATGGAATTGCTGATCATCATCGACGCGTTGCGGCGCGCCTCGGCGCGGCGCATCACGGCGGTGATCCCGTATTACGGCTATGCCCGGCAGGATCGCAAGGTCGGGCCGCGCACGCCGATTTCGGCGAAGCTCGTCGCCAATCTCATCACCCACGCCGGCGTCGACCGGGTGCTCACGCTCGATCTGCACGCCGGCCAGATCCAGGGCTTCTTCGATATTCCGACCGACAATCTGTTCGCCGCGCCGGTGATGATGCGCGACATCAGAGAGCGCTTCGACCTCGGCAAGGTCATCGTCGTGTCGCCGGACGTCGGCGGCGTGGTGCGCGCCCGCGGTCTCGCCAAGCGCATCGATGCGCCGCTTGCCATCATCGACAAACGGCGCGAGCGGCCGGGCGAGTCCGAGGTGGCCAACGTCATCGGCCGCGTCGACGGCGGCATTTGCATCCTGGTCGACGACATCGTCGATTCCGGCGGCACGCTGATCAACGCCGCCGAGGCGCTCTTGGAAAAGGGCGCGAACTCGGTCTACGCCTACATCACCCACGGCGTGCTGTCCGCCAAGGCGGTGGAGCGCGTCGGCAAATCGCATCTGAAGGAACTCGTCATCACCGACTCCATCCAGCCCACCAAGGCGGTGACCGAAGCAAAGAATATCCGCGTGCTGTCGATCGCGACCCTGATCGGCGAAGCGATCAGCCGCACCGCCGCCGAGGAGTCGGTGTCGAGCCTGTTCGACTGATCCGTTTCTTGACTGTTATTCGTCCACAGCCGCTGCCGCCGTCCGAGGCGGCGGCAAGCGTGTAATCGCGCCGTAAACCCAGCTCCCGGAGTCTGCTGCGCCGCGCTTTGCGCGCCGCGGCGCGGCTTTCGGGCGCCGGCGCCCCCCGAGTCAACTTGTCGCAGGTTTGACTGTGGACGGAGTCACCGCCTGCATTGTGCCGTCCGGCCAAATCACTTCATGAAGCAAACAACGTTGCGCGTGGCGTGGCCGGCGTCGAGTTTGGCGGGCAGAATCCGAGCGACTATAGTCGGCGTGCCGGCTGATTCGCGGTGTCCGGTCAACCCACGGGCTGAACTTCTCCCTGCGTCAAATCGCAGCCCGGGGCTCGGCAAGGTCCAGTGGCGTGCGCATTTCCACCCGACGAAAGCCGTGGAGGCGACATGTCCATCATCGAACTCACGCGCGATGAAAAGGTGACCCCGCTCGACGTGGTCGAGCGCATGGCGGCCACCAATCAATGGCCGTTCGAGCGCGCCGGCGAGGACGAAATCGCGCTCAACGTGACCGGTCGCTGGGCCAATTATCAGGTCTCGTTCACCTGGATGCACGACATCGAAGCGCTGCATGTGGCGTGCGCTTTCGACATGAAGGTGCCGGAGCCGCGGCTTGCCGAGGTGCAATCGCTCGTCGCCTTGATCAACGAGCAAATGTGGATCGGACATTTCGATGTCTGGAACCAGAACGGCGTGGTGATGTTCCGCCACGCCCTGGTGCTGGCGGGCGGGGTCATGGCTTCCGACCGGCAATGCGAAGCCGTACTGGGCAGTGCGCTCGATTCCTGCGAGCGCTATTTTCCGGCCTTTCAGTTCGTCGTCTGGGCCGGGAAGTCGGCGCGCGAGGCCATGGAATCGGCCATGTTCGAGACGTCGGGCGAGGCCTAGGCGCTCCGTTCCCGCGCATCAATCGGCCTGCACGAGTTCTCGGCTTTTCACCGCATTTGTCACGGCGCAACGAAGGCGGCTAGCATTGCGCGCGCCTCCGCACCGACAGGGCCAAGGCCATGCGCGCAGCCAATGACGGTTCCCAAACAAGCGATCGAGACTTGCGCGATTTTTCCGGCACGCTCGTCTTGGTCGGCGCCGGCAAGATGGGCGCAGCGTTGCTCGAAGGCTGGCTGCGGCTCGGCCTTGCTCCCAACCGCGTGGCCGTGATCGAGCCGATGCCGTCGCCCGATATCGCGACGCTGGCGAAACGCGGCCTCTCGCTCAATCCGGATTTGCGCACGCTGCGCGATCCGGCGGTCGTCGTGCTGGCGGTCAAACCGCAGATCGCGGCGGAGGCCATCGCGCCGCTGCGCCCGATCGTCGGCGCGGCCACGCTCGTCATCTCGATCATGGCGGGACGCACGTTGCAGTTCCTCGCCACCGCGCTCGAGCGGGCAGGGGCGCAGGCGGGCGCGCTCGTGCGCGCCATGCCGAATACGCCCGCCGCCATCGGGCGCGGCATCACGGTCGCGGTGCCAATGCGCGCCAGCGGTGCGCAGCGCCAGCTTGCCGAAGCTCTGCTCTCCGCCACCGGCGCGGTCGAGTGGGTCGACGATGAAGCGTTGATGGACGCGGTGACGGCGGTGTCGGGCTCAGGCCCGGCTTATGTGTTCCTGCTCGCCGAGGCTTTGGCGCAGGCCGGCGTGGCGGCCGGACTGCCGGCGCCGCTGGCGCAGAAGCTCGCCCGCGAGACCGTCGCGGGTTCGGGAGAATTGCTGCACCGATCGCCGCTCGATGCCGCGGTGCTGCGCGAGAACGTGACCTCGCCGGGCGGCACGACCGCGGCGGCGCTCGAGGTCCTGATGGCGCAAACCGGCCTGAAAAGCCTCATGGAAAAGGCCGTGGCCGCTGCGACCGCACGCTCGCGCCAACTCGCCGGCTAAGGCTGGCGGCTTGGAAGCCCCGCGCCGCGCGCCTACATTGAGGTTTGCCGCTGCGCTTGCGCAGGTTCGGCAAAAGTTTCGCGCGTAGGAGTTGGTCATGGCCCGCAAAGCCGCCCGTCCCGCACGACCCGCCCGCAAGGCCGCCCCATCTTCGCCGAGCCCGACGCGCGCCGCGCCGTCAAGCGATCGCGATAAGATCATCGCCGCCTTGTTCGCGCTGCTTGCCGAAAAGCCGATCGAGCGGATCGGCCGGGCTGAGATCGCCGAGCGCGCCGGCGTGTCGCTCGCCGCGCTGCGCGGCATCTTCGGCTCGCCGCTTGCGATCATCGCGGCGCACACCAAAGACATCGATCGCGCTTTGCTCGCCGCCGACTTGAGCGACATGGCCGAGGAGCCGCCGCGCGAACGGCTGTTCGACGTGCTGATGCGCCGGCTCGAATTGTTGGCGGGCGACCGCGAAGCGATCCGTTCGTTGCTGCGCTCGGCGGGTCGCAATCCGCCGCTCGCTCTGGCGCTCAACGCGCTGGCGGCGCGCTCGCAGAAATGGATGCTGGCGGCGGCCGGCATCACCGCATCGGGCCCGCGCGGTGCGTTCCGCGCACAGGGTCTGGCGCTGCTCTACAGTTCGGTGCTGCGCACTTGGGTGCGCGACGACGATCCCGGGCTCGCCCGCACCATGGCGGCGCTCGACCGCGCGCTCGGCCGCGGTCAGCGCTTCGCCGGCATCCTCGACGATCTCTGCTTCATCCCCTCGCGGCTGTGCCGCCTGCGCTCACGCTGGCGCCGCCGCGGCGATGACGTCGAGGAATCGGTCGCGACCTGACGCAGGGTGTCAGGACTGAGCTGATTGAATTGGCTTCAGCGAAGGGCGTACCAGACGATCAATGCAAGGATAACGGCCGCCACGAACAATATTGCTATGGCAATAGGCTAGAACCGCGACATCGACTTTTTACTTTCGGCCTAAGACGATATCGGTCTTGGGGACTTGGTGGAGCCAGGGGGAGTCGAACCCCCGACCTCTTGAATGCCATTCAAGCGCTCTCCCAACTGAGCTATGGCCCCTTCTGGGATCAGGTATCAGTAATCAGGCATCAGGACTGAGAGATCGATCTTCCTGGTACCTGCCTCCTTGGTCCTGATATCAGCTTTCCTCCTCGTTCTCGATGTCGCCGCCGATGATGTCGGTGACGTCGGTGTCCTCTTCCTCCTGCTCCTCGATGAAGGCGGCATCGTCGAGGCTTTCGTCCATTTCCACCTCGTCCTCGACTTCGGCTTCGGCCGGTTCGCCGCTCTTCTTGCCGGCGCCGCCCTGGGCCTCGGCATCGGCTTCCTCGAGCGAGACGAATTCCGCCTCGGCGGGCTCGGGCGCCGCCACCTCTTCGGCCGGTGCGGCGCGCGGCACGGTGGTCACCTGCTCGGGCCGCGCACGCGAGACGGGCGGCGCCTCCACCGGCACGACTTTGCCCGTGTAGGGCGAGATCACCGGGTCCTTGTTGAGGTCGTAGAATTTGCGTCCGGTTTCCGGGCAGACGCGCTTGGTGCCAAGTTCTGCTTTGGCCATGATTTGCACCTAGATGCGGCGATGTCTCGATTTGAGGGCTTCACTTGGCTAGTCGCGGTGGCCCTGTCAATAGCCGAAATAATGTCGGTGAGACCGGAGATCGTGCTCCCCTCCGGGCTCCAACCTGCGGCCATGTTCTAGGCTTTCCGGCTCCGCGAACCCTGGCTGTTCGCCGATGGCGGGCCGCGTCGGGGCGTGGTACAGCGCCATTTTGCAGCACACCATGCAGAGCAGCCAACCTCATCCCCTGACGGCGCGGCGCAACGGACCGCTGCGCGGCCGCGCGCGGGTGCCGGGCGACAAGTCGATGTCGATCCGGGCGCTCATTCTCGGCGCGCTCACCGTCGGCGAGACCCGCATCACCGGCTTGCTGGAGGGCGAAGACGTGCTCAATACCGCGCAGGCGTTGCGGGATTTGGGCGGGACGCTGCAGCAATGCGGCGGCGGTGAATGGCAGGTCCGCGGCGTCGGCGTCGGCGGCTTTGCCGAACCGGCGGCGCCGCTCGATTTCGGCAATTCCGGCACCGGCTGCCGCCTGATGCTGGGCGCGGTCGCGGGCTGCCCGGTGACGGCGGCGTTCGACGGTGACGCCTCGTTGCGCACACGGCCGATGCGCCGCGTGCTCGATCCGCTCGAACGCATCGGCGCGCGCACGCTCGCGTCGGCCGACGGCCGGCTGCCGTTGACGCTCGCCGGAGCGCGCGATCCGATTCCGATCGTGTTCGAGCCGCCGGTCGCGTCGGCGCAGCTCAAATCGGCGGTGTTGCTGGCCGGCCTTTCTGCGCCGGGCGAAACCGTCGTCGTCGAGCGCGAGGCGACCCGCGACCACACCGAAAAAATGCTGAGCCATTTCGGCGCGGCGGTGCGGGTCGAGGAGCTCGGCGCAAATGGCCGCCGTATTACGCTGACCGGCCAACCGGAGTTGGCGCCGGCGCCGATCGTCGTGCCGGCCGATCCGTCCTCGGCGGCCTTTCCGCTGATTGCGGCGCTGCTGACGCCCGGCTCCGAGGTGATCCTGGAAGGCGTGATGCTCAATCCGCTGCGCACCGGGCTTCTGATCACGCTCGCCGAGATGGGCGCATCGATCGCGCACCTGGAACGGCGCACCGAGGGCGGCGAAGAGACCGCCGATATTCTGGTGCGCGCGTCCGGGCTGCGCGGCGTCGAGGTCCCGGCCGCGCGCGCGCCGTCCATGATCGACGAATATCTGGTCCTGGCGGTCGCCGCCGCGTTCGCCGAAGGCACCACCGTGATGCGCGGCCTCAAGGAGCTGCGGGTCAAGGAATCCGACCGCCTGGCCGCGACGGCCGCGCTCTTACGCGTGAACGGGGTCGAGGCGGAGATCGACGGCGACGATCTGATCGTGCAGGGCAGAGGCCGCGCACCGGGCGGCGGCCTCGTCACCACCCACATGGACCACCGCATCGCCATGGCGGCCCTGGTCATGGGCCTGGCGAGCGACCGGCCGGTGAAGATCGACGATGGTAGCTTTATTGCGACCAGTTTTCCGGGATTTGTCGAGCTGATGAGGTCGGTCGGGGCGGAGCTGGCACGATGAAGGTTACTCGGCGCACAAAAGCGATGCGCGGCTTAAACGTTGTCGTCCTACGAGTGCGTAACCCGGAGGGGCGCTCTATCGAGAAGTTCATTATTGACTCCAATAGTCCTACTCTCGATGCCGACTTAACATTTGTTTTCCAGAGAAATGTCGCCAGGGCACGTCGGGAAAACAAGGGTCTGTTTGGTTCGCCGGATGGCTTCCCAAAGCGCGACGGCAAAGTGCGCAAATGATCATCGCCATCGACGGCCCGGCCGCGTCCGGCAAAGGCACGCTGGCGCGCCGGGTCGCCTCGCATTACGGCCTGCATCACCTGGATACGGGACTGCTCTATCGGGCCGTCGCCAAGGCGGTGCTCGATGCCGGCCATGCGCCCGACGATGCGGCCCACGCCACGGCCGCGGCTGCCGCGCTCGATCCGGAAAAATTCGACGAAAATGCATTGAAGGCACAGGCCGTGACCGCGGCCTCGTCGGTCGTGGCGGCCATACCGCAGGTGCGCGCGGCACTCCTGAACTATCAGCGCACTTTCGCGGCACGGCAGCCGGGCGCGGTGCTGGACGGCCGCGATGTCGGGACCGTTATCGCGCCGGCGGCCGACGTAAAGCTCTACGTCACCGCCACCCCGCAGGTGCGTGCCGCGCGTCGTGTCGCCGAGCTGAAGGCCCGCGGCGTGGAGGCCGACGGGCAGGAGGTCCTGGCCGACCTTTTGCGGCGCGACGAGCGGGATTCGCAGCGCCAGACGGCCCCCCTCAAGCCCGCCGCCGATGCACACTTGCTCGATACCACCCATTTGGATATAGACGCAGCGTTCCGGGCTGCCGTCGCCATCATCGAGGCCGTCCGAACGGGCCGAAAGCGGGATTAAGACGCTTTCGTCATTGGAGGTAAGCCCGTTCGCCGTTTCGTAGCGATGCACCGGACGCCGCAACGTCGTCCTGAACGTTTGGTATTGGCCCCACCGCCGGTCCGCCCGGCGGCTGCCGCGCGTTCGGGATCGCATCCATCAATGGGGGCTCGGAGTATTCATGGCTCAAACTGCCGCTGAAAGCGCTCTCGCCGCGCCGTCGCGCGAGGACTTCGCCAAGCTGATCGATGAATCGTTCGGTGACGGCCACCTGCAGGAAGGCGCCGTCGTCAAGGGCACCGTGGTTGGCATCGAAAAGGACGTCGCCGTCATCGATGTGGGATTGAAGACCGAAGGCCGCGTCGCGATACGCGAATTCACCGGTCCCGGCCGCAACAACGAAATCAAGATCGGCGATACCGTCGAAGTCTATCTGGAGCGCATCGAGAATGCGCTCGGCGAGGCGGTGCTGTCGCGCGACAAGGCGCGCCGCGAGGAAAGCTGGGGCAAGTTGGAGAAGGCGTTCCAGAACAACGAAAAAGTCCAGGGCATCATCTTCAACCAGGTCAAGGGCGGCTTCACCGTCGACCTCGACGGCGCGGTGGCGTTCCTGCCGCGCTCGCAGGTCGACATCCGGCCGATCCGCGACGTGTCGCCGCTGATGAACAATCCGCAGCCGTTCCAGATCCTCAAAATGGATCGCCGCCGCGGCAACATCGTGGTGTCGCGCCGCACCGTGCTGGAAGAGACCCGCGCCGAGCAGCGCCAGGAGCTGGTGCAGAATCTCGAAGAGGGCCAGGTCATCGACGGCGTGGTGAAGAACATCACCGATTACGGTGCGTTCGTCGACCTCGGCGGCATCGACGGCCTGCTGCATGTCACCGACATCGCCTGGCGGCGCGTCAATCATCCGTCCGAGGTGCTCAACATCGGCCAGCAGGTCAAGGTCAAGATCATCAAGATCAACCACGAGACCCACCGCATCTCGCTCGGCATGAAGCAGCTGCTCGACGATCCGTGGCAGGGCATCGAGGCCAAGTATCCGGTCGCCGCCCGCTTCAAGGGCCGCGTCACCAACATCACCGATTACGGCGCCTTCGTCGAGCTCGAGCCGGGCATCGAAGGCCTGATCCACGTCTCCGAAATGTCGTGGACCAAGAAGAACGTGCATCCCGGCAAGATCGTCTCGACGTCGCAGGAGGTCGAGGTGCAGGTGCTCGAAGTCGATCCGGTCAAGCGCCGCATCTCGCTCGGGCTGAAGCAGACCATGCGCAATCCGTGGGAGGTCTTCCTCGAGAAGTATCCGCCCGGCTCGGAGGTCGAAGGCGAGGTCAAGAACAAGACCGAATTCGGCCTGTTCCTCGGCCTCGACGGCGACGTCGACGGCATGGTGCACCTGTCCGATCTCGACTGGAAACGGCCGGGCGAGCAGGTCATCGAGGAATACAAGAAGGGCGACAGGGTCAACGCGCAGGTGCTCGACGTCGACGTCGACAAGGAGCGCATCTCGCTCGGCATCAAGCAGCTTGCCGACGGCGGCGCGGTTCCGGCCGAGACCGGCGGCGAATTGAAGAAGGGCTCGGTCGTGACCTGCGAGGTGACCGAGGTCAAGGAGGGCGGCATCGACGTGAAGATCGTCGGCACCGAACTCGTCTCCTTCATCAGGCGCTCGGATCTCGCGCGCGACCGCTCCGAACAGCGCCCCGACCGATTTGCCGTGGGCCAAAAGGTCGATGCGCGCGTCATTCAGTACGATCGCCGCACCCACAAGGTCAGCGTCTCCATCAAGGCGCTGGAAGTCGCCGAGGAGAAGGAAGCGATCGCGCAGTACGGCTCCTCGGATTCCGGCGCCACCCTGGGCGACATCCTCGGCACTGCGCTGCGGCGTAAGGGCGAGGAAGGCGGCGACGCGAAAGAGTGACGTTGCGCCTCTTCCGCCTGCGGAAGAGGCTGCGTGAGCCAACCGAGCCAAAGTAAAGGCCGTCCCGCAGTTCTGCGCCGGCAGCGACGGCCTTTACAGCCGTCCTCTCCGCGAGAGAGGATCAGGCGGGTGAGAAGGAGCAACACGAACCATGTCGCTCGATGCCGACCTGCTCGTCGACCGGCGCCGCATGCGGCGCAAGCTCACCTTTTGGCGCGTCGTCGCCATCGCGGTGCTGGTGATTGCGATCGGCGCGGTGGCCGCGACCTTCGGCAGCCGCAGCAGCGTGCTCGGCGGGCCTTACATCGCGCGGGTCAAGATTACCGGCCTCATTCGCGATGACGACGAACGGGTGCGGCAGCTCGATCGGCTGGCCGACTCGTCGCTGGCGCGCGCGGTCATCGTGCACGTCGATTCGCCTGGCGGCACCACGGCCGGCTCGGAACAATTGTTCGATGCGTTGAGCCGGGTGCGCGCCAAAAAGCCGGTCGTGACCGTGGTCGACAGCCTGGCGGCTTCGGGCGCCTACATCACCGCTCTTTCTGGCGACTACATCGTCGCCAAGCAGACGTCGCTGGTCGGTTCGATTGGCGTGCTGTTCGAGTATCCGAATTTCGCCGAACTGTTGGACAAGATCGGCGTCAAGGTCGAATCGATCAAATCGTCGCCGCTCAAGGCGGCGCCGAACGGCTTCGAGCCGACCAGTTCGGAGGCGCGCGCCGCCATTCAGTCGATCATCATGGATTCCTATGCCTGGTTTAAGGGGCTGGTGCAGGACCGCCGCCGGCTCAGCGATCAAGAGCTCGCCGCCGTCGATGACGGCCGGGTCTTCACCGGGCACCAGGGCCTGCCGCTGAAGCTGATCGATCAGATCGGCGACGAGCGCGCGGCGCGCGATTGGCTCGCCAAGGAGAAGAAGATCAGCGCCAGCCTGCCGGTGCGCGACTACAACCTGCACAGCCGGCTCGACGACCTGCCGTTCCTGCATGCGGCGGCGGTGGCGCTGCTCAATGCGGCCGGGCTCGATGGCCTGGCGCGCCGCTTCGAAAGCCTGACCGGCGTCGGCGCGCTGGAGCGGCTCAACCTTGACGGTCTGCTGGCGCTTTGGCACCCTTCCGATGCGAACTGACAGTGACGACGCGGCAACAACGCTGGCAGGGGCACCATGATCAAATCAGAGCTGGTCCAGAAAATCGCCGAGCAGAATCCGCACCTTTATCAGCGCGACGTCGAGAATATCGTCAACGCCATCCTGGGCGAGATCATCGCCGCGATGGCGCGCGGCGATCGCGTCGAGCTGCGCGGCTTCGGCGCCTTCTCGGTGAAGCAGCGCCCGGCGCGCACCGGTCGCAATCCGCGCACCGGCGCCCATGTGTCGGTCGATCAGAAATACGTGCCGTTCTTCAAGACCGGCAAGGAAATGCGCGAGCGGCTCAATCGCGACGAGGCCTCGCCGTAACTCTCTTTCCTCGCCCGCGTAGCGCAGCGAAGCGGGGGAGGGGGACCACGCTGCGCAGCAGCGTGGTGGAGGGGGTGCTCTGACTCGGAGATTTATCCATTGCTGCGCAAGATCGTTGCCGCGCTCATTCTGGTGCCGCTCGCTGTCGTCATCATTGCGTTCGCGGTGGCGAACCGTCAGGTCGTGACGGTCTCGTTCGATCCGTTCAGCGGCAACATGCCGGCCGCGTCGTTGACCCTGCCGCTGTTCGGGCTGGTCATCGTGTTGCTGATCATCGGCGTCGTGATCGGGGGGACCGCGGCCTGGTTGCGGCAGGGCCGCTGGCGGCGCACGGCGCGCCGGCTGGAGCGCGAGGTCAAAGAGCTCTCCGCGCGGCTCGATGCGCTGCAAGCCGCCGGCGCCGAGCCGAGCATTGTTCCGAGCGAGCACGCACCGCCGCCACGGCTGAAATTGCGGCCGCCAAGCCGAGCCTGAGGGCCGGGCAAGACAAACAGCGCGCCGGCATGTAAAAGAGCGCCGGCCGGCGGCCATACCGGCGGCAAGCTACTGCAAACAGGCGAGTGCGTGTCCGTCACCGTTAAAATCTGCGGCCTTGCCGCGCCCGAGGCGCTCGACGCCGCGCTCGACGCCGGCGCCGACATGGTCGGCTTCGTGTTCTTTCCGCCGTCGCCGCGGCATGTGACGTTGGCGGCGGCGCGGACCATGGGGACACGCGTTCGCGGGCGGGCCGGGAAGGTCGCCCTCACGGTCGATGCCGACGATGCATTGTTGACTGGTATCGTTGAGGCGCTGCAGCCGGATGTGCTGCAGCTGCACGGCCGTGAATCGCCGGCGCGCGTTGCGAGCCTGAAAAAGCGCTTCGGCCTGCACGTGATGAAGGCGATCGCGGTCGCCGCCGCAGCGGATTTGGCGAGCGTCGAGGCCTATGCGCAGGTCGCCGATCGCCTGTTGTTCGACGCGCGTGCACCGCGCGAGGCGACACGGCCGGGCGGCCTCGGCAACGCCTTCGACTGGCATCTCCTTCAAGACATCCGGACGGGCGTGCCGTTCATGCTGTCCGGCGGACTCGATGCCGCCAATGTGGCCGAAGCCTTGCGCATCACGCACGCGCCCGGCGTCGACGTATCGTCGGGCGTCGAGCGCGCGCCCGGCGACAAGGATCCGGAAAAAATCCGCGTCTTCGTGCGCGCCGCTCGCGCGGCGGCGGCGCGCCTCGATGCGCGCCCGATCGCGAGTCACGCATGACCGTGCCGCAGCAGCTCAATTCGTTTCGCACCGGGCCCGACGAGCACGGTCATTTCGGCATCTATGGCGGTCGTTTTGTCGCCGAGACGTTGATGCCGCTGATCCTGGAGCTGGAGAAGGCCTATGCGGCAGCCAAGACCGATCCGGCGTTCCAGAAAGAGATGGACGGCTATCTGGCGCACTACGTCGGCCGGCCGTCGCCGCTCTATTTCGCCGAGCGGCTGACCGCGCATCTGGGCGGCGCCAAGATCTATCTGAAACGCGAGGAGCTCAACCACACCGGCGCCCACAAGGTCAACAACGTGCTCGGCCAGATTCTGCTGGCGCAGCGCATGGGCAAAAAGCGCATCATCGCCGAGACCGGCGCCGGCATGCACGGCGTCGCCACCGCCACCTTGTGCGCGCGCTTCGGCCTCGACTGCATCGTCTACATGGGCGCGGTCGACGTCGAGCGGCAGAAGGCCAACGTGTTCCGCATGAAGATGCTCGGCGCCAAGGTGGTACCGGTCGAATCCGGCTCGAAGACGCTCAAGGATGCTATGAACGAGGCGCTGCGCGACTGGGTCACCAATGTGGGCTCGACGTTCTACTGCATCGGCACCATCGCCGGCCCGCATCCCTATCCGATGATGGTGCGCGACTTTCAGTCGATCATCGGCCGCGAGACGCGCGAGCAGCTCCTTGAAGCCGAAGGCCGTCTGCCGGATTCGCTCGTCGCCTGCATCGGCGGCGGCTCCAACGCCATGGGCCTGTTTCATCCGTTCCTCGACGAGCGTGGCATCGAAATCTACGGCGTCGAGGCCGCCGGCCACGGGCTCGACAGCAAGCACGCCGCCTCGATCGCCGGCGGCCGGCCCGGCGTGCTGCACGGCAACCGCACTTATCTCTTGATGAACGATGACGGCCAGATCGACGAGGCGCATTCGATCTCGGCCGGGCTCGACTACCCGGGCATCGGCCCCGAGCACGCCTGGCTGCACGACGTCGGCCGCGTCACGTTTCTGTCCGCCACCGACGACGAAGCGCTCAACGCCTTTCAGCTCCTGTCCAAGCTCGAAGGCATCATTCCGGCGCTCGAGCCGGCCCACGCCATCGCCAAGGTGCTGCAGCTCGCGCCGCAAAAGCCGAAGGATCACCTGATGGTGGTCAATCTGTCCGGCCGCGGCGACAAGGACCTCGAAACCGTCGCGCGGCATCTGGAACGCGGCGCGCCCAAATCGTGAGCAGCACCCGCATCGATCGCCGCTTCGCGGCGTTGCGCGAGGAGGGCCGCGCGGCGCTGGTCACCTTCACCATGGCGGGCGATCCGGACCATGACACCGCGCTGGCGATCCTCAAGGCGCTGCCGGCGGCCGGCGCCGACGTGATCGAACTCGGCATGCCGTTCACCGATCCGATGGCCGACGGGCCGGCGATCCAGGCGGCGGGCTTGCGCGCGCTCAAAGCCGGGCAGGACTCAAAGCGCACCCTGGCGCTCATTCGCGACTTCCGCCGCGGCGACGATGCGACGCCCGTGGTGCTGATGGGCTACTACAATCCGATTTACGTCTACGGCTCCGAGCGCTTTCTCGCCGACGCCAAATCAGCCGGCGTCGACGGCCTGATCGTCGTCGATCTGCCGCCCGAGGAGGATGCGGAGCTTTGCCTGCCGGCGCTGAAGGCCGGTCTCAATTTTATCCGCCTCGCCACGCCGACCACCGACGACAAGCGGCTGCCCACGGTGCTGAAAAATACTTCGGGTTTCGTCTACTACGTCTCGATCACCGGCATCACCGGCTCCGCCGCGCCCGACCCGGCCAAGGTCAAAGCGGCGGTGGCGCGCATCAAGCGTCACACCAAGTTGCCGGTCTGTGTCGGCTTTGGCGTGCGCACCGCCGAGCAGGCGCGCGCCATCGCGCAAACCGGCGACGGCGTCGTCGTCGGCTCCGCGCTGGTCGAGGCGGTGCGGCAGAGTCTCGATGCGAACGGCAAGGCGACGAAGGCGACGGTCGCGTCCGTCACCGATCTGGTCCGCGCGCTCGCCGATGGCGTGCGCGGCGCAGCGTCATAATCCGCTCATTCCCGCGAAAGCGGGAATCCAGCGTCAAAGAACTGGGTCCCCGCTTTCGCGGGGACGAGCGGAAGTGAGCAGCCAACGTCTTACGCCGCCGCGGCTCGCGCCTTCAACCGCGCCTTCTTCTCCGGCGACAGGATCGTGTCGAGCTTGAACAGCTTGCGCGCGTTTTCGCCCAAAATGTTCTTCTTCGCCTGCAGGCTGAGGAACGGCAGGTCGTAGATGGTCGAAGGCAGGTCCATGTCCCAGTGCGGATAGTCCGAGGCGTAGACCAGCTGCGTCTCGGCGGCGATCATCTTGAAGGTCTCTTCCAGCATCGTGCGGTTGCCGATCATCTCCATCGGCTGCGAGCTGTAGAACATCTCGCGCATGTAATCGCTCGGCTTGCGCTTGAGCGACGGCGCTTCGGACGAGCGCATCATGTATTCGTTGTCGAGCCGCTGCATCAGGAACGGCACCCAGGCGAGGCCGCTCTCGATCCAGATCGATTTCAGTCCGGGGAAGCGTTCCGGAATCCCGTTCACCACCCAGTTGGTCATGTGCACGATGTTGAACCACGAGAAGCCCAGCGCATGGGTGGCGATGAAGCGGTTGGTGATGTGCATGCTCTGGTCGCCCCAGTTGGTCGCCGCATGGAAAGCAAGCGGCAGGCCACGCTCCTCGAGCGCGCGGTAGAGCTTCATGTAGGCGTTGTCGTAGAGCGGCTTGTAGCGCACCGTGGTGACCAGGAAGCCGACGACGCCTTGTTTGCCGGAAAAATCCTCGACCACTTTGAGCGCCGCCACCGGATCGTTCATCGGCAGATACAGCATCGAGACGATGCGCGGCTCCTGCGCGAGGATGTGCTCGGTGAGCCAGCGATTATAGGCGCGCGCGTACTGCACCTCGACTTCGATGATCGGATTGAGGCCCAGCCCGAGCATCGGCGTCGGGAACATGCAGGCGACGTCGACACCGAGCGCATCCATCCATTTCAAGGTCACGCCGATGTCGCGATGCGGCGCGCCGGGCGCCTGCTCGGTGGCGCGATGCTCATAGCGGGTGATGCGGCCGGCCATCTCCTGGAAGCCGCCGGTCGAGCGCAGCATCAAGGTCTGGCCCTTGGTGTGCACGAACTGATCGCGAACGATCGGATCCTCGATGTATTGGAAAATGTCCTTGTAGGACCCGGTCTCGTAGTGGTGCGAGTCGACGTCGACAATCATGAAGTCTTCGTACTTGCGGTCGATCGCCTGGTGCTCGGCATGCTCGAGCAGCCGCTTGGTGTCGAATTTCTCCGCATTCGGATCGCGAACGATGGGCGTCATCACGTTCATGGCGGTTCTCCCAAAAGTGCTTAGCGGGATTGCGGCGCGTCGACGCGCTGGTGCGGTGCGATGCAGTTGCCGGTCATGGCCTGCCACATGGACAGCTCGAACAGCTGCACATTGAGCGCGTGAAGCAGGTCGGTTGAGGCGATCATGGCGTCGGTGATGGTGAGCCCGCCGGCGTCGGGGGGCAGCGGCGTGCGCATGCCGTTCTCCGCCTTCACCGCATAAAGCCGCAGCGCATTGGCGAGCAGCACGCGCAAGTCGGCATCGGCGACGCGGTCGGGATCGTTGAGCGCGGCGGCGAGCGCCTCGGCAGCGCGCGGCAAGACCTCGCCCGACCGCTCGACGACGTCAGATGACGACATAAACGCCTCCCTCGCGCTTCACGATCTCGTGGCGCTTGAGCCTTATCTTCGGGTCGGGCGCGCATTCGCCGGTGGTGAGCTTGTATTCCCAGCCGTGCCAGGGGCAGACGATGTGCGGCTCGTTCTCGTCATAGGCTTGGCCGAGGAACGACTTGTCGGGGCCGAGCAGGTCGACGACCTTGTTGCGGATGATGCCCTCGCAGGCCGGGCCGCCCTGATGGGCGCAATGATTGCGGTAGGCGTAGAAGGCGCCGGCATGGCGGTAGACGCCGACCTCGATCCGGTCCTGGCGCACGATGCGCACGTCGCCGTCTTTCATCTCAAGCTCATTGCAGACGAAAACCTGCGCCATGCTCGCCTTGCTCCCTCTCGTGCAGCCGGCAATTTACCCGATTAGGGCCGCTTTGCCAGCAGCTAAGAGCCTCGAATTTCGCTGGCGGGCATGCGTTCTTCGTCATTGCTGTGCATGTTCACTAATTCGCTGATCGAATCTACCCG
>DASRET010000132.1:0-12024 GCA_035651875.1 Xanthobacteraceae bacterium
CCGCTTATGTCGGCAACAATTCAGTGCCGAACGCCGACATCGCCAGCCTGATCAACCAGGTTCATGCCGCGCTCTCCCGCGTCGCCGGCGCACCGGCAGCGCTGCCGACTGAAGCGCTCAAGCCGGCGGTGCCGGTGAAACGCTCCATCGCATCGGATTATCTGATCTGCCTGGAAGACGGCAAAAAGTTCAAATCGCTGCGGCGGCATCTGCGCACGCTCAACATGACGCCGCAGCAGTACCGCGAGAAATGGGGCCTGCCGTCGGACTATCCGATGGTCGCGCCGAATTACGCCGCTGCCCGTTCGCAGCTCGCCAAGCAGATGGGATTGGGCCAGCAGCGCCGCCGCCGCAAATAGCCGGACGCGCTGCCTCAGACCGCCGCGGTGGCCGCGGCCGCGCGCGCCTCGGCGTGGATGCGCTCGACCATGGAGCGGAAGCCGTTCGAGCGCTGCGGCGTCAAATGCTCGCGCAGGCCCATCTTCTCGAATAGCGCCAGCGCATCGGTGCCGAGAATGTCCTTGGCGTGCTGGCCGGAGAACATCGCGAGCAGGATGGCGATCAGGCCGCGCACGATATGGGCGTCGCTGTCGCCGACGAACGTCAGGATCGGGCCGCCGGCGCCGTTCGGCCGCACCTGCGTATCGAGCCACACCTGGCTGGCGCAGCCCTGCACCTTGTTGGCGTCGTTGTAAGCCTGCGGCGCCAGCGGCGGCAGCTGCCGCCCGAGCTCGATCAGGTAGCGATAGCGGTCGTCCCAGTCGTCGAGGACCGAGAAATTGTCGATGATCTCTGCAATGTCGGCCATCAGCGGGCGTCCCACGTCCGCCCTTTATATAGAGGCTCGCTCGGCAGAGGTCGATGTTCCGGGCGCCGTAATCGGCCGATCACACCGGATGCCGCTGGTCCTTGTGCGCGGCCGGGCCGTGCCAGGCCGGCGCCAGATCGGCGGGCGTGAGCGTGTTCTGGGAATCCCGTGCCGCGGCTCGACCGGCTGCCGATGTGCCGGCGTGACTGGCCACCGATCCGGTGTCGCGCGGGGCCAGCGTCTCGGTCAAGAATTCGTAAAGCATCTTGGCGCCGGCCTGGGCCCGATAACCCATGCTGGTGGCGATCTCCGAACCGACCGAACACGCATTGGGCTCGCGCGCGCAAAAGCCGCGCAGGTCGTGAACGGTCGCCGAAGCGGCCGAAATCGCGTCCGACGCCCGCACGTCACTTTTTGGCGCGTCTTGGTGTCCGGCGCCGCTTGGCAGCAGGACCAGCACCAGCCCGAGCCAGAATGCCAATCGCAACAGGAAGAACATCAGTCCCACATCCCCTGCGGCGCGTATGGCCGCAACGATTGGCAGACTAGCAGCCGGCCCTGAAAGCCGCGTTGGCGAGGCAGATTCGTTTTTGTCCATAATCGAGCAGAATGCGCCACAGTTTCTCCTAAAATCCGAACGACGCCGCAAAAAAATTATTTACCTAAAATTTCCGCGAACACGCACGCTCGAACATGCGATCGCGCCCGACAGCGCCGCAATAGCAGGATTCGTCAGCCCAACGAGTTCGCGGCGGCGCTTCGCCGTGCGCGGCGGCAAGAAGACGTTCACCATTCCGCGCGAATCCGCGCGCCGATGCTGCACCGGAGCGCCTGCGCGCCGTATTGCAGCGCTGCGCCGCGCGCGTCCTTTAGTGTTCGTTTAAGCGGCCTCTGACACGATCCGGCGCACAACAAGGGGAGCGCGTCTGCAACAACGGACGTGCGCTAAGGGAACGTGGGTGCCTTCGCGCCAATCCGGGATTTTGTCGAGACCCTGGTGCATCCGTCGGCGCAGCAGGACGTGCTGACGGCGGCGCGTCACCGCGCCTTCATCGCGCCGCGGCTGATCGGCGGCATTCTCGCGCTCGGCGCCTTCCCGTTTTATATGGTCGGCCGCGGTGCGGCGAGCAGCGCCGAGCTCATCGTGTTCGTTTGGCCGGCCGTGCCGATCCTGTCGGCCTATTATTTGTCGCGCACCGGACACTACGAGAGCGCGCATGTGCTCTCCGCTGCAGCGCTCACCGGCTTCGCCGCACTCGTGGCGGCGTGGACCGGAGGCCTCAGCTCATTCGCGGCGATCTGGTTCGTGGTAGCCCCGTTCGAGGCGGCGCTGGCCGGCTCGCACCGTGCCGTCGTCTGCGCATCGATCATGGCGCTGGCTGCTGCCGCACTGTTGGTGTTGCTTGGAGCCGCGCATCTGTTGCCGGTCATCAGCGGGAAAGAATGGACAGTAGCAGCCGGGTTCGGCGTTGCGTTCGCCGTGGTTCATGCGGTCGCGGTTGCGATTTCCGCTGAGGCGTTGGCGCGCGCCGGTTCTTCGTTGCGCGAGGCCGAGGCGGACCGCTATCGCTTGCTCGCGCGCGCCACCACCGACGTCATCACCCGCCATGGCCGCGACGGCGACGTATTGTTCGCTTCGCCGGCCGCCGAATCCCTGTTCGGCGCACCGGTCGCCGCGCTGCACGGCCGCGGCCTTTTGCAGCGCGTCCACGTCGCCGATCGTCCTGCTTATCTGATGGCGCTGGGCGATGCGGCCGCGCTCTCGGAAAACCGCGCGACGCAATTTCGCGCCCGCCGCGACGGCGGCCTCGGCGAGAGCCGGCATGCCGCGCCGTTCGTCTGGATCGAAATGCAATGCCGGCCGCTCAGCGAGGTCGCGGACACGCCGCGCGGGCAGGGCGGCGGTGAGGTGGTCGCACTGCTGCGCGAGCTGCGGCAACGCACGCACGAAGAACAACGCGTCAAACACATGCCGGCCGCGCTTGCGCCCGGCGATATGCCGATGAGGAAAAGTGCCTAAGCGCCGCAATCAACCGCGTGGTTTTGCCGCGCGTGCCGCCGCGATCGCCGGCACGCTCGGCGCGCTGCTATGGACGCGCCTTTCGCGCCGGCCGGTCGATTCCGTCGCGATCCTCATCGCAGTCGCCGCCAGCCTGATCATCATCGTCAACGCGCTGGTGCTGCAGCACGGCGCGCATCCGGCGCCGTTCTTTGCTACTCCCGCGCCGGTCGCTCCCGGCGCGCCACGGGGCACGACCGCGGCGTTGCCGCTTGCGCACATCGCACCGACGCCGCGTCCGCTGATGAGCGAGGTCGCGTCGCGGCCGAACGATCCGATCGCGCAGCTCATCGGCATGTCGTCACGCGTCATGGCGGTGCAGCGCACGCTGTCCGCCTACGGCTACGGCCAGATCAGGGCATCGGGCATTGTCGATGAGCCGACGAGCGCAGCGATCGACCGGTTCGAGCGCACACGCGGCCTGCCGGTGACCGGAAAGCTGTCCGATCGGCTGATGAGCGAACTTGCGGCGATGATTGGCCACCCGCTCGACTGAACGCAGCGGATTTGCCGCATCGGCGAAGGCGAGTCATACCTTCAGGAATTGCCGATGCGAGGCCGAGATGCGGCTGAAATCCGCGCTCTGGGTGGCGGCTTATCTGCGCCGCTGTCATATCGAAGGGCTATTTGCGGTGGTGCGCCGGCGCGGTGCCGAGGAGGCGGGTGCCGTGTTCGTGCGCATCAGCAGGCTTGACGGCACCTCGGACCTGTTCGGCCCCGCGCCGCAAAGCGTATTCGACGCCATGCCCGGCGCGGATCGCCGGTTCAGCGCCAGCTTGGCCGCGCAGCCGGCGCCCGATGCCGACGTCGAGGCCTACCTGGGCCGCGAGCTCAAGTTCGATCCCGATATCTGGATTGTCGAAGTCGACGATCGCGCCGGCCGCCATTTCCTCGACGTCGTGAAAGGCTGACGGCGCCGCTGCGGCGTTAGGAGGCCTCGCGTCGTGCGCTGCGCAATGCCGGCATCGCCATGCGCCGCGCTGAAACCGCGTCTCGTGCGCCGAGCCGGTCGGGCGCCGGCTGCCGCCGCATTCCTGCACCGTTGCCCGCCGCGACGGCGAGCGCCTGCCAGGTGGCGATAAGATCGTGCGCGGCCGCCGGCGGCATCTCATCGTACAGTGCGGCAAGCGCGTGCACGCGCTCGACCGAGTGTCCCACCGCGGTGTTGATGAAGAGGAGGATGCGGTACAGCACCTCGCGAGGAATGGCCAAGGCCTTCGCGGTCACCACAATGGGCTCGCCGAGCTCGTCGCCGGCAACGCGCCAGGCCTGTTCGCGCGAGATGCGCAGCGCTTGTGCCAGCACCTGCACGAATTCTTCGCGCCTGCGGGCGAGCGCGGCGGCTTCCAGCCGCCGTCCGATCGTGACCTCGCGCACGACGTCGGGCGGCGCGGCCGGCAGCGCGGCGACGATGTGCAGGTTGAGCAAAATGAGGCGCCGCTCGTCCGCATTGGCGGCGAAGAACAATTCGTTCAGCTCGCCGGCAATCGCGGCGCTGATCGGCGCGGGCGCGGCCTCGACATGTTGCGGCAGCGACACCGGCTTCGCGCCTGCGGCGGCCGATGCCTTCAATTTGAGGTCGGCGGCGCTGCTCGCCATGGCCGCCGCTGCGTGCTGCAGCAGCGTGGCTCTCACTTCGGGCAGATCGGCGGCGAGCCGTTCGATGACACGCCGGGGCGGCGCCAGATGATGGGCGAGGCGCGTTGCGACGGCGGTACGCGTCGTCACGTCCACTGAATCCAGAAGCCGCAGCGCGAGCTCGGTGTAGTAGTGATCTTCTTCGGCGCTGTGCGTCAGCTTCTGGACATATAGATCGGTCAGCACCCGCAACAGCGTCGGGCGCATGTCGACCCCGCCACGCAGACCGACACAGGTGAGGCCTTCCAGGCTACGCAGGCTCGGCGTTTCCATGACACGTGACTCAACGGCAACAGGACGACGGCGGTTTCACTTGCGGCGAGCGTAAGGCCTGCGCGTTAGCGGAGCGTTAACCTTGCATGCCCCTTAATTGGCAGGACACCGCCACGTGCCGGGTCGGGGGATCCGCGCCGGCGGCTGTCAGAGGACCGTGGCTGGTGGGCAACGTCATCAAATTTCCCGACGACGGGCGCATCGTGCGCTTCGGCCGCAGCGGCGCTGAAGAATCCGCGACGATCATCATTCTGCCGGTCGTCCGCATCGAGCGTTATGCCGATACTTCCGCCGACGAGCCGCGCACGAATCCGCCCGCCGATAGCGGCGGACGCCGACGCCTGAGGCGCCGCTAGACCGCGGCGCGATGGATGTCGCCGCGCGCCCGCCGCCGCGAGTTTGCAACACCGCTCGCGGTGCTGCTCGGCGTTCTCGCGCTTGCCGGCTGCTCCAGCATTGGCGATTTCGGCCGGCTGAAGCCGGGCCTTGTCAGTGACGACATCCACGATTGGGTAGGGCACGAGGCCGCCGTGCGGGCCGGCGCGCCGATCGCGGTCGGCAGACTCACCGAGGACGAGCGCCTGCTGCGCGATCTGGCGTTTCCGCTGATCGAGCCGCCCTACGATCGGCAGCGCTGGGATGCGGTGGTCTATGAATATGGCGTCGACCAAAATTTCCGGCGCGAACTGTGGATCGACGATCCGACCCTTTATTACGCGCATCTGCAGGGCGCCGTTTATCGCTCCAGCACGGCGCGCTACAGCCAGTTGACCGATGACATTCGTAACGACATCGTCCGGCTCGATCCGTTTCTCGTCGTCGCCCGGCGGGTGATCGATCTCGATCGCAGGCGCGAGGCGGCCATGGCGCACGTCGCCGATCTTGCTCCCGGAGAGGCTCTCTACGCGCAGGCGCGGGTCGGCGAAAACGCGCTGGTGGTCGCCTGGGTGCAGCATGCGCTGGTCGAGCGCTGTGCCTCGTATCGCTTCGCGCTCGAGCATCTCGCGGTCGCCGAGCCGGAGCCTGCGGCCGCCGATGCCGATCACACGCTCACTCAACTGCAGCAGAAGCTTGCGCTCAACAATATCGTCGCGCCGCCGCACTTTGCCGGCGCGCCGGGTCCGGTTGTTGCGCGCGCGGTGCCGCTCGGCAAATAGGCCGTCGAATTATTCGATCGGTTCGCTCTTGCACTGCGCGGCGGCGAGCGCGCGCTGCGCCATGGGCATCAGGCCGGGCTCCGGCGCCAACGCGCGCAGCACGATGAGGCCGGTCGTGGTCGGCGAATCGATGATCAGGCGATCGGCCGCGGTGACGTCCTGTTCCTCAGGCACTTGGGCATGTTGCTCCGCCGTCATCAGGTCGAGCTCGATGGCGCGGCGTCCGGCGGCGCGGTCGTTGATCGCATAATAGGCGACGCTGTCGCGGGTGTAGAACGTGACCGACGTGTAGGCCTCGCTGACCGGCGCGTTGAGCTTGATGGTGCCGGCGGAGAGATCGTAGCGGCACACCGCCGTCGCGAACGCCGGGTCCATGAACGGCAGCACCGAATGCTGCGCGGTCGGCGCCGGCAGCGTCACGATGCTGTTGACCGGCGTCAGGCCGGCAAGGCGCGAATAGGCATCCTGCGAGGCCGCGCGCGGCATAGCCAGCACCGTCGCCAGATGGACGATGCCACCCAGCAAAATGCCGCCCAGGATCCACAGCGCCCAGCGGATCATGAGCAGCCCTTTCGCGTCACCGCGGGCATCGGGCCTTCCCCGATGGTCGTGGCGGCGACGCCGATCGGCGTGTCGTAGAGCCGCCACACCAGGACAAAGCGTTCGATGCCGCCGGTCGGCAGCCAATTGCCTGGCCGCGCTTGCGGCGCGACCGCGATGGTGAAGCGGCCGTCGGTTTCACGCACCACCTCCTGGCTGGTGAAGCCGTGCCGGTCGAGCGTGTTCGCCACTAGGCGGCCGTTCGCATCGTACAGTGTGACGGTCCAAAACCGCGCTGCGGGCGTTGCGCCGCTGATGCTGAAAGTGCAGCGGCCGTCGAACCCGTGTCCGGCCTGATCGCCGCGCGCATAGAACGCAACGCCGTCGCCGATGCCGATCGGCAACTCGCCGGCGCGGGCGATGCCGGCATGGGCATACGGATCGATGTCCTGCGAGCCGCTCTTCGGCCACGCGGTCCAGGCGCCGATCGTCAGTGAGCCGAACGCGACGCCGCGGGTGAGCGTCAGCCACGTGGTGCCGAGCCCGACGATGGCGGCGAGCGCGAAGGTGAAAAATGTGCCGACCAGAAGGCGCATCAGCCAACGCGCTCAGTCGCCGCGCGCGGCCGGCGCGGTTTTCTGATCGGCCGCCGCGGCAAACGTATCGGTGAGCCGCGCGTCGGGCTCGCGCTCGAGGCTGCCGAGCGTGCCGGCTTGCCCCGGCTGCGCCGCCAGCGCCCTGTCGGCGTCATCGAGCAATTGCTCGAGCCGCGTCAGCGCTTGCGTGGCTTTTTTCGTCAGCAGCGCAGGGTGCGGCTCCTCGCCTTGCGGCGCGCCATCGGCCGCGGCCTGCACGTGTTGCGGCGCGGGCAGGCCGGGCAACTGCCGCAGTTCGATGCCCTGATGCGCATACGTCATGATGTCGTGCCAAACCGCCGCCGGCATGGTGCCGCCGGTCATGTGTTTGGTCGAAGTGAAGTCGTCATTGCCCATCCAGACGGCGCCGACGAAGTTGCCGGTGTAACCGACGAACCAGGCATCGCGCCAATCGTTGGTGGTGCCGGTCTTGCCGCAGACCGGAATGCCCTCGATCTGTGCGCGCTTGCCAGTGCCGTTCTCGACCACCGAGTTCATCATCTTGATCATGCCGAGCGCGACTTCCGGACTGATCACCTGCTGGGGCTTTTTGCCGTCGCGATCGAAACGCCAGACCAGCTGCCCGGTGCCGGTGCGCACTTCGAGCGCGGCGTGCGGCGCGACCGCTTTGCCGAGATTGGGGAAGGTGGCGTAGGCGACCGCGTGCTCGAGCGGCGTCACCGCGTCGGCGCCGATGGGCAGCGACGGCGTGTCCGGCAGCGGCGTGACGATGCCGAAGTTGCGCGCGGTCTGCACGATCTTGGCGCGGCCGAGCTTGGCGTTGCCGTTGCCGAGCGCAATCGACAGCTTGACCGGAATGACGTTGATCGATCGGGTGATGGCCTCGATCAGCGTCACCGAGCCGGCAAAGCCGCCCGCGTAATTGTGCGGACACCAATTGCCGATGCAGACCGGCGAATCGACCACGACTGAATTCGGGGTGAAGCCGTTGGCGAGCGCGGTGGCATAGACGTACGGCTTGAACGAGGAGCCGGGCTGCCGCATGGCGTCGGCGGCGCGGTTGAACTGGCTCTCATCATAGTCGCGGCCGCCGACCAGGGCGTGTACGGCGCCGTCCAGATCGGCGATCACCACGGCGGCCTGGCTTGCGCCCCATTCGCGGCCGTGTTCGCGCAGATTGGTTTCGACGGCGCGGTCGGCATAGCGCTGCAGGTCGCGGTCGAGCCCGGTGCGCACCACGAAGTATCGATCCGTTACCGATTTCGGGAACGTATCGACGAGGTGCCGCATCTCGTCGAAGGCCCAGTCGAGATAATAGTTCGGCGCGTCGTCGTCGTGACGGTCGATCGGGGTCGCTGGGTGGCGGCGTGCGCCGTACACTTGGCCCTCGGTCATGAAGCCGGCGTCGACCAGATTGTCGAGCACGACGTTGGCGCGGGCGCGTGCCGCGGGCAGATTGACCAGCGGCGAGAATTTGACCGGCGCCTTGAACATGCCGGCGAGCATGGCCGCTTCGGGGAGCGTCACGTCGCGCACCGACTTGCCGAAATAATATTCCGCGGCCGCGTCGACGCCGAATGCGCCGCCGCCCAGATAGGCGCGGTCGAGATAGAGCTTGAGAATTTCGTTCTTGGTCAGGTGCGCCTCGAGCCAGCCGGCGAGGAACGCCTCGTTGATCTTGCGGGTAATGGTCCGTTCGTTGGAGAGAAACAGGTTCTTGGCGAGCTGTTGGGTCAAGGTCGAGCCGCCCTGGACGACGCCGCCGGCCTCCGCGTTGGTGACCAGCGCGCGGAAGGTGCCGAAAAAATCGATGCCGAAATGCTCGTAGAACCGGCGGTCCTCGGTCGCCAGCACGGCCTTGATCAGATGGTCGGGCATTTCGTCGAGCGGCACCGAATCGTTGTGCTTGATGCCGCGGGTGCCGACCGGATTGCCGTAACGGTCGAGAAAGGTGACGGCGAGGTCGGACTTCTTCAGCCAGTCGCCCTCGGAAGTCTGGCGATAGGCGACCAGCGAGAGCGACAGCATGAACAGGAGCGCGCCCATGCCGAGCGTCGCGGCTTCCGACAGCGGCTCGACCAGGATCCAGCGCCGCCAGCCGGCGACGTGAAAACGGTCCATGGTCGCGGTGAAGCGCTCATAGCCTTCGCGCGCCCACTTGCCGCTCTGGAACACCGCAAAATCGATGCGCGAGTCGAGATCGAGTAGCAGCCGCTTGAGCTTCGGCCGCCAGTTGTCGCCCGGATCGGGAAACAGGTCGCTCACGATTGCATGCTCCGGGCTCCGCGCTCAGGTCTGCCTTGTAGCCGAACGAGCCCGCTGCGACCATGATGTAGCCGCTGCCGGCGCTCCGGCCAACGCCTGCGTGCCATATGGTGAATGGAAATTGGGGGCAAATTTGGCATAAGGGGCGTTGGCACGGTGGCGGTTCGGCCGCACATGACGAGGTAAGAACGAAGGATCCAGGGTTTTGGCCGGGAACAAGATGGCAACCGACGACCCTCAACGCCATGCCGCCGACGACGTTCCGTTCTGGCGGCGCAAGGCATTGGAGGAGATGACGGATTCCGAATGGGAAAGCCTGTGCGACGGCTGCGGCAAATGCTGCCTCAACAAGCTCGAGGAGGAGGGCACCGACCGCACCTTCTATACCGATGTCGGCTGCCGGCTCTTGGACGGGCAGACCTGCCGCTGCCACGATTACGCTCACCGCCTCGACAAGGTCGAGGATTGCGTGCGGCTGACGCCCGAGAGCCTCAAGACCATCACCTGGCTGCCGCCGTCCTGCGCCTACGTGCTGCTCTCCGAAGGCAAGGACCTGTACTGGTGGCATCCGTTGGTCTCCGGCGATCCCGAGACCGTGCACAGCGCCGGCGTCTCGGTGCGCGGCCGCGTGCGCGCCAGCGAATCGCAGGTGCCCGACGAGGAACTGGAGGACTACATCGTCAGTTGGCCGCTCCGTCTGACGAAACGGGCGCGCGGCCGGCGGCCATGACCTCCGGCAACCGAAGCGGGGCGGAACATTCACGCACAGGCCGCAAGCAGGCGCAGCGAATCGGCAATGGCGGCGCGGCTGCGCGCCACCTGATCGCGCCCAGCGCCTAATCGGTGCAGCGCGTCAAGGATCTGCCGATCGTCCCGCAGCGCGGCGCGCGGATGATGTTGCGCAATCGTGCGGCTCGGCGGGACGCCAGGTGGCCCGCCGCCCTCCACGAGCCGCGCCGCAAGCACCCGCCGCGCCATCTCGATCCGTTGCCGAGCCGCCATGAAGGTGGCGCGCGAGGGTTCGTCGCTGCGCGTTTCCACCGCGAGGATATGCCCGCGCAACGCGGCGAGTGTCTGGTCCGCCGCCGATTTGGCGCTGCTGGTCGGCCGATTTGATGATGCAATGCCGAGCCGTTCATAAAGCGTCGCGCTGTAGGTTTTGACCAGCGCCACCGCGCGCGAGCTGCGCTCGTCGTCGCCCGAGCACGGCTCGCCGGCAATGTGTGTCAATGCTGCCAATAACGCGGCAATGTCGTGCATCGCCAAGGATCCCCGCCGTGCAGTCGGTCGAGGCGACAATGCATGGCCAACGCCGCGGTTTCGGCGGCGGGCAACATCGTGCACGTATGTTTAAGGAGCTGTTGCCTGCATTACCGACCAGCCGGGCGTGGATCGGGAACGATCGCCCGCGGGGTTGAAAGGGCCCCCTCACAAGTGGCGGACAGCCTTGCAATCGAGGCGGTTGCGCCGGGCTCTGGTGCCGGCCAAGTGAGGGGCATTGCGCGCAAAACCATTGCTCGCCGTCCGACCTCGTGGATAGTCCACCTGACATGACCAGCGACACGCCAGCGCGGCACGCTGCCGCCGATTCGCTTGCCCGGACCATGGAGCCGGTACGCGGGCGGCTGCCGGAGGCCGAGCCTGGCGCAATGGCTGCGAGCGCGCCTGAGGAGGCGGCGGCTGCGCCGCTCGATCACGCCACCATCCGCACCATCGTGGCGGGAATCATGCTCGCCATGTTCCTCTCGGCGCTGGAACAGACCATCGTCGCGCCGGCGTTGCCGGCCATCGGCAAGAGCCTGGGCGACGTCGACAACCTGTCCTGGATCATCACCGCCTATCTGTTGGCGCTGACCGCGACCACGCCGCTGTTCGGTAAGCTGTCCGACATTTACGGCCGTCGCGCCGTGCTCTTGCTCGCCATCGGCATTTTCATCCTCGGTTCGATCGCCTGTGCGCTGGCGCCGAGCATCTGGGTTCTGGTGGTCGCGCGCGGGCTGCAGGGCATCGGCGGCGGCGGCCTGTTGCCGATCGCGCAAACCATCATTGCCGATCTCCTCTCGCCGCGCGAACGGCCGGTGGTGCAGGGCCGCACCTCGATCATGTTCATGAGCGCCAGCATTCTGGGTCCGGTGCTCGGCGGCTTGCTGACCGACCATCTGCACTGGTCGTTGATTTTCTGGATCAACGTACCGCTCGGCGGCGTGGCGCTGGTCATGACCGAGCGCGCGCTGCGCCGCTTGCCGCGCAACGATCGCCCGCACCGGCTCGACGTGATCGGCGCCATGCTGATGGTCGGCGCATCGCTGGTCCTGATGCTGGCGCTGAGCCTCGGCGGCATCCGTTATCCGTGGGCGTCGTGGCACATGGTCGGGCTGCTTGCGTGCTCGGCGGCGCTCTGGGTGCTGTTCGCGCTGCGGCTTCTCACCGCGCGCGAGCCGTTCATTCCGCTCGCCATCCTGCACGGCCGCGTTACCAGCACCATGACGATCGCGGCGTTCTTCTCCATTGGCACCGTGATCGGCGTCACGATCTACATGCCGCTGTACTGCCAGACCGTGCTCGGCGTTTCCGCGAGCCTCTCCGGGTTGGCACTGATTACCTACATGGGGGGCGCCACGATCAGCTCCATGCTCTCCACCAGGCTGATGGTGCGGATTACCCATTACTTCCGAGTGCCGTTGGCCG
>DASRET010000133.1:0-53440 GCA_035651875.1 Xanthobacteraceae bacterium
CGCCGCCGCCGACCGCCGCAAGATCGGCCGCGACAATGCCATCAAGCTATTCGGCCTCGGCTGATCAAGGCAGCATTTCGGTCGGTGGCTTTTCGCGGCAAAACGCGGCAATGTGGCGCGACATGCTTTTCCTTTTGCCCAGCCTGCCGGAGTGATGCCATGGACCTTCTTGCCGACCGCGGCCGCCGCGTTTCCGTCGAAGAGCTCGATACCAGCCGGTTGCTGGCGCACGCCCGCAAGCAGGCGCACGAGCGCAGCTTCGACGACGTGCTGATCGCCGACGTCGATTCGCATCACTACGAGAACGAGTGCTTCGACCAGTTCCTGCCGTTCATCGAGAACGACGTGCTGCGCCAGCTGGTGCTGGCCGGCCGCACCAAGGGCCGCGGCGCGCTCACCCCGCAGCAAGTCAGCTTCCAGGATATGGGCGGCCGCATCACCCGCTATCCGCTGCGCTCTTCGGAGAAGACCGAGCCCGGCCGGCTGCGCGACGTCGAGCTCGGCCAGCGCTGGATGGACGCCATGAGCGTCGATTATTCGTGCTTGTTCCCGACGCTCTTGCTGTCAGTCGGGCTGCATCCATCGACCGAGATGGAGATCGAGCTTTGCTTTGCCTATAACCGCTGGCTCACCGAGCAGGTGCTGCCCGCGGCCGGCGGCCGGCTCTATTCCATGCTGTCGCTGCCGATCTCCGATCCCGACGAGGCGCTGCGTCAGGTCGAGAGGTTCGGCGATTGCCAACACGTCACCGGCTTTCTGGTGACGGCGGCGCGCACCGCGCCGATCCATCACAACAGCAACATGAAAGTTTTCCGCGCCATCGAGGAGCGCGGGCTGGCGCTTGCCTTCCACTCCGCGATCAATATCGGCGAGCCGGTGTTCAAGGGATTGAACCGCTTCGCCTCGGTGCACGCGCTCGGCTTCCCGTTCTACAACATTTTGCACATGACCAACTGGGTCACCAACGGGCTCGGCGAGCGCTTTCCCAAGCTGCCGGTGATCTGGATCGAGGGCGGGCTGGCCTGGGTGCCGTTTTTGATGCAGCGGCTCGACCACGAGTTCATGCTGCGCACCTCCGAATATCCGCTCCTGAAAAAGAAGCCGTCGGACTACATGCGCGACATGTATTACGCCTCGCAGCCGATGGAGCAGGTCGATCTGCAGGCGCTGCAATGCACCTTCCGCATGATCAATGCGGAGACGCAGCTGATGTACGCGTCAGATTATCCGCACTGGGATTTCGATCTGCCCTCGACCATCTGGGATCTGCCGTTCCTCACCGAGAAGGCCAAGCACAATATCATCGGCGGCACCGCCGCGCGCCTGTTCAAGCTGCCGCCGCGTAACGACAAGCAGAAGGCCAATCTGCAGCGCTTCGGCAATCTGGCGGCGTAAGGCGTGGCGGCGGTTTTGGATTGCCGGTATTGAGGGCGATTCACGGCGCCTAAGCCTGCCAGCGATTGCATCGGGTAGAGCCGGAAATTACAGGTCAGCTCGTCCTGCCGAAGGCGGCATACTTAATTTGAGATTTGAACCGCAGCGTCTAATCGCCATTCTGTGTTGTATTTTTACAACATAACAAGTATTTATTGAAAGGCTGCGGTTGTGCTGCTTGAAAAACGCAACGGAAAGGAATCCAACTGCTGATTGGGGCGGGGCAACAATCAGATTACAAGCTGATTTGTCTGTGTTGGCTCGCTGGGGGATGTGCGATGCTAAACGCGACAAAAACATTTGCGCTTAGGCTATTGTTACTGGGCCTTGTTCTAATCGTCGGACTTAGCGGTTGTGGGACAGTGGTTCCAGAGATCGAAGAATTTCCCGGCGGTCCACCCGAGGGGCAGGCATTAGTTGAGGCGATCGTCACGAGCGTTCACTGTGAGGTCGCCAATGCGGTCAGATATGTCATAGACCAAGATATTGCGGATGCTAAACAATTCCATCAACGTCGCGCGGCGACTTGGTTCTACAATTGGGGCGCTCAAGTGGCGCTCACACTTACCATCAAAGAGAACTCGGCAGCTAACCCTAATTTCGTTTGGACGCCGCCGGGTACACCAAAATCGACGTTCACGCTCGGCGCATCCGCTACACTTTCGGCCGCTGCCACAAGAGTGGACAAGGCAAATTTTTACTGGACGGTAGCTGAGCTTTACAGGCGCGCTCCTTGCGCGACTGGAGTCCAACCGAAAAATCAGACGGCTACCTCTCTGCTGATATAGAGCGACCTGAAACTTAAGCAGTGGTTGCAGGATCAAATACTTCCTGTCGCTACCGGGGAAGTGACTGAGCCAACATCCTCGAAGGGGCCTTTGGGGCAGAACGTCATTCAGCATCAAGTAACGTTCGAAGTCGTGTCGACTGGAGGTTTGACGCCCGCTTGGAAACTCATTCCGGTCAATTTTAATCAAAGCGGCACGTTCTTGACGGCGAGCAGGGATCGCACTCATGATTTAATCGTAACCTTTGGGCCCGGGAGCGGTAAGGGTTTGAGCGATCCGGCAATTAATGCACATCTGGCCGCGCAAATTGGTGTGGCTGTTTCTAACAGCCTTCGGAATGTGGCGCCTTAGCGCGCGTGTGACCCGTAAAATGGGACTTCGCTCGGAAGCAACAAAGGGGGGACCAACATGGCTAATCCGAAGCAGAAAAGGGGCGCGGCACTGATGGCGGATGCGGCTCATCCATCTCCCATCTACAAGCATGTACCTGGCGGCGGTCTCGTCAAATGCGTCTGGAATCCGGATGAGAACGAATACGACTGCGAGCCAATCGATTTCCATGAGATTCCAAGAGGCGCGGGAATTTTTCCGGTTGGCTAACCGGCAATTATTGATTGGGCCACCGTCGTATCCAGCACCAAATCCGCGCCTTTTTCGCCGATCATCACCGCGGCGGCGTTGGTGTTGCCCGACACGACCGTGGGCATGATCGAGGCGTCGATCACGCGCAATCGCTCGAAGCCGCGCACGCGGAGATGATCGTCGACTACGGCGGCCGGGTCGGTGCCCATGCGGCAGGTCGAGGTCGGATGATAAACCGTGGTGCCGGAGGCGCGCGCATAGGCGAGCAGGTCGGCGTCGCTGGCGCATTGCTCGCCGGGCATACGCTCCTCGCTGATGAGCCGCCGCATCACCGGCTGGTGCATGACTTCGCGCAGCCGGTTCAGGCCGGCGACGATGGTGTCGCAATCCATGCGGTTCGACAGATAGCGCGGCTGGATCGCCGGCGGCTTAAGCGGATCGGCGGATTTGATGCGCACAAAACCGCGGCTCTCCGGGCGCAGCTGGCACACCGAAGCCATGAAGCCGGAGAACGGATGCAGCTTGGCGCCGGCAGTCTCGGTCGAGAAGATCAAAAAGTGGATCTGCACGTCGGGGGAGGCGAGCTGCGGCCGCGTGCGCAGGAAGGCACCGGCGTAACCGGCGCCGATGGTCAGCAGCCCCTTGCGCGAGAAAATGTAGCGCAGTCCGGCGTGGCAGCGGTGCCGCCAGTTGTTGACAACGTCGTTCATGGTGATCGGCTCGCTGCAGCGGAACTGCATGCGCACCTGCAAATGGTCCTGCAGGTCGGCGCCGACGCCCGTCATGTCGGCAAGCGGCGCGATACCGAACTCGCGCAGCAGCTTCGCCGGCCCGATGCCGGAGAGCTGCAACAGCTGCGGTGAATTGAACGCCCCGCCAGCAAGGATCACTTCGCCATTGGCGTAGGCGGTGCGGAGCGCGTCGCCCTGGCGATATTCGATGCCGGTGGCGCGGCTGCCGTCGAACAGGATGCGCGTCGCCAGCGCGTGGGTCTCGACTTTCAGGTTGTGACGCTTGCGCGCCTGGCGCAGATAACCGGCCGCCGTCGACCAGCGGCGGCCGTTGCGGGTGGTGAGCTGAAAGTAGCCGGCGCCCTCCTGGCGCACGCCGTTGAAATCGTCGGTGCGCGGAATGCCGGATTGCTCGGCGGCGGCGATGAAGGCCTCGCACAGCGGATGCGGCTCGCAGACGTCGGACACCGAAAGCGGCCCGCCGACGCCGTGCAAATCGTCGGCGCCGCGCTCCTGATCCTCGGCGCGGCGGAAGTAGGGCAGCACGTCGTCAAAGCCCCAGCCGGTGTTGCCGAGCTGGCGCCAGTGATCGTAGTCCTCTTTCTGGCCGCGGATATAGAGGAGCCCGTTGATCGAGCTCGATCCGCCCAAGACCTTGCCGCGCGGCTGGATGATGCGGCGGTTGTTCAGCTCCGGCTCGGGCTCCGAGCTGTAGAGCCAGTTGACCTTGGGATTGTCGAACAGCTTGGCGAAGCCGAGCGGAATGTGAATCCACATGTGCCGGTCATGGCCGCCGGCTTCCAACAAGAGCACGCGATGCCGCCCCGAAGCGGTCAGCCGATTGGCCAGCACGCAGCCGGCCGAGCCGGCACCGACGATGATGTAATCGAATGTCGCGGCTTGCGGGTCGGGCTTCATGGCGCGGTACTCCCCGGCGCGAGCATAGCGCGAAAGGCGCGATGCTGACTATCGTGCCGGCTCATCGGCGGACATTCGGGATGTTCGGCCAATGTCCTTTAGGCGCGAAAAGCACACATTGCCGCTTAAGGTGCATGTTGGCCGATGGCGGAGATTCCAATAATGATTTTACCGCGGCCCTGCGCCATAGTAACTCCGCTACAATCCATATTCGGCAAACTTCTTCGCCATTTCGTTTTCCCAGATCTTGCGATCTATATGGGCGGCAGCTTCCTTAAAATCTTGGACGGCATTGACGCGGTCACCAAGTTTTTCGTAGCTCAGGCCCCGTTTGTATCGCGCCCAATAATAATCTGGCTGTTTAGCAATGCCCTTAGTAAAGGCCGCGATTGCATCGGCGTGCCGGCCCATGAGTTGCAGGGTCCAACCCATGCGATAGTAGACAGACATCCCGGGTCCAGTCCCCGGTCCATCCTCATCAAACTTTGCCGCAAATCGGAGCGAAGAAAGTGCAGCGTCATACTGCTGGAGGTCGCGCTGATAATCGGCAAGTTCGAGCCAAGGCGATGAAGTTTTTGGCGGCGCTAATTCGATGAATCTTTTCTGATCATCAATGGCGCGTCCATACTCTTTTTTGTTCGCATATGCGCTACCGCGGTTGTGGTAGGCGTTGGCATATTTTGGACCGAGTTGGATCGCCTCGCTGTAGTCGGCAATGGCGCGGTCGTAATCGCCCTTGGCTATGTACCAGTCGCCGCGCTTGGAGAAGGCGATGGGCACATTGATTGCCGCAAGCTTGCCCGACTGGATCAATGCCGTGCAGGCGCCGATTCTCAAATCTGGCGCTGGATCGCCCTTGCCGATGCACCAGTCGTACTGCTGCGGGGTCTGCGCTATGGCCAGCTCTTCGTGCGCAAGCGCGGCCAGAATAGTCGTCAGCGCAATAGATCCTCCGCGTATCCGCATGTTCAACTCCCCCACTCCCGCGACGCCCCCGACGATCATCGGGCAAGTAACGGGGGCGCGCAATCGATTTCGACCTGAGATACCAGTCATGCGCGAATGGCCGCTTAGGGGCATTCGCGTCGTCTGGGATGCTTCGGCCCGATGTCCGCTTTGCCTCCCGAAAGCAGAAATCGCCGAACACCCCATCATGTCGGCTAAGTGCCAGTTTCGGCCATACGGCACCGCAGCATGCGGGCGAGCTTTTCTATAGCGCCTGTTCAGGCAAACGGCCATGGACGCTTCAAGGGCGTTCGCCGGATCAAGGCTGCCGCATAGCAATCGTTGGAAAGTGACGTATTGTGATTCGATCAGTCGGGCCCCTGTGGGGAGCCGATGGTTCGAATTGCGGTCTGGTCTTGAGTTTTGCTCAATGTCGCGGTCTATTGTCTGCATGGCCGCTGAGCTTCGCGCGCAGACCTTTAACAATGACCTTCTGGTTGGTCCGGAGGACAGAAAAACCGCGCAGCTGGCGTTTCCAGCGATACTCCATGTTGTTGAGAATGACGAGCTCATAGCAGAATTTGAGAAATACGAAGAACCCGCCAAGCGCGCGAAAAACAGGAGCCTTCGCTGGGGCTTGGCTGCCGTTCTATTGGTCGTCATCGCTCTGTTTGGAACGTCCGCCGAACACTTGTACGGAATTTATTTGTCGCGTCTTGCGACGGTCGTGCTGGCGTGTGTTTCGGCAGTTCTTGGCCTGGTCGGCGCACTCATAGGCCTGTTCGGCCTCATGATCGGCAAGGCGAAATCGGATTGGCTGCACCGGCGCATGATGACCGAAGTCTTGAGGCAATTTCATTTTCAGACGTTTGTTTGCCGGGTCGAGGAGATACTCGCCTCGCTCGGCGGCGAGGACGGCAAGCGCCGTTTTGTCGATCAGCGCAAAAAGTGGCTGGCTGAGATCAATATGCGTTTCGCCTATCATCTGGAGCCCGAGCTCCACGGCTTGACGCAGAAGGGGCGGAGCCAAAACATTTGGCTCCATCCGCCTCCGGAAGAGCCGCATCAGTCGACATTCGATGCCCTTCCTGGTGAATATTTCGACGCCTACCGGGCGCTGCGCCTGCGCCATCAGCAACAGTACGCCGATTGGAAGATCCGCTATGGCCAATTCGTCCTTACCGGTTTCAGTCTGCGCACACTTGAGGCAATCCTGGCAACGGGCAGTATCGTCGCGACGCTCGGGCTTTTGATCACCGAAGCTTTCGTCATCGTACCGCTCGCGGTGTTTGCTCCGGACTCGGGTTTTTCGCCGTGGGCGCAATGGATCGCAATTTGCTTTGCCGTGGTCGCGCTCGGTATGCGGACGCTGGAAGAAGGCTTGCAGCCGAAGCGAGAGCTCGAACGTTATCAGCGCCATAGCGACTTGGTGGGCGACATTCTCGCACGTTTCGATGCCGGCTCGCGCCAAATAAAGTTCGAAACTATGATCGAAATGGAACGGCTGGCCTTTGAGGAGATGCGCGATTTTCTACGCACCGCACAGGAGTCCCGCTTCGTCATGTAGTGCGGCTCAGGGGCAAACTTCTTTCGAGAAATCTTCACTGCCGTTCGGCGTGCCGAGAATTTCCCTCAGATGACCGATAAGCGTCTGCAACGCATGCCCGGAACCATCGCCCCATCCGGACAGGTCCAGCGTATGCAGATTAATGAAGCGAAGCGGGACCGGGGCATCGTCAAGCCGAATCGGAAAGAGCTTTGAGTACTGTAACGCGAACGCCGCCTCGGCACGGACCCAGTCGCTGTCGACTGAATGACGCGACCACGCTACGATTACCGCGCGCGCATCCGTCAGCGCTTGTTCGGTCACTCGATCGAACTTGACGCCGGCCTGAAGCTGCTGGTCGAACCAGACCGACCAGCCGTTTTGTTGCAGGGCTGCGGTGATTGACTGAATCGCCGTCAGGTCTTTTCGCGAGTAGCTGATAAACAAATCGGCACCGTGCGATCGGGCCGGCTGGACCGGCTGCGCCTTCCCGCCGGCTGTGTCGTGACGCTCCTTGATGCGCAAGAGGGCTTTCACGCGCGCTACCAGCGCCTTCTGGTCGATCGGCTTGGTCAAATATTCGTCGGCGCCGGCATCGAGCCCCTCGACCACGTCGCCCGATTCGGCCTTGGCGGTCACCAGCATGATCGGAGTGAACGGCAACGTCACGTCGGCCTTCAACCGCTTGCACACTTCGACGCCGTCGATCTTCGGCATCATGATGTCGAGCAGGATGAGGTCGGGCCGCCGTTCGCGCGTCACTGCCAGCGCCTCCTCGCCGTCGGCGGCGTGCAACACCTCGTAACCGTTCGCTTCCAGCCGCGTTGCCAAGATGTCGCGGTTGGTCTCGTTGTCGTCGGCAACGAGGATGCGCGCGGGATTGTTCATCGCTCGACAGGCTCGCACTTTACGGCAGGAATTCTTTGATCTTGGCCAGCAATAGACGTGGACTGTAGGGCTTGGTGAAGTAGGCGTTGCAGCCCGCGGCGCGCGCTTTGACCTCGTCGCCGCTCAACGCATAGGAGGTCACCGCGATGATGGGAATATGCTGGAGAGCCGCTTCGCCCTTGATGCGGCGGGTGGCCTCGTAGCCGTCGAGCAGTGGCAACTGGATGTCAATCAGGATGAGATCGGGCTTTTCCGCCTTGGCCGCTGCGATTGCCGCCTCGCCATCGGCGGCCTCGATTATGTCGTAGCCGGCGCTGCCCAAAAGGTCACGCAAGATTTGGCGATTGTCCTCCTGATCCTCGACTACGAGAATGCGCCTGCTCATGACTGGCCCGCTTCCCTTGCGACGCGCAGCGGCACGGTGAACGAGAACGTCGAGCCCTCGCCGGGACGCGAGTTCACCCATAGCCTGCCGCCGTGCATCTCGACGATGCGCTTGGAGATGGCGAGGCCAAGCCCGGTACCGCCCTTGCTCTTGGTCTGCGTGTTATCACCCTGCTGGAATTCCTCGAATATCTTGGTCTGATCGGCCTCGGCAATGCCGGGCCCGGTGTCGCGCACCACAATCGTGTACGCCCCATCCGCCACGCTGGCCGTGATGGCGACTTCGCCGCTGTCGGTGAATTTGATGGCGTTCCCAACTAGGTTGAGCAACACCTGTTTCAATCGCCTGTCATCACCATACGCCGCCGGCAGATCGCGCGGTAGATCGACGGTAAATCCGAGCTTTTTGCTACTCGCCAGCGGCTCGACCGCCGTGTGGACGCTTTGCACCATATCGGCCACGGAGTAATCGGCGAGAGACAAGATCAGCTGTCCGGCCTCGATCTTCGACAGATCGAGCACGTCATTGATCAGGTCGAGCAGGTGCTTGCCGTTGGCCTGCACCCGCTCCAGAACGGCGCGCATCCTTTGCGGTGCCTCGCCGTAGATGTTGTCGAGAATGAGTTCGCTATAGCCGAGGATGGCGTTGAGGGGCGTGCGCAGCTCGTGGCTCATATTGGCCAAGAACTCCGATTTATGGCGGCTCGCGACCTCAAGTTCGCGGCTTTTGTCGTCGATCTCGTGGAACAACCGCGCGTTCTGGATCGCCAGCACCGACTGCGCCGCGAAGGTCTTCATCAGATCGATGATGTTGTTCGCGAACGAGCCCGGCGTCTTGCGGCGCACCACCAGCACGCCGACGATTTCTTCACCGCGCATCAGCGGCGCCAGCAAGCGCGCCCGATAGCCGGCGCGCAGGACGATCTCGTTGACTTCCGAGCGAGCTTCCTCGTGGAGGTCGGCAATTTGGCTCGGCTCGCCGCTGGCGCAAGCCGCCGCGATGTCGCGCTGGTCAAACCCGATATGTTGATGGCTGAGCGCGTCGATCAATTCTTGGCCCATGCCGTATGTGGCACGTAAGCGGAACTCGCGCACTTGCGCGTCGTAGCCGTAAATGGTGCCGGCCTCCGTTCCGGACAGCTGCACAGCCTTGGCGACGATGGTCGCCAGTACGGTTTCGAGATCGAGCGTCGAATTGACCGTCTGGCTGACCTCCCCCAGCGCGCGCAATTCCTCGACCGAGCGCGCCAGCTCGCCCGTCCGGTCGCGGAGCTCGTTAAGCAGCTGCGTGTTCTGAAGGGCGATGCCGCGAAATATATCGATGGCACCCACCATTTGCCCGATCTCGTCACGGCGATCGCGATAACCGATGTCCACGTTCGTTTCGCCGGCCGAAAGGCGTTGCATCGCGTCGGTGACGGCTTCGATCGGCCTCACTATCGATCGACCGACCATAATGGCGACAAACCCGCTGATCAGGCAGCCGATGATGGTCACCCAAATAATGATATTTTTGTTTTGCCCGGCAGCAAAATAGAGTTGATTGCTGAGGCCGAGCGCAGTTTCCGACATCTCGTTCGAGAGAGTCTGAAAGATAGTGTCGACATCCTTGAAGGTGTCGTCGGTCTGGCCGAGCATCATCGTCGCCATCGCCGCGTCGGTTTCACCGACGTCGATGGCGTCCTTTGCATGATCCTTGCAGATTTGCCATTTCGCCTGAAGATCATGCATGCTCCTGCGTTCGGGACCCGATAAGTCGGGTCGCCGGGCCGCAGCATCAATACGGTACGACAACTTGTCGAGGTCGGCGTTGATTTCGGCGTGCAGGGGATCGAGCAGAGTGTGACTCACACCATTACTCGCCCAGGAAACGTATCGAAATATCTTCATATGCGTAGCGACAACAGCGTCGCTCGCCTGACTGAATGCCTGCTGCTTCGGAATTAGTTGGTTGGTAAGGACTCGCAGTCCCTCGGCCGATCGCGTCGAGGTCAGATAGGCGTTCGCTCCCAAGCCCAAGAGGCAAATGAGCAAGAGCACCGAGGCAATCGAAGCCTTTATCTGGATCGAGAGATTATTGAAGATACTGAGAACGGACCAGTGAGCGGGGGCTGACTTAGTTGGCTTATTACGCTGAGGCGACGCAGCAACCCCGCCAACGCTCATCATTGCTTATAAACCCCGACGCCAAGGAAGTAATTATCCCCCATCTTTTCGACATAGCTGGTCTTGTCTTCGATCTTGTTGGTTATCGGATTTGGCCACTTGTATCTGATCCAGCCGCTACCCGGCCCCTTCGCGATTTTGACGTGCTCGCGGACAAGATACTTTCCGTCTTGATCCTTGATGTCGATGAGATTCTTGCCGATGAGAGCCGGGCGGGCTCCGTGCGCAACGCAGACACCCGATAAAGTGTAAATGTACACGTAAAGATCGCGATCGTGAAATTCCTTGTTGGAAGGATCATCGATCGCCTTGAAGGTGGCGTCGGCGCCCTCTTTCTTGAAAATCTCTTGGGCGCGTTTGACCATTGCCACCGCCTCGTCTTTGGTGCCGTACTCGGCGAGTGCGGCAGGCTGCGCGGCAAGCGCTGTAGGGGCGGGGGTCACGACGAACGATAACGCTGCGAAAACGGCGCAAGCGGCAAGACGCATGGCAAGCCTTCCCTCGAACCGCGTGAATGGACTGTGCCCGGTGCAGGCGGAAAATAAATTACACGCGCAGCCCGGGACCCAACAGCTTATCGGCAAGTGTCGGCCCCCTTTTACAAAAAATCAAGGCGAAAAACGTCTCAAAGTGCAGCACTTAGGGGTGCGTCCTGACGCTGCGTCGAAAATTAAGACGCGTGATAATTCGGGCGGCGAAACAGTCGCGGATTGATACGGTGAAACGACAGCCAACGATCACCCGACATCTGATCACGCTTGGCTTTCTCGAAGTCGAGGTTTGCCGGCGCTGTAACAAACCAGCGGCGCAGCCGGTCGCGATGGGTCAAAGCAGACATCGAATGTCGGCCGTCGATGTCTGCTGTGCACCCGTAATCTCCGTTGTGAGCGCGTTACGATTGGTGCGCGTCAACGCCCCGCCAGCGCCCGCGCGATGGCCGCTTCGACGTGAAGGGCCGTGGTGTCGAACAGCGGCACGGCGCTGTCGTCGGGCCGGACCAGCAGCATGATCTCGGTGCAGCCGAGAATGATGCCCTGCGCGCCGCGCGCAACGAGACGCGCGATCACGTCGCGATAGGCCTGTCGCGAGGCCGGCACGATCTTACCCTGGACCAGCTCATCGTAGATGACGCGATGCACGAGCGCGCGGTCGGCGGCGTCGGGAATGAGCACGTCGAGGCCGAAACGCTGCGCCAGGCGGCCTCTATAAAACTCCTGCTCCATGGTGAATGCGGTGCCGAGGAGGCCGACCCGCTTGATCGCGCTTGCCGCGATGCGTTCGCCAGTCGGATCGGCGATGTGCAGCAGCGGAATGGCGACTGAGGCCGCGATGGCGTCGGCCATGCGGTGCATGGTGTTGGAGCAGATCAGAAAGAAATCGGCGCCGCCACGCTCCAGCCGCCGTGCGGCGTCGATCATCAGCGCGGTGGCTTGGTCCCAGTCGTCGGCATGCTGCAACGCTTCGATCTCGCCGAAATCGAATGACCACATCAGGCAGCGCGCCGAGCGCAGGCCGCCGAGCCGGGCGCGCACGCCTTCGTTGATCAGCCGGTAATATTCCGCCGAGCTTTCGAAGCTGAGTCCGCCGATCAGTCCGATCACGGGGAGGGGACGATCGTCAGCCGAATGATCGGGGTCGGCGGCCACGGCCGGCTACCGCGCCAGAAAGCGCGGCACGCGCTTGAGCGCGTCGGCGCGGGCGGCCGGGTTGGTGCCGCGATGCGCCTCGCCGGAAGGACTGGCCGTATGGGTGAGGCCGGTGCGCAGGCGGAGCGGCGCGTTGGCGCGGTCGAATTCGTGCGGCGCGCCCGGATAGACCACGATCTCGGCGCGGGCGCTGCGGCCGCGCGCGCCGGCGACCATCTGCTGGCAGGTGGCGGCCAGGGTCCAATCGTCGGCGCTGCCGATGAGAATGAGCGTCGGTACCCGCGCGCTCCACGCGGTCAGACGCAGGCGGCGGCAGCCCGGATAGAACGCGACCGCGGAGCGGAAGTCGGCGCCGCCGTCGCGCGACGCCGCGTTCGGCCGCACTGCCCATAACGTTGCGGTGCCGCCGCTGGCCCAGCCGACGAGCGAGATGCGGTCGGGACGGACGAAGTTCTGCGCCTGCAGCCAGTGCCGCGCCGCGTCGGCGTCGGCAATGCGCTCGCGCGACGACCGGGCCTTGGACTGGCGCACGCGGCATTGCGGGCCGAGCCCGCGCGAGCCGAACGAATCCGGGAACAAGACCGCAAAGCCGTGAGCAACGAGATGCTGCGCCCAGGCACCGTAAAGTTGCGACAGCGTGTTGGGCCGCTGCGTGAGGCCGCCGCAATCGTGCAGCGCCACGACCGCAGGGAATGGACCCGGGCCGGTGGGGCGATAAAGCGTGGCGTGCAGCGTCAGGCTGCCGTCGGGAATATCGACTTGCTCCGCGGCAACGGCTTGGCTCGCCCACAACAGCGCCGCGCCGGCAAACGCGCGGATCATGCAGCTGAAATTCATATCGGCAACGTCGTTCGATGCCCTCGCGCGCAATGTAGCACAGCGCGCCTGTTCGAGGTCAGCCGCCCGCGGGGTTCGCAACCCGGAGGGTTTCGCAGCGGCTCGCGAGCGATTATGTTGCCGCCATCAGCGGCCGAGCGAGCCAAGCGCGGCTGTGCCCGGCATCGAGGGAGAGGCATTTGCTCAATCGCACCGACCGTTCCGGTCCGACTCCCGGCGAGGCCGAGGTCAAATACCTCGACGGCGATTTTCGCGTCATCCGGCCCGGCGTGTTCGTGCGGTGCGCGGTGACCGGCGCGGAAATTCCGCTCGAGGAGCTGCGCTATTGGAGCGTCGATCTGCAGGAGCCCTACGTTTCGCCCGAAGCGGTGCTGCAGCGGCATGCCACTGGCGACAAGACGTAGATCGCAACGCCCATCAGCGCCGTTTGACGACGTTGAGCATCAGGTCACGGAAGGCGTCGTCTTCGTCGATGACAAGCCGCGCCGGCAGCGCGTTGGTGCGGCCGGTGAGTTCGCCGAGGTGCGGCTCGCCAGCCATGCGCGCCTGATCTTTCTCTGTGGTGACGAGCATCAGATTTTCGCTTTGCGCCCGCGCGGTCAGCGTCTGCGCGTCGGCCGCCGTAAAGCGATGATGGTCGGCAAAGCCGTGCCGCTCGACCACCGTGAGGCCGGCCTCCGCCAGCGTGACAAAAAATTTGTCAGGATCGGCGATGCCGGCGAACGCCAGGATGCGGCGGCCGGCGAGCGCGGCGAGCGTTTGCCGGTCGGGCTCGAGCCGGGCGTGAAAAAGCGGAAGGCCGCGTTTGCGGCCGAGCTCGGCAACCGCCGCCGCGCTGTCGGCCGCCGGGCCGACGATCATCAGCGCATGGGCACGCGCCATCTGGCTCGCAAGCGGCGCGCGCAGCGGACCGGCGGGCAGCACGCGACCGTTGCCGATGCCGCGGCGGCCGTCGATCACCAGGATGGCGAGGTCCTTGTGCAGGGCAGGATTTTGAAAGCCGTCGTCCATGACGATGGCGCTCGCGCCTTCGAAGCGCGCCAGCTGCGCTCCGGCGACGCGATTGCGGGCGACGATGGTGGGCGCCAGCCGGGCGAGAAGGAGCGGCTCGTCGCCGACATCGGCGGCACGATGGACGGAGCGATTGACCAGCACCGGCCCGGCAAGCCGTCCGCCATAGCCGCGGCTCAAGAAGAACGGCCTCTCGTGCGCGGCGAGCAAGAGGCGGCCGACGGCGAGCGCCGCCGGCGTCTTGCCGGCACCGCCGACCGTGAGGTTGCCGACGCAAATCACCGGCACGCCGGCGCGGCGACCCGGCCGCCGCAGGCGCACGGCTGCGACGGCGCCATAGAGCGCCGCCAGCGGACTGAGCAATAGTCCTCGACCCGGCTGCCACCAGAAGCGCGGCGCTCGCATCAGTGCATGATCCCGAATCTGGCTGCCCGTTGCTGCGAGGCGATCATGCGTCAACCGGACGGCCGCGCCAAGCTAGGGTTGGCTCGCGTCCCCTAGCTCGCCCGCTGCTCGAGGCGAAGCTGAATCAAATAAGGATCGAGCGCGGCGAGCGTGCGCTCCAGCGCGCCGCTGAGTTTTTCGACCGCCTCTGCTCCCGCTTTGGCGACCGCGGCGTGGGCTGACTGATTGCTGAACCATTCGCCGAGTTTTGCGGTCAGCGCCTCCTCATCGGCGACCGGCGCGGCGCCGTGCGCCTCGTCCAGCGCCCGGTAGAGCTCGGCGAAATTCCAGATGTGCGGGCCGTGCAGCACAGCGGCGCCGAGCCTGATCGGCTCGATCGGATTTTGCCCGCCGTGGCGCGCCAGCGAGCCACCCATGAACACGATCGGAGCGATGCGGTAGATCAGGCCGAGCTCGCCGAGGGTGTCGGCGATATAAATGTCGACGTCGCGCTTTGGCAATTCGCCGCGCGAGCGCATGGCGACCGCAAGCCCCGCCACCTTGGCGATATCGGCGATGCTTTGGCCACGCTCGGGATGGCGCGGCGCGATGACGGTCAACAGGTGCGGATGGTTGGCGCGCAGCCGGCGATGCGCGGCAATCACCGCAGTCTCTTCGCCCGGATGGGTCGAGGCGGCGGCCACAACCTCGCGCAGGCCGATCAGCGCGTTGAAGCGGTGCAAGGTCGCGGTGTCGACCGGCGGCGCCGGCACGTCGAGCTTCAGATTGCCGGTCGAGGAGACACGCGGCGCGCCGAGCCGCGACAGCCGCTGTGCATTGTCGTCCGATTGCGCAAGGCACAGATCGAAGCGGCCGAGCAGCGACGTGCTTGCGCCGGGAACCAGGCGCCAGCGGCGGAACGAACGTTCCGAGATGCGGCCATTGACCAGGATCATCGGAATTTTGCGCTCCGCGCAGCTGAAAATCAGGTTCGGCCACAGGTCGGATTCGACGAACAGCGCCAGATCGGGCCGCCAATAATCGAGAAAGCGCGCGGCGAATGACGGCACATCGACCGGAATGAACTGATGCATCGCGCCGTCGGGCAAGCGTTGGCCGGCGAGCGCGGCCGACGTCACGGTGCCCGAAGTGACCAGCACGGCGAGGCCGCGGGCGCGGATGCGGTCGATCAGCGGCACGACCGCGAGCATTTCGCCGACGCTGGCGCCGTGCACCCAGACCAGAGGCCCGGCGGGGCGGGGCAGGCTCGGTTCGCCGCGGCGCTCGCCGAGCCGGTCCGGGTGCTCCTTGCCGCGGTCGAGACGCCGGGCCAGGAGCCGCGGCACAAACGGCGTGGCGGCGCGGGATGCGAGCCGGTAGGCGCTGAGCGCGAGCGGCAATCGATCCGGCAAACTCAGCTCCCCCGTGTGCACTCGCGATGCGTCGTCCGTTCCGCCGCGTCAGGCCGCGGGTACGCGCTTGAGCAGTTCGAGAAGCGTCGCGTGGCGCTCGCGGCCGGCGGCGACCAGCATGCCGTGCCGCGGCTCCGGCTTGTTGTAGCAAAGCGGCTCGCCACTAAACGGCGTCAGCGCACCGCCAGCTTCGTGCACCAAAAGGTCGGCTGCGGCAAGGTCCCAATCGTGGCTGTTGCCGCCGGAGATCGCCGCGTCGATCGTGCCTTCGGCGACGCGGGCGAGACGCAGCGCCAGCGAATGCAGCCGCGGCGTGATCGTGAACGGCGGCGCGATGGTGCCGAGCCGCTCCAGAAAGTTTTTCGGCCCGGCAAAGCGCACGCCGGCGAGCTCGGCGCCGGGGCTCGCCGCCATGGCCGCGCCGTTGCGCGTCGCGCCGCCGCCGGTGATCGCCATGAAGAACTCGTCGGTGACCGGCGCGAACAGGCAGGCCGCGACCGGCCGGCCGTTCTCGACCAGCGCGGCCGACACGGCCCAGTCGGTCGCGCCGGCGATGTAGCCGCGGGTGCCGTCGATCGGATCGACGATCCACACGCGCGATGCATCGAGCCGTACCGGATCGTCGGTGCTTTCTTCGGACAGCCAGGCGATGCCGGGCGCGGCCGCCGTCAGCCGGTCGCGCAACAGCGTGTCGACCGCCATGTCGGCTTCGCTCACCGGCGACGATACGCCCTTGGTCCAGCTTTTCAGCGGCGCGCCGAACATCGACAGGGCCAGCGCGCCGGCTTCACGCACGCACGCGGCGAGCCGCGTGGCGAGCGCGGCGAGCTCGGCCGGCTCAGTGGCCGGCAACGGTCAGGCCCTCGATGCGCAGCGTCGGCGCATTGGTGCCGTAGCGGAATTCCAGATCGTTCGCCGGCTCGAGGCCCTGGAATATGTCGAGCAAGCGGCCGGCAATGGTCACTTCGCTGACCGGATAAGTCAGTTCGCCGTTCTCGATCCAAAAGCCCGAGGCGCCGCGGCTGTAATCGCCGGTGACCATGTTGACGCCCATGCCGATCAGGTCGGTGACAAAGAAGCCGTCGCTGATGTCGCCGATCAGCTCGTCCGGGCTCTTTTTTCCCGGCGTGAGATGCAGGTTGCTCGGCGCCGGCGACGGACCCGACGACACGCCGCGCTGGGCGCGGCCGTTTGTCTCGAGCCCGAGCTCGCGCGCGGTGGCGCAGTCGAGCAGCCACGACTGCAACACGCCGTCCTCGACGATCTTCTGCACGCTCGCCGCGACGCCCTCGGCATCGAACGGACGCGACCGCAGGCCGCGCGGGCGCAGCGGGTCGTCGATCACGTCGATGCCGCGGGCAAAGATCTGCTGGCCGCGCTTGTCGCGCAAAAAGCTGGTCTTGCGTGCCACCGAGCTGCCGTTGGCGGCGCTGGCGAGATGACCGACTAAAGTGCCGGCAATGCGGCGGTCGAACACGATCGGCACCCGCCGCGTCGCCACCTTGCGCGGGTTGAGCCGTTTGACGGCGCGCTCGCCGGCGCTGCGGCCGACCGCTTCGGCGTTTTCCAGATCGGCGGCGTGCAGCGTGGCGCTGTAATCGTAATCGGTCTCCATGCCGGTGCCGTCGCCGGCGATGGCCGCCATGGAGATGGAATGGCTCGACGACATGGTGGCGCCGGCAAAGCCGTGGCTGGTCACCAGCACCATGCCGCCGATGCCCGACGAGGCCGAGGCGCCGCCGGATTTGGTGACGCCGGACACGGCGAGCGCGGCCGCCTCGGCGTCGCGGGCGCGTTGCTCCAAAACCTCGACCGACGCCATGGCGGGATCCAGAAGATCGAGCGGCGGGAAACTGCGCGCCAAAAGCTCCGGTTCGGCGAGGCCGGCGAAGCGATCCTCGGGCGCTACGCGCGCCATGGCGACGGCGCGTTCGGCGAGGGCGTCCAGGCCGTCGCCTTTGACGTCGTTGGTCGAGACGATCGCCTGCTTGCGTCCGACCAGGACACGCAGGCCGAGGTCGTCTTGCTCGGCGCGCTGCGATTCCTCGACCGCGCCGTCGCGCACGTCGACCGAGAGGCTGGCGCCGCGCACGGCGATGGCATCGGCGGCGTCGGCGCCGGCGCGTTTCGCGGCAGCCACAAGGCGCTCGGCAAGGTCGGTCAAGGCGGATTGGTCGAGCAGGGAGGACATGAGGGCGGGGAGGACCTGATTGAGAGCTTGGGCGGTTGGCGGAAAATCGCGATGGAAGCGGCCGGCGGAACGGCGGCCGACGCAAGCCAACATGTGCTCGCCGCGGGCCTTAATCAACCCGGCCGCGGGCGGCCGCGCGGCCTCGCCCCGGCGTTTCGGATGAGGGGATCGCTCAATTGCGACCGCGCCCGGCAACGCCTCGTCAAGCATGAGTTTCGTTGGGCGTTCGAACACGAGCCTTTAACCAGTCTCCTTAAGCGGATCGCGAAGGGTGTGTGGCATTGTTGCGGCAAAACCGGGCGGCAACAGCCCGGGGGGAGTTCTGCCTTTTCGAGGCGTCAAATGGAAACCGGCAGCATCGCTGCCGGGTCAGGCCAGGCCGGGAGTCCCTGTCGCGCCACCGCGACGGGGACTCCCGAGCCATCCCAGCGTGCAGCCGGGATGGCAAGCGCGTCGCGGCTCGACCCGTTTTCACTGCCCGTGCGCTTTACCGCCGCCGATGAGGCGGCCGACGAGCGGCTGCGCATCGTCGACCTGCATCGCGAGCGCGTGGTGCTGCGCCGCTCGGTGCGCGGCATACGCATGGCGCTCAACCTGCCGGTCGCATCGTTCCGCGGCATCGCCATCCGGCTGATCGGGCAGGCGGGACAAACGCCGGGCGCGATTGCGGTCGTGCTCGAGCACGTCGACCCGGCGCTGTCGCTGCCGCTGTTTTCGGCGGAGCAAAGCGACGACGTGGTCGCCGAGTGGCAATCGTGGGGGAGGGCGCTCGGCCTGCCGCTCCTGGTCGCCGAAGGCGACGGCAGCCTGCGCGAGCCGTTCGCGAGACTGGGCGCGGTGCGCATCGCGGCACCGATCGGACGCCGCCGCCGCCGCGGCACGATCGCGCGGCGGCGGCCGTCGCGGCTGCTGCGGCGCAAGGCGACGCGGTTGCCCGAGACGCCGGCCGTGCATCGCGACGAGCGCGAAATCATCGCGCGGCATTGAGACAGCGGCGGCTGCGGCAGCTCCCTGCGCTTTGCACAATCACGGTTACCTCGTTCTGCTATACTCATCCGCAGTATGGAGCGGACGATGATCGCGGACATTGCAGACCATCGCGAGGAATTGCAGGACCTGTGCCGCCGCTTCCATGTGCGGCGGCTCGATGTGTTCGGCTCGGCAGCGCGCGGCGATTTCGATCCGGCGCGCAGCGATCTCGATTTCCTGGTCGAGTTCGAACCTCTGCAGCCCGGCGCCTACGTCGATGCCTTCTTCGGTCTCAAGGAGGGATTGGAGCAGCTCTTCGGCAGGACCGCGGATTTGATCTCCGCCACCGCGATCCGCAATCCCTATTTCCGTCAGAGCGTCGAACGCACCAAGGCTCTGCTCTATGCAGCGTGAGACCAAGAAATATCTCCAAGACATCGCTCAGGCCGCCGAATTGATCGCGCAGTTTACTGGCGGCAAAACGTTCGACGATTACACGGCAGACGCGATGCTTCGCGCCGCAGTGGAACGGCAATTCGAGATTATCGGCGAGGCATTAGTTCAGCTCACAAAACGCGACCCGGCCGTCGCCGCACGGATCGGTGAATACCAGCGCATCATCGCTTTTCGTAACCTGCTGATCCACGGTTACAACAACGTGGATAACCTGCTCGTCTGGGGCGTCGTCGAAAGCAAGCTCGGCGCGTTGCGGCGCGACGTCGCCGCGTTGCTCGCGGAACCGGATTAGCACGTAGCAAGCCACAGCTCGGCTTGAGCCGGCGCGATTGCGCGGGGCGGGGGCTGAACGTCAGAACAAGCGAGGAAGCGTCATGCCAAACGGCAATCGTTGGGTCGGGAAACGTTGGGTAGGTACCTGGGCGGCCGCTCCGGCACCGGCAGAGGGCGTCGCCGGTTTCAACAATCAGACGCTCCGCCTGAACCCCCGCGTCAGCATCGGCGGCGAGCGGCTGCGGGTGCGGCTCTCGAATGCCTATGGCAATCGCCCGCTGGTCATCGGCGCGGGGACGATCGCGTTGCGCGACCAGGGGCCGGCGATCGTCGCCGGCAGCGGCCGCAAGCTGACCTTCGGCGGCCGCGACGGCGCCGTGATCGCGGCCGGGGCCGTGCAGTACAGCGATGCGGTCGATCTTGCCGTTGCACCGCTCGCCGATCTCGCGGTCAGCTTTCATCTGCCGGGCGACGTGCCGGCCAATTTTGCCATCACCGGCCGCTACGCCAGGCAGACCAATTACATCTCGCCGCCCGGCAATTGCGCCGCCGCGACGGCGATGCCGGTCGGCAATCTGACCGACCAGTGGTTCTTCCTGTGCGGCATCGACGTGCTCGCCCCGGACGACGCGCTCGGCATCGTCGCGCTCGGCGATTCGCTGACCGACGGCAACATCTCGACGGTCGACGCCTTCTGCCGCTGGCCCGATCAATTGGCGCGGCGGCTCGTGAGCCGCGCCGGCCGGCTGGCCGGCGTCATGAACAACGGGCTCGGCGGCAACCGCATCCTGCACGACATCCGCGGCGACAGCGGGCTGCGGCGCTTCGACCGCGACGTGCTGGCGCAGCCCGGCGTCACCCACGTCATCGTCATGCTCGGCACCAACGATCTGCGTAACCGCTGGGCGAAGCCCGAGGAGGAGGTCGCCGCCGAGCACATCATCGCCGGCCTGCAGCAGATGGCGCTGCGCGCCCACGCTGCCGGCATCAAGATCATCGGCGCGACGCTCACCCCGTTCGGCAACGAGACCTACATGGCCAATGCCTGGAACCCGACGCGCGAGAAACACAGGGTCGCGGTCAATGCCTGGATCCGGGACAGCGGCGCGTTCGACGGCGTCGCCGATTTCGACGCCGCATTGCGCGACCCCGACATCCCGACCCAGATGCTCGCCGTGGACGACTGCGGCGACGGACTGCACCCGAGCGACCACGGCTACGGCAAGATGGGCGACGCGATCGATCTCGCGCTGTTCGGTTAGAAGAGGCACTCGGCAAAACAAAAAGGCGCGGTCGTTGCCGCGCCTACGCGGCGCTCCGTCGCGGCTTTCCTCGCGCGGCTTTGGGCTGCACGCGATTCGGTCCAGGCCGCGTGTCACGCGAACGGTCCGCGAGGTTTAACCTTGGTCCCGATCACGGTTACGTCTCTGCCGTTGTTGGTAGACCGTTACCGCTAGGGCCGTGCCGAAGACTATGAAAAACATCACAGCGGTAAGAGCGTCGTTGACTGACGTCGGCAACCACTGCCGCGACGCCAGGACTACGGCGCCAAGAGCGATTATCGCGAAATAAAGCAGGCGAATACGGCCGTATATCATGGGCAGTTGATTAGCAGACAAGATGGCTTTTCCGCGACCACTTTGGCGGTTTCGATTCGCGCTCGCAGAACCATCGGATGTGGCGGAGAGGTCGCCCGATAAAGGGCGAGATATCGCTGCGAAAAAATCGCCGCGCCCCCCATTTGGGAGGGGGAGCCGGGGGACAACGACGATATGGATGAGCTGTGAGGAAGCTCAGATCGGTAATGATCATGCGGACGCGTTTCGGCGGTGCGTACCTTGAGGATCGACATTGCATGGTAGAAAGTGCTGTCCCACCGGCACGTACAGCGCGCGCTGTGCGATCACATGATCACCGATATCATGCCGTATCGGGGGCCCGCACTCTCTTGGAGTCGTCGATGGAAAGATTGACTCGAATACGAGTGGCAATTGCCGCGGTGGTTTGCTGCGCTTTAGCTGCGATTACTTGGACTGTCGCGATCTATGCATACAACAACACTCCAGAGATACATAACGTAGTTATTAAGGCGGCGAATGACGATCAATTGATCGAGAGCAAGGCAAAATATTTATTTGTTCCAGCTGCATTCCCGATTTTCTTTTGCTTGATGATTTTAAACCCGCTTATCCGATGGAGGACAGTGGTTCGAAAAGCGGTCGCGAGGGCGGCTCCCAAGGACCTCTGGACCGAGCCGACGATTGGTCGATTTCGATTTGCGACGGTTTGGAACGGCGTAAACATTGGCGTCTGCGTATTAAGCGGTCTGACCCTCTACGAGGTTGTTGAGAGAGCTGAGTATTTGCTCGGCAAATAACGCTGCGCGACCGAGCGGAGTAAGGGGGATGTAAAATGGCTAGCCGCTTTAATTTACAGACGTGTTTGGTGGGCACGGCGCTTTGCGCCTTTGCCCACCCTGCGCGCCACTCGCTTGATCATGGTCCTCTTTCGCCGATAACCGCTGTCTCGCGAATTTGTGCGCCAAAGGGACCGGTGCATGACTGCTGTCTAGATGAAAGCGACGCTGGCGACTTGCCGAGGGGCTCGAGCCCGGGTTAATCCGGAAGAACTCCAGCAGCGTGAAGGATGAACGCCAATCCGCCGACGGCCAGGATACCCCAGCCCGAGATGCGCCACAGTTCGGGCAATCGGCCCCCCGCAAATTGCAATGAGGCTGCCAAACCCACCCAAATTGCGGCATTGTAGGGGGAATTGCCAAACACGCCGGCGAAGGCGGCTAGCCCCGCCAGCCAACAGATCCAACCTAGAATATCGGCCCAATTACTTGGCGGGTCGGGTCTCCTCATCACGTGTACTTGCTGCGGCAAGCCCTGCAAATCGTCGCTCATTTAATAGAGCTCTGCCGCGATTTGAAGATAGCCGCATTGTCGCGGGCTGCGGCCTTGCGCCGGTTTGTGCCGGCCTGGGCGGATTATGGGTTATGGACGAGCTTGGCCTTCACGCGCCGGCCCAATCGGCCGACAATGTACCCTCTGCAACATGGCGATGAAAACTGCTGAACGGCCAATCGACGACTCGGGTGACCAGCCCGTGCTTCATCGGATTGTAGTGGATGTAATCGACGTGACGCTCGAGGTCGGTGTCGTCACGGATAGCCATGTTCCCAATAGCGGCGTTGCCAAATGCCTTTTTCGCGCTTTGTAATCTTGCTCGCCGAGCGCGTTGGTGCCGGCGCCAGGCCGCGTGACAAACCGGATTTGAACAAGCTCCAGCGTAAAGCGTAATCGGCGTCGCCGTTCGGCAGTTGCCAAAGGGCATGGATGCGGTCGGGCAGGATGCAGATGGCGACCGTCGTAAAAGGCAGTCGCCGTTCTACGCCGGCGTAGGCGCGCCGCAGGCGTTCGATATGGCGAACGAAGAGATCGCTAGCGCGGTCGGCGAGGGCGAGCGTGAAGAATGAGAGCCCACCTTCGATCTTGACTCGACGATAGCGTGACATCTGAGTTGCCGTCACGGTTTTGGTGGGCACGGCGCTTCGCGCCTTAGCCCACCCTACGAGCCTGTGCGAAATGAAAAAGGCGCGGCGATTGCCGCGCCTTTTCTGTTCGTGGAGCGCCGGAGCGCGCGCCGCTTACTCCAGCGGTTCGACCTTGACCAGGGCGTGGTCGTGGTTGGAGCCGACCCAGAAGCTTACGGGGTTCGTCGAGTTGTCGACGTAGACCGTGCGCATGTTGGTGTCGGACGGCGTCAGGTATTGCTCGGCCACGCCGGTCTTCGGGTGCAGGCGCACCACGCGGTCGGTGCTCATGGTCGAGGCCCAGATGTCGCCGTTCTTGTCGAAGTTCGCCCGGTACGGATAGGTGTGGGGCGGCAGCGGGTATTCGGTGAATTTTTCGGTCTTGGGATCGAACACCGCGACCTTGTTGCCGCGGTATTCGGTGAAGGTGACGTTGTCGTGCTCGTCGATCTCCATGCGGCGGGCGCGCGCATGGGCGGTCGGCGTGGCGTACCAGGTCACCTTGAGCGTCTTGGCGTCGATCTTGCCGAGATGGCCTTCGGTGAATTCCGCCATCCACAGATTGTTCTGGGAGTCGGACATGACCTGATAGATGCCGGCGTGCTTGACGTCCGGCAGCGAGTCGGTCGGATGGAATTTCTCCCACTGGCCGGTTTTCAGATCGACCCGGAAGATGTCCTGGGTGCCGACGCTCTTGGTCCACACCTTGTTGTCGACTTCGTAGTGCAGGCCGGTGAAGTTGAGCTGCACGCGGTCGTCGTTCCACTCCTTCGGCACCGGATAGTAGGCGATCTCGCCGGTCTTCGGATCGAGGCAGCCGAGCGAGCCCTGGTACATGGTGTCGAACCAGATCTTGCCGGTATGGTCGAACTCGATGGACAAGAGGCCCTTGGGCGCGTCGGGCTTGAAGGTCTTGATCGCGTATTCGGTGTGTTTCAGCGTCTTCGGATCGAACTTGCCGATGAACATCTCGCCGAAGTTGGTGTACCAGACGTTGCCTTCGGCATCGCGCAGGATGTCGTGCGGCTCGATGGTTTTGCGCGGCAGGTCGTATTCGGTGACGATGACCTTGGTCGACGCGCCGGTCGGCCGCGGCATGGTCTTGAGCTGATATTGCCAGTGGTCGGTCGCCGACAGGTTGATGGTCGCCAGATACTCGGCGAACTTGCGGAACTCTTCGGGCTTGCCGGCGCGGCTCCTATCGAGCATCGGCTGCGGCTTGATCGGCTGGCTGACGGCGCCGTAGCCCTTCATGCGGCTGACCGTCTGCATCCATTCGTCGACGTTGTGGGTCGACTTCACGATGCGCTCGAGGGTGTGGCAGCTGGTGCAGTCGAGCAGCACCGCCTTCTGGTTCTCGGTGCCGGGCACGCTCATCAGCCACTCGGCATTGGTGAGCTGGTCGGGCAGATCTTTGGTCGGCTGGAGTTTCAGGTCGACGTTCGCGGTCTTCTCGCCGACCACGTCGGTCGCGGCGGGCGCTGCGAGATCGTAGCCGACGGCGCGGATCGCCAGCGTGTAGTGGCCGGGCTCGAGCCGGCTTTCCGGGAACGCGTAATGGCCCTTGGCGTCGGTGATGACGCTGACCGAGACGATCGAGCCGGTCTTGCGGGCGGTGACGACGACGCCCTCCATGGCGCCTTCGGCGGCCGAGCTGACCTGCCCGGCGAGCGCCGTCTCGTTCTGCGCCACGGCGCGCATGGCCGATGGCCCTTGGCACAATATGACCGCCAAGCCGGCGGCGGCGCTGAGCATGTATGTGGATTTCATCAGTCGCTCCCTAATATGAGCTCGATTGCTGTATTTCTTGTCAGGCGGACGAACGCCGCCGAATCGAGGCACGGCCGTAAGGCCATTGTGGCGCCATCCTGCTCCCGTTCGGCAGAACCGGCAAGGCCATTTCAGACAGGGCGGTTGTGCGGCAGCAGCGGCGCCAGAGCGGCGTGCAAGACCGGCTGAAAGACCCAACTATTCGTCGCTATTGCACGCCGGCGGCGCGCAGATAGTCGAGATCGGCGAAGCGCGCGGCTTGCGGCAGCGGCGGCTTGAGGAGGCGTGCGTCGCCCAGCATCGCCACGACCTGCTGCAGGGCGGCGAGATCGATTTCGCCGCGCGCCGGCAGCACGTCGCTGCCGGGCTTGAGGAAGAGATCGAGCGTCTGCGCCGCGATGGCGTCGGAGCAGCCCAGCGTTTCGGCGACGAGATTGACGACGCGATCGCGGTTGTCCGGCGCCCGGATGAAGGCGAAGGAAGCGGCCATGCCGCGCACGAACCGCACCAGGGCGTCTTTGTGCTTCTGCGCCCACGAGCGGCGCGCCGCCGTCACGGTGTAGAGAAAATCCGGCACCGCCTCGGTGGAGCGGCCGATGAGGCGGTAGCCCTCGGCGATCGCCTGCAGGTCCTGCGGCTGCCCGAGCACCACCGCATCGCAATCGCCGCCGCGCAGGCAATTGTAGCGCCCGGGCGTGCCTTCCTGGATTTTTGCGGCAAAATCGCCGGTGTTGAGGCCGTGCATCGCCAACAGCTTGCGCATGGAGATGGTGATCGTGCCGGCTTCGTCGGCGAGGCCGATCAGCTTGCCCTTCAGCCCGGCGTAGGACGTGATCTCGGGCTTGGCGATCAGGCTGTAGATCGGGTTCTTGAACTCGGTGTCGATCGCCACCGCATCGGAGCCGGCCAGCGCCGCGCGAATGAGAAACGGCGTCGCCACGTGGGTGACGTCGGCCCAATCGTCGTGCAGCGCAGCGATCATCTTGTCGGAGCCGCCCGGCACCGGGATGACGATTGAGACGTTCAAGCCCTCGCGGCGGAACAGCCCCTCGCGCTGCGCCACCGTGATCGGCAGCGAGAAGATGCTGTGGGCCGCCGAATAGGCCTGCGCATAGCGCAAGGTCAGCGGCTGCGCGTGGGCGGTGTTCAAAGACCACAGCGCCAGCACTCCAGCGACCAGAGCAGGTACCGTTCGGACTGATGCACAAAGAAACCGTGCGCTCGGCGCGTTCCCCTCCCCCTTGCGGGGAGGGGTTAGGGGTGGGGGTCGTGAGGTAAGTCGCCGCCGTCGACGCTTGCGCGTCACCTCCCGACCCCCACCCCAACCCTCCCCGCAAGGGGGAGGGAGTTTGCTGAGTGTGCTGCGCTTACTTCGATTCAATCTCATGACAGTGTCGTAGGAATCATCCACGCAACGCCGCGTCGAGCAGCAGGCCGGCGAACAGGATCAGGCCGGCGTCGCGATCCGACTTGAACACGGCGAGGCAATTGTCCGGATCGGCCGTGTCGAGCCGCACGACCTGCCAGCCGAGATGAGCCGCGAAAGCGGCGAGGCCGAGCGCGAACGGCCAGCCGGCGCCGGCCAAAAATCCGGCGGCGCCGATCAGGATCACGGCGATCGCGTAGAACAGCACCAGCATCGGCTTGGTGCGCGGGCCGAACAGGAGCGCAGTGGATTTGATGCCGATCAGCGCATCGTCCTCGCGGTCCTGGTGGGCGTAGATGGTGTCGTAGCCGATCACCCAGGAGATCGAGCCGGCGTAGAGCAGGACAGCGGGCAGGGCGAGATTGCCGAACGCCGCCGCCCAGCCCATCAGCGCGCCCCAGGAAAACGCAAGCCCGAGCACGATTTGCGGCCAGTAGGTGATGCGCTTCATGAACGGATAGACGGCGACGATGGCGAGCGAGGCGATGCCGAGCAGTATGGCAAAGCCGTTGAAGGTGATCAGCACCGCAAGCCCGATCAGCGCCTGGAGCACCAGGAACAGCGCCGCCTGGATGACGCTGACCTGGCCCGACGGGATCGGCCGCGAGCGCGTGCGCTCGACGCTGGCATCGAGATCGCGGTCGACGATGTCGTTCCAGGTGCAGCCGGCGCCGCGCATGGCGAAGGCGCCGATGAAGAACAGGACGATGTGAATGAGGCTCGGCGCGCGGGCGTGGGCGGCCACAGCGGCCAGCGCCGCAGACCACCAGCAGGGCAGCAGCAAAAGCCAGGAGCCGATCGGCCGGTCGAGACGGGACAGCCGCAGATACGGCCGCAGCCAGGAAGGCGCCAGCGTGTCGACCCAATTGCCGGTGGAGTCCGCAACCGAGCCGGTCGCCCGGATCATTTATTTGGCCAGCGGATTGCCGGTGAGCGTGTCGAAGGTGCCGTGGCCGGTCTTGGTGTTCTTGGCGGTGTCGAGCTTCGGCGTGCCGATGGCATCACTGAGCGTCGGGACTTTCGGCGCCGGCGCCGGCGCGCAGACCACTTCCTTGAACTTCAGGGTTTTCTCGTGCGTGGCCTTGGCCGACTGGATCGCTTGGGGCGGCACGCCGCACCATTGCTGGTTCGTCTCGAGGAATTTCACGACGGCGGCCTCGGCGGTGTAAAACTGCGAGACGAGCGTGCACATTTCCTTGCGGTCGGGGTGGTGCTTTTGCGCAGCGCCAAGGGCTTCGCCGCGTTTGCGCGCAACGTCGGTCAGCGGCTGGAACTGGGCGCAGGGCGAGGCCGGCGGCGGGGGCACCAGCTGCTGGGCCGAAGCGGTGCCCACGGCCGCGGTGTCGAGGGTGAGGGCGAGCGCCATCGACGCCATGCCGGCGCCGATCAGCGTGACGATGCTGCGCTTTATCATGCGACTTTCCCCAGTACCGTACTGTGCCCGAATCCGCCGAGCCGTTAAAGGCGCTTGGAATCCGGCGACATGGCGGCAGGACGGGCCGCCGGGAGGCCGAAAGCGGGGGGCGATAGAGTGCCGCAGGGTCCCGGAACAGCGTTAAGGCACGGTTAAATCGCGACCGCCGACAGGCGCCGCAAGATGCGCCATGATGCAGCATGGCCCGGTACGATTTCCGCAGTCCCCGCCTGCATGTCGAGGCGCCGCTGGAACACGGCGCGCTCGTGCCGCTGGCGGCGCCGCAGCAGCACTACCTGACCCACGTGCTGCGGCTCAACGCCGGCGGCCGCATCTTGGCGTTCAACGGCCGCGACGGCGAATGGGAAGCGCGGCTCGAGGCGACCAAGCGTGCCGCGGCACTGCGGATCGGAACCAGGACCCGCGCGCAGACCGCCGCAACCGACCTGCATTATCTGTTCGCGCCGCTCAAAGCAGCACGGTTCGACTACATGGTGCAGAAGGCGGTCGAGATGGGCGCCGCGCGGTTGGCGCCGGTTCTGACCCGCCACGGCCAGGTCGCGCGGGTCAACGTCGCGCGCATGCGCGCCAACGCCATCGAAGCGGCCGAGCAATGCGGCATCCTCACCTTGCCGCAGATCGACGAGGCTGAGACGCTGCCGCGCGTGCTCGCCGCGCGTGAGCCGAGCCGCTGCCTGGTGTTCTGCGACGAGGACGCCGACGTCGGCGATCCGCTCGCCGCGCTCGCGGCGGTGCCGGCGCGCGCACCGCTCGCCGTGCTGGTCGGTCCCGAAGGCGGCTTCGCCGAGGACGAGCGGGCCGCGCTGCTCAAGCTGCCGAATGTCGTGCGCCTCGCGCTCGGCCCGCGTATCTTGCGCGCCGATACCGCCGCGGTCGCGGCGCTGGCGCTGGTTCAGGCGGTCGTCGGCGATTGGCGGATGGATGCGAGCTGACGCTTATCTGTTCGCGCTGGCTCGTCTGGATGCCGCGGTCAGTGAATGACCCAGGGCTTATCGATGCAGGAGAAGCTGATGTAATCGCCGTAGCGGCGGTGCACGCTGGTGATGTGCGACAGCCGTCGCCATTGCGCGCAATGCGCGGCGGCGAGGTCACGATAGATGTGCTCGACCGCCGGCGCATAGGGAATGATGCCGCCGGTGTCGTTGCCGGTGACGCCCGGACCGACGCCTGTGAAGGTGTGATAGGCCAGCGCCGGCGACGCAGCCGTGCCGCCCAAGATGCTCAGTGCGATGCCGATCGCAACGACCGATGTCCTTCGCATCGATGTCATCCTCGCTTCGTTCGGAAACGAAGTTTAGGCAAACGGGCGACGAAGGGAAAGCATCCGCGGCAGCGGCTTGCACCGTTTGCCGTCAACGGCATCGAGGCGTTGCCGGTTTGCCACGACCGCCGCCAATCGCCGCCGCGGCACGATCGCGATCTTGACCGCCGCATGGGGGCGCGGCACGCTTGCCGCCGAATTGACGGGGAAGGGGATATGTCCGGTCGCCTCGCATGCCTTGCTCTCGGGCTGGCGTTCGCGATGGCCGTCGTACCGGCGCGTGCGGCGAGCTTTCTGGAAAAGAATTTCTGGCTGTCCGGACCGCGGTACGACCGGGAAATTCCGACCTGCGATTACGCGCCGGCGCTCGACCGGATCATCGCCCGCTTCGGCACCAAAGAGCATCGCTTCTGGAATTCCGAGCTGCGCATCGTCGGCGTCGAGGACATCCGCGAAAGCGCGGTGCTGCCGTGGGCGGCGCAATCGATCCCGCGGCGCTTCTGCAGCGGCACGGCGCTGATCAACGATGGCCGGCGCCATCCGATCTACTATTCGATTGCCGAGGACACCGGCATGATCGGCGCCAGTTGGGGCGTCAATTCCTGCGTCGTCGGGCTCGACCGCAATTGGGCTTACAACCCGTCGTGCCGCGCCGCGCGGCCCTGAGGCCGCGGCTTTCCGCGACGCTCAAGTCCGCATCGCCTCCAGCACGTGCTCGCGCAAGCGCGCCGGATCGCGCTCGCCGCGCTGGGCAAACTCGATCACTTTTTTGGCAACGGCGTCGGCCTGCGGGCGGTCGCGGTCGCTGACGCCGAGCGTTCTGCACACCTCCGCGTAGGCGGCCGTCATCGAGGCGATTATTTCGGGTTCGAAGGCTTTATTCTTGAAGAGCCGATAAACGGCCATTGCGAAATGCTCACCTGCTGGGCGGCGAGAAGGTCCATACGCAGCGGGGCCGAGTCCAACGCGCCACGGCCAGTATTGGCGTGGCGCGGGGCGATGCGCAAGCGGCGCGCTGCGAGCCTGTGAAAGCCTGTGCGCTGCGACCGCAGCGTGTCCCGGGGGCCAATGGCCTACGCACAGGGTGAAAGTTTGTTCTTGATTTGTTCCTGGTGGCGTGTTAGAGGCCTTTTGACGCTTGGTTCACGTGTCGTCAGGGGGTCGTCATGGTTCGCTTTCTTGTTCGTGGTGCGCTCGCTCTTTCGCTGTTTGCCGCATCGGCCGGCTTCGCGCTGGCCCAGGACCGGCGGCAGAACCAGCCGGGGCAGTTCGATTTCTACGTGCTGTCGCTGTCGTGGTCGCCGTCGTTCTGCGCGTCCGCGGCGGAGCGGTCGCCGGGGCGCGCGCCGGGTCTGCAATGCGGCACGCGCGCTTACTCGTTCATCGTCCACGGCCTGTGGCCGCAATACGAGACAGGCTTTCCCGAATATTGTCAGGTGCCGTCGCCGCGGCTCGATCATCCGACCATCTCGGCGATGCTCGATCTGATGCCGGAGCCACGCCTGATCTTCGGCGAATGGGATCGCCACGGCACCTGCTCGGGGCTCTCGGCGCACGCCTTTTTCGATACCGTGCGCAAGGCCCGTGCGGTGGTGAAAATTCCGGCCGAGTATCTCAACCCGCAACAGCCGCTCACCGTCACGCCGGCGGCGGTGGAAAGCGCCTTCCGCAAGGCCAATCCCGATCTGCCGGCCGGCAGCATGGCGACGGCCTGCGACGCCAAGCGGTTGACCGAAGTGCGGCTGTGTCTGTCGAAGGATATGAAATTCCGCGCCTGTCCGGACGTGGTGCAGCACAGCTGCCAGCGCGACCAGGTGCTGATGCCGGCGCCGCATGCGACCGCGACCGATGTCGGCCACCGCAATGGCGGCTCGGGATAATCACGTTTCTTCCAACCGGTGGCCGGTGCGTATTGCCGGCCGAGTAGAGGGTCCGGTCTTGCGGCCGGGCCCTCATGCCGTTTGGCGCCATCGTTGCGGCCCGACCTGTCCTGATGGATGGTCGCGATTGCAATGAATTACCGCCACGCCTTTCACGCCGGCAATTTTGCCGATGTGCATAAGCACGCCGTCCTGGCCCGCATCCTCACGCATCTGCGGCAAAAGCCGGCGGCGTTCCGCGTCATCGACAGCCATGCGGGCATCGGCCGTTACGACCTTCTTGCCGACGAAGCCACCCGCGGCGGCGAGTGGCGCGATGGCATTCGCCGGGTCTGGGACGGCGCGACCAAGCGCGAAGATACGCCGGCGCGTGCGCTGCTGGGCCCGTATCTCGACGCCGTTGCCGCCTGCAACGCCGGACCGACGCTGCGCACCTATCCGGGCTCGCCGCTGATCGCCCGGCATCTGCTGCGGCCGCAGGACCGCCTGATCGCGTGCGAGATCGAGCCCGGCGCGGCTGCGCAACTCGCGGCAACGCTGCGCGGCGATGCGCGCACCAAGGCGCTTGCGATCGATGGCTGGACCGCGGTCGGTGCCTATGTGCCGCCCAAGGAGCGCCGCGGCGTGGTCTTTATCGATCCGCCGTTCGAGGAGGCGGGCGATTTCAGCCGGCTTTCGGCCGCGCTGTCCACTGCCCACCGCAAATGGCCGACCGGGATCTATGCGGCCTGGTATCCGATCAAGACTCGCGAGGCGCCGGACGCGCTGGCGCGGCGGCTGCAACGGCTCGCGATCGCCAAGATGCTGCGCAGCGAGCTCCTGTTGCAGGGGCCGGCCGCCGATGCCGGGCTCGCCGGCTCGGGGCTCCTCGTGGTCAACCCGCCGTTCACCCTCGAAGCGGAGCTTCGGGTCCTTCTGCCGGCGCTCGGCCGGATGCTGGCGCGGGCCTCGGCCAAGCCCGGATATCGGCTCGATTGGCTTGCCGCCGAGCGCTAGCCGCACCGTTGCCACTTTTCCACAGGTTCAAAGTACGCTAATTGTTCCGTCGGAGTGTTGCTGGCTTAGACGTTCCGCCTCCAGTGGGGGCCGGCGGAGTGACTGAGGCCTCGCGGCCGATGCTCTTTGCCCGTGTGGATGTTTCGGCCCAACCGCCGTGCCTGGGGTCGGTGGCGACGCAACACTGGGGCAAGGAGTCGCTCGATGGCGATGCAGGGGACGGTGAAGTTCTTCAATGGTGAGCGCGGCTATGGATTCATCAAGCCGGATGACGGCGGCCGCGATGTGTTCGTGCACATCACCGCGGTCGAGCGCGCGGGCTTGAAGGCGCTCAATGAAGGCCAGCGCATCAGTTTCGATGTCGAGCCCGACAAAAAGGGCAAAGGCCCGAAGGCCGTCAACCTCATCATCACCGGCTGATCTGTCGGCTGTTCACGGCCGGCTGCCGCACGCGGGCCCCAGGGTCACGTGCCGGCAAAGCGCTTTCGGCTTCGTCCGAGGCGGCACGTTCTCCATTCAAACGTCTGCATTCAAACGTCTCCGTTCAAACAAGGTGGTCTGCAATGATGATCCTGCGTTTTTCGCCGTCTTCGCCTTTCGTGCGCAAGGTGCGTATCGCGGCGGCGGTGCTCGGCCTGGACAGCGAGATCACGATCGAGCGCGCCGACACCACCGATCCCAACGACTCGCTGCGCAAGACCAATCCGCTCGGCAAAATTCCCGTCATCATCATCGAGGACGGCAGCGCGATCTATGACTCGCGGGTGATCCTCGATTATCTCGACGAGCGCGCCGGCGGCGGCAAGATCGTGCCGCGGCAAGGGCCGCAGCGCGTTGCCGCGTTGCGCCTGCAGGCGCTGTGCGACGGCATTTTGGATGCATCGATCCTCACCGTGTACGAGAGCCGTTTTCGCAAACCCGAGATGCACGAGGCGAAATGGCTCGAGCTGCAGGCCGGCAAAGTCTCGCGCGCGCTCGCGGTGCTCGAAGCCGCGCCGCCGCCGTCCGATGTCGGGCAAGCTTTGCCCGACGTCGGCCAGATCACGCTCGCCTGCGCGCTCGGGTACCGCGACTTCCGCTTCGGCGAGGGCTGGCGCAGCGAGCATCCGCGGCTCGTCGCCTGGCTCGATGGCTTCGCCGCGCGCGTGCCGGCTTTCGCGGCGACCAAGCCCACGGGCTGAACGGCGCAACGCCGTTCGTCGCGTTGGTGCTGCGCACCTACGACCTCAGAACAAACAAAAACCCCGGGACTTGCGTCCCGGGGTTTTGCGTCGTCGCGAAGCTGCTCGATCAGAACCGGTAATTGATGCCGCCGCGCAAGACATTCGCGGTGAACGTCACGTTCTGCGTAGCGGCGCCGCAGGCGATGCCGCAATTGAAGTTGCCGAGATCGACGTACAGATACTCGACCTTCGCGGTCCAGTGGCCGACGATGGCGCCTTCGATGCCGCCGCCGATGGTCCAGCCGGCATTGGTGGTGGTGCCGCCGGCAAAGCCGGGCAGCGAGGCGCGAATGTCGCCGAGTGCGAGGCCGCCGGTCACGTACGGCAGGAAGCGATCGGCCGCGTAGCCGACGCGGCCGCGCACGGTGGCAAGCCAGCTGTCCTTGGTGGTGCAGCCGAGCGCGCAGATGCCGGGCGCGGTGGCGGAGCCGCTGATATTGGCCCAGTCCATATCGCCTTCGACGCCGAGCACCACCTGGTTCATTTGATAATTGTAGCCGACGGTGCCGCCGACCAGACCGCCCGAGGTGTCGAAGCTGCCGGTCGAGGTCCAGTTGGAAGTACCCCAGCCGCCGCCGCCGTTGACGCCGATATAGAACCCACTCCAGTTGTAGACGGGCGCATACGCCGGTGCCTTGTAGTACGGCGCGGGCGCCGGGCGCCCGAGGTCGGCCGCCGCCGCCGTGCCGGCACAGGCCGCGAGGGCGACAAACGCAAGAACTAGCCTTTTCATTGAGAGTATCTCCATCACTCGAAAGTGGCGGGATAGTATTCGCCGTTGTTCTCAGGTCTAGTGCTGGAAAGACACACAGCTATTCTGATTTTTGGCAGCTTTGTGGCGCGATTCGACTATGGCGCGTCAAAATTATAGCTAATGAAGACTTAAGATCGTCAAAAGAGTGGTGAACTGAATACCAATCAGTGGCAGCGGTGTCGGGAATGCTGCGACGCAGTAATAGCGCCGAACAGCGGCCTTTAGAACCGATAATTCACGCCCATGCGCACGAGATCGGCGGCGAGGCCGTTGCTGGTGCCGGTGACCGAGAAGTTCCGGCCGGACAGGTCGAGATAGAGCCATTCGGCCTTGGCCGACCAGCGCGGCGTCAGGCCGACCTCGATGCCGAGGCCGGCGGTCCAGCCCACACTGAGATGCGACTCGGTGAGATTGAACGTGCCGGCGCGCAGTTCGCCGTAGGCCAGACCCGCGGTGCCGTAGAGCAGCACGTTATTGAGCGCCGCGCCGGCGCGGCCGCGCACCGTGCCGAACCACGGATTGGAAAACTCGAACGGCGACAGCGTGTCGTCGGCGCCGGACAGCTGAATATCGGCTTCGCCGCCGAACACGAACGCGCCGCGCTGCCAGTTGTAGCCGCCTTGGATGCCGCCCGCGATGCCGGCCGGACGGGTCGGATTATTGCTGACCGCGCTCCATTCGTAGCCCAGCGTGGCGCCGAGATACGGGCCGGCCCAGCTATAAGCGTTCAGCGGCTCGCGCGCCGTGTAAAACGGCAGGTCGGCGGCAGCTGCCAAGCCGCTTGTCGTCAGCGCCAATGCCGCGCCAAGAACAGCGCCAAGAACAGCGCCAAGAACAGCTCTCCGCATGGGGCCTCCGCAAGGTGGTTTAAGCCGATGGACGCAAGATGAAGCGAAGCAACGCTGCACCGTTGCGCCGACGTAGATCGGCCCGGACCAAGAATTTATCGGAACAGCCCCGTTAAACGTTGCTGAACGCCCAAGTCGTTCGAAGTCGTTCCAGCTTGTCAGTGTTAAGAAACTCTTGCCGTGCCCCGATCTTGCGCGCATCACGCCGAGGGAACTGCCGCTGGCCGCGGCCGGCGCCAGCGCTTACTTTGATGCCAGCCACATCACGCCGATGAGCGATCCGAAGAAAACCACCGACGCCGACATCGAGCCGGCGGACGCCGCCGAGCCCGGTGCGGTCACCGAGGAAGACGAGGAGCAATCGCTTCCCGAGGCCGATCCGGCTGACGCCGAGGCGCTGGCGGCCGGCGCGGAGGAGGACGGCTCGCTCGCCGAAGGCCGCGCCGCCATCGTCCATTACGCCAAGCTCGCGCCGTCGCGGCCGGGCGTCTACCGCATGCTCGATGCGCGCGGCGACGTGCTCTACGTCGGCAAGGCCAAGAACATCAAGAAGCGCGTGACCGCGTACGCGCGGCCGACCGGCCTCGACACCCGGATCGAGCGCATGATCGCGGCGACCCGCACGCTCGAATTCGTCGTCACGCGCACCGAGACCGAGGCGCTGCTGCTCGAGGCGAACCTGATCAAGCGGCTGCGGCCGCGCTTCAACGTCGTGCTGCGCGACGACAAATCGTTTCCCTACATCCTGATCACGACCGATCACTGGGCGCCGCAGATCCTCAAGCACCGCGGCGCGCGCACCCGGCAGGGTCATTATTACGGGCCGTTCGCCTCGGTGTGGGCGGTCAACCGCACCATCAATGCGCTGCAGCGCGCGTTCCTGTTGCGCTCGTGCAGCGATCCGTTCTTCGAGAGCCGCACGCGGCCGTGTCTGCTCTATCAGATCAAACGCTGCTCGGGGCCGTGCACCAAGGAGATCGATTATCCGGGTTACGCAGCGCTGGTGGGCGAGGCCAATGCGTTCCTGTCGGGCCGCAGCAAGGCGGTGAAGGACGAACTCGCCGGCGAGATGGAAAACGCCTCGACCGCGCTCGATTTCGAGCGCGCCGCGGTTTATCGCGACCGTCTGGCGGCGTTGTCAGCGATCCAGTCGCACCAGGGCGTCAATCCGCGCGGCGTCGAAGAGGCCGACGTGTTTGCCGTGCATCAGCAGGGCGGCTTCTCCTGCGTCGAAGTATTTTTCTTCCGCACCGGCCAGAACTGGGGCAATCGCGCGTATTTTCCCAAGGCCGATCGCTCGCACGGACCGAACGAGGTGCTCTCGGCCTTTCTCGCGCAATTTTACGACGACCGGCCGCCGCCGCGTCTCATCCTGATCTCACATGCCGTCGAAGATCGCGCGCTGCTGGCCGAGGCCTTGTGCACCAAAAGCGGCCGCAAGATCGAAATTTTGCTGCCGCAGCGCGGCGAGAAAAAGGATCTGGTCGAGCATGCGCTCGCCAATGCGCGCGAGGCGCTCGGCCGCAAGCTCGCCGAAACGTCGTCGCAGCAGAAGCTGCTGGCGCAGCTGGCCACCACGTTCGCGCTGCCGCGGGTGCCGCGCCGCATCGAAGTGTTCGACAACAGCCACATCCAGGGCAGCAACGCGGTCGGCGCCATGATCGTCGCCGGCCCGGAAGGCTTTCGCAAAAGCCAGTACCGCAAGTTCAATATCCGCTCGGCCGAGCTCACGCCGGGCGACGACTTCGCCATGATGCGCGAGGTGTTGGGGCGGCGCTTCAAACGCCTCTTGGCCGAAGTGCCGCGGCCGGAGCCTGCGGCAGCAGGCGGCGACGGCAATGGCATGACGGAGGAACCCGACGAGTCGCCGTGGCCGGACCTGGTGCTGATCGATGGCGGGCAGGGGCAGCTCACGGCGGCCCGCGAAACGCTGGGCGCGCTTGGCGCCGACGTGCCGCTGGTCGCCATCGCCAAGGGTCCGGACCGCGATGCCGGGCGCGAGACCTTTTTCGTTCCCGGCCGCGACTCGTTCAAGCTGCCGCCGCGGGACCCGGTGCTCTATTTCGTCGAGCGGCTGCGCGACGAGGCGCACCGCTTCGCCATCGGCTCGCACCGCGCCCGGCGCAAGCGTGATTTGCGCGAGGGCGGCCTGCAGGAGATCGCCGGCATCGGCCCCAGCCGCAAACGGGCGCTGCTGCTGCACTTCGGCACCCTCAAGGCCATCGAGCGGGCGGCTTTGGCCGACCTGATGCAGGTCGACGGCATCAGCGCCGAAACGGCGCGGCGGATTTACGCGTTTTTCCACGGCGGGGCCGCTTAAGTAGAGGAAATCGCGGCAAAGCCCTGTCGGTTGCCGCCCGGCGGCGTTATCTTACGGGCGATGAATTCGACCCCCATCTTACGGCCATGAACTCGACCACCACCACGACTCCGGGGCACTTGCGCGCCCGGCCGCTGGCGCTGCCCAATATCCTAACCTATGGCCGCATGGTCGCGGTGCCGGTCGTGGTCGGCTGCATGTTCTACCAGAACATCCTCAACGGCGGGCTGTGGCTGCGCTGGGTCGCGCTTGCAGTATTCGTCGCTGCCGCCATTTCGGATTTCCTCGACGGCTATTTTGCCCGCATCTGGCGCCAGCAATCCTCGCTCGGTCGCATGCTCGACCCAATCGCCGACAAGCTGTTGGTGGCGTCGTGCCTGCTGATGCTGGCGGCCGAGAGCACCATCCACGGCTGGGCGCTGTTCGCCGCGGTGGTGATCCTGTGCCGCGAAATTCTGGTCTCGGGCCTGCGCGAATATCTGGCCGAGCTGCGCGTCAGCGTGCCGGTGACGCGGCTCGCCAAATGGAAGACCACCCTGCAACTCGTCGCCATCGGCTTTCTGATTGCCGGCGAGGCCGGCGACGCGGTCCTGCCGGTTTTCACCAATGTCGGCATTACGCTGTTGTGGCTCTCGGCGCTGCTGACGCTCTACACCGGCTGGGACTATCTGCAGGCGGGGCTGCGCCATCTCACCGACGACAACGCGTGACGGCGCCGTGGATCAAGGCAAGAAAATCAAAGTCCGCTATTTCGCCTGGGTGCGCGAGCGCGTCGGCAAGGCCGAGGAGGACATCGCGCCGCCGGCCGATATTGCGACCGTCGCCGAGCTGATGGCCTGGCTCGCCGGGCAGGGCGAGCAATACGCCTACGCGTTCGAGAACCCGAAGGTGATCCGCGCCGCCATCGACCGCAATCATGTGCGCAGCGAGGCGCGGATCGAAGGCGCCGGCGAGATCGCGTTCTTTCCGCCGATGACCGGAGGCTAGGTTCGTGTCCGGTTCTTGCCGCCAAGGTGGCAACCAGTGAGCACGATCATCCGCCTGCAGCGCGAGCCGATCGCGATCGCCGCCGAGGTGGCAAAGCTCGTCGGCGCCCGCAAGGACATCGGCGCGGTCGTGACCTTCACGGGGATCTGCCGCGCCGACGAGAACGGCGCGCCGATCGCCGCGCTCACGCTCGAGCATTATGCCGGCATGGCCGAAGCCGAGATCGCGCGCCATGTCGAGGAAGCGCACGCGCGCTGGCCGCTCCTCGGCGCGCTGGTCATTCACCGCCATGGCCGCATCGCGCCCGGCGAGGACATCGTGCTGGTGGCGACCGCGTCGAGCCATCGCCAGGCGGCGTTCGCCGCCGCCGAATTTCTGATGGATTATCTGAAAACCCGGGCGCCGTTCTGGAAGCAGGTCGAGGCGGCGGGCGGCAGCACGTGGGTCGAGGCCAAGTCGGTCGACGATGCCGCGGCCGAGCGCTGGACGGCGCCACCGCTGCCGCATCGCGACGCCGCGAAGTGAGGCGCAGGCCGCCGACCACGAAGCGCGTCACTGTTGGTTGGCGTGTTCGCGGATATAGGCCCAGAGGTCCTCGAGCTGCGGCGAAGCCAGCACACCCTGCCACGAAGGCATGGCGTTCTTGCCGTGCAGCACCGAATTGACGAAGCGCGCGTGCTCGTCGGCCTTGAGCCGGCGCAAATCGAAGGCGATGCCGGAATTGTTCTGTAAATCGTCGCCGTGGCAGGTCGCGCAGTATTTGTTGTAAAGCCGCTCGCCGCGCGTGGCGGCCGCGTCGTCGGCTGCGGCACCTGACGACGCCAGCGGCATGCAGAGAACACCCAACACCGCCCATACGGCGCGGCGCTGAAGCGACAGGCCGCCCATGGCGGGCGGCCTGCGCGTGCGATGCGTGAAGATCATTCGTCGAGCAGCTTGAACGTCCACAGCGTTCCGCCGGGCGGCACGTGCGTGAGGTTCGGGTCCGGCGTCTTGAGCACGTAGACGCCGCCGGTGCCGCTGGTGACGGTGACGTATTGTTTGCCGTCACGCTCCCAGGTCACCGGCTGGCCGATGATCCCGGACGGCGTCTGGAACTGCCAGACGATCTTGCCAGTGTCGGTGTCGACGGCGATGAACTCGCCGGTCAGTTCGCCGGTGAACACCAGTCCGCCGGCGGTGACCAGCGTGCCGGCCCAGTTTGGGCTCTTGAACGGAATCGACCACTTCGACTTGCCGGTCAGCGGATCGATGGCCCGCAGATGGCCGCGCATGCCGTCGGCATTGAAGATCGGCGTGATCTTCACGGCGCGGTGCGGATCGCCGGGTTTGAGGTTCTTGATCTCGTCGACCGGGTCCGGCTGGTACTTCATGCCGTAGTCGGTGGTGTTGACATAGGCGGTCGCGGTGCGCGGATCGAACGACGACGGGTACCAGTTGGTGCCGCCGCTGATATGCGGCCAAGTCTGGATTTGCTCCGTATAGGCGATCGCCTTTTTCGTGGTTTCGGTCCATTCCGGCCGGCCGGTCTCCTTGTCGACGCCGCTCGCCCACGTCACCTTGACGTAAGGGTTGGCGGCGATCAGCTGGCCGGACTTGCGATCGACCACGTAATAGAAGCCGTTGCGGCCGGCCTGCAGCAGCACCTTGACCGGCTGACCGTTGATCGTCAGGTCGGCCAGGATGATCGAGGTGATGTTGTCGTGGTCGAACGGATCGTTCGGCGACATCTGGATATGCCAGACCACCTCGCCGGTCTTCGGCCGGATCGCCAGGATCGAGTTGGTGTAGAGATCGTCGCCGTGGCGCAACAGCGCGTTCCATGGCGCCGGATTGCCGATGCCCCAGTAGACGAGGTCGAGCTCCGGATCGAACGAGCCGGTGGTCCATGAGCTGCCGCCGCTGGCGTTGGCGGCATGGTCGGGCCAGCTGTCGGCGCCGGGTTCGCCGGGGCGCGGCACGGTATAGCGCCGCCACAGCCGGGTGCCGTCCTTCGGATCGTAACCCTCGACATAGCCGCGGCTGCCGTATTCGGCGCCGGCCATGCCTGTGATCAGCACGCCGTCGGCGATCACCGGCGCGCTGGTCATGACGATGCCGTCCTTGGCGTCGCCCGACTTGACGCTCCAGATCTGCTTGCCGGTCTTCATGTCGAGCGCGATGACGCGGGCATCGAGCGTGGTGCGGAACACCTTGCCCTCGTAGATCGCGGCGCCGCGGTTGACGATGCCGCAGCAGACCGAGCGCGTGGTCTCGGGCGGATACTCGACCGGCGTATTCCAGATTTCCTTGCCGGTCAGGGCATCGACCGCGACCGTCTTGTTCTGGCTCGTGATGTAGATCACGCCGTTGTAGACGAGCGGCTGCGATTCCTCGCCGGTGTTGTTGTTCATGCTGTACGACCAGGCCGGCACCAGGCGCTTGACCGTCTGCCGGTTGATCTGGGTCAGCGGCGAGAAGCGCTGCTGGCTGTAGCTCATCCCGTAGGTGAGCACGTTCTGTGGCGTGCGCTGGGCGTTGATGAGTTCCTCGGCGCTCTGGCCGAGCGCAGCTACGGGACATGCCGCAAGCAGAAGTGCGGCGTAGACGACGCTCTTCATGTCTTCCTCCCGAATGTGCTGGTCATTTGATTATTGGTGCCTCGGCGTGACGCGACGTCATCGCCCTGGCGCAGGAGCGATCATAGGGTGTTTTGCGCGCCCTGCGAAGCGCGCTGTTCGGCGATGCAGCCATGCCGCCCGGTCACGCGCGGGGCGCCGTCGCGCGCGGGGCGTGGAATTGCGCCGTCATGAAATCGACGAAGGCGCGGACTTTCGGCGTCAGATGCCGGGTCGGCGGATAGACGAGCCAGATCGGCGTCGGCTCCGGCTTGAACCTGTCGAGCACCGGAACGAGCTTACCGCGAGAAATATCGCTGTCGAGATAATATTGGTGCAGTTGCGCGAGGCCGTAGCCGGCGCACGTCGCCTCGCACAGCGCGCCGCCGTCGCTGAAACCCATGGTGCCGCGCGGCGTCAGCGCCTTCTCCGCGCCGCCGACGATGAAGCGCCAGTCGCGAATGAGACGGCTGTCGCGATAGGTGAAGGCCAGACAATTGTGGTTCGCCAGATCGTCGGGCGTTTTCGGCTTGCCGTGCCTGGCGAAGTAGTCCGGGGTGCCGACGATTCGAAACTGCGCATCGGTCAGGCGGCGGGCGATCAGGCTCGAATCCTGCAGCACGCCGAGGCGGAGGCAAACATCGATGCCTTCGTCGATCAGATCGACATAGCGATCGGCGAAGCTCAGGCTCAGGCGGACGCCGGGGTATTTCGCGGCGAACAAGCCGAGCAGCGGCACGATCTTGAGCCGGCCGAACGCCACCGACATATCGACGCGCAAATTGCCTGACGGGGCGAGCCGCGCTTCCCGCAGCATGAGCTCGGCCTCGTCGATCTCGGCCAGCGCCTGGCGGCAGCGCTCGAAGAAGGCCGCGCCGTCTTCGGTCAGGCTGACATGGCGGGTGGTGCGGGCGAGGAGCCGCGTGCCGGTTTGCTCCTCGAGCCGCTTGATGGCGTTGCTGACGCCGGACTGGGTGATGCCGAGATCGTCGGCGGCACGCACGAAGCTTTTTCGCTCCGCCACTTTCACGAAGATCGACAGCATGCGCAGGTCGGCCATGATTTATCACCATGAATGATAAATGAGATTACCACAGGCCTGATTATTCCGCGAGGCAAAAGAGCTACATCGCCCGTGCAAGCCGGCCGCACGCCGCTTGTTCGGCGCCGCGGTCCGGCAACTCGCAAGGAGGATGCCATGAGCTCGATCCGCAGTTTCGCTTCGCCGCAGATGGAAACGTTTTCCGGCGACGTGCGCCGCCGCGCCGAAGGGCAGGCGGTTGCGCTCGCGGTGGCGCTGTTCCTCGGCGTGCTGATCGTCGAGGCCATCGCGGTCGTGACCGCAGTGACCAGCATTCCCGAGATCGGGTGGCTTTACACGAGCACCACGTGATCGGTCAGCCGATCGGGGTCTTTGGGCATTGCCCGGATGATTTGTGGGAGAAAACCAATGATTGCTGCACAATCGATCTGCCGGCCGCCGCAGGTTCAGGCCGTGCCGCGCCGGCGCACGTTGCAGAATTTTGTCGCGTTATTCAAAGAATGGCAGCGCCGTGCGCATGGGCGAGCCGAACTGGCGGCGCTCAGCGACAGGGAGCTTCGCGATATCGGCGTGACGCGCTACGAGGCCCGCCGCGAGATCGGCAAACCGTTCTGGCGCGCCTGAGCGGTTGCGGTCGCCGGCGGGCGGGCCTTACATCGACATGCCCATCGACGATCCGCCTGGCTCGACGGCGGCCTTGGTGCCTTCGCCATTCGGCGGTTTGTCAGGCATCTTGGCAAAGAGATGCACCGTGCCGTGCTCGTTGAACTCGACATGGAGGCGGAAGCCGCCAGCCGCATCGGTGCCGCGATATTCCCATGTCTCGTCGTCCTGGCCGTCCATGGCCTCGCCGCAATCGTTGAACTGAACGACGCGCCACGGCTCGCCGAGCAGGGCCTTGATGTCGGCTTTGCTTGAATGGCCGGGCACGATCTTGCCCAGCGCGCCGATCTGTTGCCGGGTCAGGCTGGCGGCCGGGGAGGGCGCCGGACTTGCGGCTTGCGCGCCGACAGTCGTAAGCGCGCAGAGCGCCGCTAACGTTGCGATCGCCAAGGGCTTGAGGCGCATGCATTGCCTCCTTCGCTTCACTTCGCCGGCGGCGCCACCGCCTTGAGCGCCTCGCCGGTGAGCGACAGGATCGTCACCCCGGAACCGGCGCGGTCGGCGGCGTAGATATAGCCGCGGTCGTCGAACTCCACATAGTCGTTCATGGTTGCGTTGTGGCAGGTCGCGACGCCGTTGATGCGCGCGCACGACGCCACCGTGTTCTTGTTCGGCGCCTGAATGTAATAGGCGATCGGCCGCGGGTTGCGCGGATCGCGAATGTCCCAGAGGCGCGCGCCGGCGTTGAACCACGACACGGCGATGAGCTTGCCGTAATAGGGCGGGTAGATCGCTTCGGCCGCCGCGTGGGTGCCGAAGCGCGCGCCGCGGTCGCAGAAATCGCCGGGCGATTGCGGCACGCTGAGTGTCGACAGCGGCCACGGCGCGGCTTCGTCGGTGATGTCGAGAATCCAGGCATTGTGCTCGGCCTGGCCGAAGCAATTGTTGGCGGTCGATTCCGACACGACGACGAGCAGATCCTTTTTCTGCGGCTTGCCGTCGACGAAGTGCGCCTGCTCGGCCGGCATCGGCACGCCGAGCACCGGCATCGACGTGTGGCCGCCGTTCTCGGCGTTCATGGCGATAATTCCGACCTGCGGATAGAGGAGCTCGGCTTGGGTCGGCCGCGTCGCGCAATTCGGCGACGCCGTCGGCAAGGTGCAGCCGGTCAGGAGCTTTTGCCGGTCGACGATCTGGATGACGCCGTCTTTGCCGACGCCGTACGGCATGTAGACGCGGTTGACCGCCGTCCCCATGGAGATCGGGCCGTGGATGCCGGGCGGCGGATTTTTGGTGCCTTCGTAGCAATTGGGACCGGGCGCTGCGGTGCAGCTTTTGGCGTTGGCGACGTCGGCATCGGGCTGCTGGCCGACCAAGCCGAAGTCGCGGATGAAAACCGGCTTGGTCGGATCGCTCAAATCGTAGATTTTCAGATGCTGGCCCGGTCCGCTCTGGTGCCAGCCGTCGGCCTTGCTGCCGGCGACCAGATACGCAATGCCGGTGTCGCATTCCCACCAGCTCTTGTGGGTGTTGGAGAGCCCGCTGACGATGGTGACGATGAATTTCGGCGCCGCGGGATCGCTGACGTCCCAGACTTGGTGCGCTTCGTCCGGTCCGGCATTGCCGTAGGCGCGCAGCAGGTACCATTTGCCCTTTTCGCCGCGGGGCAAGACGTTGCCGCTGCAGACGCGGACCATCTGCGCGCCGGCATTGCCGACCGCGCCGGGTGGGCCGGGAATGTGGAACAGGAATTTCGGGTGATGCACGTCGGTGACGTCGATGACCGAGGTGCCGTTCGGCTCGACCTTGCCGGTCAGCGGATTGAGGAGATTGCCGGCGAGATTGCCGAGATAAAGAATTTCGCGGCCGTCCTGATTGACGACGAGCGGCTGGTAGATCGGCCGGCCCTGATTGTCGTCAAAGCCTTCGACCTTCATGTTCCAGGCCGACTCGCGGTCGGCGGCATTGGGCGGCGGCGGCGCATGCAGGTCCTGGCCGAAGGCGCCGGAGGCGTCCTCGGTGTTGCTGATCGCCGGAATGTTCGGCCCGTCGGGCGGATAGGCCTGCGCGAAACCGCGCGTCGCCAGCGTGAGGCATGCAAGAGTAATGACAGCGCCAACGAGGGAACGACGCCGTGGAGCCGAACACATTGTCAGCATGGTTATCCCTTACGCCGAATCGGTTTTTTCGAAGGCCTCGTCGAGCAGAAAAATGTCGGTGAGCAGCGCGCGGATGTGAATCGAGGCGTTGAGGTTGTCGATGATCTGCGAGCCGATCGTGCGCTGCGCCAGCACGAAGCGAATGGCGGCGCGGGCGTTGCCGACGTCGCGCTTGAGCACAGCCAGCATCTCGGCGGTGGCGTCCGCCACGGCGCCGGCCGGCGCGCCAAGCTGGTCCGGCGTCGCGGCCGCCAGCACGTCGAGCGCGGCATCGGCGCGGCGCAGCGCGTCGCGCACGCCGAGCGGATCGTCGGCTTCGGCTTTGCGGCCTTGCGCCGCGTAAGCGAGCGTCAGCTCATAGGTCGATTCGATGATTTCGATGGCCGCGGCGACGGTTTGCGGCTTGTCGGGCTCAGGCGATGCCATGTCGCGTTCCTATGTCGCGTTTCTCGTCGTGCGAGGGAGGCGAGGGGACGCCGCGCGGTTTAAGCTTTCCAGCGCGCCGGATCGTGATGCTGTGAATATTCCTTGCCGCTGATCCAGCCGCGCACCATGGCGCGCAGCATGTACCAGGAGTCCGGCACCAGCGCGAAATACAGGTGCACGATGACGACGGCGACGATCGCCATCGCGGCGAAGCCATGGATGACGTAGACGATGCCCCAGGTATCGGCGGAGAACCAGTACGGATTGCGCCGCCAGAACGGCGTGTCGATCTTGAGCAGCATCAAAAGCCCGGTGCCGATCACCGCCAGCACCACGACCGCGACGCCGAGGTGATAAAGTTTTTGGGCGGCGTCGTACTTGCCGGGCAGGAGCGGCGGCTGGCGTGAGCCGAACAGCCGCGCCACGCCGCGCCATATCTCCTGCAGATCGGAGCGCCCGATCCACATGTTGCGCCAGTCCTGAAAGACGAGCGCGCGCACGATGTGGATCAGCACCAGCGCGGCCAGCGTCACGCCCGTGATCCAGTGGATGTCGAGCCACTCGAATTTGATGCCGAGGATCGGCAGGAAAGCCGTCGCCATCAGCACGAAGACGCAGAGCGCCATGAGCCAGTGGTAGGCGCGATCGAGCAGGCTGTGGCGCTTGATGCGTTCGCCGCCGGCCGCGGGCCATCGTCCGGAAGTGAGCTGATCCATGGTCGCCATCCCGTTCTCAATGCGAGCCGTGCGCGCGCCGCTTGGCCAGCGCGCTGAGCACCGCATGCACGATGATGAATGCGACCGCCGCGCCGACGAACCACGGCAGCAAGTCCCACGAAGCGCCGATCAACTGGTCGGAGCCGCCATAGATGGATCGCGAATAACGGAACAACGCCATGCTTTACTCTCGCTCCACGTCACTTCTATGCGCCGCCACCTCTCTCAGGCTGTCGGCGGCGGCGCCTTCACGCCAAATTCCACGCCGCCATTATCGCTCATCCAGCGCGCCACATCCAAGGCATCGCCGGTCGCGTGCGGCGAGTAGCTGGCGGCGAGCGCGGCGGCCTGCAGCAACGGAAGAAACACGGCCGGACTGGCGGCCGTGCGCGCGGCATCGAGCACGCGCGCCAGATCTTCCTGCAGGCGTTTGCCGGAAAGCTCAGACTGGTACTGTCCGGTGACGACTTGGGTGGAGAGCGCGGCCGGTGCCGTTCCCATGCCGGGCGCCAGGAGCGGCAGCGCGTCGAGCAGGCCGGCCGGATCGAGTCCGGTTCGCTTGGCGATGATCAGCATCTCGGTATAGACCGCAACCGACAGCGCGCCGAAGCATGAGGCCAGCGCCTTGGCGAGCGGACCGCTGCCGAGGTCGCCCAGCCGCAACGTTTTCGCCGCGATGGCGCGCAGCACCGGGCCGATCCGCTCGAGCGACTCGGCGGGGCCGGCGGTCAGCAAGGTGAGCTTGCCGGCGCGCAGATCGGCGGCGCTGCCGATCGGCGTTGCCTCGGTCCAGATCGCGCCTTTGCTATAGAGCGAGCGCGCCAGCGCCGGGCCGGTTTGCGGCGACACATCGCTCATGTCGACGATGATGGTGCCGGGCCGCAGCGCATGAACCAGACCGACCGAGCCGAGCACGGCCTCGCGGGCGGTCTGGTCGTTGGTCTCGGTGAGGAAAATCAGATCGCAGACCTGGGCGAGATCGTACGGCGAGCCGGCCGGCGCGCTGCCGCCGCCGGCAATGTGCGCCTGGAGGAGGCGGCCGTTGAGATCGGTCGCGGTGTTGCCGATGCCTTGCTGGTCGAGGCGGCGGATCAGCGCCGAGCCGAGCGTATCGAGCCCGACAATGCCGACCGAAAAATCCGCCATGCCTGATTACTCCGGTACGCAAGCTTGCTTATGCGAAGGGCCTGAAAGCGGCCCCCTCAAAAAGCACCCGGCCCGGGCTTCGGTCAACCGAACGATGTCGGCGTACCAAAGCCCGGGCCGGATCTCACCTTAAGGGGCGCGGGCGTTTAAGCCTGCGCGTCCCGCACCGCGCGCATGACGAGGCTCGCCATCAGCGGGACCTTGAAGGCATTGTAGTTGAGCGGATGGGCGCCGCGGGTCTCGGCCTTGCCGGCAAGCTCGGCGAGACTCTGGTCGACCTTCTGGCCCTTGATGGTCTGTTCGGCCACGCCGCAGCGCCGCGGCGTCGCCGCCACGCCGCCGACGGCGATGCGCGAGTTCGCCACCGCGCCGCTGGCGTCGGTCTTCACCGCCGCCGCGACGTTGACCAGCGCGAAGTCCCAGGTGGAGCGATCGGTGACCTTCTCGAAGTAGAACTTCGCGCCGGCCCATTCCTTCGGAATGCGGATCGCCACGAGCAGGTCCTCGGGCTTGAGTTGCGTCAACCGCGTGATGTCGATGCGCGGGCCGACGAAGAACTCCTCCGCCTTGACCTCGCGCAAACCCTTGGCGTTGCGGATCACCATCTTGGCATCGAGCGCGATCATGGTCGGCGCCATGTCGGACTGCGTCACCGCCACGCAGCGGTTGGCGTCGAACAGGGCGTGCTCGCGGTTCTGCCCCTCCGGCGTGTCGGAGAAGCAGGTATTGCCGCCGGCCCGGTAGCAGGGCAGGCCCGACCGGTAGTACCAGCAGCGCGCGTCCTGCGAGACGTTGCCGCCGATCGTGCCGGTGTTGCGGATCTGCGGGCTCGCGACTTTGCCGGCCGCTTCCGCCAACAGCTTGTAGCTCTTGTTGACGAGCGGGTTCTTCTCGATCTCGCTGATGGTGGTCAGCGCACCGATCTCGATCCCGTCCGGGGTTTCTTTGACGCCGCGCATGCCGGCGATGCCGCTTATATCGACCACGACTTTGGGCCGCTTCACGCGATCCTTGAACCAGGACAGCGAGTCGTTGCCGCCGGCGAGCTTCCAGACGTCGGCCTTGTGCTCGTCGAGCAGCGCGACCGCGTCGTCGATGGTGGTGGGCCGATAGAGTTCGAAGCCCGGAATGACATCTTTGATCATCATGGCAGGGCTCCCTTACATCGTGTTGGCTTGCAGGGGCTTGTACGATTGCGGCCGATCGGCAAGCGCGTTGACGATCATGTCGCGGACCACCGGGGTGCGGTGGAAGTACTTGCCGCCGAGCGCGTCCGAGATGGCATTGATCAACGCCGCCGCGGCTGCGCCCATGATCGGCTCGCCGATGCCCTTGGCGCCGACCGGGTTGTCGCGGTCCGGCCGATCCACGGCCGCCCACTTGAACACTTTCGGCATGTCCAGATAGGTCTTCGGCTTGGCCTGATCGAACTGCACGTTGGCCGGCAGGCCGAGCTGATGGTCGTAGACGATGCGCTCGGTGGTGGCGAGACCGAAGCCCATCATGCTGCCGCCGAACATTTGCGACTGCAGCCCTTCGGGATGCACCACGGTGCCGCAATCGGCCACGCCGAGATATTCGAGGATCTCGAACTGGCCGGTTTCGCGGTCGAGCTCTACCATGCAGAAGCCGGCGACCAGCGCCGGCGTCAAGCCGCGTTTCGGCAGCTTGTCCTTGGCGACGCCGATCAGGCCGGAGCCGGCCAGGGCCGTCGCCGATGCCTTGGTCAGCGGGTTGATGTCGGGCGGCAGCTCCTTGCCGGAATACTTGCCGCCGAGCTCGATCGCCTTCTTGGCGGCGTCGGCGAAGCTGATCGACTTCGACGCGTCGGTCTTGTGGACGACCTTTTCGTTTTTCAGCTCGTAGTCGTCGGCATTGCCGCCGAGCGCGGTCGCGGCGATTTCAAGAAGCTTGTTCTTGGCATCGACCGCGGCGACGTAATTGCCGCGCGTGGCGGTGAACGTGGTGTTGGAGCCGAACTGGCCGATCATCCACGGCAGGTGGTTGTCGGTGCGGCCACGGACGATGACGACCCTGTCCCAGTCGTAGCCGAGCACCTCGGCCGGAATGCGCGCCGTCGATGCATACGAGTAGGTGCCGAGATTGCCGACGCCCTGATGCACGTACAGCTTGCCGTCCGGCAGGATGCGGACGATGCCGTCGAAGCCGTTCGAGCCGCCGGCATGGAACGCACTGCCGATGCCGACGCCGATCACCTTGTTGCCGTTGCGCTTACCTGAGAGCTTTTTCTTTTCCTCCCAGTTGAACAGCTCGCCGCCCTTGAGCAGCGCGTCCTTCAGATAGGCGCTGGTCAGCTTGCCCTTGGCGTCTTCGCCTTCGAAGCCGTCATTGTCCGGGGCGTTGATGCGGCGGATTTCCAGCCGATCGATGCCGAGCTTGCGCGCGGCTTCGTCGAGCAGCGGCTCCATGGTCATCGCGGTCTGGTTCTCGCCCGGGCCGCGTTGCGGACCGCGCGGCGGCGTGTTGGTCAGCACGGCGGTGCCGCGCCAGCGCATCGCTTCCGGCTGATAGACGATCTGCGAGGTCTCGCCGGCGTTGCGGAAGTCCCAGAAGCCGATGTTCGGGCCGTTGTCCTGCACCACGAACACGTCGAGCGCCGTGATGCGGCCGTTCTCGGCAAAGCCGATCTTGGCCCAGCCCTGGAAGCCGGCGCGGCCGGAGCCGTTGGCGTACTCTTCCTCGCGGGAGAGACGCAGCATGACCGGGCGGCCGTTGGCCTTCTTCGACAAGTGCCCGGAGATCGACACCAGCGGATAGCCGGTGCCCTTGGAGCCGAAGCCGCCGCCGCAATACTCGGCGATGAAGACGACCTCGTCCGGCTTGATGCCGAGGTAACGCGCGATATTCGGCACCACGAACGACTGGCTCTGCATCGAGCCGTGCACGTAGCACTTGCCGTTCTGCCAATACGACATGTTGGAGCGGGCCTCCATCGAGTGATGCGAGGTGCCCGCGGTCTGGAAGCTGCGTTCGACGATGACTTTGGCCTTGGCAAAGCCGGCATCGAGATCGCCGTAGTGCCACTCCTCCGCCGGCTTGCCCAACGGCATGTTGCCCTGGTCGAAGCCGGAGAAATCCTTGGCCGTCCATTTCACCGTCTGCAGCGGCAGCTTGACGTTGGCGACGTTGCCGCCGGAGAACGCGTTGACGCCGCCCGGATAGAGCGAGTCGAGCGGATCGACCACGTGGTCGAGCTGCTCGAGGTCGACCTTGATGGCCTCGACCGCGGCTGCGGCGATTTCCTCAGATTCAGCAGCGACGGCCACGATCGGCGCGCCCGCATAGACCGGCTCGCGGTAGAGGATCGGATCGACCGGCGGCGGGAATTGCGGCACGTCGTCCGGCGTGATGATGGCGACCACGCCCTTCATCTTCAGCGCCGCCGAGGTGTCGATGTTGCGCACCCGCGCGTGCGGCATCGGCGACACCAGAAGCTTGGCGTGCAGCATGCCTTCGGCTTGGAAGTCTTCGGAATATTTCGCGGTGCCCGTCACCTTGGCGACGAGGTCCGGCGGGGTAAAGTTTTTGCCGACGAGCTTGTAATCAGCCATTTCAGCCTCCCTTCGCCGCGCGCATCACGCCTGCCAGATACTGGTTGTACGAACCGCATCGGCACAGGTTGCCGGACATGGCCCGGCGGGCTTCTTCGATTGTCGGGTGCGGATTGACGGCCAAGAGCGCCACGGCGGACATGACCTGGCCCGGCGTGCAGAAGCCGCATTGCGGGCCGATTTCGGCGATGAAGGCTTTCTGCACCGGATGCAGCTCGCCGTTCTTGGCGATGCCTTCAATGGTGGTGATCTTCTTGTCGGCAACCGCGTGGGTGAGCGTGGTGCACGAATAGATCGTCGTGCCGTCGGCGATCACCGTGCAGGCGCCGCATTCGCCGCGGTCGCAGGACAGCTTGGTGCCGGTCAGGCCGAGCTTGTAGCGCAGCGTGTTGGCGAGCGTCTCGTGCGGCAGCACGTCGACGCGGCGCACCTGGCCGTTGACGTTGAGGCTGACCAGGCGTTCGACGGCGCCGACGCTACGCGCCTGCGCCGAGCCCGAGCGGAACAGATAGCCGGTCGCGCCGATCGTCGCGCCCGACGCGATGACGCCTTTGATGAAGCTGCGTCGCGAAGCCTTGAGCCGAGCGATCTCCGACAGCGGGCCATCGCTCGCCGCATGGTGATCGTCGTGCGCATGCGCGTTGTCGGCATGCGCGGTCCGGCAATCGTCTGCCATTGCCTTCTCCTTGCGCGTTTTCCTCGATCCCGTCGTACCGGCAATTCGTGGCGAAAGGCCGGCGCGTTATTCGGGCAATAGTGCTGGTTTGCGCAGAAAGATTGCGCCAAATCGGACGGCGCTTCAAGCCGAATGTGGCGGGTCCGAACCGGAGTCGCTGCGCCGCGCCGGCGGTGGGAATAAGCGGCAGCGAGCAGGGTTAATGTCAGTTGCGGAATGGGTGCGTGCGGAAAAATTCCGCGCTGAGCTCGCTCGCGCGGCGCTCGTCGTCCGGCGTCATCTTGCGCCCGACGGCATCGCGGCAGGACAGGCCCTGCGAATAGCCGTTGGTGAGCGCGATATCGCACCACGAATAGGCCTGGGCGAGGTCGCGGGCCACGCCGCGGCCGAAGAAATATTGTAGCCCGAGAAAAAATTGCGCGGTGGGCTGTCCGGCCTCCGCGGCTTGGCGAAACCAGTACAGCGATTGATGGTCGTCGCGCCGCACGCCCTTGCCGGAATAGTACAGGAAGCCGAGCGAGGCTTGGGCCTTGGCGTCGCCGTCGCGCGACAGCCGCCACCAGATCGAGAAGGCGTGGGAGAAATCGCCGGAATTAAAGGCGGTCAGCCCTTCCTCGAACGAGGCGGCGCGCAGCGGCGAAGCCTGTATTGCCCAGAGTGTGGCAGCGGCGAGAGCGACGCGGAGGAGCTTACGCATGGGCCTGCGTGCCCTCCGCCGAGCGTTATGCCGCCGCGGCCTTGCCTTTCGGCTTCACCTCGGCGGTGTAGTCGGCCATCAAGGTCTGGGTGATGCGGCTGGGCGTGAACTTCCACTCGGCGATTTCGGACACCGCCGTGATCTCGGCGGCGGTGCCGGTGATGAAGCACTCGGAGAAGCCCGACAGCTCCTCGGGCATGATGCGCCGCTCGACCACCTCGATGTTGCGGCGGCGGGCGAGCGCGATCGCGGTGGCGCGGGTGATGCCGGCCAGGAAGCAATCGGCGATCGGGGTGTGAATCTTGCCGTCCTTGATGAAGAAGATGTTGGCGCCGGTGCATTCGGCGACGCGGCCCTGCCAATCGAGCATCATCGCATCCGCATAGCCGCGCTGTTCGGCGCGGTGCTTGGAGATGGTGCAGATCATGTAGAGGCCGGCGGCCTTGGCGAGGCACGGCGCGGTTTTCGGGTCGGGCCGCCGATACTCGGCGTGGTCGAGCCGGATGCCTTTGAGGCGCTGCTCCGGGTCGAAGTAGCTCGGCCATTCCCAGGTGGCGATGGCGAGATGGATCTTGTTGTTCTGGGCCGAGACGCCGAGCGCCTCGGAGCCGCGCCAGGCGATCGGCCGGACGTAGGCGTCCTTCTGGTTATTCTTCTCCAGGACCAAGCGCTTGGCGGCGTCTATTTCAGCAACGCTGTAAGCGATTTCAAAGTCGAGCACCTGGGCCGAGCGCTTGAGCCGCTCGCTGTGGGCGGTGCATTCGAAAATCTCGCCCCCATAGGCGCGCTCGCCCTCGAACACGCAGCTGGCGTAATGCAGGCCGTGGGTGAGGACGCTGATCTTGCAATCGACGGTGGGAATGAGCTTGCCGTCAAACCAGATCACATCGGAACGTTGGTCGAAGGCCACGGCCATTGCTAGTGCCTCCTTGCGGAAGTCGTCGCGTCAGCGTTTCGCCCCGGGGCGGGGCGACCGGCGGCGCGCTTTTGCGTCGGGGCAGAACTCCCGGTATGGTTTCGGCCGCCCCCTTCGAGAACCGCAGGGCGCGGGTCAGGGGCGAGATGCCGTCGTGATAACGCGTCCTTGTCTTAACAACCAACCGAAAATATGTCAACAGTGCTGACATAATGGCGGACGTAAGCCTCACCACCCGACCCAAACCCAGCCTTCCAGCGGCGCTGGACGACACAGTTGCGCCGACATCGGCACCCTGCTGGGACCTGATCGAGCTTCTGTTCTTTGCCTACCGCGATTTTGTCGGCGATCCCGACGAGGTCCTGGCGAAGCTTGGTTTTGGCCGCGCCCATCATCGGGTGCTGCACTTCGTCAACCGCAATCCCGGAATGAAGGTTGCCGAGCTATTGGAGATCTTGAAGATCACCAAGCAATCGCTGGGCCGCGTGCTCAAGCAGCTGATCGACGAAGGCTACATCGTGCAAAAAGAGGGCGCCAACGATCGTCGTCAGCGGCTCCTCTACGTCACCGCGGCGGGGGAGGGGCTGGCGTTGAAACTTGCCGGTCTGCAGACCGCACGCATTGCGCGCGTGATCGCCGATCTCGGCCCAGGCGCGCGCGAGGCGGCGCGGCGCTTTCTCGCCGGCATGATCGATGCGCAAGACCGCGAGCGGGTGCTGCGCCTGATCGCACATTCCGATTCGCTTGCCAATGGCCGGGCGCGGAACGGCGGCCAATGACATTGTCAGCCGAGGCAACGCAACGAGCCGCGCCCAAGTCTGCGCCCGATCCCGCCGATGATGCGCCGCATCTTCTGGTGGTCGACGACGACCGTCGCATTCGCGCATTGCT
>DASRET010000134.1:0-14162 GCA_035651875.1 Xanthobacteraceae bacterium
GGCAGGGGCTCGTCACCTCCGCTCCCGGGCGGCTTCGGGAAAACGCCCGGCCGGCATTACGACCGGCCTGCGATTGGATCGCTGGACTGGGACAGGTGACGGCGGAGTAACGGCCGCCGAAGTCACGTCCCAGGAAGCGCGTCTGGAGCTGAGTGGCGGCGTTGGTTCGCTGCCACGAGAACCGCGGTGGAACGCCGGTAGGCGCAGCGCGCCCCGCAGGGCGCGCGCCGCACCCGATGGTGCGGATTGGTGGGGTGGCGTCTGCCGGCGTTCCGCCTGCCTTGTTTTATTGGCGAGTGGTGAATGGCGAGTAGCGAATAGAAGCAAAGAGTACGAGACCAAAAACTTCCATTCGCTATTCGCCATTCGCCATTCGCTTGCCGGATCGCGCATTCCGCGATCCGGTCGTGCGCCCAGCGTGATCGAGCCGAAGCCGGTCCTACCGCCCGGTCTCAAAACTTCGGCGTGACGCGATCCCGCCCGGCGTCTTACCCCGTGCCGTGCCCAAAACCTCGGATGCACCGCATCGCGAGAACGCGGACGCTTGCCTTGCCCATAAACCTCATCCTGAGGTGCCCGCGCGTAGCGCGGGCCTCGAAGGATGAAGGCCGAGGCGCATCCGAAATCGGGTAAGCCCGATTTCGGTAGGCGTAGTGTCCAAATCGGCTAAAGCCGATTTGGATGGCCTGCATCCTTCGAGGCTCGCGGAGCTTGTCATCGGGCCGGCCACTTCGGGCCGGACCCGTTGGCTCGCGCCTCAGGATGAGGGTTATGGGGTAGCGCTCCGATAAAAGGTTGAACGACGCGGGAACAATGTTATGTCGTCACGGCCTGCCGCGATCCTCGGCCGGCGCTCCGCCACTTTTGCGACACTGCGATGACCATCGAGCACTGAGATTTAGGCACAGGGCATGCGGGTATTCGTCCCCATTTCGGTCGGTGGCTGGGCCCGCTTGTTCAGCCGCTGGGACGTGCTCGCGGTGCTCTTGGTGCTCGGGCTCCTGGTCTTCCTCGGCGAGGCGAGCCGCCACCTGTTCGAGCCGCTCGCCGAATTGCAGAAGCAGCCGCCGTCGCTCGATCCGCGCAATCTGCCCGAATACGCCGCGCGCACCACCTTGCGCATGCTGATCGCGATGGTGCTGTCGCTGCTCTTCACCTTCACCTATGCGACGCTCGCGGCCAAGAACAAGCGCGCCGAGCGGCTCCTGGTGCCGCTGCTCGACATCCTGCAGTCGGTGCCGATCCTCGGCTTCATCTCGATCACGGTGGTGTTCTTCATGGCGCTGGCGCCCGGCCGCGTGCTCGGCGCCGAATTCGCCGCCATTTTCGCGATCTTCACCAGCCAGGCCTGGAACATGGCGTTCAGCTTCTATCAGTCGCTGCGCACCGTGCCGGCCGAGCTGAACGAGGCGTCGCGCACCTTCCGGCTGAACCCGTGGATGCATTTCTGGCGAGTCGACGTGCCGTTCGCCATGCCGCAGCTGATCTGGAACATGATGATGTCGATGTCCGGCAGCTGGTTCTTCGTGGTGGCGTCGGAGGCGATCAGCGTCGGCAACACCACCGTGACCCTGCCCGGCGTCGGCTCTTACATCGCGCTCGCCATCGAGCATCGCGATCTGCGCGCCGTGTGGTGGGCGATCGGCACCATGCTGATCGTGATCCTGATCTACGATCAGCTCCTGTTTCGGCCGCTGGTGGCGTGGGCCGACCGTTTCCGCTTCGAGCAGGAGGCCGGCGTGCTGCCGCCGCGCTCCTGGGTGTTCGACGTGCTGCGCCGCTCGCGCCTGGTCGACCGCGCCACCGAGCCGTTCGCGGTGCTGTGGCGGCGCTCGTTGCAGACGCATTGGTTCGACCGCGCGGCGGCGAAGCCGGAGCGCGCACAACAGCGCGGCTGGGTCACACTGGTCTGGAACGGCCTCATTGTTCTTGCCGCAGCGGCCGCATTGGCGCTTCTGGTGCGCTTTGCCATCGCGGGCATCACGCTGTCCGACGTCGGCATCACGCTGCTGCTCGGGCTTTACACGCTCATCCGTGTGATCGTGCTGATCGCGCTGGCGAGCGTCATCTGGGTGCCGATCGGGGTGTGGATCGGCACGCGGCCGCGCGCCGCCCGCATCTTTCAGCCGGTGGCGCAGTTTCTCGCCGCATTTCCGGCCAACCTTTTGTTTCCGCTCGTCGTCTCGGCGATCGTCGCGTTGCATGCCGATCCGAACATCTGGCTGAGCCCGCTGATGGTGCTCGGCACCCAGTGGTACATTTTCTTCAATGTGATTGCCGGCGCCGCGGCGATCCCCGCGGAGATGCGCGCGGTCGCGGCCAACCTGCGGGTCGGCGGCTGGCTGTGGTGGCGGCGCATCGCGCTGCCTGCGGTTTTTCCCTATTATGTCACGGGCGCCATTACCGCCTCGGGCGGATCGTGGAACGCCAGCATCGTCGCCGAGGTGGCGTCGTGGGGCGACCAGCACCTGCAGGCCGCCGGGCTCGGCGCCTACATCGCGCGGGAGACCGAGCTCGGCAACTTTCAGCACATCGTGCTCGGCATCGCGGTGATGAGTTTCTATGTCGTCGTCGTCAACCGGACGTTCTGGCGCCCGCTCTACTTCTACGCCGAACGCAAATTCCGGCTTGGATGAAACGAACAGGATGAGCTAACGCCATGTCCGACGCCCTGCTCGAAATTGCCGATTGTTGTCAATCGTTCCCGCGCGCCGATGGCGGCGAGCATCTGGTGCTCGACCACATCCAATTCCGCATGCAGCAAGGCGAGATCGTCGGGCTTCTGGGCCGCACCGGTTCCGGCAAATCGACCCTGCTGCGGCTGATCGCCGGGCTGGCGCAACCGACCTACGGCAGCATCACCTATCTGGGTCACCGCATCGAAGGGCCGCCGCCCGGCGTCAGCATGGTGTTCCAGTCGTTCGCGCTGTTTCCCTGGCTGACGGTTCTGGAAAACGTGCAGCTTGGGCTCGAGGCGCTCGGCCTGCCCGAGGCCGAGATCCGCCGCCGCGCGCTCGCCGCCATCGATCTGATCGGCCTCGACGGTTACGAGTCGGCGTTTCCGCGCGAGCTGTCCGGCGGCATGCGCCAGCGCGTCGGCTTTGCCCGCGCGCTCGTGGTCGATCCCAACATTTTGCTCATGGACGAGCCGTTCTCGGCGCTCGACGTGCTGACCGCCGAGACCTTGCGCACCGACTTCCTCGAGTTGTGGGGCGACGGCAAGCTGCCGATCAAGGGCGTCATCATCGTCACCCACAACATCGAGGAGGCGGTGCTGATGTGCGACCGCATCTTGTTGTTCTCGACCAATCCGGCGCGCATCATCAACGATATCAAGGTCGACCTGCGACAGCCGCGCAACCGGCTCGATCCGCAATTCCGCGATCTGGTCGAGACGATTTACGTCGCCATGACGGCGCGCAAACCGGCGCCGCTGCAGGTCGGCGCGACGGCCACGCTGAACACGGTGCTGCCGCGCGTCTCCGCCAACCTGCTGTCGGGCCTGATGGAGACCGTCGCCGGCCAGCCCTATAACGGCAAGGCCGACCTGCCGGTACTGGGCGACGAACTGCACATGGAGGTCGACGATCTGTTTCCGGTCGCCGAGTCGCTGCAGCTTCTGCATCTCGCCGAGATCGAAGGCGGCGACATCAAGCTCACCGATGCCGGCAAGCAGTTCGCCGAAGCCGGCATGGACGACCGCAAAAAACTATTCCAGCGCCAGCTCCTTGCCTACGTGCCGCTCGCCGCCCACCTGCGCCGCGTGCTGCAGGAACGCGCCAATCACGTCGCGCCAAAGAGCCGCTTCCTCGACGAGCTGGAAGACCACATGTCGACCGAGGACGCCGAGCACACCCTGCGCGCCGTCACCGCCTGGGGCCGCTTCGCCGAGCTCTACGCCTACGACGACGATTCGCAGACGTTTAGTTTGGAGAATCCGACGTGAGTTGCTCCCACCGCTCGTCCCCGCGAAAGCGGGGACCCAGCTGACATGTTTGTTAGTTGGAGTGTATTCCTGGATTCCCGCTTTCGCGGGAATGAGCGGGAAAGATCACTCCGTCTTCCGCCGCTGGCGCAGCAAACCCTCCTGCGCCACCGAGGCGATCAGCGTGCCGTCGCGGGCGAAGATCAGGCCGCGGGAGAAGCCGCGCGAGCCGGCGAGGTTCGGACTGTCCTGCGCGTACAGGAGCCACTCGTCGGCGCGGAACGGCCGGTGAAACCACAGCGCATGATCGAGGCTCGCGCCCATGATGTCCTTGTCGAACACGCTGCGACCGTGCGGGATCAGCGCCGAGTCGAGCAGCATCATGTCGGACGCGTAGGCCAGCACGCATTGGTGAATCGCCGGCACGTCCGGCAAGCTGCCGGTGGCGCGGATCCAGACGTGGAAGCGGCCGTCCTCGGATTTCTCGCCGAGATAGCGGCCGAGTTCGACCGGCCGCAGCTCGATCGGCCGCTCGCGCTCGTAGTAGCGGCGCACCGGCTCGGGCATCAGCGGCCAGACTTTCTCCTTCATCTCGGCCTCGGTCGGCAGCGCTTCTGGCATCGGCACGTTGGGCATCTTCACCTGATGCGAGAGCCCCTCCTCATGCAGATGAAACGACACCGACATGGAAAAGATGGCGTGGCCGTGCTGGATCGCCACCACGCGCCGCGTCGTAAAGCTGCGGCCGTCGCGGATGCGATCGACTTCGTAGATGATCGGCACCTTGGGATCGCCGCCGAGCAGAAAATAAGCGTGCAGCGAATGCGGCGGACGCAGCGCCACATCCGCAACCGTGCGGCAGGCCGCGACCAGCGCTTGGCCGATCACCTGGCCGCCGAACACGCGCTGCCAGCGGTCCTGCGGCGAACGCCCGCGGAACAGATTGAGCTCGAGCGGCTCCAGATCGAGAATTTCCAGCAATCCTTTGACGGCGGAAGACATTGTCTCTCCAGGGCACAAAGCGAAATGGAACGTGCTAAGATAAAGCCCCTGTCGAGCAACGCGCGCAAGCGCCATGTAAGGACGTGATAGGGACGTGAGCATGACGCGTAGCGACACCGACGTGCTGATCGCGGGGGGCGGTTTTACCGGCCTGACCTTGGCGATCGCATTGCGCCAGGCGCTCGGCCCGACGTTTGGCATTGCGGTTGCCGATCCGTCGCTGGGGCGAAGCCATGCCGGTGACGCGCGCGCTTCGGCCATCATTGCCGCGGCGCGGCGCCTGTTCGAGACCATCGGCGTGTGGCCGAACGTGGCCGAAGAAGCGCAGCCGATCCTCGACATGGTGGTCACCGACAGCCGCCTCAGCGACGCGGTACGGCCGGTGTTTCTCAGCTTCGAAGGCGACATCGAGGCCGGCGAGCCGTTCGCCCACATGATCGAAAATCGCCGTCTGGTCGCGGCGCTGGAAGCAAAGTCGCGCGAGCTTGGCATCGACTTGCGCGCGACCGCGGTAGCGAGCTTCTCTGCTCAGCCGCAAAACGTCGACGTACGGTTTGCCGACGGCACGACGATGGCCGCGCGCTTGCTGGTCGCCGCCGATGGCGCGCGCTCGACCATCCGCCAGACGGCCGGCATCGCGACGCATGGCTGGGATTATCCGCAGTCGGCGATCGTCACGACGGTCGGCCACGAGCGCGACCACAACGGGCGCGCCGAGGAGCATTTTCTGCCCGCCGGCCCGTTCGCGATCCTGCCGCTCAAGGGCCGCCGCTCCTCCATCGTGTGGACGGAGCAGGCACGCGAAGCCGAGCGCATCGTGGCGCTGCCCGATGCCGCTTTCCACGACGAGCTGGAGCGGCGCTTCAAGCTACATCTCGGCGAGATCGATGTGGTCGGCGCGCGGCGCGCGCTGCCGCTCGGCTTTTTCGTGGCGCGCTCCTTCGTCGCCGAGCGCATTGCGCTTGCCGGCGACGCCGCCCACGTCATCCATCCGATCGCCGGCCAAGGCCTCAACATGGGACTTAAAGACATCGCCGCCTTGGCCGAAGTGATCGTCGATGCCGCGCGGCTCGGCCTCGATCCCGGCGCCGCCACAGTGCTGGAGCGCTATCAGCGCTGGCGCCGCTTCGATACGATGACCATGGGGCTCGCCACCGACGGACTGAACCGGCTGTTCTCCAACCGCTCCGATGTGCTGCGCCTCGTCCGCGACGTCGGTCTCGGCATGGTCGACCGCCTGCCCGGGTTGAAGCGGCTGTTCATGCGCGAAGCCGCCGGCCTGTTCGGCGACGTGCCGAAGCTGCTGCGCGGCGAAGCGCTCTAGCGGCTCCGACCATGGCATTCGACACCATCGCGGTCATCGGCGCCGGCGCCTGGGGCACAGCGCTGGCGCTGACCTGCGCGCGCGCCGGGCGCAAGGTGACGCTATGGGAACACGATGCGGAGAATGCCGAGAATCTCGCGAAGAAGCGCGAGAGCTTGTTTCTCCCGCGCGTGCGCATTCCGGATGAGATTGCCATTGCGCCCGATCTGGCCGAGGCGGCGCGCGCCGAAGCGATCCTGCTGGTCGTTCCGGCGCAGGCGGTGCGCAGCGCCGCAACAAAACTGGCGCCGCTCGTCGCAGCCGATACGCCTGTGATCGTCTGCGCCAAGGGTATTGAGCGCGGCAACAAACGGTTCATGACCGACGTGCTCGCCGCATGCGCGCCGCAAGCCGTGCCTGCGATCCTGTCCGGGCCGAGCTTCGCCATCGACGTGGCGCGCGGCCTGCCGACTGCCGTCACGCTCGCCGCGGACGACCCCAAGCTCGCCGCCGCGCTTGCTCACGCCATCGGCTCGGCGAATTTTCGGCCCTATCACGCGACCGACGTGCGCGGCGTCGAGATCGGCGGCGCCGCCAAGAACGTGCTGGCGATCGCCGCCGGCATCGTCGCCGGCCGCGGGCTCGGCGCCAGCGCCGCAGCGGCGCTGACCACCCGCGGCTTTGCCGAGCTGGCGCGCTTCGGCCGCGCCTACGGCGCCAAGCCGGAGACGCTGATGGGTCTGTCCGGCCTCGGCGATTTGCTGCTGACATGCTCGAGCCCGCAATCGCGCAATTTCTCGTTCGGCATGGCGCTCGGCCGCGGCCAGCGCCCCGGCGAAATCCACGGCGGCCTCGCCGAAGGCGTGTTCACCGCGCCGGTGCTGCTCGAGATGGCGCGCGAGCGCGACGTCGACATGCCGATCTCGGCCGCGGTCGATGCGGTGCTGAACGAACAGATGAGCGTCGACGAGGCGATCGAATCGCTGCTGACGCGGCCATTGCGGGCGGAGGAATGATCATGGCGTATTGGCTGTTGAAGACCGAGCCGGAAGAGTTCTCCTGGAACGACCAGGTATCGCGCGGCAAGAAAGGCGAGCCGTGGAGCGGCGTGCGCAATTTTATTGCGCGCAAGCATCTGAAAGAGATGAAGCAGGGCGAAAAATTTTTCTTCTACCACACCGGCAAGGAGAAGCAGGTCGTCGGCATCGGCGAAGTGTTGCGCGAGCATTATCCCGATCCGACCGCCGCCAAGGGCGAGCCGTGGGTCGCCATCACCACCGGCGCCGTCGAGCCGCTGCCGCAGCCGGTGATGCTTGCCGCCATCAAGGCCGATCCGAAACTCAAAGCCATGGCGCTGGTCAAATACGCGCGGCTTTCGGTGCAGCCGGTGTCGGCGGATGAGTGGAAATACATTTGCAAGATGGGCGGACTGAAGGGCTGAATGCGCCCGCATCCGGGCCGCGCAGCAAGGGGACCAGAACGAATGCTCAAGCTCTATCATTATTGGAGTTCGGTGTGCTCGCAGAAGGTCCGCATGTGCCTCGCCGAGAAGGCGCTGCCCTGGGAGAGCCGGCACATCGATCTCTTTGCATTCGAGAACTATGAACCGGCCTACACCGCGCTCAATCCCAAGGCTGTGGTTCCCACCCTCGATCATGACGGCAACATCCTGATCGAATCCAACATCATCCTGGAATATCTCGAGGACGTATTCCCGCAGCAGATGCCGCTCCGCCCGGACGACTCGTATGCCCGCTCCCGGATGCGGCTCTGGGTCTACAATTCCGAAGAGCTGGCGCATTGGAACGTCAACGTCTGCTCGCACAATCCGCGGCACGCCAAACGCATGGACCGGCGCTACTCGAAAGAGGAGCAGATGGCCGCGGCGCTGCGCTGCCCCAATCCGATGATTGCGCTTCGGCTCAAGCGCAGGGTCGAGGTCGGCGTGTCGGCCGACGAGGAGAACGAAGCCTACGCCAAGCTCGATTATTTGCTCGACCAGATGGAAGGCGCGCTCGCCGGCGGCCCGTGGCTCGCCGGAAACATGTTCACGCTGGCCGACATCGCTATGGCTCCGATGATCAACCGCATCGAGGTCCTGGCGCGACCACAGATGATTTCCGAAGCGCGCCGGCCGCGCGTCGCCGACTGGTGGGCGCGCATCCAGGCGAGGCCCGGCTATCAGACCGCGTTCTCGTTCCAGAACCCGAACGGCGACGATCCGGTGAAAAGGTAACTCATACCCGATGTCGCGAACTTACTTCGGCGCGAAGCTCTGCCCGGCAAACGGCAGGCTACGGACACGCTGGCCGGTCGCGGCGTAGAGCGCGTTGGCGACGGCGGGCGCGATGGCCGGCACGCCTGATTCCCCCACCCCGCTCGGCGGCCGGGTCGACGGCACGATGTGGACTTCGACGCGCGGCATGTCGGCCATGCGCAGCGGCTGGTAATCGTGGAAGTTCGATTGGTCGACCTTGCCGGCAGTCAGCGTGATGGCGCCGCGTAGCGCGGCGGCAAGTCCGAACGCGATGCCGCCTTCCATCTGCGCCGCGACGATGTCGGGATTGATCGCGGTGCCGCAATCGACCGCGCAGACCACGCGCTCGACTTTCAGCATGCCGCCGTCGAGGCTGATCTCCGCAACCTGCGCCACCCGGGTGCCGACCCACTCCTGGAGCGCTATGCCGCGAAAGCGGCCGGCGGGCAGCGGCCGGCCCCAGCCGGCTTTTTCTGCCGCGAGCGTCAGCACGGCAGCGGCGGCCGGCTGCGCCGACAGCAACGACAGACGAAACTCCACCGGATCTTTGTTCGCGCCGGCGGCCAGTTCATCGATGAACGTTTCGACCGCATAGCCGCTGTGCGAAGCGCCGACCGAGCGCCACCACATGACCGGCACGCCGACCTTGGTCGGATGCGCCTCGACGGTCACGTTGGCGATCGCATAGGGCAGCGACGCCGAGCCTTGGGCGAGCGAGGAATCGCGATTGCCCGAAGTTTGCGACGTCGGCTGGCCGACGATGCGATGCTGCCAGCCGACGATGCGGCCGGCGCCGTCGAGCCCGGCGCGCAGGCGATGCACGAACAGCGGCCGGTAATAGCCGCCCGCAATATCGTCCTCGCGGCTGAACATGACCCGCACCGGCACGCGGCCGCCGAACGCCTTGGCGATGGCGACCGCTTCGGCGACCACGGTCTGCACCGCGCGCCGGCCAAAGCTGCCGCCGGCGAACAAGGTGCGCACCTCGACCTGCTCGGGTTTGAGCCCGCTGATCTGCGCGGCAATGCCCTGGTCGAGGGTCTGTATCTGCGAGCCGGACCAGATGGTGCAGCGGTCCGCAGCGAGCTCGACCGTGCAGTTCAGCGGCTCCATCGGCGCATGCGCCAGATAGGGAAATTCGTAATCGGCGGCGAAGGTTTTGGCGGCGCCGGCGAACGCCGCTTCGGCATCGCCGTCGTTGCGGAGCACAGTGCCGGGTTTTTCGCGCAACTCGCGATAAGCCGCGAGCAGGTCGGTGCTGCCGCGCGTTTCCGCAGCCGTCTCGTCCCATTCGATCTTGAGCGCATCGCGACCCTTTTTGGCCGGCCAGTAGCCGCGGCCGATCACCGCCACCATGCCGGCGCCGCTGGCGATCTCGACCACGCCTTTGACCGCGCGCGCGGCGCTGTCGTCGATGCTCTTGATGCGCGCGCCGAACCGCGGCGGCCGCGCGATCAGCGCGGTCAGCAGCCCGGGGCGTCTGACGTCGAGCGCATACTGCGCGCTGCCGTTTATCTTCTCGCGCGTGTCGAGGCGCGGCACGCGCTTGCCGATCAGCGTGAACGCCGTCGGCTGTTTGAGCGTCACGCTCCACGGCACCGGCACCTTGGCCGCGCTTGCGGCGAATTCGCCGAAGTTGCCGCGCTTGCCCGCGCGCGCATGGGCGAGCACGCCTTGGTGCACCGCGATCTCGTCAGCCGGCACGTTCCATGCCGCGGCCGCGGCCTGCACCAGCATCAGGCGCGCCATCGCGCCGGCCTGGCGCATCTGGCCGGCCGAGTTGGCAATCGACGAGCTGTTGCCGGTGCCCTGCAGCGGTCCCCAGAACAAATTGTTGTAATGCGCGGCATCGGCCGGCGCCGCCTCCACCCTGATCTGCGCCCAATCGGCATCGAGCTCTTCGGCCAGCAAGGTGGCGAGCCCGGTGTAGATGCCCTGGCCGAACTCGAGATGCTTGCAGATGATCGTGACGGTGTTGTCGGGCGCGATGCGCACGAACGCGTTCGGTGCAAGCACATCATTTTGTGCGAACGCTGAGTCCGGCAGCGGCACATGAAAGCCGAGCACAAGGCCCGCTCCGGCCGCGGCGGTGCCTTTGACGAAGCCGCGCCGGCTCGGATGCGACCTCATTGCCGCGTCGTGTGGCAATCGGAGCAATTCTCCGTCTTCTCCGGCGGCAAGCCATCGCCGACCGGCGGCAGGCCGAAGCGCACCGCTTCGGGCGTGCAGATCGCCGGCAGCGCAAACGCGTCGGCCGACATTTTCACGCCCGGCAGCCAGCGATGATAGTCGGCGATGTTCAGCCCGAGCCCGATCGCTTCCGGCTCGGTGAACAGAATCGGGCGGCCCTGCGTCGTGTACCAGCTCCAATTGACGTGGAGCCCCTCGCCCTTCACCGGACAGGCGCGGATGACGCTGACTTCGTTGGCGCCGAAATCGGCATTGTGATCGATGACGCCGCTGCATTCGCATTGCGCGGCGCTCATCCAGTTCGGCCGCACCACGCCCGGTGTCGCGGCTTTGCAGGCGAACACGCCGTTCGGCAGGCGCTCGATGCCGTAGCCGACGCCTCTCGTTTGTATGCTCTGCAGCTCGAGCCGCGGCGGCAAGGTGCGCGACTCGTTCATTTGGCCGACCAGCGTGCCGGCGCCCTCCCAGTCGTAATACAGCATGGTCGGCAGCGGCGTGAACCGAAACTGAATCGGCGTGAGGATCGCCGTCATCACGAACTGGTTCGGCCAGTGCGGCGGATTGCTCATGGCCGGGCAAGCTTGCCGGCTCAGGCCCGGAATGAGCGCTTGCACGCGTTTTTCACGCTCCGCCGCATCGATGTCGCTGCCGATCGCCATCAGCTCCGGCGCGGTGGACGCAGCAAGCTCCGCCGGCGTCACCTGCTGCGCCTTCGCCGCGCAGAAATCGCGCAAGCGGGCGAGATTGGTGTCGGCAAGCGGCGTGAATGTCGGGAAGTACGTCATCGCATAATCGCCGATCACCGCCGGCTCGGCAGTGCGGCTCGGAAACATGATGCGCCACGGCAGCCGGTTGTCGGTGCGGTACCATTGCCAAACGGCGCGGCCATCCGGCGCCGCGGTCTTCCACCATTGCGTCGCTTTGGTACCGACCGGCGCTTCGCCGTCGCAGCTCGATTTGGCGTCGAGCCAGCTGTCGGGCGGCGGATCGTATTTGTGGCCGAGCGCCTTGCAGGCGTTCGGCGCATCGTGCGGCCCGCTCAGCCGATAGGTGTCCTTGTCGGTGATGAGCAGATCGAGCGTACCCGATTGCAGGCCGGTGAGCGTGGCGCGCATCGCGTGGGCCGCGCCGTCGCGCACGAACTCGCCGACCACGAGCTGCTCGCGCAAGTACGGCAGCATCAGCCCGACCGCGCGCCAGCGCTGCGGCAGCACCGGCTGCGTCGCCGGCTGACACGCCGACAATATCGGCAGCCCCCCATTGTCGGCCGCCATGGCGCGATCATGCGTAGCGCACAGAGCCAGAGCAGCGCTCACCGCGAGCAGTCCAAGCTTTGTGGCGCGAAGAGAATCTAAAATACGCGAGATCGAATCGACAGAGGTGCGGCAAGCGTTGCGCGCTCCCTCCCCCTTGCGGGGAGGGTTGGGGTGGAGGTCGGGAGGCGAGGCGCAAGCGTCGACGGCAGTGAATCGCCTCACGACCCCCACCCCTAACCCCTCCCCGCAAGGGGGAGGGGAACGCTCTGCGTATTCGCTGTCGCTGTACATCATCCCAACGAAACTCCGCACGTAGCGCTCGCTACGCCTTCAATGCCGGAAATGCCGCGTGCCGGTGAACACCATGGCGATGCCGTGCTGGTCGGCGGCCTTGATGACCTCGTCGTCGCGTACCGAGCCGCCCGGCTGGATCACCGCGGTGGCGCCGGCCTCGATCGCGACCAGAAGGCCGTCGGCGAATGGGAAGAACGCGTCGGACGCGACCACGGAGCCTTTGGTCGCCGGCTCCGGCCAGCCGGCCGCCTGCGCCGCGTCGGCGGCCTTGCGGGCGGCGATGCGCGCGGAATCGACGCGGCTCATCTGCCCGGCGCCGATGCCGACCGTGGCGCAATCCTTGGCGTACACGATGGTGTTCGACTTGACATGCTTGGCGACGCGGAAGGCAAAGCGCAGGTCGCGCAGCTCGGCGTTGCTCGGCGCGCGCCTGGTCACCGGTTTCAGATCCATATCCTCGACGACGGCGTTGTCGCGCGTTTGCACCAGAAGGCCGCCGGCAACGGTTTTGGCCGTCAGTCCCGGCGCGCGCGGATCGGGCAGACCGCCGGCGAGCAGGAGCCGCAGATTCTTCTTGGCGCCGACGATCGCAATGGCTTCATCGGTCGCATCGGGCGCGATGATGACTTCGGTGAAAATCTCGGTGATGGCGCGCGCCGCCTCGGCATCGAGCGTGCGGTTGAGCGCGACGATGCCGCCATAGGCCGACACCGGATCGCAGACCAGCGCTTTCCGGTACGCATCGAGCAGACTTTCGGCCTCGGCGACACCGCACGGATTGGCGTGCTTGATGATGGCGCAGGCCGCGGTGCGCGCCGGATCGAACTCGGCGACGCATTCATAGGCCGCGTCGGTGTCGTTGATGTTGTTGTAGGAAAGCTGCTTGCCCTGCGCCTGGCGCGCGCTGGCGACGCCGAAGCGCAGGTCGGGCGTGCGGTAGAACGCCGCCGATTGATGCGGGTTCTCGCCGTAGCGCAGCCGCTCGATCAGCCGCCCGCCGACGCTGCGATAGTCCGGCGCGGCCTCGTCCAGAGCGCCGGCGAACCAGTTGGCGATGGCGGTGTCATAGGCGGCGGTGCGCGCAAACGCCTTCGCGGCAAGACGGCCGCGCAGCGCCAAGGTGGTCATGCCGCCGTGGCGGGTGAGCTCGTCGAGCAGCGCCGCGTAATCGGCAGCATCGACCAGCACTGCGACGTCGTCGTGGTTCTTCGCCGCTGCGCGGATCATGGCCGGCCCGCCGATGTCGATGTTCTCGACGCAGGCGGCGAAATCGGCGCCGCGCGCCACGGTCTCCTCGAACGGATAAAGATTGACCACCAGGATATCGATCGGCCGGATGTTATGCGCGTGCATCGCCTCGACGTGCTGCGCGTTGCCGCGCATCGCCAACAGGCCGCCATGCACGGCCGGATGCAGCGTCTTGACCCGGCCGTCCATCATCTCGGGAAAGCCGGTGAGCGCGGCAACGTCGATCACCGCGAGCCCGGCGTCGCCGAGCGCCTTGTGGGTGCCGCCGGTCGAAATGAGCTCGATGCCATGGCCGGACAGCGCGCGGGCGAACGCGACGATTCCGCTCTTGTCGGAAACGGAAATCAGGGCCCGGGTGGCGCGGCGCAGGTCGTCGGTCATGGCGTGTGTTTTTCCATTGTCGCCGCGGCAGCGCAAGCGTCGCGCCCCTTCATCCTCCCCTGCGCCGCGGCAGCGGCGGGGGGGCGGATAAGCGAGATCGCTCTCGCGACGCGTTTCTTTGCGCCCGAGCTTTGCCAACGCCATTCCCAAGTTCTTTGCCTCCACATAAAAGAAGGGAGGCGGAGCGCCGATCGGCGCACGGGTAGAATCCGCACCGGCACTTCGGATGAGCACATCCGAACCCGCGGCCAGTGCGGCGAGCGCCACGATCGATCCGCGTTACCGCGAACCTCTCGCTTGCGGGCG
>DASRET010000135.1:0-51418 GCA_035651875.1 Xanthobacteraceae bacterium
TTGCCGAGCCCGACGCCGGCATGGATGTAGAGCGGATTGAACATCAGCGGGTCGCCGCGACGGCTGATGGCGATCTGTTTGGCGGCGGCGTGAGCCAGCGTGTTCGAGCGGCCGACAATGAAGGAGTCGAATGTCAGGCGCGGATCAAGCGGCGAACCACCAAGCGCGTCGTGCATCGACATGAACGGCACGCTGGCGCGTGGTTCGCCGTTGAACGACGCCGGCTCACGAGGCTCGCGCGGCAATGCCGGCATTTCGGGCAGCTTGAGCTTCGGCATCGGCGGCCGGATGGCGGCCGAGCGGACGCTCAATTCCAGGCGGCCGATGTTCGGATCCTCGGCCTGCCATTGCGCCAGCACACGGTCGGCGTAATGCGATTGGATCCACTTGCGCAGGAAGCGCGTCGGCACCGACAGCCGGACCGCACCGTCTTCGGCGCCTTCGCATTCCATCCGGCCGAACCAGCTCGAGAATACGTCTTCGCCTAGCTCGAAGCGCAAGCGGTCCTTGATGCGCTGCCAGCGGTCCTGCTCATGGTTCATGTTGGCGTGCTGCTTTTGAGGAATCACGGGCTCAACCGATCGGGTTGGGGCGAGGGCAAAACACTCCCTTGCCCGGAAAAGCGGGGACGCAAACACACTGAATTGGAACGAGGAGAAGAGCCGAAGCTGCCGCGCGCGGCAGTCGGACGCGACGGCCTTAGCCGCTAGGCGCCGCCCTCAAACCGCGACTGCAGGAGGACGCGGCACGGGCCATCGTTTCAAATTGATCGCGACGATGCAGTCGTTCTGTCAGGAGGATTGTCGTCACCATTTGCCCCGCCTCCATCGCTCCCAAGTCTCTTGCCTTGGTGGACGTTCCGCCCCGCCACCGGGACCGAGCCCGCGCGATGGTCAAAATCGCCACCTCTGTATGTCTTCGCCGCCGACGAAGATCAAAACCCGGCTCGCTCGCGACAAGCTCGCGACCGCACAGCGCCAGGGTGGTATTCGGACACAAACCACCCTTCCCCATCCGTGATGGGGTACTGCCGAACCGGATGAACTTCGGGGACCGAAGAGACCACGAAGGAATATCATGGGGTCGTTGACTCGCAACCGCCAAAAATCCGTCAGAGAAATGACTTTTAGTTTGCGGCGTGCTTGCCGCGGCGCGGCACACGCAGCACAAGTGCTTGCACGGTTTTAGAAATTTCAGCTGGACCGGGGCCGAAAGCGATGCCGAAATGAGGCGATTTTGGCCGCGGATGTTATTAGTTCCGGCACGCTCGCCGCGCCCGATTTTTCAACTCCCGGCATACCGTCCGGATTAAGCCATTCATGACTCTTGAATTCCCCAACACAAAGTCGGTGGGGTACCCACCCTGACGCAGAACGGCCATGCACTAAAACGCGCATAAAATAAGGATTAGATCGCTGCCGAGGCACAAAAGTGCCGTCGTGGTGCGGGTTTCTGGGACTCGCAGCGTATTTTTACCCCTGTCTGTGACAATTGCGCAACAGCCGTACGACGGCTGCGCAAAATCCACAGCGGAAAAGACCCTGAGCTTGGAACAGGATTTCGCCCGCAAATCCGGGCGAAGAACGCGCCGCCTATGCGCCGAGCTTGGCAATCTGATGGGCGAGCCGCGATACCTTGCGGCGTGCGGTGTTGCGATGAACCGTACCCTTCTGGCCGGCGCGAATGATGGCCGGCTCTGCTTCCGCCATGGCGGCCTGTGCGGCCGTGCGATTGCCGGTGGCGATGGCTTCCTCGACCTTGCGCACCGCGTTGCGCAGGCGCGAACGACGCGCCTTGTTGATCACGGTACGGCGCGCGATTTGGCGGGCGGCCTTTTTGGCGGATTTCGTATTGGCCATGCTGATCGAGCCGGCGGCTTCCTTTGAATGGACGGAACGGGTGCGGCGGCGCTGCAAGCGCCTGGCCGCTTATGCGCGGCTTATAGGGGGCGCACGCAGCGGCGTCAACGCGCCAAGCTGGCTCGGTAAACGCGTCGTCAGGCGACCCGCCGATCGCGCACGGCCTCGTAGCCGGCGCTCACTGTGGCGCGGTCGGCGGCCGAGAACGCGGCGAGCGGCGGCGCCACGCGGGTCCACGCGGCATCGTCGTGGATATGGGCGAGCAGCGCCTTGACGCCCGGCACCAGCGCCTTGCCGTCGAACAGCTTGCGGATGGCAACCGCCTCGTCCAGCGCCGCCACGTCGCCCGAGCGATAGCCCCGGGCGCACAGATCGGCATTGAGGTTGGCGGTTGCCGAAATGCAGCCGGCAAACGGCCCGGACCGCGCCTGCGGCAGCGCCGCCTCGGTCGAGGGAAACACCTTGAAGCGCGGCATGATCGCGGCCGCGGCGCGGGCGTAATTCATGTCGCCGGACGAATCCTTCAGGCCGACGATGCGCTCGCCGAACGTATCGAGCAGGCGCCGGATCAGGCCGACATGCCAGGGCAGGCCGGACTGCGCAGGAAAATGATACAGATAGATCGGGATCGGCCGCGCCGCGGTCGCGCTCACGATCGCATCGATGTAGGCGACAAGCCCGTCATCCGGCACGCCCTTATAGTAGAACGGCGGCAGCACCAGCGCGCCGGCGAAGCCGAGCTCGGCGGCATGGCTGGCAAGCGCGATGGCGTCGGCGGTCGCCGCGGCGCCGGTGCCGACCATCATGCGGTCGAGCGGCAGCCCGCTCGCCGCATAAGCGCTCATCATGCGCCGGCGCTGGTCGAGCGAGAACGAGGTCGCCTCGCCGGTCGTGCCCAGCACGTTGAGCCCGTCGCAGCCGTTGCCGAGCAGGAAGCGCGCCAGCGCCACCGAGCGCGCGCAATCCGGCTCGCCGTCCGCGCCGATCGCCGTTGCGATCGCCGCGATCACGCCATGCAGGGTCGGTGTCGTCATGGTCTGGTCCTCAGGCGCGCATCCCTAGCATGAAGCGGCGGCGGCTTGACAGTGCCGCGCCGCCACGGAAGTTTGCCGGCCGTCACGAGGAAAAATGAGGGGAGAGTGATGGCCAAGTTGCGCTTGAGCTTTGCGTGTGGACCCTACGACCGAACCCAGGCGCTGCGCGACGGCACCATCAATCCGGAAGGCATCGAGCTGTCCTACATTCCGCTGCAGCCGGCGGAGATCTTCTGGCGCATGCTGCAGTACCAGGAGTTCGACGCCAGCGAAATGTCGCTGTCGAACTACGCCACCCTGGTCGGCAGCGGCGCGGCGCCGTTCATTGCCATCCCGGTGTTTCCGTCGCGGGTGTTCCGGCACGGCTATTTCTTCATCAACACGCAGAAGGGCATTGCGCAGCCCGCCGACCTGAAGGGCAAGCGCGGCGGCGTGCCCGAATACAGCATGACGGCGGCCGTCTATATGCGCGGGTTGTTGCAGCACGAATACGGCGTCAAGCCGAGCGACGTCGCCTGGGTGCAGGGCCGCGCCGACCGGCTCGGCCACAAGCTGCCGTCCAACGTCCGGCTCACCCAGGCGCCGGCCGGCGCCGAGCTTGGCGATCTGTTGGAGCGCGGCGAGATCGATTTCCTGATGACCGCCAACAATCCGCTGTCGTTTCGCCGCGGCGCGCCGAACGTGAAGCGGCTGTTTCCGAACTACCGCGAGCTCGAGCAGGACCATTACCGCCGCACCAAGATCTACCCGATCATGCACACGGTGGTGATCCGCCGCGACGTCTACGAGCGCGATCCGTGGGTGGCGATGAGCCTCTACAAGGCGCTGTGCCGCGCCAAGGACTATGCGCTGCGCCTTGTCAGCGAGACCGGCTCGCCCAAGGCCTCGTTCGCCTGGCTGCAGCCGCTGATCGAGGAGGAGCAGGCGATCATCGGCACCGACTGGTATCCGTACGGCATCGAGCCCAACCGCGCCTCGATCGAAGCGCTGCTGCAATATTCGCACGAGCACGGGCTCACCCCGCGCCGGCTCAAGATCGAGGACCTATTCGTGCCGAGCACGCTGCGCGACATTCCGCTGAGCGAAGGCCAGCACGTGTAGCTCGGCTGCCGTCGCGCACCTTAATTATTCCTCATCCTGAGGTGCTCGGCGCGGAGCGCCGAGCCTCGAAGGATGCAGGCCATGGCGCCTCGGCCTACATCCTTCGAGGGCCGCTTCGCGGCCGCCTCAGGATGAGGGGAACAAATATTACTCCAGCTCGCGCAACTTGAACCGCTGCAGCTTGCCGGTGGCGGTGCGCGGCAGGTCGGGGCGGATGTCGATCCAGCGCGGATATTTCCACGGGCCGGCGCTTTCTTTGACGTGGACTCGCAGAGTTTCGAGCAGCCGCTCGTCGGCGGCAAAGCCGTTGCGCAGCACGATGAAGGCTTTCGGCTTGATCAGGCCGTCGGCGTCCTGTTTGCCGATCACGGCTGCTTCCAGCACCGCCTCGTGGGAGGTGAGCGCAGATTCGACCTCGAACGGCGACACCCACATGCCGCTGACCTTGAACATGTCGTCGGTGCGCCCGCAATAATGGAAGTAGCCGTCGGTGTCGCGAAAATATTTATCGCCCGTATGGGTCCACTCGCCCGCAAAAGTGCGCCGGCTTTTGTGCCGTTGATTCCAGTAGCCTTCGGCAGCGGTCGGGCCGCGCACGATCAATTCGCCGATTTCGCCGGCCGCGACCTCGGCGCCGGCATCGTCGACGATCTTCAGCTCGTAGCCGGGCACCGGCTTGCCGGTGGTGCCGTAGCGCACGTCGCCCGGGCGGTTGCTCAAGAACGTCTGGAACATCTCGGTCGAGCCGATGCCGTCGATCACGTCCACGCCGGACGCATCGCGCCAGCGCCGGCCAAGCTCGGCCGGCAGCGCCTCTCCGGCCGAGACGCACAGCCGCAGCCGGTCGGAGCCGGCGCCGCGCCGCATGTCCTTGTGCGCCGACAGCGAGGCAAACAGCGTCGGCACGCCGTAAAAGATGGTCGGCCGGTGCCGCCGCATGATGTCGAACACCGCATCGGGCGTCGGCCGGTGCGGCAGCAGTACCGTGGTGGCGCCGACCGACAGCGGAAACGCCATGGCGTTGCCCATGCCGTAGGAGAAAAATAGCTTTGCGGCGGAGAACACGACGTCGTCTTCGCGGATGCCGATGACGTGGCGGCCCATCAGCCGCGCCGCTGCGAGCTGCGTGGTGTGGACGTGCTTGACGCCCTTGGGCTCGCCGGTCGAGCCCGACGTGTACATCCAGAACGCCACTTCGTCCGACAAGGTCGGCGCGATGAACGGTTTTGCGTTACCGTCCGCAGACAGGTCGGCGAAATTGCGCACGTCGCGTCCCGCAAAGGCGGCTTTGTCCTGTTCGCGCGCATCGACCAGAATGATGGTGCGCAGGCGCGGCAGGCGGGCGAGGATCGGGATGAGCGCGTGCGCCAGCGACGCCGCGACGACGATGGCGGAAGCGCGGCTGTCGCTCAGGATGTAGGCGTATTGCTCGCTGGTGAGCAGGGTGTTGAGCGGCAGCACCACGATGCCGGCGCGCACGCCGCCCCAGAACGCAATCGGGAAATCGACGGTGTCGGGCAGAAGCAGCGCCAGCCGCTCCTCGTGCCGCAGCCCGAGAGCGAGCAGCGCCGCGGCAAATGCCGACGTGCGCGCCTGCAAATCGCCATAGGTCAGCGTGCGATCAGAGTCGACAAACGCGATTTTGCCGGCAAGGCCGCGCGCCACCGGCGCATCGATCAAATCCGTCACCGCATTGTACGGTTTGCGCTGTAGGAGGTCTTCCAGCATCGGATGGTGTCGGAGCGCCCGCGCAGTTGAGGACCAGCCACGAGCCTAATGCCTGACATGGAGCCGCGCAAACGATCCATCGCAGCTCGGGTTAAATGGCCGGCACGCCCTCTTGCCGACTTGGCAAATTCCCAGAAAAATACTGGACCGCGCCCGGGGTCCCGGCGATTTGTGAAATGAGTGAGGTGCCATGAGCCGCGCCAACGCCATCGCTCGCGCGCACGCGTATTTCGACAAGGGCGGTTTTCTTGCCGATCTGACGCGTCGCGTTGCGATCCCGAGCAGCAGCCAGGAGCCGGAGCGTGCCGGCGCGCTGCGCTCTTATCTGGTCGACGAAATCGAGCCGACGCTCGGCAAGCTCGGCTTTATCTGCCGCATCCTGGACAATGCCAATGGGCCGCCGGCGCTCGTCGCCGAGCGTATCGAAAACCCCGCGTTGCTTACGGTGCTGCTGTACGGCCACGGCGACACGATCCGCGGTCTCGACGATCTATGGCGGGACGGGCTGTCGCCCTGGAAGGTCACGGTGGAGGGCGACCGCATCTACGGCCGCGGCACTGCCGACAACAAAGGCCAGCACGGCGTCAATTTCGGCGCGCTGGCGGCGGTGTTGGCGGAACGCGGCGCGCTCGGCTTCAACTGCAAGATCCTCATCGAGATGGCCGAAGAGGTCGGCTCGGCCGGCTTGCGCGACATCTGCGCCGCGCATCGCGACGGTCTGCTCAAGGCCGACGTGCTGATCGGCTCCGACGGTCCGCGCAATGCGCCGGATGTGCCGACTATTTTTCTCGGCGCGCGCGGCGGCTATCCGATCGATCTCGTGGTCGATCTGCGCGAGGGCAGCCATCATTCCGGGAATTGGGGTGGGCTGCTTGCCAATGCCGGAATCGTTCTGGCGCAGGCGCTGGCCTCGATCACCGACGCGCGCGGCGCCATCCGCGTGCCCGAGTGGCGGCCGCCGCTGCCGCAAACCGTGCGCGATCTTTTGGTCGGCGTCGAAGTCGACGGTGGCGCCGACGGACCGAAAGTCGATCGCGATTGGGGCGAGCCGGGGCTCACGCCTGCCGAGCGCGTGTTCGGCTGGAACAGCTTCGAGGTCCAGGCCTTCGTCGCGGGCACGCCGGAGCGCCCGGTCAACGCCATCCCGGGCACGGCGCGCGCCCATTGCCAGCTCAAATACGTGGTCGGCACCGACGTCGACGACATCATTCCGGCGCTGCGGCGGCATCTCGATCGCCACGGCTTTGCCAACGTCGAAGCGCGCCGCGGCCGCAGCAGTGTGTTTGGCGCGAGCCGCCTCGACCCGGCCGATCCCTGGGTCGGCTGGGCGCGAGACTGCATCGCACGCACCACCAACCATGCGCCGACGGTTCTGCCCAATTTCGGCGGCTCGCTGCCGAACGACATTTTCGCCGACGTGCTCAATCTCAAAACACTGTGGATTCCGCACTCCTATGCGGGCTGCTCGCAGCACGCGCCCGACGAACACCTGCTGGCGCCGATCGCGCGCGAAGGCCTGGGCCTGATGGCGGGATTGTTCTGGGACCTCGGCGATCCCGATCGGGCGCGGCCGCCAGTTTAGACCGGAATGTCGAAGTGCATGACGTCTTCGCGCGCGCCGAGCTTTGTATAGAGGGCGATGGCGGCTTCATCGCCATAGTCGGCCTGCACGTATATCACCCAGGCACCGCGCTGCCGGGCGATGTCGCGGAGGTGTGCAATGAGTGCCGTCGCCACGCCCTGGCGGCGAAAATTTTCTTCGACCGCGAGATCGTAAATGTAGATTTCGCGCCGCTCCTGCTCGAACTTGTCGAGCTCGTAGGCAACAAGACCGCCCACGATCTTGCCGTCCGCGAATGCGACCAGCGGAATGATGTGCGGCTTTTGCAGCAGCTGCTCGAGATAGACCGAGGCCGGTCTTGCGGCTTGATGCTTGTCGGCCTCGCCGAAGGCTGCCGCGAAGAGCGCATTGAGCTGATGAAAGAGCGCGGCCTCGCCGGAGACCAGGCGTCGGACGTCGGGTTGCCAGGACATGGTGACTCACTATTGCACGGGGGCGGCCTGCGCGTCCGTGTCTTCTCGCCATCGCGCCACCAGCGCGCAGCGGCCGATCTTGTCGCCAATGAGCGCTGGACGTAGCCTAAGCTCTCGAGCATCGCTCCAGATGCTGCGGCGGGCCATTTGAGGATCGGATGACAACGGCGATCGAAAGCGTCGAACTCACGCGCGTCGGGCCCGGCACCGTCATGGGCGAGCTGATGCGGCAATACTGGATACCCGCGTTGTTGTCTTCGGAAGTCGAGCGCGATGGTGCGCCGGTTCGGCTGATGCTGCTTGGCGAAAAACTCATTGCCTTTCGCGACAGCGCGGGTCGCGTCGGGGTCTTGGATCATCGTTGCCCGCACCGCGGTGCGTCGCTGTTCCTCGGCCGCAACGAGCAAGACGGCATCCGCTGCATCTATCACGGCTGGAAATTCGATGTCACCGGCCGCTGCCTCGACATGCCCAACGTGCCGCCCCAACAGGATTTCAAGCACAAGGTCGGCGCCAAGGCGTACCGGACGATCGAGCGCGCCGGGCTGGTGTGGGTCTATATGGGATCGCGCGCCGAGCCGCCGCCGCTGCCGGGATTCGAGGTTTTGGGCGTTCCCGACGACGAAATCGGAGCGCTCTTCATTGCCCGCAACTGCAATTATCTGCAGGCGCTGGAGGGCGATATCGACACCTCGCACTTCGGTTTTCTGCATGCCGGCCACGTCGAGCCGGACGAACTGGGCGAAGACGATCCCATCTACCACACGGTCGCGGTCCGCGCGCCGGACTATCACATCGCCGAAACGGCCTGGGGCACGACCTATGCGGGCTATCGGGCTGCCGGGCCGGGCCGCACCTCCTGGCGTTTCGGCAACTTTCTATTTCCCTTCTGGACCCAGGTGCCGAACGGCGAGTTCGGCGGACATCTGCAGGTGCGCGGATGGGTGCCGCTCGACGACGAGCACACGATGTATTGCGTGGTGTGGTGGAAGGGCGGCCAATCGGCCATGACGCAGCAAGACCCGGCATTCAAGGACGGCACGCCGGTCGGCGGCATGGGACGGCGCAACGATTTTCTGCCCAACACGACCGACTGGCTCGGCCGCTGGCGGCTGGCGGCCAATGCAAGCAACGATTGGCGCATCGACCGCGCCGCGCAGCAAGATGACGTGATCTTCAGCGGCATCGAAAGCATCCACTTGCAGGACCAGGCCGTGACCGAGAGCATGGGCGCGATCCTCGATCACAGCTTCGAGCATCTCGCCCCGTCCGATCTGATGATCACGCGCACGCGGCGCCGCCTCTTGATGGCGGCGCGGGCGTTGCGCGATAACGGCGTGCCGCCGCCGGGCGCCGAAAATGTCGCCGTGTTCCGCGATGCGCGCGGCGGCTACTTTGTCGGCGACGCCGGCAAGGGATGGCAGGACGCCTATGCGGCGCAACTCGCCGGCGCTTTCCGTCCGGCGCCGACCGCCTTGCGCGCGGCGCCATAGCCCGATCCAAAGGGTGCGGACGAAATAAACCGCGCAATCCGAATTCAAGCCGTAATCGCTGCGCGACGAGGCATGCCGCTGGGCCGCGGTGTGATTGCACGCTCCCATGATCGAGCTTCTAGTTGAATACCGTCGCCGACTGGATCACGATGAACGGTCAATCGTGCAAGGGGATGACATCATGGTCAGTGAGCGAGACATTGCGAACCTATGCCGCGATATTTATCCCGGCGGTGCGCCGGCAAGCGCCTGGGACCTGCTTGAAATCCCGGCTGCGGGTGTCGCTTTCGGTCTGAAAGATTTCGGCAATGCTGTCGCGGTGATCTTCCGCGGCTCAACGACGATCGAGGATTGGTTGCGCGATGCCGAAGCCGTAGCCGACCCTTTCGAGCATGCCGAACTCGGGCCGGTTCATCCCGGCTTTTTTGCCGGACTACCCGAGCTATGGGCGCGGCTCAAGCCACGACTCAACAACAAGCCGTGTATCGTTGCCGGGCACAGCCTCGGTGCCGCGCGCGCCTCGCTGTTCACCGGGCTTATGATCGTCGACAAGCAGCCGCCGGTGCGGCGCATATGCTTTGGCGAACCCCGTCCAAGTTTTCCCAAAGCGGCGCAGATTATAGCTACCGTGCGCGGCCGGTCGTATTTCAACAGCAACGGACGGGGTCATGATGTGGTCACCGATGTTCCGTTCACGACGTTCATCGAGGATTATGTCCATGCGACTCCGCTGGTTCCAGTGACCGCACCGCCGACCGACGCCGATGTGTTGGAACTGCTCATATTTGCCTGGCATCCGATGCGGTTGTACGCGTCGGTGACGCCCGACGTTGCGATTATCTAGGCGAGGCTTTTCAGGGGCGGAGATGGTGCAGGCGCGGCTGCAAGGCCGCGCCGCCGCTTACGCCTTCTCCGCCACGAACCGGTTGCGCATCTTGCCCAGCCCCTCGATCTCGGTCTCCATCACGTCGCCCGCTTTGAGGAAGGTGTTGGTGCCCTGGCCGACGCCGCCGCAGGTGCCGCAGCTGAAAATGTCGCCGCACTCGACCGAGAGAATGCTGGAGGCGTATTCGATCTGCTCCTCGGGCGTGAAGATGAATTGCGAGGTGTTGCCGTTCTGCTTGACTTCGCCGTTCACCGTAAGCCGGATGAAGAGGTTCATGGCGTCGGCCACGAAGGCGCGCGGCACCAGGAACGGGCCGGTCGGCGCGAAATTGTCGTGGCTCTTGCCGCCGAGCCAGTCGGAGCGCAGGCCGGGCCGGTCCGGCCGGATTTGCAGGTCGCGGCACGACACGTCGTTGGTGGTCATGAACCCGGCGACGTGGTCGAGCGCGCGCTCGGCCTTGATGCGTTTGCCGCGCTTGCCGATGGCGAGCGCGATCTCGGCCTCCCAGTCGATCTTTTGCATGCCGAGCGGAATTTCGATGTCGTCATAAGCGCCGGCGAGCGTGCTCGGCGCCTTGAGGAACAGGTAGGGCCGTGTGGTCGATTTCTCGCCGGTGAATTTCGGGCCGCCGGCCGGCGTCATGCCGGCGCGCAGCATCTCGTCGACGTGCTCCTGAAAGTTCTGCGCCGCATAAAACATCTTGCCGGGCCGCCGCACCGGCGGCAGCGCGCGTAGGTCGGCCAGCTTGGCGCTACCGGGGCGGGCGCCCTGTTTTTCGAGATGTGCCACGATCTCCTGCAGGGTGGCGAAATTGGCGTCCCAGTTTTCCAAAAGCGCGTCGATGCTCTCGACTGCACTCAGGGTGCGCTTGGGTCCTGTGGTCCCGTATGCCGCCTGCGCTGCCTTAATGTCGATGGCGTCATCGCCGAGAACAATGGCGGCGAATGGGCTGCCGCCGGTTTTCGCAAACGTGCCGAGCTTGAAGGGAGTGCCGTTCATGATGGGTGATCCTTATTTGCCGCGGAATACCGGTTTTCGTTTTTGGTGAAACGCTTCCACGCCTTCGCGGAAATCGTCGGACTGGCGCAGGAAGCTGTAGCCCTGACCTTCGAGCTCGATGGCGGCCTGCAAGTTGGTGTCCTCGCTGTGGTTGAGCAGCGACTTGGCGGTGCGTTGCGCCAGCGGCGCGAACGCGCGCAGCTCGTCGACCAGCGCGTCGGTCGCCGCTTCCAGCTTGTCGTCGGGCACGCATTCGGTGGCGATGCCCCAGTCGTAGGCCTGTTTGGCGGGGATGCGCTTGGAGCGCATGACGATGTCTTTGGTGCGGGTGATGCCGATGATCTTCTGCAGCCGCGCCGCGCCGCCCGAGCCGGGAATTTGCCCGAGTCGCTGTTCCGGCAGCGCGTACTGGCAAGTCTCCGAGACGATGCGGAAATCACAGGCCAGCGACAGCTCGAAGCCGACGCCGAAGCAATAGCCGCGGTTGGCGGCGATCACCGGTTTTGAACAACGCGCCGGCGCGGCGATGTTCCAGGCGAGTTTTGACACGTGCTCGGGCGAAGCCTGCAGAAAGCCGGCGATGTTGCCGCCGGAGGAAAAATGCTCGCCGGCCGCGCGCAGCACGACGATGCGCACGCGCTCGTCGTCGCTGAGCATCTCGAAGACGAAGCGCAGCTCGTCGCGCTGGCCCATCTCGATGACGTTGAGCGGCGGCCGGTCGAGCACCACGTCGGCGCGCTCGCGCGCGGCGTCGACCTCGAGGCGAAAGCCGTCGAACGCGTTGTCTTCAAGATGCCGTTCGGCAAACGCTTTCATGCCGCGGTTCCTTGCTGGCGGGCCTCGGGTTCTTCGCCCACATACTCGCCGGCGACGAGCTTGCGGCGCAACAGCTTGCCGACCGGCGATTTCGGAATCTCGGCGACGAAGACGTAGCGGCGCGGGCGCTTGAAGGCGGCAAGCCCCGACTTGCGGCAGAATGCGTCGAGTTCTTCCGCCTCGACCGGCGCGCGGCGCTGGATGAAAGCGGTTACGGCCTTACCCCAGCGCTCGTCTGCCAAGCCGACCACCGCGACTTCGGACACGGCCGCATGCAGCGACAGGCAGGATTCGATCTCGACCGGCGAAATGTTCTCGCCGCCGGAAATGATCATGTCGTCGACCCGGCCGGTGACGAAAATATCGCCGTCGGCATCCACATAACCGGTGTCGCCGGTAAAGTACCAGCCGTGCCGGATCGCCTTGGCATCGGCTTCCGGCCGCCGCCAATAGCCTTCGAACGATTCATCGCCGGCCAAGAGCGCGATGAGTTCGCCTTCTTCGCCGGCGGCTGCGACCTCGTCCACCGACTGCGCGCCGAGCCTGACCACGCGCACCATCTGATTGATGCCGGCGCGTCCCGCTGAGCCGGGCTTTTTGGGTGCATTCTGATCGATGGTGAAGGTGTAGATTTCCGACGAGCCGTAATGATTGACGAACAGGTCCGGCCTGAATGCCGCCTGCAGCTCTTTCAAAAGCCCATCGGTCATCGGCGCGCCGGCAAAGCCGAGCTTGCGCACTGAGCTCACGTCGGTCTTGGCGAACAGCGGATGGTGGACCAGATCGTGATAGAGCGTCGGCACCAGATAAAGGTTGCTGATCCGCTCCGCCACGATCGTCTGCAGCGCCTGCTCGACGTCAAAGCGGCGCAGGCACACGAAGGCACCGCCGACGAGCGACATGGCAAGGAGCGAGCGTACCCCCATGGTGTGATAGAGCGGCATGACGCCGAGCGTGCGCTCGCCGTTGCCGTAAAGATTCTGCGCCACGTGCGCCAAAGCGGCGGCGCGTTCGGCGCGCTGCCGGCGCGGCACGCCCTTCGGCCGCGCCGTGGTGCCGGAGGTGTAGAGCATCACGGACCACGCCTCCGCATCGGCCTGCGGCTGTGCGTCCGGCGCCGTGCGCGACGCGAGGTCGGCGAAGGCGACATCGGATGGGCCTGCGATATCGAGTGCGATACGCGGCAGCGTCTCGGCTGCGGCGGTGCCGGTGACGGCTTGCGCCGAAACCTCTTCGTAGGCGATTGCTTTGGCCTCGGCGTCGCCAAGAAAAAAGTCGAGTTCGTCCGCCGACGAGCGCCAGTTTACCGGCGTGATGATGATGCCGGCGAACTGACAGGCCCAATGCAGCGTGGCGGCTTCCCAACGATTGGTCAGCGCGGTGACGAGATGATCGCCGGGCTTGAGCCCGAGCGCGTCGAAGCCCGCGACGACCGCCGAGATGCGCCGGTACCATTTGGCGTAAGTCAGCCGCAACGCGCCATCGACGATCGCCGGCGCCTGAGGGTCGCGGGCGACGCTGGCGACAAAGCTCAGGCCCAGATCGAGCATGTGGGCGTTCTCTCCTTCGTGCCCCATGATAGGCAATTTCGCGGCGAGACCGAAAGCGGCCCGGCCGCACCATAGGAAGGCGCGGAGCGCAGGTTGCCTTGCCAAATGGCCGCAGCTACAGCATCCGCAATGACATCGCTCACGCTTCTCGACCGCAAAAGCTGGCTCGGCGGCTTGGCGCGCTCGCCCGGGCGCACCGTCGTGGCGCTGATTGTCGGCTTCGCGGTGTGCCGGCTGATCATCGCGGCGACGCTCGGGCTCGGCGTCGACGAGTGCTACGGCATCGGCGTCTCGCACGATCTGGAACTGTCCTATTTCGACCATCCGCCGCTCAGCTATTGGATCGCGCACGTCTTCATGCCGCTGTTCGGCGACGGCCGTGCCTTGCGCATCCCGTTCGTTGTGCTGTTCGCCGGCACGACGTGGCTTCTTTATCTTTTGACGCGGCACCTGTTCGGCGCCGCCGCCGGCGTTTGGGCGGTGCTGGCGCTGAATTTCTCCGCCTTCTTTATTCTTGCCGGCAGCTGGATCCTGCCCGACGGGCCGCTGATGCTGTGCCTCGTCGCCGCCGCCTATGTGCTGGCGCGCGGATTGTTTCCGGCCGGCGCGCCGGTTTCGCCGTGGCGCACCTGGCTCGGCGCCGGTTTTTGGTTCGGCTTGGCGGGCCTGTCGAAATATCATGCGGTACTGATTGCGCTCGGGCTGCTGCTCTATCTGATCAGCACGCCGCAGCGGCGCAAAATTTTGGCGCATCCGGCGCCATGGGTCGGCGGTGCGCTGGCGCTCCTCATGTTCGCGCCGGTTCTGATCTGGAACGCCGAACACCATTGGGTGTCGTTCGCCTATCAGGGCGGCCGCGCCGAAAGCTACGGCGGCTTTCCCAAGATCAGCCAGTTCCTCGCCAATCTGGGCGGCCAGTTCTTATGGCTGGCGCCGTGGGTGTTCGTGCCGATGGTGGTGGCCGTCTACGAAGCATTGCGGCACGGGCGGGAAGCGGAGCGTTCGTGGTTCTGCCTGTGCCTCGGGCTGCCGACGATTCTGCTGTTCACCGTGGTGCCGTTGTGGGGCGACCGCGGCCTGCCGCACTGGCAGATGCCGGGCTGGTTGATGCTGTTTCCCGTGCTCAGCGATCATCTTGCCCGCGAAGTTTTGGTGCGCCGCCGGCCGCGGGTTTGGCTGGTCACGTCCGCTGTTTCGCTCGCCGTCGTTGCGGTGGTGCTGATCGGCCACGCCGATACCGGCTTCGGCCGCCTCCTTTTTCCGGCGGTCTTCGCCAAAGGCGATCCGACGCTGGAGGCTTACGAGTGGACCCCGCTGCGCGACGAACTGCAACGGCGCGGCCTGCTCGACAGACCGGGCCTGTTCGTCATCTCAGGCAGCCCGATCGATATCGGCAAGATCGACCAGGCGCTGCACGACGCGCTGCCCATGCAGGTGTTCGGCGAAGCCAAGCAATACGCGTTCCGTATCGATCCGAAGACCCTGGTCGGCCGCGACGCCTTGATCGTCGGGCAACGCAACCGCACCATCGGCCTGCGTCAGGCGCTCGCGCCGTATTTCGACTCCATCGACGAACTGCCGCCGTTTTCGTTCGGCCGCTCCGGCATGAGCGAAGTCGAGGTGCGGCTGCTCTACGGCCACGCGCTGAAAAAACCGCTGCCGTCGCGGTATGATTAGGCCGGCTCGCGCACCCGCGCCGCCAGGGCGGCATCGACGGCCTTGAACACCTGATCGACCGCGATCGCCTGCATGCAGACGTTGTCGGTGCAGGCGCTTTTGCGATGATTGCTGGCGCTGACGCAGGGCGAGCAGGCAAGCCCGGCGTAGATTGCGGTCGCGGCGCCGAGCGGGCGGTACAGGTTCGGCGTCTCCGGGCCGAACAGCACGATGGTCGGCAGCCCGCACGCGGCGGCGAAATGCGCCGGGCCGGAATCGTTGCTGATCATCACATCGGCCATGGCGTAGAGCGCCGGCAGGTCGGTGAGCTTGGTGTGGCCGGCGAATGCGACACAGCGGTCGCTGGCGCATCGCGCCGCAAGCGCGTCGGCTTCGGTGCGCTCGCTCGGCGCGCCGGTGATCAGCACCAGTGCGTCGTCGTGCGCCGCCAGAATGCGGCGGATCAGCTCGGCGTAGCGATCTGGCATCCAGCGCCGCTGCGGCAGCATGTTCGAGGCATTCGGATTGACCAGCACGAGACGGCGCCCGGACAAATCGCGCGGCCCGGCAAGCGCCGCGATTTGCGCCCGCACTGCTTCGCGCGTCGCCGGGCTGACGGGCTGCGCCGAGATCGTCAACTCGTCGTCGCCGATGATGGTCTTTGAATACGGAACGGTCGGCGTCTCGCTCAGCAGCGCATCGACCAGCGCGATGAAGTTTTTTGAAATGTGGATGTGCGGATTGTAGGCGACGCGATGGGTCAGCATCTCGCCGCGATAGAGGCCCTCGTTATGGAAACGGTAGAAGCCGGCGCGGCGGTCGGCGCCGCAAAGGCCGGTGAGCAGGCCGGTGAAGCGTGAAAACAGTTCGAGATCGACCACCGTGTCGATGCCGTTGCGCCGCGTCCACCACAAGAACGCCAGCGTATCGAGGGCGAGACCCCACAGCGATCCGCTGCGGATGGTGAAGACATTGCGCCGCTCGATGGTGCCGGTGAACGCCAGCGAGTCGGCGTTTTGCGCAAAGATGACGAAATAGAGTTCGGCGCCGGCGCGGTCGCGCGCCTTGCGCAGCGCCGGGTCGGCCAGAATCGTGCTGCCCATCTCGGACAGCTCGATGAACAGGATGCGCCGGATCGGCCGCGGAGGCTTGCGCCGCACCAGATCGGCGAGCCGCAGCACGAGCGTCGCCAGAAAGCACAGCGGTACGCCGGCCAGACGGTCGATCCGGCGCATGGCGTCGACGCTGATGCCGCTCTCGCTCATGCGGCGGGTTTTAGCGCCGTCCTGCTTACTTGCGCCAGCCCTTCATCGGCAGGTCGAGCTTGGCGGTGGCGCGGTCCTGCGGCCAGACCGAGACGTACTGCTTGCCCTGAAGCTGGATCAGGTAGGTCGCCGACAGGATGTTCTGGCCGGTGGCGTCGAACTTCACGCCGTTGTAGCCCATGATGAGCTGGTCGGGCTTGAGATCGGTGGCCTTGAGCGCCGCCTGGATCTTGTCCGGTTCGGTCGATCCGGCGCGGTTGATGGCGTCGGCGAGCACGAAAAAGCCCTGCAGCCAGCGCGCGCTGGTGTCGTCGAGATCGCGGCCGTATTTGGTCTTGAACATCTGGTTGACGATGTAGCTCGAGCTGCCCGGCTTGCCGATGTCGAAGGCGCTGCGATTGATGGCGCCCTGGGCGAGATCGCCGGCATTGGGAATGAACGCCGGATCGGAGAAGCCGGAATCGTCGCCGATGATGATCGGCGGCAGGTAGTCGAGGTTCTTCATGGTCTTGAAATAGAGAATGATGTCCGCCGTGTAGCTGACGAACACCACGGCGTCCGGCTGCAAGGTTTTCAGCTGCAGCACCTGCGCGGTCACGTCGGATGAGTTGGCGTTATAGGCGATCTGCGCGCCGACCTTGATGTTCGCGGTCTTGGCGGCTTCGACGATGCTGGCGCCGACCGAGGTGCCGTAATCGGTGTTTTCGTTGACCACCGCGATGGTGTCGATCTTGCGGCCCGATTTCTTGATGTCGTTGAGAAACTCGAAATAGGCCTTGGCGAAGTCCGGCGCGATCGGCGTGGTGCGGAATGTCCATTTGAAGCCGCGGCCGGTGATGTTGGAGGCGACCGAGTCGGCGACCAGGAACGGCACGCCCTGCCGCTCCGCGACCGCGGTGGCGACAAGCGACACCGACGACTGGTACGAGCCCAGCATGGCGGCGACGTGATCCTGGGTGATCAGCCGCAAGGTCTGCTGCTGGCCGACCTGCGGATTACCCTCATGGTCGGCCTCATCGAGCTCGATCTTGGCGCCGCCGAGGCCCGGCAGGCCGGCGGTCGCGGCCAGCGGCAAGCTTTTCAATTCCGGATGCGCGTCGTTGACGATGTCGACGCCGAGATGCACGGCATCGCGCGCCGACTGTCCGGCGCTCGCGGCGTTGCCGGTCAGCGGATAGATCACGCCGATCTTGACCGGGCCGGCCGCATAGGCGGAGCTGGCGAAAATAGCGGTCAGGACGGCGACGATGCCGCACGCGGCTCGGTTCATGGCTTTCTCCCCTTACGGCATCAGCCCGGGTGGAAGCCGCATTTGAACGAGAAACCGGCGCGCTTGTCCATCGCCTTGCGGTGGGCGTTTCCCTGGCGCAGCGCACCACTCGTGCTGCGCGGCGCCCGGAAATACTGCGGTGCTACCGCCGCGTCGGGAACAGCGCGGCCGGAAAATCCGCCGCGTAACGGCGACCGCGGTCGCGCGGCTGATAATCCGGATGCGGATCGGGATCCGGCTCGACCGCGCGGCGATACAGGTGCCAGGTCGCATGGCCGAGTATCGGCATCACAACCGGCAGGCCGAGGAACAGCGGCAGCGAGCCGAGCACCAGCAGCGCCGCGACGATGAAGCCCCATAAGGCCATGGTCGCCGGATTGGCGGCGACGACCCGGATCGAGGTGTAGACCGCCACTGCGGCGCCGACGTCGCGATCGAGCAGCAGCGGGAACGACACCGCGCTCATGGTCAGCGCGACTGCGGCGAAGACAAAGCCGACTGCGGTGCCGACGACGATCAGGCCCCAGCCGGCGTGCGTAGTGAACACGTCGCGGGCGAATTGGCCGATCGAGGCCGGCGCGTGATAACCGAAGAACGCGATGTAGACCGCTTGCGCCGCGGCGAGCCAGAGCAAAAACAGCGCCATCAGGACGAGGCCGAGCGCCACGATGGCGCCGAGCGACCGCGAATGCAGCACGTCGAAGACGTGGGTCGCATTGCTGTCGAGGCCGGCCTCGCGTCGGCGGCTCAGTTCGTAAAGCCCGATTGCCGCGAACGGTCCGATCAGAGCGAAACCCGCTGCAATCGGAAATGCGAGTGGCAGCATGGCGTGGCCGATGGTCATGGCGATCAAGAAAAGGCCGATCAGCGGATAGACCACACAGAGAAAGACGGCATGGCTCGGCATCGCCGTAAAATCATCGATGCCGCCGCGCAGGGCGTGCAGCAGGTCGGCTGGCGCGATGCGGCGGATGGTGGGTCGGGCAGCCGAAGTGCCAGCGCCAACCAGAATGCGGGAATACGACATGGCGCAACTCCCTGAACCTACGTTCGCGGGCCGCGCCTTGCGACCGGCCGCCGCAAGGCGCCCGAGGTCTTCACCACGCGCATCATGGCATCGCGCCGCGGCGCCACAATAGCGGTGACGTGCGTGGCGCTTCACAAAACGGTGTGCGCTGGCGTGTCCATTGCAGCGACGTGCGAGCTGCAAAACGCAAAATTTCTAAAGAGCAAACGAACGGCGAAACCAAAAAAGAAGGAGGCCCCGTTGGCGGGGCCTCCTCGAGCTCATGAGCCCACGACTCATGCACTACGACACAGCGTTAGTAATGCCAGTGCCTGTGCCTATGATGCCAACGCCACCCCGGCGCCACGACGACGCCCGGAGCCCGAGCGTAGTAACCGTCGTAGTAACCATACGGGTAGTCGTAATAGCCGCCGTAATACGGTGCTCCGACGCCGACGCCGACACCGCCCGGTCCGACGTAGAAGCCGAACTGAGCCATCGCCGGGGCCGCCGCTGCAGTTACGAGCGCCGCCGCTGCAGCCGTGCTCAGTAGGAGTTTTCTCATGAGGGCCTCCTTTCGCTGTCAGTAAGAACGCACAAGTGCGCTCGATTGTTCCGGGCCGCCAAGCTTAGGCGCTTTGCGCAAGGCGCGGCGATGAACGATCGTTCAGCGGGCGGAACAAAGCAACGAACAAATAATGGCGTGCTGCGCCGCGGCGCGTCGCTATTCGGCGGCGATCCGGAGCGCCTCCGGCTCCTCATGATGCTCGCGCTTCTCGCCGCGCAGCCAGGCCTGGAAGCGGTCGAGATAGAGATAGATCACCGGCGTCGTGAACAGCGTCAGGCATTGGCTGAAGGCGAGACCGCCCACCATGGCGTAGCCGAGCGGCTGCCGCAGTTCCGAGCCGGAACCGCTGCCGAGCATCAGCGGCACGCCGCTCAACAGCGCCGTCATGGTGGTCATCATGATCGGACGGAAGCGCAACAGGCAGGCTTGGCGCACCGCCTCGCGCGGCGGCAAGCCGGCGCGTTCGCGGCTGATGGCGAAGTCGACCAGGATGATGCCGTTCTTCTTGACGATGCCGATCAAGAGGATGAGGCCGATGATGCCGATCACCGACAGGTCGAAACCGCCGATCCACAGACAGAGCAACGCGCCGACGCCGGCCGACGGCAGCGTCGACAAGATCGTCAGCGGATGAATGTAGCTCTCATAGAGCACGCCGAGGATGACGTAGACTACGACAAGTGCGGCGGCGATCAGGACCGGCTCGTTGGACAATGCCGCCTGGAACGCCTGGGCGTTGCCCTGGAAGCTCGCGATCAGCGATGACGGCATGCCGATCTCGTCGGAGGTGCGGCGAATGGCGTCCACCGCCTGGCCGAGCGCCACGCCCGGCGGCAGATTGAAGGTGACCGTGATGGCGGGGAATTGCCCGGAGTGCGAGACCAGCAGCGGGCCGATCTGGTTGGTGTCGATGCTGACCAGCGTCGACAGCGGCACCAATTGGCCGGTGGTCGGCGCCTTGATGTAAAGCTGGTTGATCGCCTTTTGCATGTCGTACTGCAAGTGCGGCAGCACTTCGAGGATGACGTAGTACGAATTGTTCGTGAAATACTGCGTCACCTGGCGCTGGCCGAAGGCGTCGTTGAGCGTGTCGTCGATGAGCTGCGGCTGAATGCCGAACCGCGCCGCGGCATCGCGGTTGATCTTGACGGCCAAGACCGGCGCGCGGTTCTGCGCGTCGGTCGCGACATCGGCCAGTTGCGGCAGCTTCTTCAGCCGGTCGATCAGCCGCGGCGTCCAGGTGCTCAGCTCGTGCACGTCGGGATCCTGCAGCACGTACTGGAACTGGCCGCGGGCGATGCGGCCGCCCACGGTGATGTCCTGGGCCGGCTGCAGGAACAGCCGCACGCCGGGCACCTGAGCGAGCTTTGGCCGCAGCCGATCGACGATCTGGGAGGCCGTCGCCGAACGATCGTCGCGCGGTTTCAGGCCGACGATGAAGCGGCCGGTATTTTGCGTGTTGCCGTAGCTCGGCCCGAAGAACGATCCGAAGTCGGCGACGTCCGGATCTTGCTCGATCACCTTGGAGAGCTCGCGCTCGATCGCTTGCATCTTTTCCGGCGAGATGTCCTGACCGGCCTCGGAAATGCCGAGCAGCATGCCGATGTCCTGGGTCGGGAAGAAGCCCTTCGGGATCATGACGAACAGCACGCCGGTGGTGATCACTGTGGCGATGAACACCATGAGGGTGGCGAACTGATGCCGCAGCACCACGTCGAGGCCGCGCTCGTAGGCCTCTAGCGTGGCGTCGAAGCCGCGCTCGATGATGCGGTAAATCCGGCCGTGCTCGCGGCCATGCTCGCTGACCAAAAAGCGCGAGCACAGCATCGGGGTCAGCGTCAGCGACACCACCACCGAGATGACGATGGCGGCGGTGACCGTGATGGCGAATTCGTGAAACAGCCGGCCGACGATGCCGCTCATCAGCAACAGCGGAATGAACACGGCGATCAGCGATATGCTGATCGACACCACCGTGAAGCCGATCTCGCGGGCGCCCTTGATGGCCGATTGCAGCGGCGTGGTACCGGCTTCCAGATGCCGGAAAATATTCTCCAGCACCACGATGGCGTCGTCGACCACGAAGCCGACCGCGATGGTGAACGCCATCAGCGACAGATTGTCGAGGCTGAAGCCGGCCAGATAGATGACCGCGGTGGCGCCAAGGAGCGACAGCGGCACCGCGGCGGCGGGAATGAGCGTGGCGTGAATGCTGCGCAGGAACAGCAGGATGACCAGCACCACCAGCACGCAGGACAGGATCAGCGTGAACTCTACGTCCTTGACCGAGGCGCGAATGGTCTGGGTGCGGTCCACGATGGTGTCGAGGTGGATGCCGGGCGGGATCAGCGATTTGAGGTGCCCGAGCGTTTTTTTGATATTGTCCACCGTGTCGATCACGTTGGCGCCGGGCTGCTTGAACACCAGCAGCATCACGGCCGGCTGCTCGCGGTGCAGCGCACCGAGGGTCACGTCCTGTGGCCCGTCGATCGCGGTGCCGATATTGCGCACGCGGATCGGTGCGCCGTTGCGATAGGCGATGACGACGTCGTTGTAGGCCCCGGCCTCGGTCAATTGATCGTTGGCGGTGATGGTGAAGCTCTGCTCGCGGCCCAGCACGGTGCCCTTGGCGGCGTCGGTCGTCGCGTTGTTGAGCGCGATGCGGACCTCCTCCAAGGTCAAGCCGCTCGCCGTCAGCTTGGCCGGATCGACCTGCACGCGCACCGATGGCGTCTGCTGGCCGCCGATAAACACCTGCGCCACGCCCGCGACCTGAGAAATCTGCTGGGCGGCGACGTTCTCGGCGAAATCGTCGACCTGGGTCAGCGGCAGCGTATTGGAGTTGGCCGAGATGATCAGGATCGGCGAATCCGCCGGATTGACCTTGCGATAGGTCGGCGGCGAGCTGAGGTTTTTCGGCAGGAAGCGCGTTGCCGCCGTGATCGCGGCCTGCACGTCCTGGGCGGCGGCGTCGATGTTACGGTCGAGGTCGAATTGCAGCGTGACGACGCTCGAGCCGAGCGAGCTCACCGAGCTCATCTGCGCCACGCCGGCGATCTGCCCGAACTGGCGCTCCAGCGGCGTGGCGACGGTCGCCGCCATGGTCTCGGGGCTGGCGCCGGGCAGGGTGGCGCTGACGTTGATGGTGGGAAAATCGACTTGCGGCAGCGGCGCGATCGGCAACAGCGGAAACGCCACGATGCCGACCAGCGCCAGCGCTGCCATCAACAGCGACGTGGCGATCGGCCGGCGGATGAACGGCTCCGAGACGTTCATCGGCGTTCTTTCGCCGGCGGCTGTCCCGCTGCCGGATTGGGCGTGCGCACCACCACACGCATGCCGGCGTCGAGCCGCGATGCGCCGTCGACCACGACCCGCTCGCCGGCGGCGAGCCCCTTGCGGACGACCACCGTGCTCTCATCCACGGTCTGCGCCGCGACCGGGCGCTGCTCTGCCGTATCGTCCGACTTGACCACCCAGACATAGAGGCCGTCGGGGCCGCGCTGCAGCGCCACCGGCGGCACCACCACGGCATCCTTGTGCGTCGTGACGAGGATGTGGACATGCACGAACTCGCCGGGCCACAGCCGCTCATCCTCGTTGGGGAATTCGGCCTTGAGTCGGATCGTGCTGGTGGTCTGGTCGATCTGATTGTCGATCAGGAGCAGCCGGCCCTGCGCCAGTTGCTCGGTATTATTCTGATCGAAGGCGAGCACGGTCACCGGGCCTTTGAGCATGGCCTCGCGCACCGGACCGAGATCGCCCTGCGGCAACGTGAAGATCACCGCGGAGGGTTTGATCTGGGTCAGCACCGTCAACGGATTGGTGTCGGTGGTATGGATGATGTTGCCGATGTCGACCTGGCGGAAACCGACCACGCCGTCGATCGGCGCCGTGATGGTGGCGTAATTGAGCTGCGTCTGCGCTGCCTCGATGGCCGCCTGATCGGCGGCGATCATCGCCTTGAACTGATCGACCTTGGCCTGCTGGTTGTCGACGTTCTGCTGCGTCTCGGCGTTCTTGAGCACCAGGGTCTTGAAGCGGACGAGGTCCTTTTGGGCGCTGGACAGCTGCGCCTCGTCCTGGTTTTTCTTGGCGACGGCCTGGTCGAGCGCAGCCTGCAGCGGCGCCGGATCGATGCGGGCGAGCACATCGCCCTGGCGCACCTCCTGGCCCTGGCGGAAATCGACCGAAATGATCTGGCCGTTGACCTGGGCGCGGATGGCGACGGTATTGAGCGCCGATACGGTGCCGAGCGCGTCATAAAAGATCGGCACGTCGCGCTGCCCGGCTGCCGTGACGACGACCGGAACCGAAGGGGTTGGCGCCGCGTGGGCGGGGCGCGACTTGGTCAGCCGGTTAACGGCTAAGCCGGCGAAAATGGCCGCGGCTGCGAGCACCACGACTGCCCACACGATCGGCCGGGATTGGCGCTTTTTTGGCATGGCGCTCATCGGCGCCTCTATAGCTTGCCGGCGTATTTTCTGAAAGCCGTTGCGCCGCCGCCGAGCCCATTAAAGTTCGGTAAGAATGACGCGGCGGACCTCATGCCGGACCGGCTTTCCGCGTTGGTTACACGCACAGCTTGACCGTAAGCCCGATAGCCTTCATCGCTAGACCTAACACCGCCGACGTTCGATAAATCCGTATAGCCGCGTCATTTGCAGGGTGACGCAATGGGACGGCGGCAGTGCTGGGAACGCCCCGGCGTTTGTCCTGACTTTGGTAATCAGGATCGTAGGTTTGGGCGCTGAAGGCTCGGTGTACGCGGAGCGCGGTATGGCTTCTGCCATCATACCCCTGATCATGTGCGGCGGCGCCGGCACGCGGTTGTGGCCGGCCTCGCGCGCCAATCGGCCGAAGCAATTTTTGCCGTTGTTTGGTCCGATCTCGACCTTTCAGGAAACCGTGCGCCGCGTCAGCGATCCAGCCCGGTTCGCCCGGCCGATCGTGATAACCAACGGCCAATATCGATTTCTGGTGGCCGAGCAGCTCGCCGGCATCGGCGTCGAGGCCGATATTCTGCTCGAGCCGGAGCGCCGCGATTCCGGCCCGGCCATCGTGGCCGGTGCGCTCTTTGCCCAGCGTCGCGATGGCGACGTTCTGGTCGCGGCGCTTGCCGCCGACCATGTGATCGACGATGCCGCAGCGTTTGCGGCGGTATGTGCCGCCGCGGCGCCGGCCGCTGCCGCCGACCGGATCGTCACCTTCGGCGTGCGGCCGACGCGGCCCGCGACCGAATATGGCTACATCCGCGCCGGCGCCGCGCTTGGCGCCGATCTGTTCGAAGTCGAGCGCTTCGTTGAAAAGCCGGATGCCGCAACGGCCCAAAGCTACGTGGCCGAGGGCTATTTGTGGAATTCCGGAAATTTCTTGTTCCGCGCCGAGCGGCTGCTCGCCGAGTACCGCCGTTTCGAGCCTGACAGCGCCGCCGCAGTCGAACAGGCGATCCAAACGGCCGGCCGCGATCTCGGCTTCGTCACGCTCGATGCGCAGGCGTTCGGGCGCGCGGTGGCCAAATCGATCGATTACGCGGTGATGGAGCGAACCGGTCACATCGCCGTGATGCCGGTGTCCTATGGCTGGTCCGACGTCGGCTCCTGGCACGCGGTGTGGGAATTATCGAAACGCGATGCCGCTGATAATGCCGCGCAGGGGCCGGCCTTCTTCATGGATGCCAGCGGCTGCTACGCCGTGACAGAAAAGCAGCTGGTCGCGCTGCATGGCGTCGAAAATCTCGTGGTCGTCGCCACCGCCGACGCCGTCCTGGTGGCGCCGCGTGAGCGCGCCGATGCGTTGCGGCATCTCGTCGGCAAGCTCAAGGGCGTGGCCCCGGCGGTCATCGCCGATCACCTCAAGGTGCATCGGCCGTGGGGCTCCTATCAGTCGCTCGATCAGGGCGAGCGTTTCCAGGTCAAGCGCATCGTGGTCAAACAGGGCGGGCGATTGTCGCTGCAGATGCATCATCACCGCGCCGAGCACTGGGTGATCGTGCGCGGCACCGCGCGGGTCACGATCGGCGACGAGGTCCGCGTCCTGCACGAAAATGAATCGATCTACGTCCCGAGCGGCGCCCGGCATCGTCTGGAGAATCCGGGCAAGATCGACCTCGAGCTGATCGAGGTGCAGACCGGCTCTTATCTGGGCGAAGACGACATCGTCCGTTTCGAGGACGATTACAATCGGTGAGCCGCGCTAGGCGCTCAGCCGCGCCGCCGCCTGCTTGCGCACCATGATCTCAACGGTCTGAAACAGCCGGACGGGAAACTCGATCAGCGGCTTCGGAATCGCGCGGAGCCGGCGCAGCACCGGGTGATCGGCCGAAACCGACGTCACTTCGAAGCCCACATTGTTGAAGCAGCCGCGCACCTCGTAGTACGGCCGATAGAACGTCTCCTGCATGCAGAAATCGTGATAGGCCTGCGTCTTGCGCCGCTTGTCGGCCTGCGCGAGCCAGCCCCATTGCGGATCCATGCCGCAGGCCAGAAAGGCTCTGATCGCCCATTTGCGCAGCGGGCTTTTCGGCAGCCAGTGCACGAATGGCATGAACAGGTGCGGCTCGATCAGCCGCAGTTTTCCCGGATAGACGTGAAACCCATAGCCGCCCGCAGCCGTGATGCGCCCGATCTCGCGCGTCACCGCATGGATGTCGGCGACGTGCTCGAGCACGTAATGGGTGAAGACGAAGTGAAAGGTGCCGTCGGCAAAATCGGTGCGGCAGTCGGGGCCGATCAGCTTGATGCTGCGCTCGAAATCGTAATTGCGGGCATCGAACAGATCGACGCCGCGCTCTGCCGCTTCGGCGCGGATTTCGGCGCCGTAGGCATCGTAGCCGGCATCGCGCAGCCACAGCACGTATTCGCCGCGGCCGCTGCCCCAGTCGAGGATTTTCATCTGGCTTTTGGTCAGGCCGAGCCGCTGGCGCGTCAGCTCGATGTAACGCAGCACCTCGGAATTGGGCGCAAACGTCGCGAAATCGGTTTCGGTCAAGAGCGCATCGTAGCTCATCTGCAGCTCCGCCTCGGATTGTTGAAATGCGCGCCGGTCGCGCACGCCGGATGCTGCCAGCCCGGTCCATCGATGTCGATTCCGACCGCCCGTTAAGGTAAAGCGCGCGGCCTCGCCGCAATGATTAACCTAAAGACGCAAACGATCGGCGAATGTCACGATCGCGCTGCGATGTGATGTATCTATGCGGCCACCGTTTCGAGGCCAACGGCAAATGTCTTTAGTACGCTCAATCGGCAGGCTGTCGGCGTTCCTCCGCAACGGGCCGTGGCGCGCCTATCTGGACATTCTGGTCGTCGGCTCGGGCGCCCGCATGTTCGGGCTTGCCTCGCAATTCGTCGTGCTCGTGATGCTGAGCCGCTTGCTGCCGAAGCAGAGTTTCGGCGATCTGATGACGGCGTTCGGATTCTACCGGCTCAGCGGCGCGGCGCTGGGCATCGGCGGCTCGCTGGTCTTGCTGTTTCACGTGTCGCGGCAGCGCGCCGACCGCCCGGCCGAGATCAGGCTGCAGCGCTTTTCGGCGCTCATTGGCGCCATTCCGTCCGGCGCCATCGCGCTGGCGACGGTGTTGGCGGCGCAACCGATCGCCGCCGCGCTCGGCAAGCCGTCGCTGGCGGTTGGGCTGCAGCAACTCGCGCCCTTCGTGGTCTTCACCACGCTGCTGACGATCACGACTGGCGCGCTGGAGGGACGGTCGCGTGTCGCCGAGTCGATCTTCTGGGGCGAAGTCGCCCCCAATGGGGTGCGCATGGTGCTGCTGCCGCTGGTCGCGCTGTTGCACCTGCCGGCCGTCTATGTGGCCCATGTGCTGACGCTGTCGGTGCTGTTGCCGTGGCTCTGGCTGGCGCGGCGCATGGCGAGCCGCGACGTCGCCGGCTGGCAGCGCTGGTCGCGCTGGGACTACTCGTATGGCGGCAAGTTCGTCATGGCGACGCTGTTCGCCAACCAGCTCGGCGCCGCCGACATCGTGATCGCGAGTTTGCTGTTCTCCTCGACCACCGTGGCCGATTATGCGGTCGCCGCACGTCTCGCCGCGCTGTTCACGTTCTTCGAACTCGCTCTGCTCAAGCGCTTTGCGCCGCGCGCCGGGCGATTGCTCGAGCTCAAGGACGCGGCCGGGCTGCAGCGCGAGTTCGAAATGTGCCGGCGTCTCGCCATCGGCTGCGTCGCCATCACGATCGCCGGCGTGCTCATTCTGGCGCCGGTTTTGCTGCCGCTCCTCGGCAACTACCTGGACGCGCGCACGCCGCTGATCTGGCTGGCGATCCCGTCGCTCATCGGCGCGTTCTACGCGACCTCGGATCGGCTATTGATCATCGCCGGGCAGGCCAATGTGGCCCTTGTGGTCACCGCCTCGTCATTCGTCGTCTTGATCACAAGCCCGTTCGGTCTCGCGCCGTGGCTCGGGCCGGTTGCGATTCCCGCAGCGATGATTCTGTCCGTCGTCCTGTTCAATCCGATCGTTGCGCTGCGCGCCCGGCAGTTGATCGGCGTGCGCACGCTGGCGTGGCGCGATGCGATCCTGATGGCCTGCGGCTGCACCGCGCTGGCGACGGCGGCGATCGCCGGTTCGTATGCCGCCGTGATGATCGTGAGCGCGCTGCTCGCCGCGGTCGGCGCCTACTACGTGATGACGGCGCTGACGCGGTCGGCCGGCGAGGCTTACGACAATTCCCTGATCCTTGCCGCCGGAACGGCGGCAACGCCCTCGTTGGACAGAGTCTCGCAATAGACCGCCAAGGTCTGCTGCGCGATGTTGAGCCAATCGTGCTTGGCCATCATGCGGTCACGCTCGCGCGCCGCCATGCGCTGCGGTTCCGCCGCGGCAAAAAATGCATCGAGCTCATGGGCCAGCGCGGCAACGTCGCCGACGGCGATCAGCCGCGCGCCGGGCAGCGCCAGTTCGCGGTGTGCCGCAATGTCGCTCAGGATCAGGGAAAGCCCGTAACTGGCGGCTTCCAGTACCGCGATCGGCTGGCCTTCGTGGCTCGACGGCAGCACGAACACGCCGGCATGAGAGTAGAGCTCGGCGAGCGCATCGCCGCTTTGGTGACCGAGCATGACGAAGCCGGGCGTTTGCCGCGCGGCGTCGGCGACCGCCGTGGCGTAGCCGCTCGAATAATCGGCGCCGCCAACCAGGGCGAGCCTCCATGACGGCGATTTCAGCCGCGCGTAGGCGGCGACGAGGTCGAGTTGACGCTTCTGCTCGTCGATGCGTGCGACGTTCAGCGCATAGCGGCCGGAGGCGAGTCCGAAAGCCGCCAGCGTGCCGGTCGTTTCGATCACGCGCGGCTTGTCGATGCCGTTCGGGATGGCGTTGACCGAGACTCCGTAGGTGCGGGTCATTTCGTTGGCGCGACCCACCGATACGGCGATGCGGCCGTTGGCAAATTTCATCCCGACCGACTCGCCGAAGCGCAGAATGCCGCGCGCCAGCGTGCCCCATTTGTCGTTCTCGTAATTGAGCACGTGATGCGTGACGATCACCCGCAGGCCCAGCGCCCGAGCGAGTGGCGTGAACAAGGCCGGGCCGATCGAGTGGATGTGCAGGATATCGGGACGCTCGATTGCCGCGCGCAGCACGCCGAGCAAAGAATGAGCGAAAGCTTCGAGCCCGCTGATCCGCGGCGCCCATAAGGGCGTCAATGCAATGCCGCGCCAATTCTTCCGCGATTTGTCCACGTAGCAGCTGCGCACGATGGCGTCGACCTCGCAGCCCAGCGTGGTGAGCGCGCACGACAGTTTTTCGACATGCTTTTCGGCGCCGCCCTGCACGTCGGGAAAACCGCGAATGCCCAGCATGGTCACGCGCAAGGCGCGCTGGCGCGGTTCGAATTGGTTACGGCCGGCCATCATGTTCATCGCACGCGCACTCCGAGCGAGTCGTAAAGATCGAGCTGGCGCTGCCGATAGACCACAGGCGAGAAATCCTGCTCCACCCAGGCCCGGCCGGCCGCGCCCATGGCGGCGATGCGGTCGTCGGACAGCGCCGCAAAGCGCGTCAACGTATCGGCGAGCGCCGCCACGTCGCCGGCCGGAAACAGCGCGCCGGTTTCGTCCTCGCGGATGAGTTCGGGAATGCCCGCATTGGCGGCGCCGATCACCGGGCGGCCGGCCGCATAGGCCTCCAGCACCGCCAGCGGCGCGTTTTCGGGGACCTCGGACGGCAGCACGAGAGCGCGGGCTTCTTGGATCAGCCCAGGCAGTGCGTCTTTGCCGAGATGGCCGGTAAAGATCACGTCGCCGCCGCTCTGCTCGGCGATAGCGCGGAGCCGCGCTTCATCGGGGCCGCGGCCGGCAATGGTGAGCGGTTGCCGCGCCGCCGCTGCCGCCCGCAGCAACGTCTCTACGCCTTTCAGCCGGTCGAGCCGGCCGCAGTAGACAAAACGGCGGCCGACGTCCCTTGCCGGCTGGAAGCGCTCGAGATCGACGAAGTTCGGAATATGGACGAAGCGCTCACGGGCAAAACCCCAGGCCGCGAGCGTGTCCAGCAGAAACCGGCTCGGCACGACGAAGCGCTCGACATTCGCCTCATAAAGCCGCAGCGCGCGGTGCACGTAGGCCTCGACCATCACCAGGCCGGAGAGCGCCAGCGAGCCTTTGATGCAGCGGTTGAGCGCGACGTTATAGACCTTGCCGCCGCGGCAGCTGTCGCAACGTTGGCCGTCGCGCATCATCGTGTAGGCCGGGCACGCCAGCTTCAGATCGTGCAAGGTCATCACCACCGGAATGCCGAGCTCCTTGAGAAGCGGCAGCACCGAGGGCGAGAGGTGATGATAGAGATTGTGCGCGTGCGCCACGTGCGGCCGCACCGCGTCGAGCAGATCGCGCATCCGCTGGCGCGCCTGCAGCGAATAGATCACCCGCGGCGCACGCACGAGTTTGGCGGCAAGCCCGTAGTCCTCGCCGAATTCGATCTCGTCCGGGAAATACTCGGCCCAAGGCGTCGGCAGATTCTTGGCGTGCCGCATCGCGAACGGCACCACCTGCCAGCCGATCGACTCGAACATGCGATTGTGCTCGAGAAACAGCGTCTCGGCGCCGCCGCGGCCGTAATAGTAGTTGTTGATCGCCAGCAGGCATTTGGACGCGGTCAGCATGGCGTCACCGCGTCTCGGCGATGCTGAGGAAGCGAAGTCCCAGCATCGACACCAGCATCATGAACCACAGCGCGCTGCCGCCGCGAAACAGCTCGGCTTCGAAACTGGACAGGCAGAGGCCGAACAGCCAGATCTGCAGGAACAGCGTGGTCATGGCGCGGTCGGCGCCTTGCGCCAGGCAGCGGCGGTAATCGGCGAACGGCTGCACCACGATCAACCACAACACGGCGCCAAGCCCGAGCAGGCCGGTGGTCGCGCCGAGATTGAGATAGCCGTTGTGGGCATCGCTGGCGCGGTAACCCCAGGACTCGTGGAAATTCCAATTCGACACCAGGGCGGGTGTGCCCCAGAAGGATTCGAAGCCGAAACCGAACAGCGGGCGCTCCGCGATGTGGTCGAGCGCAAATAGCCAGATCTCGTCGCGGCCGGTGAAGGTCGGATCGGGCAGCACGGCGCTGACCAGCGTCTTGATCGGGCCGAACATCACCGACCCGACGCTCAAGAGCGTGATGAGGAACGGCGTGCCGAGCACTAGCGCGAATGCCAGGAACCGGCTGCGTACGCGCGGCACCAGATAGGAGAGAAAGAGGACGATCGGCAGCAGGATCAGCGGCGATTTGGCGTGGCTGAAATAAAGAAACACGGCGGCGCAGATCGCGATCGCCGCGCCAAGCGGCCGGCTCAGGCGGCGGCCGACGAAGATGCTGATGAAGATGAGCACCACCATGGCGGCGCCGGCACCGTTCTTGTGGGCGAACAAGCCGCGCCAGTCGCCGGTAAGGTCGCCGGGGCCGATATCGGCCGCCGTTTCGAGGACGCCGATGTCGTCGGCCTGATGGATCGCGCGGGTCGGCATGAAGGCGACGCCGAAATAGCAGGCGACCAGGATGACGATTGCGGCGGCGGCAAGGAGCCGGGCGAAATGCTGGCGTCCCTGCGGCAGCAGCAACAGCACCGACGCCTGGAAGATCGTGAACGCCGCCAGCACGAGGCGGCGCGTGGCGACGTCCGGGTAAGCCGAGTGCAGCGCCGAGGCGGCGAAGGCGACGAACGTCAGGATCAGCGGCAGGGTGATGACGCGTCCGAGCAGCGGGCTGCGCTTGACGAGTGCGAAGGCGGCCAGCGCCCCGGTCACCAGAATGGTCGCGGCCTGATTGAGAAAATCGCCGTGCGTGCTGGAATCGAGGAGGCGCGGGTCGCCCAGATCGGGAAACGGGTCGGTGGTGAACCACACCAGCAGCAGTGTGCCGAGGAACAGCACGTCGCGGATCAGGCGGTCGCTGGCGAGCGCCGCCGCCGGCCCGGGCGCATAGCGGCCGGTCAGGCTCGGTGCGGGACTGCTCCAGGGAAAATCCATGTGATGCCGCTTGCGCCGCAACCAAAGGGCCGCTCACGAGGGCGTCGCGGGTTCGACGGGCGCATCCCGATGGCTTGCGCCAGGTAATGCGCCAGGTAATGCGCCGGGCGATGCTCCATCTGCGCCCGAACCGGTCACCAGATTGTTAAGGCAGCCGCCGAGGCGCGGCGCCTGAACCGCGTCGACCGCGTGGCCCTTTTGAACGATGGTGCTGTCGATCCAGGCGCTCGGATCGGCGCGGCGACCAAACAGGCCCGGCCAGATGCCGGCCGCATAAACGTTCCAGGCGGTGACCGAATAGAGGCCGATGCGCAGCGAACGGCATTTCAGGGCCATGACGGCAAATGGCAACAGCGCGAGCGCCGCCAGCGCGAGCGCGCCGCGCGCCGACGTTGCGGTCGCAAACGCAACGGCGATCAGCGCCAGCCACCAGACGTGCACCCCCGCCAGCAACACCAGCTCGTGGCGCATCTTGCGCAGCGCCGGCCAGAAGGTGTTGCGGCCGATGGTGGCGCGCAGCACTTCGCCGGTGCCGAACGCGAGCCGCGTCCTCCAGCGGCGCAGCAGCAGCGCATAGGCGTTGCCGGTATGGCCATAATGATCGATGGCAGGGACATCGATGCGCGCCAGCTTCCAGCCGCGCGCACGCAGCCGTACGCCGAGCTCCATCTCCTCGCGGCCGTGCAGATTGCGGTCGCCAAAGTAGCCGGCCGCCGCAATGGCCTCGCGGCGATACAGGCCGCCGCAGTCGAGATGGTCTACGATCCCGGGCAACCGGTCGGCATCGTGCGCGCTCGCCCGTTTGACGTATTCGAGATTCTCGGCTTCGCGCTCGACGATGATGCCGCCGACGCCGGCGAATTGCCGATGATCGTTCAGGAAGCGCAGCGCGGCAGGAAGAAAGTTCTCGTAGAGCCGCATGTCGCCGTCGATCAAACAGATGAAGCGGCCGCGGCAGTACTGATAGCCGAGCTGCACGCCGGCGCCGCAAGCACGGTTGGCGATCCGGTTCAGCCGCACGATGGTGATCGGATAGCGCCCCGCGATGTCAACTGTCCGGTCGGTCGAGGCGCTGTCGGCCAGGATCACTTCGCCGCTTAATCCGGTGCCGGCGAGCGCAGCGAACGCGCTTTCGATCGTAGCGCCGATGTGGCGCTCCTCGTTGAGCGCTTTGATGACGATGCTGACCTCAAGAAGCGCGCCGGACATGATGATGCACGTTCAGTAAAATGGACGAACGAAAGCGAAGCGCGGCGAAGCCGTATCTATCGGCCCTGGTATAGCGCCGCGCGCCGCGCTGCGGCCGGCTTGTCGGCATTAACGCTAATGCGTCGACAGGGCAGCCTTGCGCGCGGTGGAAGAATTCAGGCCCAGTGCGTCGGCGATATTGGCTTCGAGATCGATGCCGGGCAGAGGGGCCAGGCCAAAACCTTGTCCGCGATAGACCCATGCGGCCCAGCCGAAATTCTGCGCTTGCGCCGCCTGCCGGACGTCGCGAAACCACTGCGCCCGTTCGTCGGCGCGCGCACCGGATGACTGCAAGGCGGTTTGCCGGGCGCCGAACTCGCCGAGCATGATGCGGTTCGCGGCAATGCCCTGCGTGCGCGCCCAGTTGGCGATCCGCTCGAATTCTTTCGCGATTGCAGCGCCGTCAAATCCGGAGTCCCGATATTGCTCGAGCCTGACCTGCGCGTCGCGATAAGCCTCCGCTTGGCGCGGCGCGGACAGCGTACCGGTTCCGATCAATGCAGCCGTCGCCGTCAGGCTGTCGTCGAGCGGCCGCGCGCGCGCCGGATAAGGAACGTCGGCCAGATAGCGCGCGGCGTTCCACGACGCGCCCTGATGGGTGAACTGATAAGGATCGTAATAGTGGAACGAGAAGCGCACCGCCTGGTCATGGGCAAATGCTGTCGTGCGCATCGCCATCAGCGCCGCCGCCGAAGCTTCGTTGCCGCCCTCGACCACCAGGGCCAAACGGGCCGAACCACGGCGCGCCGCCGCATAGGCGGCGTCAAGCATCGGCTGCCAGGCTGACGGCGATATCGGCGGCTCGTTCATCAGCTCGAGCCCGACATTGGATGCGTGCAGTCCATCGAGCAGCCCGGCCGTGCGTTCGATGAGCCGCAGATAGGCTTCAAACAACGGGCTGGTCGCGCCTTTTGTCAGCGCTGCCCCGGTGTAGTCCGGATGCATGTCGCTTGGATGGAAGTCGACGATCACGCCAAGCTCGGCGGCGAGAATGAGATTGACCCGCTCCGTAAGCATGCGGTCGAGTGCGTTGCGGCGCTCGCCTTTGAACTGGAGGAAAGGGCCGGGATCGACGGCAAGCCGCACGAAGTCGAAGCCGGTGCGCCGCACCGCCTGCAGGTCGGTGGCCAACTGCGCGTAACTCACATCGGCGAACGGCGGAAAGACGAATTCGCGCGCCGGACCGGGCGCGATCGCCGCCCATGCCATCACGTGGCCGAGGCCGATGCCGCGGCGGAAATTGTCCTGATCGAGGGCGCCGACGGTTCGCGCCATGCCGCCAAGCCACGCGGCGGCGCAGACCGAGAGGGCAACGACGAGTGCGGTTCGCCGGGAAGTCAGTACCGCAAGTGTTTCCGCGCGATGCGTAGCAACCGGTCGTGGCGGTCGCGGCGCGGCTCCTGGGTCGCTCACGACCGTACTGTCGATCCAGCCCGCCGGCGGTTTGCGCGCCCGCAAAAAACCCGGCAGAAAACACAGCGCCTGGGCATTCCACACCGCGAGCGAATAGAGCGCATTGCGCAGCGAACGCCAGCGCGCCGCCATGACGGCGAACGGCAACACGACAAGCGCGGTAATGGCAAGGAGCGCGCTCGCTCCGCTGCCAGTGGCGGCGATCACTGCGATCGCGCCCCACCACACCGCGACCATGCCGCATAACTGCGAATTGCGGTCGCTGCGGACAACGAATCCGAATTGCGGCCGTCCGATGGCGGCACGGATCAGTTCGCCGGGGCCCCAGGCGTTGCGCGTGCGGATGCGCTGCCACAACAGCCGATACGGGTTGCCGACGTGGCAGTAATGCTCGACCGCAGGATGGTCGATCCGCGCCAGCAGCCAGCCGGCCGCATGCAGGCGCGAACCCAAATCCAATTCCTCGCCGCCGTGCAGGTTGCGGTCGGTCACATAGCCGAGCCCCTCGATGGCAGCGCGGCGATAGAGTCCGCAGCCGCCCAAGCGAGTGACCGCGCCGACCCGGCTGTCGGGGTCGAACCTGGCGACACGCTGGGCGTATTCCAGGTTGGCGACGTCTTTGTTGATCACGGCGCCGCCGACGCCCGCGACGGCCTGGTTGTTTCTTAGAAAACGAACGGCTGTGGCGAGAAACGCCGGATGCAGCCGCATGTCGCCGTCCATCAGGAACAGGAATTCGCCGCGGCTGTACTGAAAGCCGAGCTGGGCGCCCACGCCGCAGGACCGATCTTCGATCCGGTCCAGGCGCACGATCGTGATCGGATAGGTTTTCGCAATGGCGACGGTGCGGTCGGTCGACGCGGAGTCGGCGAGAATCACCTCGCCATCGAGGCCGGCAAGCGCCGCGAGCGCGCTCTCGATGGCGGCGGCGATGTGCCGTTCCTCATTGAGGGCTTTGATGATGATGCTGACTGTGGGCTGCGCGTTATCCGCCATGACATTCCTCGACCGAGCTACATGCGCGCGACCGGATCGCCGAGTCGGGAATTGACGGCGCGGGGAAAGCCGTTGAGCTTGCAATGCAGCGTCGAAGCGTTTTCGTCGCGCGTCACACAGATGCGCGGCAGGGCGTGCAGATCATCGCGATGCTGCGGAAAGATCGCGCCGGGCCGCGTGGTCACCGCCGTGCGGAAGCCGACCGCGCGTGAGATGTCCGCCTCGCGCTCGCCGCAGGCGCCGGCATGGCCGAACGGATAGGCGTTGTGCCAAACCGGCTGACCGGTGAGGTCCTGCAGGAACTTGCGATTGTTCGCCATTTCGGTCTTGGCGGTTGCGGCCGGCGCGCGCGCCAAATTCAGATGGGTCGTGGTATGGCCGCCGATGGTTACCAGCGGATGCTGCGCCAGCGTGCGCAGCTGCCTTTCGGTGAGCGCCTCGCGATCGACCAGCGGTCCGATTTCAATTCCGTTGGAGCCGAGCGCGTCGCGTACCGCCGGCAGCAAATCGAAATTTTGGTGGATCGCCGACTCGATGGCCGCAAAGGCGTGCTGTTTGCCCGCCGCGTCGGTGCAGACGAAGCAGCCAAGCCCCGGCAGCTCGATACGGTCGCGGCGACGGATCCAGGCGGCGACGCCGAACCACCATGCGTCGATATCGCGGGCAATCATTCCGGTCGGCACATAGACCGTGAACGGCGCCGCGTATTTTTCCATGACCGGCAGCGCCAGTGTCAAATTGTCGGCAAAGCCGTCGTCGAAGGTAAACGCCGCGAACGGCTTTGGCGCCGGCGCGTTCAGCCGTTCCACCACCTCGTCCAGCGTCACGATGTCCAGATTCTGTCGCCGCAGCCGGCCCAACACCCAGTCCAGCGTGCTGACCGGACAGCGCAACGTGTGATCGGGATGAAACGCGTCGTCGGCGACGACGCTGTGCAAGGCAAAGATGACGCCGCAGCCGCGATAGCGCAGCGCCAGCGCGCGGCTCAATCCGGTGACATGCGCGGTCGTATAGACGGCGCTCTTGACGATCGGGGGAAGCTGCATCGCTCGTTCTGCTCCTCGGCCCAAGGAGAGGCGGTGAAAGGAAGCGGTACAACAAGGCGGCGCCGCATCCGGCCGCGCGTGCGCGCCAGGCGCATGAATTGACTAGACGATTTCGCACGCTCCGTGCTCGTCTTGCTTGGAGTAACCCTAACGTGGCCGACGGTGCGATGGACGGCGCGCAGTCAGGCGCGGAACCCGCACCTGCGTGATGGCGGCTGTTGAACCGGCTTAGGCGCCGGCAAGGACCGCGCCGCGAACTTTTCGACCGTTCAGGCCCAGGCTCGCCACGATGGCGGCGGCGCTTTTGGCCTCGTCGGTCTTGATAACGAGCACGATGTGATCGACCAGCTCGGCAAAGAAGCCGGTGCTGGGATCGGCATTCGGATCGGCCGCGGCGACGATCACCATGTCGAAGTTTTCGGTCTGCGCGAAAGCGAGCTTGACGTCCTCGTCGGTAATGCGGCGGTCGCGGCGGCTGTTCGGCGCCACGAACGGAATGAAATTGACGTTGGTGTCGGCGTCGCGGATCACCGCCTCGGACAACAGCCGCCGGCCGAGGGCGACGTCGACCAAGCCGGCTTCGTTGCGGTCGGCATCGATCACCGACAGCGTGCCGCGTTCGAGGTCGGTGTCGATCAGCAACACGCGCTGCGTGGCGGCCGCGAGCGCCGCCAAGGTCAGCGCCACCGGCGCGCTGCCGCTATCGACCCCAGAGGCCAGCACCAGCACGCTCGGATTGTCGCGCTTGCCCGGAGCAGTCCGCACCGTGTCGAACACTTTGTGGATACCGGCGGCGATGTGCGATCGCGGATCCTCCAAGGTGGCGTGGTCGATGGCGTCGAGCTGCGGCATCACGGCGAGCACCGGGACCCCGGGCGCGATTTCGTTGTCGGCGATTGCGGGGCTGCGGTCGCGCCGCGCCGGGATTCGACCGCGCCACGGCATGCGCCAGCGCGGCAGCGGCGTCGCCTCGCGTCGCGCCACCATCGGCTCGGCCCCGATCGGCGCGGTGCCGTTGCTGCGCAGCAGAGCGAGACCGGAGCCGGCGGCAACGCCGAGAAACAGGGCGGCGAGGCCGATCAGCGACGACGACGGCGGCCAGCTGCGGTTCAGCGGCAACTCGGCGTTGGAGATCACGTGGATGTTCTTAGTGTCGATCCGCTCCTGCTCGCCGGTCTCGCGGGCGCGCACCAGGAACGCTTCGTAGACGGCACGGCTCGCCTGCACGTCGCGCTCGAGCTCGCGCAGCGTCACCATCGCCGCGTTGGTGTCGAGCGTGCTCCGCTTGAGCGCATCGACGTTGCGGGTCAGCAAATCCTCATTGGTCTTGGCGGTCTCGTAATCGGCGCGCGCGGCGAGCGCGATGCGATTGACCTCGTCGGCGATCATGTGCTTGAGCCGCTCGGCCTGGGCCTTGATCTCGATCACCGCGGGATGGCGCTCGCCGAGGCTCGTGGTCTGCTCGGCTTCGCGGCGCATGATCTCGGCGTACTGGGTGCGCAGCGCGGTGATGGTCTGCGATTGCACGGCCTCGGGGAACGCGCCGATTTCGACCTTCGACCGCTGCAATGCTTCGATCTGATCGAGCCGCGCTTTGGCTGCGGCGGTGCGGGCGCGTACCGCGGCGAGCTGATTGTTCAGATCGGCGAGCTGCTGCTCGTTGACGAGCTGGCCGTTGGCGCCGACGATGTTGTGACTGACCTTGAACGCCTGCACCCGGTCTTCGGCGGTCTGCACGCTCTGCTTCAGCTCGTTGAGCCGTGCCGTCAGCGAGCGCGAGACTTGGCGCGCCGCATCGGCCCGCACCTGGGTCTGGTCGTCCAGATAAGCCTGTGCCACCGCATTGGCGAGCCGCGCCGCCTTGGCGGCTTCTTCGCTGTTGACGCTGATATCCACCACATAGGTGCGCTCGGCGCGCTTGACCTGCACGCGGCGCCGGAACTCGTTCAGTGCGGCAAGCGCCGCATCGGGCTTGGCGGCCGTTTGATGGCGGTGAAGCGCGGTCGAAATGCTGTCGAGCAGGCCGCGCAGCAGCGACGGCCCGCGGGTAAATTCCGGATCGTGCGCCAGGTCTTCGCGGTCCACGACGCGGCGCAGGACGGCGTCGGAGGTGATCACGCGGACCTGGCTGTCGACTTGCAGAAGCGCCGTGTCGCTCGCCGGGTTGGGCGGCTTTGCCTCATTGGCGACGGCGCGCAGGTCGGAAGGCTCGAGCAGGATCTCGGTAAACGCGGTGTAGCGATGCGGCGCCACCAGCACGAACAGCACGGCGGCAAACAGCGCCAAAGCCGCAGTCGACAGAATGATTGTGCGGCCCTGCCATAGCGCCGAGAAGATCCGGCCCAGATCGAGATCGTTGACTGGGGGCGCCACCGCATTGGGGTTGGCGAGAACGGCGGACTTGAACTGACGCGGGGCTTCGAACATCGAGCACTCGACACGTGATCGGCGCGCCGCCTGGCGGTTCTCCGCCCGCGCCGCTCACCGTCCAGCCCCGCAGAGCCGTAGTGAACGCACACGCGGCCGGCCGTCCAGCGCTCGGCGCGTCTTGCCGGAATTCATAGATAATTAAAGTTAATGCGCGGTGTATGCGGCGCCGTCAGCGGCGGAACAAACGAAAGAACGCGGCGACCACCACCGCCACCGCGATGACCGGGATCCAGATCAGCACCGCACCAAGCACCGCGATCAGGACGAGCGCGATCACCGCGGCAATCGCCAGCAGCAACAGCGCGATTCCGAACGGGCCGACCCGCCCGACATAGACACGATGCCTGCCGTGGATCTGCTCAAAGCCGCCGCCGCGCCAAGGGCCGTCAGGCGCGCGGCGCCAATTGCCGGAGCCGCCGTCGCGATCCGGCGGAATGATCTCGGGCTCGACGCGGGGGCGTTCCGGACGATTAGGATCGTTGGCCATGGGGCACCGTGCTCGACGTCGGTTTCCGCTATCTAGGCAGCGCGGCGGCCATCACAAGGGACGCTTGCGCGCAGGGGGCGCAAAAGGCGCTCTGCGGACCAGCGTGCGCTCGTGATGATCGTGCAGGAATTTGGCCAATTGCTCGCGCAGACTTTCGTCGCGCTCGCTCTGGTGGCCGAGCAGCACGGCCCGTTCGAACAAGACCTGCTGCAGCTCCTGCGGCAGGTCGCTCCACAGGTCGGCGGCCGCGGCGCCGAGCGCAAGGAAATAGCGCGCGGCATTTTCATCGGCACTCGGTGATGGCGTCGGCATCGATGTCGGCATGGGCTCGACCTCGCGCTGGATGCGTTCAAGCGTAGCGGGCCGCTGCGGCCTGGGCAACCTGACGATAACGCGGGTCCCGCGGTGCGGTTCAGCTCGGCGCGCCTTCCAGCATGTCGAACCGTCCGAGCCGGTAGACGATCACGGAAACGAGCCAGCTGGCGACGAAAATCGCAATGATCAAATAACCGAGGCTGCCGAAATGGTCGTTGAGCGCGCCGATCATCGCCCAGAACGGCCCTTCGAGCTTGAACTGGTCGGCCAACAGGCCCAGCGCCTCGATGCCGCCGATCAGGACAGCCACCACGACGGAGACGAACGTGATGGTCAGATTGTAATAGAGCTTGCGGATCGGCTTGGTGAAGGCCCAGCCGTAGGCGCCCAGCATGAGTACGCCGTCGGTGGTGTCGATCAGCGACATGCCGACGGTAAACAGCGCCGGGAACACCATGATCGACCAGATCGGCAGGCCGCGGCTCGCCTGCGCGGCCGAGATGCCAAGGAGCCCGATTTCGGTTGCGGTGTCGAAGCCGAGCCCGAACAAGAAGCCGAGCGGGTACATGTGCCAGCTGCGCGCCACCATGGCGAACATCGGCCGGAACACCCGGCCGAGCAGGCCGCGCTGCGCCAACAGGTGATTGAGATCGTCCTCGATCAGCGTGCCGCCGCGCCGCACCGCGCGAAACGTGCGATACACCGACAACAGAATGAGCAGGTTGGCGGCGGCGACCAGGAACAGGAACACCGCCGAAACCGAGGTGCCGATCAGGCCGCCGACCAGCCTGAACGTTTCGAAGCGGCCCTGCAGCGCACCAGTGGCGAGCGCGACCCCCACCGAGCCCAGCACCACGATGGTCGAATGGCCGAGCGCGAAGAAGAAGCCGACGCTGACCGGCCGCTTGCCCTCCTGCATCAGCTTGCGGGTGACGTTGTCGATCGCCGCGATGTGATCGGCGTCGACGGCATGGCGCAGGCCGAAGGTGTAGGCGAGAAACGCCGTGCCGATCAGGACCGGATAGTCATGGAACGCAACCAGCGCCCAGATCCACGCCAGCACGTTGGCGCCGATCAGGACGGCGTAAATGGCGGTGAGCTTACCGCGTAATTCCGCGTTCTGATCGTTGAACAGCTTGGTCAAGGCCCGCATGCACTACCCGTCCGGCGGGCCAAAACGGCCGGCCCTGCGCATCGATACGATAGCGCCCGGCGGGCAGGCAATAGGTGGTGAGATGAGCCTGCTAAATCGTCATACCGGTCATTCCGGCTTGATGCCGGCGGCCTTGATCACGGCGCTCCAGCGCTCGGTCTCCTGCTTGACGAAGGCGGCCATCTCGGCCGGCGTGCCGCCGCCCAGCGTAGCGTTGAGCTGTTTGTAGCGCTCAACCATGTCAGGCATCTGCATCACCTTGTTGGCCGCGTCGTTGAGCTTGGCGACGACGGCCGCCGGCGTTTTCGGCGGCGCGCTGATGGCGTTCCAGGTGTCGGATTCGCATCCGGGTACGCCGGCCTCCGCGAGCGTCGGGATGTCGGAGATTGCGGGGACGCGCTGTTTGGTGGCGACCGCGAGAATCCTGGCCTTGCCGGCCTTGTGCAACTGCATCGAGGTCGACAGCTCGGTGAAGAACAAGTCGACATGGCTGGAGATGATGTCGTTGAGCGCCGGCCCGGTTCCCTTGTAGGGCACGTGGGTGAGTTTGACGTGGGCGATCGAGCCAAACAGCTCGGCGGTGAGATGCGAGGTGGTGCCGACGCCCTGTGAAGCGTAATTCAATTTGCCCGGATTGGCCTTCGCATAGGCGACCGACTCCTGCACGGTTTTCTGCGGAAGATCGGGCCGCACCAGCAGCACGTTGGGGATGTGGGACATGATCGCGACACCCTCGAACTTGGTCGGATCGTAGTTCAGTCCCTTGATGAGCAGCGGATTGGTGGTAATCGGCGCCGGCTGCGAGGCGAGCAGAATGTAACCGTCGGGCTGCGAGTGATAGACCAGATCGGCCGCAAAACTGCCGCCGGCGCCGGGCTTGTCCTCGACCGCAATCGGCTGGCCCAGCACGGTTTGCATCTTGCCGGCCACGAGCCTCGCGAACGCGTCGACGCCGCCGCCGGCCGCCGTGGAGACGATCAGCCGTATCGGCCGGTCCGGAAAATTCGTTGTGCCCTGGGCGTTTGCCGTGCCCCGGGCGAGTACCAGCCCGAGCGTGGAGACGATTGCGGAACGACGGGAAATGCGGCTGCCGGACATGGCGCAAGCTCCTCGAAACAAAGTGTCTCGCATCAGCTTAGCCCGGCGCGCCGCATACGTCCCGCGACCCGCTGCCGCTGGGCATGCGGCCGGTCAAACGCGTTCGACGCGCCGAGGACGGCTGCGATCAGGGCTCATTCGGCTCCTCATCGAGTCGGTTCACAAACGCTGCCGCCCCCCATAGGATCGCGCGCCGCAAGGGAGAAGGCGCGTAATGAGCAAGCTCGATTTCATTCTCGAAGAACTGGTGACCGCCAACCGTATTCTGGCCAACGAAGGCGTGGTGGATTCGTTCGGCCATGTCAGCGCGCGGCATCCCGACAATCCGCAGCACTTCTTGCTGTCGCGGGCGCGGGCTCCCGAGCGCATCGAGCGCGACGACATCGTCGCGTACACGCTCGACGGCACCGCGATCGACGAACGCGGCCGCGCGCCTTATCTGGAGCGCTTCATCCACGGCGCCATCTACGAGCAGCGGCCGGACGTGCACGCGGTCGTGCACAATCATTCGCCGAGCGTCATTCCGTTCGGCGTCACCGCCAAGAAGCTCAAGCCGCTCCTGCACATGTGCGCCTCGATCGGTCACGAAGTGCCGGTGTGGGATTGTCACGACAAGTTCGGCGACACCACGCTGCTCGTCACCGACATGGAGATGGGCCGCGACCTGGCGCACGCACTCGGCGAGCGGCCGTCGACGCTGATGCGCGGCCACGGCGCCACCGTGGTGGGCCGCTCGGTGCGCCACGCCGTGTTCGTCTCGGTCTATCTGGAGGTCGGCGCCAAGCTGCAGATGCAGGCGATGGCGATGGGCGAGATCAAGTTTCTCACCCCCGGCGAGGTCGACAAGATCCGGGCGAGGGTCACCGATTACACGCTGAACCGCGCCTGGGAAAACTGGGCACGGCGCGCCGGCCGCGAGATGCAGAAGCAGGGGTGATTACGCGCTCGCAGAGTTATTACGCGCCTAACAAAGATCAGAGAAAGCCGTCGATCGCAGCGGCACGTGACCGGACGGATCCTTACGTATTCGTCGTCAGCGGGCTGATGTACTTGGCGCCGACCTCCTGGCCTTGGCGCCACACCACCTTGTAGGTGCCGTCGCGCGCGGCGCCGCCGGCGCCGTGGAACAGCAGCACGAACATGTCGATCACCTCGATACCGTTGAGCTGCAGCCGGACGCCCTCGACCGAGGTGTTGGTAACGAGCACGAAGCGCGGTGCAATGCCGACGCCGAGCTTGATGGTGGCGAGGCGGCCGAGCCGCTGGCGCGGGTTTTGGCGGCGCTCCTGGAGTACGGGGGTGGACTCTTCGTTGACGTCCGGCGAATTCATGGTGCTCGGCTCCGCTTTGCAGGGCGCTACGATGGGGCGACGGCCCCGTTGGCAATACCCTTAACTGGCCGCGATTGCGGGCGCGCTAATCCGACCGGCTAAATTCGTCTCGGATTTTCACAAAATCCCGATAGAGCCAGACGCAAAACGGCGACGCCGGCGCATGCGCCGGCGTCCGTTCGAAGCTAAATCTGTGATAAGCCCGCCGCTATTCGGCGGCGATCCGCACTTCCGGCGCAGCCGCGCGCACGTCGGGATCGACGTATTCCTCGAACTGCACGAAGTTCTTCTGGAACATGCCGACCAGCTTGCGCGCGGTCTGGTCGAACTCGAGCTTGTTCTGCCAGGTCTTCTGCGGATAGAGCAGGTGCGGCTCGACGCTGGCGAGCTGGGTGGGCACCGAGAAACCGAAATACGGATCGGTGCGGAATTTGGCGTTCTTCAGCGAACCATCCAGCGCCGCCGACAACAGCGTGCGCGTCACCTTGATGGGCATGCGGCGGCCGACGCCGTAGATGCCGCCGGTCCAGCCGGTATTGACCAGCCAGCAATCGACGTCGTGGGCGCTGATCAGCTCGCGCAGCAGATTGCCGTACACCGACGGATGCCGCGGCAGGAACGGCGCGGCAAAGCAGGTGGAGAATTCCGGCTCGACACCGACTAGGCCTTTTTCGGTGCCCGCGACCTTGGCGGTGTAGCCGGACAGGAAGTGATACATCGCCTGCGCCGGCGTCAGCTTGGCGATCGGCGGCATCACGCCGAACGCATCGGCGGTGAGCAGCACGATGTTCTTCGGCATGCCGGCGCGGCCGTTGCGCGACGCGTTGGGAATGAAATCGAGCGGATAGGCGGCGCGGGTGTTTTCGGTCTTGCTGTCGTCGTCGAAATCGCAGATGCGCGTTTCCGGATCGAACACCACGTTCTCCAGCACCGTGCCGAAGCGGTGCGTGGTGGAATAGATTTCCGGCTCGGCCTCGGCCGACAGCTTGATGCATTTGGCGTAGCAGCCGCCTTCGAAATTGAACACGCCCTGCGGGCCCCAGCCGTGCTCGTCGTCGCCGATCAGCGTGCGCTTGGGATCGGCGGACAGCGTGGTCTTGCCGGTGCCGGACAGGCCGAAGAACAGCGCCACGTCGCCGCCCGGCCCGACATTGGCCGAACAGTGCATCGGCATCACGCTCTCGGACGGCAGGTAGTAATTGAGCACCGTGAACACCGACTTCTTCATCTCCCCGGCGTAATAGCTGCCGCCGATCAGAATGATGCGCCGGGAAAAATCGAGCGCCACCACGGTCTCGGTGCGCACGCCGTGGCGCTTCGGATCGGCCTTGAACGAGGGCAGCGACAGAATGGTGAAATCGGGTACGTAGTGCGACAGCTCGCTGCGATCCGGCCGGATCAGGAGCGCGCGGATGAACTGCGAGTGCCAGGCGAGCTCGTTATAGATGCGCGCCTTGATCCGGTATTTCGGATCGGCGCCGCCATAGAGGTCCTGGGCGTACAGCGTCTTGCCGCGCGCGTGGGCCAGCATGTCGTCGAGCAGCAGCTCGAATTTTTCGCTGGTGAGCCGGCCGTTCTTCTCCCACCACACCGACTTTTCGGTCTGGCCGTCGACCACCACGAACTTGTCCTTGGGGCTGCGGCCGGTATGCACGCCGGTCTCGGCGCAGAACGCGCCGCCATGGACGAGGGAGCCTTCGCGGTTGGCGACCGCGTGCTCGACCAGAATGGTGTCAGGTAGGTTCCAGTGGATCGCCGCGAGGTCTTTAAAGCCGAATTTCTCGGCGCCGTGCGCGCCGTTCCTCAGACCCGTTTCCTGCACCTTAAGCCTCCACTGACTGGCCCGCTTGCTCCGTTCAGGCCTTGAACCGCTGACGCGTCTATCCGCAACTGCCCCGCCGGCTGGCTATAATGGGCATCCTAGCATCTGCCAAGCCGGGTTCCCATTGCAAAGCTAACCGGCTGGATTTGACGCCGTTCCAGCTCGCGCGCTTTTGCTGCAGTGCAGAGAGAGCGTGCGGCGCGCTAGAGGGCGCGCGCCTGCGCGGCAAGCTCGACCACCGTCTTGCGCAGCGCTTGCGCCGTGGTGACACGCTCGGGAAAGGCCAGGCGCAGCGTCGCGTCGCCGAGCGCGAGGTCGATGCCGTCGGGATCGAGCCCCGTCAGCCGCCATTTGCCGTCCTCGGCGCCGAGCAGTTTTGTCGCATAGAGCCGGACCGCTTCGGCGTGGTCGTCATTCATGTGAGCGACCGCGCCGGCCTCCGCGTCGAGCAGCTCTTGCGCGTCCGACACGTCGGTCATCACGTCGGCGGCTTTCAGATCGGCGGCGCGGGCGAAGCCGCCGTTGAGATGCGCGGACACGACGTCGAGCCGCCAGAACGAAAAATCGGCAAAGCCGGCGTAGAGCTGCGACTTCGGATGGCGCGCGAGAAAACGCCGGCGCACGCGCGGCTCGTCAGGATCGTCGCGCGCGACCGGCTTGAAGGCGCCCAGCAAGGTCAGCCGCGGATGGGCGAGCGGATCGCCCTTGCCGGTGGTGGCGAGCAGCACCGACGCGCGGCCGTCCTGTTCCAGGTTGGCGGTGTGGGTCGACAGCCGCGACACCAGGATCAGCGGCGCGCCGTCCGCATCGGTCGCGACATTGACCAGGGACGCGAACGGATGACCGGTGTTGCGGTCGATGGTCGCAAGCGTACCCGCCCGCGTCGCCCGCAACAGCGTCTTGGCCAGCGCCTTGGGATCGAAATCCGGCGCCGGCGCGGTCTCCGGAAGCCGGTCCGGCATGGCGCCGGGGAGGGGCGTTTTGGGCGCCGCCGGGCTCGATTTGTCGGCTTCGGCCATAACCACATTCCTTTCCTATTCCTTACCTATGTCCCGCTAAGTCATAGGAATTGCCCTGATTTTGCCTTGTCTAGCCACACTTCCGCCCCCACATGGGTCTTTACCGACGACTTGGGGCCGGGCTCTGGGGTGATGCTGCCGGCCGACTCATGTTAAGAAGGCCGCCATGCCGACAATCGCTCTCGTCGACGACGACCGCAACATTCTCACCTCGGTGTCGATTGCGCTCGAGGCTGAAGGATATCGCATCAACACCTACACCGACGGCGCTTCGGCCCTGGACGGATTCAAGACGGCACCGCCCGACCTTGCCATCCTCGACATCAAGATGCCGCGCATGGACGGCATGGAGACGTTGCGGCGGCTGCGCCAGAAGTCCGACCTGCCGGTGATCTTTCTCACCTCCAAGGACGAGGAGATCGACGAGCTGTTCGGTCTGAAGATGGGCGCTGACGACTTCATCCGGAAGCCGTTCTCGCAGCGTCTTTTGGTGGAGCGCGTCAAAGCGGTGCTGCGCCGCGCGTCGCCGAAGGACGGCGTCGCGCCGAAGGAAGCCGACAGCAAGGTTCTGGAACGCGGCATGCTCCGCATGGATCCGGAGCGCCATACCTGCACCTGGAAGAACGAGCCGGTGACGTTGACCGTCACCGAGTTTCTGATCCTGCAGGCGCTCGCCAGCCGGCCCGGCGTGGTGAAAAGCCGCAATGCGCTGATGGATGCGGCCTACGACGACCAAGTCTACGTCGACGACCGCACCATCGACAGCCACATCAAACGGCTGCGCAAGAAGTTCAAGGCAAGCGATAACGAATTCGATATGATCGAGACGCTGTACGGCGTCGGCTATCGTTTCAAGGAAATGTAGGAGCTCGTGTCCCGGATGCGGTGCAGAGCGAAGCAGTGCACCGCTAATCCGGGACCTTCGCAGACTCGGAGCTTGTAACGATCCCGGGTCTGCAGCGCACCACCTCGTGCTGCGCTGCGCCCGGAAAACGCCGTCCGCGATATGACCATAGGCGGCTGGATCGGCCGGTAGCCCCGGGCCGGGCTGCCAAAGATGTGATCGCCGAGCAAAAAGGCCCGCTGACTGGGACGGCTGACGTGCGGTAATAATGGCGTCTGGTTCCGCTCACATCTCGACGCGCTCGCGCGGCGAGCCAGGAGAGGGCCCGCTCCGAACCCCGGCAGACCACGTGCTCGATCGAACCGCAGACATCGACCAAAAGGATCTTGGCCAAAAGGAACTTGGCCAAAAGGATCTCGGCCCGGACAAGGCGCCGCCGCTGGCGCTTGGCGAATCCCAACTCGGTGACATCGCCGAGGAGGCGCGCGAGGACCTGCCGCAGCGCAGTGCAGCGGGCCGCGCGCTCGACTGGCTGCGGCGCGCTTGGCAGTTCTTCGTCAGTCAGAGTTCGTCGAGCCTGACGCGCCGCATCGTCGTGCTCAACGTCGCCGGCCTGCTCGCGCTCTCGGTCGGCATCAATTACCTGTCGCCGTTCCGCGCCCGCCTGATCGACGCCCATGCGCAAAGCCTGCTGCAGCAGGGCCAGATCATCGCTCACGCCATCGCCGACTCGGCCACTGCCGAAACCGGCTCTGCCGTCACCATCGATCCGGACAAGCTGCAGAACCTCAAGCCGGGCGAGAGCTACGGCCCGTCCGAGGACGCGCTCTACGGCCTCGATTTCCCGATCGATCCGACCCGCGTCGCGCCGGTGTTGCGCGACCTCGTGGCGCCGACCAAGACCCGGGCGCGCATCTACGATCGCGACGGTGTTCTGCTGGTCGACAGCCACAGCCTGTTTGGCCGCGGCGACGTGCTGCGTTCCGACTTGCCGTCGCCTGGTGCGCAAAAGCCGGGCCTGTTCGATCGCGCCTGGATCGCGCTACGGCTTTGGCTCAACAAGGGCGATCTGCCGCTCTATTCCGAGCTCGGTCCCGACCAGGGCAAAGGCTATCCGGAAGTCGCGCAGGCGCTCGACGGTCACCCCTCCAGCAAGGTGCGGATCACCGAGCGCGGCGACGTCATCGTTTCGGTCGCGGTCCCGGTACAGCGCTTCCGTGCCGTGCGCGGCGCGCTGTTGTTGTCGACCCAGGGCGCCGACATCGACAACATGGTGACCGCCGAGCGGCTTGCCATTCTCAAAGTGTTTCTGATCGCCGCCGCCGTGATGGTAGTACTGTCGATCCTGCTGGCCGGCACCATCGCCGAGCCGGTGCGGCGGCTTGCCGACGCCGCCGAAAGCGTGCGCCGGCGCATCCAGTCGCGCGTCGAGATCCCCGATTTCACCCGCCGCCGCGACGAGATCGGCCATCTGTCCGGCACGCTCCGCGACATGACCAACGCGCTCTACAGCCGCATCGAAGGCATCGAGCGGTTCGCCGCCGACGTCGCCCACGAACTGAAAAATCCGCTGACGTCGCTGCGTTCTGCCGTGGAAACCATGCCGGTCGCCAGGACCGAGGACAGCCGCAAGCGGCTCCTCGATGTCATTCAGCACGACGTCAAACGGCTCGACCGGCTGATCTCCGATATTGCCGACGCCAGCCGCCTCGATGCCGAGCTGCAGCGCCAGGAGTCGGCGCCGGTCGATCTCGGCAAGCTTCTCAATACCGTGGTCGCGGTGGCCAACGAAGTGAAACGCGACGACGGCGTCAAGGTCACGCTCAAGTTCGAAGGCGGCGGCCTGCGCGGATTCCAGGTGCCGGGCCACGATTCGCGGCTCGGCCAGGTCATTGATAATTTGATCGAGAACGCGCGTTCGTTCTCGCCGCCCGGCAGTGCGGTGCGGGTGACGTGCCGTCGCCTGAAAGGCCGCATCGACATCTTCGTCGACGATGACGGGCCCGGCGTGCGCCCCGATGTGGCGGAAAAGATCTTCGAGCGATTTTATACCGACCGGCCGCACCAGGGTTTTGGCCAGAACTCCGGCCTCGGGCTGTCGATCTCGAAACAGATCGTCGAAGCCCATGGTGGCGCCATCTGGGTCGAGAACCGGATGAACGCGGCCGCCGGCGCGGAGGAGCCGCAAGTCGCCGGCGCGCGCTTCATCGTGCGGCTGCCGGTCAACTGAGCCGAACCGAGCGGCCGGATTTTAGGACCATGCCGTCGCCAACCATCCACGCTTCGGTGGTGCTGGTCGGAGCGCGCGCGGTGCTGATCCGCGGCCCTTCGGGATCCGGCAAGTCGCGGCTCGCGCTTGAGCTCATTGAGGCCGGACGGAGCGGCGCGTTGCGTTTTGCGCGCCTGGTCGGCGACGATCGCGTGCACATCGCGGCGGCGCACGGCCGGCTCCTGGTGCACCCGGCCGCGGCGCTCGCCGGCATGATCGAGCTTCGCGGCGTCGGCATCGTGAAGCTGCCCTACGAGTCGCGCGCTGTCGTCGGGCTGGTGGTCGATCTTGCCGCCGAGACGGAGCGGCTGCCGGACGCCCGGCGGCAGCGCGCGGAGCTCGAAGGCGTGGCGTTGGCGCGGCTTGCCGTCGCAGCAGGCGAGCCCGCCTTGCCGGCGGTGCTGGCACTCCTCACCTCATAGGACCGCAATCCGCGGCCGAAAAAAGCCCGGCAAGTCGGGAACAAGTTGGGAATTAGTAACCCTAACCGCTGTAGACTTAAGCGGCATTGCAGTGCGTGCGTTGCCCCAGCCGCGGCGTGGCGTAGCGGAAATTTTCGATTCGACATTCGTTTGCCGCAATGCAACAAGCCCCGAAATTCGTCCGTATGCCTCTTGCGCAGCGACTTCGGATCATCATGATGGAGGGCCTTTCGTGCGGTGCAACCGGGGAGCGCCCGCGGGGAATTCGATGATCGGCGTCGTGCTCGTCACCCACGGCAAGCTTGCTGTCGAGTTCCGGGCCGCGCTGGAGCACGTGGTCGGGCCGCAGGACCAGATCGAAGCTGTCACCATCGGTCCGGAAGACGACGTCGAGGCGCGCCGCAAGGACATCATCGCCGCGGTCACGCGGGTCGATACCGGTGACGGCGTCGCCATCCTCACCGACATGTTCGGCGGCACGCCGTCCAATCTCGCCATCTCGGTGATGAGCCGGCCCAAGGTCGAGGTCTTGGCCGGCATCAACCTGCCCATGCTGGTGAAGCTCGCCAAGGTCCGCGCCGAACGTCCGCTCGGCGACGCGGTCGCCGCCGCCCAGGAAGCCGGCCGCAAATACGTCACCATCGCGAGCCGGGTGCTGACCGGTAAATGAGCACGGTGGCTCAGAGCAGCGGGGAGCGCGTGGCTGACCAAGCGTCCTCACCCGGCGGGGCTTTGATCCGCGTCTTCGTCATCTGCAACAAAAAAGGCCTGCACGCCCGCGCCTCGGCCAAGTTCGTCCAGGCCGTGGAAAAATTCGACGCTGAGGTGCGCGTCACGCGCGGCAACGAAACCGTCGGCGGCACCTCGATCATGGGCCTGATGATGCTCGCCGCCTCGCCCGGCACCTCGATCACCGTGGAAGCCACCGGCAACGAAGCCGCCGAGGTGATGGAAGCCTTGGCGGCGCTGATCGCTTCGCGGTTCGGCGAAGAGGATTAATGTAGCCCGGGTTGAGCGCAGCGAAACCCGGGGACGACATAACACACTGAAACGCTGCTCCCGGATTTCGCTTTCGCTCAATCCGGGCTACGAACTCACCTTCGCCGCCGCCTTTTTCAGATCGGCGACGAACTGCCGGTACGCCGCGCGCTTGTCCTTGTCGTCCTCGATGCGCAGCAACGATGACGGATGCACGGTGACGAACAGCGTGGTGCCGTCGTCGAGCGCCAGCGGCTTGCCGCGCACCTTGGTGATGGTCAGCGTCTTGCCGGTCAGGCTGCGCGCCGCGGTGACGCCGAGCGCGATCACGGCGGCGGGTTTTATCAGCTTGCGTTCGTCGTCGAGCCAGATCCTGCAGCGCTCGATCTCGTAATTGTTCGGCCGCTTGTGCAGCCGGCGCTTGCCGCGCATCTCGTGCTTGAAATGCTTCACCGCATTGGTGACGAAGGTGTCTTCCCGCGCGATGCCGGCATCTTCGAGCGCGCGGTCGAGAATGCGCCCGGCGGGACCGACGAACGGTTTTCCGGCAAGGTCTTCCTTGTCGCCAGGCTGCTCGCCGACGAACATGAAGGCGGCGGCGCTCGGCCCTTCGCCGGGGACCGCCTGCGTGGCGTTGCGGTAAAGCGGGCAGCGCGTGCACACCGCCTCCGCGTGCGCGAGCTGGCGCAGCGACCGGACCGGCTTTGTCGCAACATCGTCCATTTGCCCGACAACGCCGAGCGCCAAGCCGCGGTTCGGAGGATTTAAAAGTAGGGCGGATGAGCACAGCGTAATCCGCCAACCGCCCATGTAGGGC
>DASRET010000136.1:0-3766 GCA_035651875.1 Xanthobacteraceae bacterium
CCAATCGCAGGCCGGTCGTAATGCCGGCCGGGCGTTTTCCCGAAGCCGCCCGGGAGCGGAGGTGACGAGCCCCTGCCCGCAGGCACCGCTCTCGCTCCACCAGCCGGAGTGACCGGCCGGCGTCCTTGCGGAAGCGAGACGCGCCGCCTTCTAGTGGCCGCGCCGGCATTGTCAATGATTCCCTGCCTGTGCCATATCCTGTTGAAGTTGCGTGGTTTTTTGTGGCTCAGCCACCGCCGACGTCAAGCGCGAAGCTTGGAAATGATGATTTTTGCGAATCATGAAAATCATGCGGGCTACAACAACTGTGCCTCACGCAATCCAGATCAGGGGAGCGACCTTCATGTCGATCGCGGCGTCCTGTTGTGTGACCTTCCGGTGGCTCGCCGTCATCGCCTGCGGGTTGCTTGTCGCCGGCGCAAGCGCGACGGCCGAGCCGATCAAATTTTGCTCGAGCGGAACGATCACGATGGGACCGTTCGCCGTGCATATCGACACCTTGCGCAAGGCTCACCGTTATGACCCGGAAGAGATCGACAAGCTGATCGCCGATCGGCGCGCCGGCGGGCCGGCGTTTTTTTCCTCCCAGGTCGTCATCGAGGAGGTTCAATCGGGCTCGGGTCATTACGACCTGAACCTGTTCCATGGATTTTTGGATCCGCATGTGAAATACCGCACGGAAAAACCATCGGCCTGCGGAATCGACGATTATCCTCTCATTTATTTCGTCGGTTTCAAATTCAGAGGAATCAACAAGGGCAGCATCCTGGTGTCGCGCAAGAACGGCACGGTCAACGTCGTGTCGTTGAAGACGATCGATCCCGATCTCGACAAGCACACCCGCGTTATCGATAGCCAAAGCGGCGCCGTGCTCTGCGACGACATCGCCGCCGGCTGCATCAAGCAGATATTTTACGGCCGGTGGTGACACCACGCGCCGCCGGTCACGCCTTGCGGCGATTTTGCCACGCCCCTTCAGCCGCCCGCAATTTTGGCTATAAAGGCCGCCGACAATCAGCGCATTTCAGGAACCACAATGGACGCCACAACCCATTCCGAGACTGAGCATCACGCAGATTTCCACGGCCGGGTCGAGGACGATCCGCTGGTGCGCGGCCATGGCCGCTATATCGCCGACGCGCCGCAGCCGAACCAGGCTTATGCGTATTTCGTGCGCTCGCCCCATGCGTTTGCGCGCATTGTCAGCGTCGATGCCGCGGCCGCCGCCAAGGCGCCCGGCGTGGTTGGCGTGCTCACCGGCAAGGACCTCGAGGGCGTCGGCAGCATCGGCCGGCATCCGCCGCTGCCGGGCCGCGGCGGCAAAGCGCTGGTCATGCCGTTCCGCCCGGCCTTGGCGTCCGAGCGGGTCATGCATGTCGGCGAGCCGGTCGCCATGGTGGTGGCGGAGACCGCGGCGGCCGCCCAGGACGCCGCCGAACTCGTCGCCGTGGAATATGAGCCGCTGACCCCGGTGGTGGATGCGCGCGAGGCGCTGCGCGACGGCGCGCCGCAATTGTGGCCGCAAGCGCCCGGCAACCTCGCGGTCGATTGGCCGGGCCCGGCCGCCGATGCGGATGCCAACGCGCGCGAAGTCGAGGCGATCTTTGCCGCCGCCAAGCACGTCGCCAAAATCGCGGTGATGAGCCAGCGCATGGTGATCAATTCGATGGAGCCGCGCGGCGCCACCGCCAGCTACGATCCGGCGACCGACAGCTACACCACGCGCGCCTGCTCGCAGAGCGCCGGCGCGCTGCGCGAAAACATTCTCGGCATCATGAACCTGCCGAAGGAGCGGGTGCGCGTCGTCACCGAAGACGTCGGCGGCGCGTTCGGGCTGAAGACCGGCGCCTATCCGGAAAACATCGCGCTGCTGGTCGGCGCCAAGAAATTCGGCCGGCCGATCCACTGGATGTCGACGCGCTCGGAGGCGTTCGTCAGCGACAACCAGGCGCGCGACACGTTTTCGGAGGTCGAGCTGGCGCTCGACGACAAGGGCAAATTCCTGGCGCTGCGCGTCCGCAATGTCGGCAATGTCGGCGCCTATCTGGGCTCGATCGGCGCCGCGATCCCGACGTTGAGCTTTACGCGCTGCCTGCCCGGCATGTACGACATCAGGCACATCGACGTCGGCGTCAAATGCGCCTTCACCAACACGCTGCCGACCGCGCCCTATCGGGGCGCCGGCCGGCCGGAAGCGAGCTACGCGCTCGAACGCGTGGTCGACGAAGCGGCGCGCGTGTCCGGCATCGACCCGATCAAGCTGCGGCGGCGCAACCTGATCAAAAAATCGCAGATGCCGTACAAGACGCCGGTCGGCACCACCTATGACAGCGGCGATTTCGCGCCGATGCTCGACAAGGCGCTGGCGCTCGCCGACCACGACGGCTTCAAGCAACGCCGCCGCGACGCCAAGAAGCGCGGCCGATATCGCGGCTTCGGCATCTGCTGCGCGCTCGAGCATTCCGGCGGCGCGCCCACCGAAACGGCGCAGCTGACGTTTCCCGGCAACGGCTCGTTGCTGCTCAGCCTCAATGTGCAAAACACCGGCCAAGGCCACGCCACGGTATTTTCGCGGCTGATCGGTGAGCGTCTCGGTATTGCGCCGGACAAGATTCCGCATCGCCACGGCGATTCGGCGCTGGAGCTTCCCGGCTACGCGTCGGTCGGATCGCGCTCGGGCATGACGGTGAGCCATTCGGTGGTCAAAGCGATCGATGCGATTTTGGAAAAGGGCAAGCCGGTCGCCGCCGCCATGCTCGAAACCGGCGAGGCGGACATCGCCTACAAGGCCGGACACTTCGAGGTGGTCGGCACCGACCGCCGCGTGTCGCTGTTCGAGGTTGCCGCACGCGCTTCGGAAATGAAAAAGCGCGGCGAAATCGCCGACGACCTCGACACCAAGACCACCACGCAGACCGAGCAGACTTTTCCAAACGGCGTGCACATCGCCGAGGTCGAGATCGATCCGCAGACCGGACAGATGACGATCGCCAACTACGCGGCGGTCGACGATTGCGGGCGCGCACTCGAGCCGAAGATCGTCGAAGGCCAATTCCACGGCGCCGTGGTCGCCGGCTTGGGCCAGGCGTTGATGGAGCGCACCGTGTACGACGCCGAGAACGGTCAGCTCGTCACCGGCTCGTTCATGGATTACGCGCTGCCGCGCGCCGACGACGTGCCGCCGCTGCGCGACGCGCTGCACAACGCGCCGGCCACGACCAATCCGCTCGGCGTCAAAGGCGTCGGCGAAGCCGGCACCACCGCGGCGATCGCGGCGGTGATGAACGCGGTGGCCGACGCGATCCCGAACGGCGCCGGCGCGCACCTCGACATGCCGGCCTCCGCGCCGCGGCTGTGGGAGGCGTGCCGGCGCGTGGCGGCGGAGTAGCGACTTTTTCCGCTCATTCCCGCGCAAGCGGGAATCCAGCGGACATTCTCAACTCATGAAAGCTGGGTCCCCGCTTTCGCGGGGACAAGCGGCAGGAGTTGGCGTCACCCGATCCCACGGACGAACGGCCCTTGCGCGGCGTAGCCGCGGCATCGATACTGCCGCCCAACAGCCGCTGCGTGTGACCGCACGGCCTGCGGCGCTCTGCGCGTATCGAGGGAGACGACGCCCATGCCCCACAAAACATCATTACGCCTTTGCCTGATCGCAGCAGCCTTGACCGGCGCAACCGCGCTTTGCGTGCCGCCTGCCGCCAGAGCGCAGAGCAGCGTTGCCCTCACCGGCAAGGTGACGTCGCAGCAAGAGCCCGTCATGGAA
>DASRET010000137.1:0-50737 GCA_035651875.1 Xanthobacteraceae bacterium
CGGAGCTGCGCGAGAACCAGACCGACCAGGATACGTTGCCGCCGTATGACACGCTCGACGCCATCCTGCAGCGCCTGGTCGAGGGCGAACAGCCGACCGCTACCATCGCCGCCGCCGGCTTTGACCGCGATACGGTGATGAAGATCGAGCGCATGCTCAATCTCGCCGAATACAAGCGCCGTCAAGCCGCGCCCGGCGTCAAAGTTACGCTGAAAAATTTCGGCCGCGACCGCCGCTACCCGATCGTCAACCGCTTCCGCGATCCCGGCACACCGCTGCCCGAGCCCGATCGCACGCTCATTGCCGGCGCCACCTTGGGCAAGCCCGGCGCGGCGGATATTTGATGGATTTTCGCTAGCCTCCCTGCAGGGGAGGGTGGCAGCGTCACTGCGAGATGAACGGCGGGCCGACGACGCGGACCTGGCGGCCGTTGGCGTCCTTGGTCATCGTCTCGCCGGCTTGCGGCGCAGCGGGCGCCGGCGTGGCGTTGGCCGGTGCGCCGGCGGCGATCGGCTTGCCGTTGGCACCGCGCGGCTGCGTCAGCGCTTTCTCGTTCTTCTCATTGACGATGATGTCGCCGCTTTCCAGCGTTGAAGCATCGTCGGTGTTGCGCAGCGCCTCGGCCCAGTTCTCGCCGGCGCGCTTGCACGAGCAGCCGGAGACCAGCTCCTTGCGGTAGCGGAACGCGTTCGGCAGCGCGGTGTATTGCTGGCCGGTGGTCGAGACCGCCTGGGTCACGTCCTCGCCCGGATTGCGGTAGCTGAACAGCGTGACCTCGGCGTTGGGACACAGCCGATGGCAGGTCCGGTCGTCGTCGGCGAAGCGGCCCGGCACGGTGGAATATGAGACCGGAAAGTAGAAGCCGTCGCAGGTGCGCACGCACACGGTGCGGTAGGTGCCGGACGGTGCGCCGTCGCCGCCCGGATTGACGATGGTGCCGCCGCCGAGCAGCGCTTCGAAAAATCCTTGCGGTCCAGACGTGCGCGCCGCGGCGGTGTACTGCGCGCCGCAATTGTTCTGCGCCAGCTGGGCGATCACGGCCTGATGCTGGGACTGGCGGTCGCTGCTGCCGCTTTTGAGCTGCTCGAGATCGCTCATCATGCGGTCGAGGTTGCCGCGCATCTCCTGGATCTGCGTGTTCAGCGGGCCGCATTGCGGCGACAAGCCGGAGAACAGTGAAAAGAAGCCCTGGCCGGCGCAGCCGACCCGATGCGCTTGCGCCAGCGTGCGGTCGAGATCGGCCTGCTGCTTGGCGATGGCGTCCTCAATGCGCTTGATCTGCGCGGCGCGGTTCGGATCGGACGCATTGTTGTCGATCGAAGCAAGTTGGGCTTCGAGCCGGACGCAGACCGGATTGGACGCCTGCACCGGCTGGGCCGGCGCACCGCCCTGCGCCGGATAGCCTTGAGCCGGAGAACCCTGGCCCGGATAGCCGGGACGCGCTTGCGCCGGATACTGCTGGCCCGGATAGGGCTGCTGCGCCGGGTAAGGCTGTTGCGCCGGGTAGGGCTGCTGTGCCGGGTAAGGTTGTTGCGCCGGGTACGGCTGGGCCGGATACGGCTGCGGCGAATATCCTTGGGCGGCCGCAGCGCCGGCGAGTGCAAGCACACCCAATGTGGCCGCGCCCACACCACGTGCAAGCTTGATGATCATCGCTGGTCCCGACCCGATTTGCCCGGAGCGGATTGCCGGTCAATGGTGTCCAAAGGAAGGCGGTAATCGGTAGTCAGCAATGAGTGATCAGTAACCAGGCAGGGGCCAGCCAGGGTGTTTGATCTGATTACCGACCACTGATCACTGATTCCTGGTCATTCAGCATCCGGCTGGTTTTCCGGCCGCGCCCGGTCGAATGCCGGCAGCTTGAGGCACGCCGCGTCCACCGCGACGATCTTGGGAAATTTGTCGAGCGGCACTTTGAGCCGCCGCGCGTTGGCGACCTGCGGCACCAGGCAGATGTCGGCAAGCGTCACGGTATTGCCGCACGCATACGGGCCCGGCGTGAGCAGCGCTTCGAGCGCCTCGAAACCGTCGCGCACCCAGTGATGATACCAGGCGTCGATCGCGCTCTGCTCCTGGCCCATCTGGTTTTTCAGATAGCGCAGCGGGCTCGTGTTGTTCAGCGGATGAATGTCGCAGGCGATGAGCTCCGCCAGCCCCCGTACCTTGGCGCGCGCGATCGGATCCTTGGGCAAGAACGGCGGCTCGGGGTGCGTCTCGTCCAAATATTCGATGATGGCGAGCGACTGGATCAGCACGTCGCCGCCGGGCGCGACCAGCGCCGGGACCCGCATCTGCGGATTGACCGCGCGGTATTCCGGCCGTCTGTTGTGGCCGCCGTCCTTGATCAGATGCACGGGCATCGTCTCGTAGGTGATGCCCTTGAGATTAAGCGCGATGCGCGCGCGGTACGCGGCGGACGAGCGGAAATAGGAGTAAAGCTTCACGTCAGTCTCCATTCGTCATTGCGAGCGGGCGAAGCTTCGCTCTTCGCAAATGACGCAACACGTTATTCCTCTTGCCCTTGCGCCGCCGTCTCGGCAACGAGCTGCGCCGAGCGCGCGGTGATCTGCTGGACGGCGCGGTCGAACGCTTCACGGTCCGAGGGCGTCAAAATGTCGGTCAGGCGGCGGGCGAAGTCGAGCGCATGCGGCGCCACCTCTTCGTACATGACGCGGCCGGCGCCGGTCAGTGACAGAAACGATTCGCGCAGGTCGGCGCGGTTGCTGCGGCGGGCGAGGAGCTTGCGCTTTTCCAGAAGCGCGACGGCGCGCGACACCTTGGTCTTGTGCATGTGGGTATGGGCGCCGATCGCCTTTCCGGTCATCACGCCGTATTGGCCGAGCGTCACCAGCACCCGCCATTCCGGCACGCCGATGCGGTAGCGTCGCGCATAGATGCGCGACAGCGCCTGCGACACGAGACTCGCCACGACCATGAGCTGATAAGGCAGGAACTGCTCGAGCTTCAGTGGGGCGTTGTCGCCGCTCGAAGAAGAGCCGTCGGCTGCAGGCCTATCCGCGATCTGTCGATGCATCGCCCGCTGACTGCCCATTGCGGCATCCCAATTGCGGCATCCCAACATCCGCCCACGATCCGCGCACAGGCGGCACGGCGTCAGGATGACCGAACGCGCCGCCGCGCGCAACGCGGGATGGTCGCTCTGTGTTCGCGTGTGGTATGCTGGACAGCAGGCGCCCCAGGGCGAAAGGGCGCCGGAATCTGGGGGAGGAATTTCATGTCGGAAATGGCTGCACCGCGCCCGCTGGTCCCCGCCTTTACCGGGATCTATAACGCGTTCGAACCGCTGGTCCTGCCGTTGCTCCGCTTCGGCATGGGCATGATCCTGATGCCGCACGGCTGCCAAAAGCTGTTCGGCTGGTTCGGCGGCGCGGGCTTCGAAAAATTCACCGGCTTCTTCGACAAGATGGGGTGGCACCCGGCGGCGTTCTGGGTGGCGTTGGTGGCACTCACCGAGTTGGTCGGCGGCTTCCTGCTGGCGGTCGGCTTTCTCACCCGCTTCGCCGCGGCCGCGATCTTCATCTTCATGCTCAACGCGGTATGGGCGACGTCCGCCAAGGGCTTCTTCTGGACCCAGGGCGGCGCCGAATATTCGATCCTGATCGGGCTGGTCGCGCTGGTGTTTCTGGTGCGTGGCGGCGGCCGATTCTCGGTCGATCACGCGCTGGGACGGGAGCTATAGGAAGAGGCGAATAGCGAATGGCGCGAAAAGTCTATTGGCTATTCGCTACTTCGCTATTCGCGTTTTACGTTCGCTGCGCGTTATCGAGCGCACTCGATGGCGACGAAGCGGTCGCAGCGGCCGCCGTTGCATGAGCTGCTGCCGTCCGACGGAATGGCGCCGGTAATGTCATCGCGGTCGACTTTGCGGAACGACAGCGCCTGGGCGAACTCGTGCGAGCGGCAATAGGTATTGGCGACGGTGCGCCCGCATGGCGCGCCGGTGGCGAGACAGTTGTCGATGCCGTAGCCGTCGGCCTCGTTGGCGATGATGAAAAGCCGCTTCTCGGCGTGGGCGGTGCCGAGCATCAAGGCGGCAACGGCCGCCATGGCAAGGAACAAACGCATGAAAGCCCCCTCAGGCGGCCGGATGTCCGCACAATGGGTTGCAATAAGGCGTAAGTTTGCGCTCACGCGGTAAAGGTTTCGTTAACCGACGCCATGGGTGAGGTTTTGGGCTGTGTCACGGTGCGCGCTGAGTCGCAATCCGTTATTCGTCGTTCCGGACACCGGACCTTGACGTTGCCGCCATCCTCGCCCATTGTGCCGGCCATGAACGGCCTTAACCTGATCTGCGGCATTTGCCGGGAGATTATTGGCTAGCGACAACGCTGGCTGCGGCCGTCTTTTCTCCGATCGAGAATCCTGGGACGCCCGGCCAGCAAGGCCGATCAGGCGTTTTATTGCTATGCGGTCCCGACCCGAAGGGCGGCCAAGGGGCTGAAATGGAACTGAAATGGAACTGAGGCTCTACGATACGCTCACGCGCGAGAAGCGGGTGTTTAAGCCGCTCGATCCGGCGAACGTGCGCATGTACGTGTGCGGGCCGACCGTCTACGACTTCGCCCATATCGGCAATGCGCGGCCGGTGATCGTGTTCGACGTGCTGTTCCGGCTCCTGCGCCAGCTCTACGGCGCCGACCACGTCACCTATGTGCGCAACATCACCGACGTCGACGACAAGATCAACGCCCGCGCCGCCGAGGAATATCCCGGCCTGCCGCTCAATGAGGCGATCCGCAAGGTCACCGAAAAAACCGACAAGCAGTTTCACGACGACGTCGCCGCGCTCGGCTGCCTGCCGCCGACCGTCGAGCCGCGCGCCACCGAGCACATCGGCGAGATGCGGACGCTGATCGAGCGGCTGATCAAATCCGGCAACGCCTACGTCGCCGAAGACAATGTGCTGTTTTCCGTGCCGTCGATGCCGGACTACGGCCAATTGTCGAAGCGGCCACTCGACGAACTGATCGCCGGCGCCCGCGTCGAAGTCGCCGCCTACAAAAAAGACCCGCGCGACTTCGTGCTGTGGAAACCCTCGAAGCCGGGCGAGCCGGCCTGGCCGTCGCCGGCCGGCATCGCCGCGCCCGGCCGCCCCGGCTGGCACATCGAATGCTCGGCGATGTCGTGGAAATATCTCGGCGAAATTTTCGACATCCACGGCGGCGGCATCGACCTCGTCTTTCCCCACCACGAGGACGAGATCGCGCAATCGCGCTGCGCCTTCCACACGAAGGTCATGGCGAATTTCTGGATGCACAATGGCTTCTTGCAGGTTGAAGGCGAGAAGATGGCGAAGTCGCTCGGAAATTTCGTTACCATCCATGAATTGCTGACTGGCATCACGTTTGGAGGCCGCTCGTGGGATAAAGGAACATTGCGATTGGCGATGCTGCGCACGCACTATCGACAACCAATCGACTGGACAGTTCGGGCACTGGAAGAGGCTGAAAGAACAATTCGTAATTGGGCGAACCTCTTGGCGACTCACCAGACGTCGTATGGTGATAACACTGCGCCTCCAAGCGATGTCTTGGCCGCTCTTGCGGATGATCTGAATACGCCAATGGCATTGGGTGAGATGCACAAATTGGCGGAGAGTGCACGGAAAGGGGATTTGAGCTCGGCGCAGGGACTGCACCAATCAATAAATTTTACGCTTGAGGATCCCCTGTTTTCGAGCGCGGACCGCAAGAGTATCGGGGAAGCGGCCGGTAGTTTACTGCCCGACCTTAAGATTGAAGTGGAATCCAAAATCGCGGCTCGCGACATTGCAAGGAAAGCGAAAAACTTCGCTGAATCCGACCGCATTCGTGATGAGCTGAAGAAAAAGGGCGTGGTGCTGCACGACAACAAAGACGGCAAAACTACTTGGGAGCGCGCGCGATGAGTCCCAGCCCGCAGCAGCAGGAAACATTCGCCATGCGGCCGCTTCTGCCGGACGACGTGCCGCTGCTCGCTGAAATCTTCCGCGCCAGCATCGAGGAATTGGCCGCGGACGATTACAGCGACGCGCAGCGCGAGGCGTGGGCGTCGGCAGCCGATGACGAGGAGGAGTTCGGCGCGCGGCTTGGCCGCGAGCTCACGTTGGTCGCCACCCACGACGGCTCGGCCATCGGCTTTGCCGCGCTTGCCGGCAACACCCGCATCGACATGCTCTACGTGCATCCGGCGGCGGCCGGCCGCGGCGCCGGCGCCATGCTGGCCGATGCCTTGGAGAAGCTTGCTGCCGCGCGCGCCGCCAAGGAACTCACCGTCGATGCCAGCGACAGCGCCCGCGGCTTTTTCGAAAAGCGCGGCTATGTGGCGCGCACCCGCAACACTGTCACCATCGCCGGCGAGTGGCTCGCCAATACCACGATGAGCAAAAAACTCGCGCCGAACCCGAGGAGCGCATCATGAAGCGCGCCGATTCCCCATTCCAGCGCCACTGGCTCTACTATCTGATCCTCAAATACGCGGTGATCGCCGCGGCCGCGATTCTGGCGCTCTACGCCGTCTTCCGGCTTTATTCGAGCTGAGCCATGGCCCGCGAACGCCTTTATCTGTTCGACACCACGCTGCGCGACGGCGCGCAGACCAACGGCGTCGACTTTACGCTGGCCGACAAGCTCGCCATCGCCGGCCTGCTTGACGATCTCGGCGTCGATTACGTGGAGGCCGGCTATCCGGGCGCCAACCCGATCGACACGGCTTTCTTTGCCGAGCGGCGCAAGCTCGAGGCAAAGATCACGGCGTTCGGCATGACGCGGCGGCCCGGCCGCTCGGCGTCCAACGATCCCGGTCTCGCTGCGCTGCTTGAAGCCGAAGCCGACGCAATCTGCTTCGTCGCAAAATCATGGGACTATCATGTCCGTGTAGCGCTCGAGACCACGGAGGAGGAAAACCTCGCTTCGATCCGCGACAGCGTGCGCGCTGCCAAGGCCAAGGGCCGCGAAGTGCTGCTCGACTGTGAGCATTTTTTCGACGGCTACAAGGCCAAGCCCGCCTTTGCGCTGGCTTGCGCCAAGGCGGCCTACGACGAAGGCGCGCGCTGGGTCGTGCTGTGCGACACCAATGGCGGCACGCTGCCGCACGAAATCGAGCGCATCGTCGCCGATGTGTGCCAACAAATTCCCGGCGATCACGTCGGCATCCACGCGCACAATGACACCGAGCAGGCAGTGGCGAATACGTTCGCCGCGGTGCGCGCCGGCGCACGTCAGATCCAGGGCACGCTCAACGGGCTCGGCGAACGCTGCGGCAACGCCAACCTGACTTCGATCATTCCGACATTGAAGCTGAAGCCGGACTTTTCGGAAAAATTCGAAATCGGCGTGCCGGACGGCAAATTGCGCAGTCTCACGCACGTCGCCCACACGCTCGACGAGATACTCAACCGCGCGCCCGATCGCCACGCCGCCTATGTGGGCGAGAGCGCGTTCGCCACCAAAGCCGGTATCCATGCTTCGGCGATCGTCAAGGAGCCGGCAACCTACGAGCACGTCGCGCCCGAGCTTATCGGCAACCGGCGCAAGCTCTTGGTGTCGGATCAGTCCGGCCGCTCCAACGTGCTCGCCGAGCTCGAGCGCATCGGCCTGGTGCTCGACAAGGACGACAGCCGCGTCGTTCGCCTGCTCGACGAGGTCAAGGAACGCGAGGCGAGCGGCTACGCCTACGAGGCGGCGGACGCGTCGTTCGAGCTCTTGGCGCGGCGCATGCTCGGCCAGGTGCCGCACTATTTCGACGTGGAAAAATTCGACGTCAGCGTGGTGCAGCGCATCAACGTCAAGGGCGAGCGCGTCACCGTGAGCCAGGCGGTGGTCAAGGTGAAGGTCGGCAATGACGAGCTCATTTCCGTCGCCGAAGGCAACGGCCCGGTCAACGCACTCGATCTCGCGCTGCGCAAGGACATCGGCAAGTATCAGAGCTTCATCACCGGGCTGCAGCTCGCCGATTACCGCGTGCGTATCCTCAATGCCGGCACCCAGGCGATCACCCGCGTGCTCCTGGAAAGCACCGACGAGACCGGCGAGCACTGGACCACGATCGGCGTCTCGCCCAACATCATCGACGCCTCGTTCCAGGCGCTGATGGATTCCATCGTCTACAAGCTGGTCAAATCCGGCGCCGCGGAATGACGTTTCGCATCTTGCGGTTGTCGCAAATCCTTGTCAGTCTCGCGCCAAAAGGGGAGCGGGCGCATGCGATCAATCGCTTTGGCCGGCGCATTGACGTGCGTGCTGACCTGCGCGTTGGCCGGACCGGCACTGGCCTGGGGCCCCGAGGGCCATTCGATCGTCGCCGAAATCGCGCAGCAGCGATTGTCTGACTCGGCCGCGCGGCTGGTCCGCGACCTGCTGCAAGGCCGTTCGCTGGCTTCGATCGCGAGCTGGGCCGACGATTATCGCGCCTCGCATCCTGAGACGACGAACTGGCACTTTGTCGACATTCCGCTCGGCGTCACGGCTTACAACGCGGCGCGCGATTGTAAGCCGAACAAGGAAAGCGGCGATTGCATCATTGCCGAACTGATGCGCGCGCAGAAGGATTTGCGCTGTGCGACCGGCGAAGCGCAGACCGAAGCATTGAAGTTCGCCGTGCATTTCATAGGCGACATCCATCAGCCGCTGCATACCGTGAAGGAAATGCAGGGCGGCAACCAGATCCAGGTCGATGTCTTCATGCGCGGCCTCGCCACCAGCCCGACCCTGCCGGTCGCGCACACGCCGGTGAATTTTCACAAGGCCTGGGACGAGACGCTGATCCAGAGGACCGCGTGGAGCTGGGGCGCCTATGTGGACCGGCTGGAAAACGACTGGCTCAAGAACGCGCCCGAAGCCAAGGCCGAAGACCCCAAGATCAATCACACGCCGATCGACGAAAAAACCTTGATTGCCTGGGCGGAGGAGACTCACAGAACGGCGCCAAAGGTATGGTATTGGCGCCCCGCCAACGACGTTTTGGATGACCGCTATCTGCGCGACGTGCTGCCGATCATGGATCAACAGCTCGGCATTGCCGGGCTGCGGCTGGCGAGGTTCTTGAACGACGCGGTGTCGCAGGCGTGCCCAGCGCGCTAGCGACGCGGTCTCGATCTACAAATCGGGCGAGCGCAAGACGATCGAGCAGCACTATGCCATTTTATTCCGCTGGGACTGGCGGCGGGCGGACTGAAGTGCTTGGCGCCCTCGTTGCAGACGTCGTCGCAGAAGGTTTGATGGGGCGAGACGAGGCCGGCTTGCGCGCGAACAGCAGGCTGAAAGCCAGCACGGCTGACAGGAAGACGGCCGCCAGCGACAGCCACCAACCGATTTGATAATCGAGTGTTCGGTCGGCAAGGACCGCCGCGAGTGCCTTGAATTCCGCCTCCAATTGCGGTTTTCCGTCGGCCATGGTGACGCCGGCGAGAAATCCGTATTTCACGCGCGCCACACCCAGGTTCAAGGCCGCGGCGCCGAGCGCGGTGAGTATCACGATGATCACGCCGATCCGGCGCCAAAGGCTTGTCGCGAGCACGCCGCCTCGTTCTATTGCGAATGCCGCCGCGGCGACCAAGATGGCATTGAAAGCCATCAACGCATCTGCTTTGCGGTCCAGAATGGTCAAGGCTTCATAGAGGAAGTCGAGCATCTTCTTTTGTTGCTCGAACTCCGGCGTGGCCAGCTGCCTCACGACGTCGACAAGATCGGCCACCATCGCTCTCTCCTCGCGCGGTACGATGCAATGCGCTATCGTGGCACGGATCGTATCGCTTTCAGTCCGGATGCTGCGGCCGGTTTGCCGCCGAGAAGGGCTTTATCCACACGATTCCACGGCTCGTGATGTGCGGCGCCGGCCGCGCAGCGAGCGGTCGAGGAGGGGCGCATGATCGACCACATTTCCATTCCCGTTCGTGAACTCAAGGCGGCCACGCGGTTTTACGATACGCTACTCAAACCGCTGGGCATGAGCCGCGTGCGCGAGTGGCCGAAGAGCGTCGGCTACGGCAAGACCTATCCGGAGTTCTGGATCAACGAGCGGCCGCAGCTCAAGCCGGCACCGGAGGACAGCGGCACGCATATTTGCTTGCGCGCGCCCGATACCGCGGCGGTCGATGCGTTCCATGCCGCAGCGCTTGCCGCCGGCGCCAAGTCGGACGGCGCGCCCGGCAAGCGGCCACACTATTCGACGCACTACTACGCCGCATTCGTCCGCGATTGGGACGGCAATCGCATCGAGGCGGTAACATTTTTGAAGGATGCGAAATGACGCCTCACAGCCGTTCCGCCGGCACCGCCATGGTCTTTTCCGGCTCTGCGACCTGCCGCGCGGCAGCGCGCAGCTTCGGCAAAATGTCCTCGACCCGGGTGGCGACCAGAAACTCGACGTCGAACGCCGACGGCACGAACTTCACGGCGCGCATATGCTCGATCAGCGCGAGCAGTGGGTCCCAGTAGCCGTTGATGTTGGCGATCAGGATTGGCTTCTTGTGGCGGCCGAGTTGCGCCCAGGTCAGTTGCTCGACCACTTCCTCCAAGGTGCCGAGACCGCCGGGCAGGGCGAGGAAACCGTCGGCGCGCTCGAACATGGTGCGCTTGCGTGCGTGCATGTCGGCGACCACGACCTGCTCGACGCGGTCGTCGCGCGGACGCTCGCGCCGCACCAGGAATTCGGGGATCACGCCGGTGGCGGCGCCGCCGTGCTTGAGCACGGCCTGCGCCAGCGCGCCCATCAGCCCGACCGAGCCGCCGCCATAGATCAGGCGGACGTCGTTCTCGGCCAGAACTTTACCGAAGGATTGCGCCGCCGCTACAAAGGCCGGATCGGTCCCCGGGCTCGATCCGCAATAGACGCACAGCGCATTGATTTTGCTCATGGAGTATGACTCGTCGGACCCTTAGATGTGGCGTTGATTCGCGCCGCCTGCAAGCATTTTGCGCCACCGCGCCGGACACGGGTGCTCGCCGCGTCGAACGCGTGCACGGCACGGTGAAACACTCTATATGAGCCTCAATTGCGGCCGCTGTCGCGCCGTTCCGGTCCCGTATTCTCGATGAGCGATCACCAACGTTCCGCCCATTCCCTCAAGCGCGAAGTCGGCGGCGGCGCCGACGGCGGTGCGTTGCTGTCGACCTTGGTGCACCTGTGGCCCTACATCTGGCCGGTCGCGCGGCGCGATCTGAAGGCCCGCGTGGTGTTCGCCACCGTGCTCATCTTCGCAGCCAAGTTTGCCACCATCGCGGTGCCGTTCACCTTCAAATGGGCGACCGACGCGTTGGCCGGCCACGGCACCGCGCCGGTCGGCCCCGACAACGTCATCATGTGGGCGCTGGCGACGCCGATCGCCATGACGCTGGCCTATGGCGGCATGCGCATCCTGATGGCGCTGCTCACGCAATGGCGCGACGGCATCTTCGCCAAGGTGGCGATGCACGCGGTGCGGCGGCTCGCTCTGCGCACCTTCGAGCACATGCATCTGCTCTCGCTGCGATTCCACCTCGAGCGCAAGACCGGCGGACTCACCCGCGTGCTGGAGCGCGGCCGCAACGCCATCGAGACCATCGTGCGCATGGTGCTGCTGCAGCTCGCGCCGACCGTGGTCGAGATCGTGCTGGTCGCCTGGGTGCTGCTGTTCCATTTCGACTGGCGCTATCTGATCGTGATCCTGGTCACCGTCGCGCTCTACGTCGCGTTCACGTTCTACGCCACCGAATGGCGCATCGGCATCCGCCGCGAGATGAATTCGAGCGACACCGACGCCAACGTCAAGGCCATCGACTCGCTGCTCAACTACGAGACCGTCAAATATTTTTCCGCGGAGGAGCGCGAGACCAGGCGCTACGACCGCTCGATGGAGCGCTACGAAGAGGCCAGCGTGCGCTCCTACGTGTCACTCAACGTGCTCAATGCCGGGCAGGCGGTCGTGTTCACGCTCGGGCTTGCCGCCGCGATGGTGCTGTGCGCCTACGGCGTCGAGCGCGGCACCAATACGGTCGGCGACTTCGTCATGATCAACGCCATGATGATCCAGCTCTACCAGCCGCTGAACTTCATGGGCATGATGTATCGCGAGATCAAGCAGGCGGTGATCGACATCGAGGCCATGTTCGCGCTTCTGGAGCGCAAGCCGGAAATCCCCGACCGGCCGGGCGCCCTGCCGCTTGCGGTGCGCGCCGGCACCATCCGCTTCGACAACGTGTCCTTCGCCTACGAGGCGGCGCGGCCGATCCTCAAAGGCTTGCGCTTCGAAGTGGCGGCCGGGCACACCGTCGCCATTGTCGGTCCGTCGGGCGCCGGCAAATCGACGATCTCGCGTCTGTTGTTCCGATTCTACGACGTGACCGGCGGCCGCATCCTGATCGACGGCCAGGATGTCCGCGATGTGACGCAATCGTCGCTGCGCGCCTCGATCGGCATGGTGCCGCAGGACACCGTGCTGTTCAACGACACCATCCGCTACAACATCCGTTACGGCCGCTGGGATGCAACCGACGCCGACGTGGAAGACGCCGCGCGCCTGGCGCAGATCGACGGGTTTATCCGGCTCGCGCCCAAAGGCTACGAGACCGAGGTCGGCGAGCGCGGCCTGAAATTATCGGGAGGCGAGAAGCAGCGCGTCGCCATCGCTCGTACCATTCTCAAAGCGCCGCCGATCCTGGTGCTCGATGAGGCGACCTCGGCGCTCGACAGCCATACCGAAAAAGACATCCAGGATGCGCTCGACCGCGTCGCCAAGAACCGCACCACGCTCGTCATCGCGCACCGGCTCTCCACGATCGTCGGCGCCGACGAAATTCTGGTGCTCGACAAGGGCGCCATCGTCGAGCGCGGCACCCACAATCAGCTGCTCGCGCACGGCGGTCTCTACGCCAGCATGTGGAACCGCCAGCGCGAAGCGCAGCTGGCGCGCGAGATTCTCGAAGAAACCGAAGAGCAGCCGAGCGCCCCGAACCGCAACCCGCCGCAAGTGCCTGAAGCGCCCGAGGAACTTATGCCGACCGCTGACGCGGCGGAGTAGGGGGATAGGAGCCCGTCGCGTTGCGATCGACGGCCTTGTCTGATCGCAAGAAACAAACGCAAACAACGTAGTCGTCTCACCAGAGCCCCATGTCCGTCCTGAAATCCATCCGCGCCCAACTGGTGCCGCTGCATCCCGAGGGTTATCCGTTCGTCGGCGGCTTTGCGCTGGCGAGCCTCGTCCTGTTCTGGCTGTGGCCGCCGCTCGGCTGGCTCGGCACCCTGGCGACCCTGTGGTGCGCGTATTTTTTCCGCGATCCCCCGCGCGTGACGCCGGTGCGCGACGGCATCGTGGTGGCGCCGGCCGACGGCCGCGTCAGCCAGATCGTCAACGCTGTGCCGCCGGCCGAGCTCGAGCTCGGCAGCCGGCCGCTGCCGCGCGTGTCCATTTTCATGAGCGTGTTCGATTGCCACGTGAATCGCAGTCCGGTGGCCGGGCGGATCGAGCGCATCGTCTATCGGCCCGGTAAGTTCCTCAATGCCGACCTCGACAAGGCGAGTGAGGACAACGAGCGCAACGCTTTCGTGATTGCCATGGACACCAGTATGGGCACCGGCACGCGCATCGGCGTCATCCAGATCGCCGGCCTCGTGGCGCGGCGCATCGTGCCATTCGTGCGCCAGGGCGAGGCGGTCGCCGCCGGCCAGCGCATCGGCATGATCCGCTTCGGCTCGCGCCTCGACGTCTACCTGCCGGAGGGGACGCGGGCGCTGGTGGCGCAAGGCCAGCTCGCTATCGCCGGCGAAACAGTGCTCGCCGATTTTGCGGCGCTCGAGGCAGGGCGGACCTTCCGCGTCTCCTGATACGAGGAACGTTGTTCGCCGCCGATGGCAGCCCGCCGGTCCAAACGCTATATTGCCCCCATGGTCATGCCTGAACGCGATCGTCGCGGTTCAAAACTGGCGCGCCTGCGGCGGCGGCGCTTTCGCCGCATTCCGGTCCGCGTCCTGGTGCCGAACGTGGTCACGCTGCTCGCGCTCTGCGCCGGGCTCACCGCGATCCGCATGGCGTTCGAGGACCGTTATGCGCTGGCGCTGGCGGCCATTGTGTTCGCCGCCATTCTGGATGCCGTCGACGGCCGGCTGGCGCGACTCCTCAAGGGCACGTCGCGTTTCGGCGCCGAGCTCGACAGCCTCTCCGATTTTGTCAATTTCGGCGTGGCGCCGGCGCTCATTCTCTACTTCTGGGGCCTGCACGAGCTGAAATCGGCCGGCTGGATCGCCGCGCTGGTGTTTGCGATCTGCGTCGGCCTGCGGCTCGCCCGCTTCAACGTGATGCTGGACGATCCGGACCGGCCGGCCTGGACCAGCAATTTCTTTGTCGGCATGCCGGCGCCCGCCGGCGCCATCACGGTACTGCTGCCGATTTATGCCTCGTTCCTCGGTCTGCCGCGCTCGGCGCTGCTGATCTTCCTGACGCTCGTCTACACGCTCGGCATCGCCTCACTTCTGGTGTCGCGCCTGCCGGTGTTCTCAGGCAAGCGCGTCGGCACCCGCGTGCCGCCCGACCTGGTCGGGCCGGTGATCGTCGTGGTGGTGCTGTTCTTCGCGCTATTGATCGCCTATCCGTGGGAGATCCTCACCGCCGGGACGCTCGCTTATTTGGCGAGCTTGCCGTTCGGCTGGCTGTCGTACCGCGGCTACGAGCGGCGCGATGCCGAGAGCCGGCCGGAGCAGCAGCCGGCGACCATGCAATCGCCGCCGCTCGCGGCCGGCGTGGTGCGCGCCCACGACGACGAGGACCGGCCGTCGCGACTGAATTAAATCAGTTCGGCAGCGGGTGACCCGGCATCAGGTCGTAGGGATGCGCCCAGCCCGGGAGCGCCTTGATGCGGTCGAGCCAAGCCGCGATGTTCTGGTGCTCGGCGGCAATATCGAAGCCGAATTCGTCGGCCGGATAATACAGATACGCAACGAGCGACAGGTCGGCGATGGTCGGCGAACTGCCGACGATATACGGCCCGTTCGCGAGCCGCTTGTCGAGGATGCCGAGCGTGTTGGTGAAGCGCCCCTTGAGAAACTCCATGACTGCCGGGTCGCCGGGCGGCTTGGCGAAATTGCGCAGAAAACGGTACGGGCCGAGAAAACCGTTGACCTTCTGATTGTCGAAGATGATCCAGCGCAGCGCTTCGAGCCGCGCCTCGTCGCCCTGCGGCAGGAATTTTCCGCTGCGCTCGGCGAGATACGTCAGGATCACGCCGGACTGGCTGAGCGTCTTTGCGCCGTGCACCAGCACCGGCACCTCGCCCATCTCGTTGACGCTGCTGCGATACTGCGGCGTGCGCGGCACGCCCTTGCCGAAGAAATCGACGAAGACCGGCCGCCAATCGGCGCCGATCAGATTGAGCATCAGAGCGGCCCGATAGGCGTTGCCGGACTGGGCAAAGCAGTAAAGCTCGTACTCGGCCATGAGGTGTGTCCTTTTGGTACAACGGGCAGCTTGCTTGGACGCGTCCGCGCGCCCCACTTGCGCCACTATTCCTAACCGGAATTAACCGCACCCGAAACACGTGTGTGGAAGGAGTGCGTCATATGAAAACGGTAGCCATCTTTTGCGCGCGCCTGCCTTCGGTCGCACTGGCGCTGATGGCGGCGGCGCTCATATTCGCCGGCAGCCTCGCCCGCGCCGAAGAAGCCGGCAATGCCGCGTCGCCGGTCGACGAGTTCTCCAAGCAGCTCGAGGATTTCCAAAAAAGCGTGCCGGATCTAAACAAGCGCATCCAGGACAGCGCCGCGAGCATCGACCGCACCAGCGACGTCGCCAAGGCGCGCGCCGAGATCGATCAGTTGCGCGAGGAGGTGTCGACGCTGCTCGGCGCCGTCGCCGACAACGGGCCGGTGTCGCAACTCGGCGTCAAGGCGCTCGGCCACATCCATGACAAGCTCAAAGAGTTGCAGCAGGACACCCGCTTCAAGCCGGAGGAGCGGCAATATCTGATCGGGCAATGGCAGCAGCTGCAGGGCCAGACCGAAGCCGCCACCAAGGAACTTGACGATGCCCGTGCGCAATTCGCCGGGCTTCTGCAGACGCTGCAGCAGAACGAGGATTTCATCGGCGAGCTTCTGGAAATCCGCCAAGCCGAGCGCGCGCTCGAGGTGATCCGCAGCCTGTCGCATGACATCCGCGACGCCTCGAATCAGCTCAACAAGCTGATCGGCGGCATCAAGCCGCCGGGAGCGTAAGCGCGCGCGAGCGCGGAGGTAGTGTCGTGAGAGTCGCAACGACCCGCGTACTGGGCCTGCTGGCGAGCGCCGCATTGGTCGGCGCCGTGATCGCCGCCTGCCGGCCGTCCGGCGACGTCGGCTATGTGGAGATCAAGACGGTGCCGAGCGCGACGGCGATGCGGACGGCGCTTTATCTCGACTCGGTCAAGCTCGCGCCGATCAAGAACGGCAGCGCCATTTTGCGCCAGAGCGTCGGCACGCTGAAACTCGATGCCGGCGGGTCTGCCGGCGCGATGACGCCGCTCTGCAGCATCGTCGTCGGCAAGAACCGCATCACGAGCGTGACGATCTCGGTACTGGAGCGGCCGCCGCGCTGCCAATGCCGCTTCGTCAGCCACGACGCGGCGACCGCACAGGCGTGCGTGAGCTGAAGGCCCTGTCCCCATAAGGGGGGAACCGATCACTTCATCGTCGGGATGACGAACTCGGCGCCTTCCTTCACGCCAGAGGGCCAGCGCGCGGTGACGGTCTTGGTGCGCGTGTAGAAACGGATCGAGTCGGGGCCGTGCTGGTTGAGGTCGCCGAAGCCGGAGCGCTTCCAGCCGCCGAACGTGTAGTACGACAGCGGCACCGGAATGGCGAAATTGACGCCGACCATGCCGACTTCGACGCGGTTGACAAAGTCGCGCGCGGCGTCGCCGTCACGAGTGAAGATGGCGACGCCGTTGCCGTATTCGTGCTCCGACGGCAGCCGCACCGCCTCTTCGTAATCCTTGGCGCGGACCACCGACAGCACCGGGCCGAAAATCTCTTCCTTGTAGATGCGCATGTCCGGCGTCACGTGATCGAACAGGCAGCCGCCCATGAAGTTGCCGTTCTCGTAGCCCTGCATTTTGAAATTGCGGCCGTCGACCAGAAGCTTGGCGCCTTCCTTGACGCCGAGATCGACATAGCTCTTCACCTTGTCGAGATGCGCGCGCGTGATCATCGGGCCGAAATCGGCCTGCGTGTCGGTCGACGGCCCGATCTTGAGGCTTTCGACGCGCGGCACCAGCTTCTCGAGCAGAACGTCGGCGGTCTTCTTGCCGACCGGCACCGCCACCGATACCGCCATGCAGCGCTCACCGGCCGAGCCGTAACCGGCGCCGATCAGCGCATCGACCGCCTGATCCATGTCGGCATCCGGCATGATGATCATCTGGTTCTTGGCACCGCCAAAACATTGGGCGCGTTTGCCGTTCGCCGCCGCGGTCGCATAGACGTACTCGGCGATCGCCGACGATCCGACGAAGCCGACCGCCTGGATGCGCGGATCGGTGAGCAGCGTATCGACCGCTTCCTTGTCGCCGTTGACAACGTTGAGCACGCCGGCCGGCAGGCCGGCCTCGACCAACAGTTCTGCGAGCCGCATCGGCACCGACGGATCGCGCTCCGACGGCTTCAAGATGTAGGCGTTGCCGCAAGCGAGCGCGGGGGCGAATTTCCACATCGGGATCATGGCCGGGAAGTTGAACGGCGTAATGCCGGCGACGACGCCGAGCGGCTGCCGCATTGAGAACAGATCGATGTTGGGGCCGGCGCCGTCCGAGCATTCGCCCTTGAGCAGGTGCGGAATGCCGCAGGCGAACTCGACCACTTCGAGGCCGCGCTGAATGTCGCCCTTGGAATCGGCAAAGGTCTTGCCGTGCTCGGATGACAACAGCCGCGCCAGCGAATCGAACTCTTTCTGCACGAGATCGAGGAATTTGATCATGACACGGGCGCGGCGCTGCGGATTGACCGCGGCCCAGGCCGGCTGCGCCGCCTCGGCGACCGCGATGGCATGCTCGACCTCGGAATGCTTGGCGAATGCCACCTTGGCCTGCACTTCGCCGGTGTTCGGGTTGAACACGTCGCCGTGCCGCCCTGACGTTCCCTTGACCTGCTTGCCGCCGATGAAGTGGCCGATCTCTCGCATCGCATTCTCCTTGGGACCTGCAGCCCCGCCGCAGCCGTCGCGTTATCGCCATTGTGCGGCTTTTTCCCGTACCGGTCACGGGGTCTTCCATGATGTCGCGGTGACCGCGCCGACCGGGGCGCGCGGAGGCGAACCGGTAACCCGCCCTTAAGCCCGCCGACGCTAGGGTTGCGGCCTGCGGGGCCTGTTAGGGCCCGCCGTGGCGTGGGTGGGGTTGCGTTATGGACATTGCTACAAGCCTTGGCCTGCTCGCCGGGGCTACCGTGGTCGTCAGCCTGATGCTTATGGGCGGCGATCTGCGGATGTTTTTCAGCGATCACGCCGTGATCGTTATTTTCGGCGGATCTTTCGCGGCGACCCTGATCCGTTTCCCGCTCGCCTCGATCCTGCATGGATTGCCGCTGGGCGCCAGATTCGCCTTCACCCTGCGGCGAACCAGTCAGCGCGAACTGGTCGAGGAGATCGCAGCGATCGCCGAAATCGCCCGCAAGCAGGGGCCGCTGGGACTGGAGAAGGTCGACACCGAGGATCCCTTCCTCGCCAAAGGCATCCGCTTCGTCGCCGACGGCTACGATATGAGCTTCATCCGCGACAATCTCGAGCGCGACCGCGACAACTTTCTCACCCACCTCGACGAAGGCCAAAAAATCTACCGCGCGGTCGGCGACTGCGCGCCGGCCTTCGGTATGGTCGGCACGCTGGTCGGGATGGTGCAGATGTTCGCCAACATGACCGACCCTTCGAAGCTGGGACCGTTCATGGCGACGGCGCTGCTTGCCACACTCTACGGCGCCGTCGTAGCCAACCTGTTGTGCTTGCCGATCGCCGACAAGCTGCATCTCAAGCTCGTCGACGAAGAGATCAACCGCACGCTGATCATCGACGGCATTCTGATGATCCGCGAATCGAAGAGCCCAACTTTGGTGCGCGAGATGCTGCTCGCCTATCTGCCGGAACATCACCGCACCGACGGGGAGGCCGAGCCGGAGCCAGTGCCGGCCTGATCGGCCGCGGCGCAAGGACGCAACACCATGGCACGGCGCAAAGAGGCGCATGGCGGCGGTCACGGCTGGTTCGTCACCTTCGCCGATCTGATGGGCCTGCTGGTCAGCTTCTTCGTCATGCTGGTCGCGTTCTCCAACCAGGATCAGCAGAAGCTGCAAATCGTCGCGGGCTCGATGCGCGACGCGTTCGGCGTGCAGACCGCCGTGCGCTACTCCGGCATCATCGAAGTCAACGGTTTGCCGACCCGGCCGAAGCTGAAGAATGCTGAGCACATACGGCCGGAGAATGCCTCCGCAAATCCCACTCCGGACGAGCGGGACCGCAAGCGCAATTACGGCGCGCGGCTGCAGCAGGATCAGGCCTTTGCGCTCGCCACCGCGTCGCTGCGTCAGGCGCTCCAAGACATGCCGGAATTGGCCGAGGCGTCCAAGCACGTGATGATGGAAGAGACCAAGGAAGGCTTCAATATCGAGATCGTCGATCAGGAAGGCCGTTCCATGTTCCCGGAAGGCTCGAAGGACCCATATCCGCGCACCCGCGAAATCATCCAGAAGCTCGCCGCGCCCTTGAAAGCGGTGCCGTACCGCGTGGCGATCACCGGCCACACCTCCGCGACCCGCACCCCGCCATCGCCCGGCTATGGGCCCTGGAACCTTTCGGCCGACCGGGCCAACGCCGTACGCCGCATTCTCGAGGAGCAGGGGCTGCCCTCCAATAATATTTACGAGGTGGCCGGCAAGGCCGACACCGATCCCTTATTCCCCGACGATCCCTATATTGCGGCCAACCGGCGCGTTACCATCACGCTGATGCGTGAGGCGCCGCCGGTGCCGCCGGATTTGAAGCCGTAGCCGAATTGTACTAGGGGAGGGCCCCCGGCCCGCCTTGGTGCCGTTGCGGCGGCTACTGCCAGCCCGGCATTGTCATTGCGTAGGCCATCAGGAGCAGGGCGCATCCTGTTTCATCATCCATGACCGACAGCGTAGCCGCTCCGGGAGCGGGCGACACGACGGCCAGCGCCGACGCCGAATTGCGTTCGCGCGCCGGCTTTTGGGGGCTGACGCTCGGCAGCCTCGGTGTCGTCTACGGCGATATCGGCACGAGCCCGCTTTATGCGTTCCGCGAAGCGATCACCGCGGCGGCCGGCTCGAGCCACTTCGAGCAGCTGCGGCAGGACCAGGTGGAACTGGCGCGCGGCATCGTCCTCGGCGTGACCTCGCTGATCCTGTGGGCGCTGATCATCATCGTCACGCTCAAATACGTCCTCATCCTCTTACGCGCCGACAATAACGGGGAGGGCGGCACGCTCACCCTGATGGCGCTCGCATCGCGCGCCATCGGCCGGGTCGGCAAGGCGGCCGGCGTGATCGCGCTTCTCGGCATTATCAGCGCCGCCTTGTTCTATGGCGATGCCGTGATCACGCCGGCTCTGTCGGTGCTCTCCGCGATCGAAGGCGTCGACGTCGCAACGCCTGCTTTCCACGATTACGTGGTGCCACTGACTGTCGTCGTTCTGCTGGTCCTGTTCGCGTTTCAGTCGCGCGGCACTGCGAAAGTTGCGGCGCTGTTCGGTCCGATCACCTTGATCTGGTTTGCCGCCATCGCGATCGCGGGCTTCTACTGGCTCGCCGCCGATCCTGAAGTGCTCTACGCGCTCAATCCCTACTACGGCGCCAACTTCCTTTTGCACCACGGCATGGTCGGGCTGTACACGCTCGGTGCCGTGTTCCTGGCGGTGACCGGGGCGGAGGCGCTGTATGCCGACCTCGGCCATTTCGGCCGCGGCCCGATTCAATTCGCCTGGCTCGCTTTGGTGTTGCCGTCGCTGGCGCTGAATTATCTAGGCCAGGGCGCGCTGGTCTATGCGCGGCCGGAGGCGGTCTCCAGTCCGTTTTTTCTGCTCTATCCCGACTGGGCGCAGATCCCGATGGTCGTTCTGGCGACCTTGGCGACCGTGATCGCGAGCCAGGCCGTCATCAGCGGTGCCTATTCGATGACCCGGCAGGCGATCCAGCTTGGGCTGTTGCCGCGGCTCGAAATCCGCCACACCTCGGCGCAGCTTGCCGGCCAGATTTTCATGCCGCGCGTCAACGGGCTGCTGTTGGCCGGCGTGCTGCTCCTGGTCGGCCTGTTCCGCTCGTCGAGCGCTCTGGCTTCGGCCTACGGTATTGCGGTGACCGGCACCATGGTGGTCACCGGCATGATGGCATTCATCGTCGTCTGGCGACGGTGGGGCTGGTCGCCGATCGCGGCGGCCGCGCTGATGCTGCCGTTTCTGTTCATCGACCTGATCTTCCTGTCCGCCAACATGCTCAAGGTGTTCCAGGGCGGCTGGGTGCCGTTGGCGCTCGGCGGCGTGGTCATGCTGGTGATGTACACCTGGCGGCGCGGCAGCAGGCTTCTGTACGACAAGACGCGGCGGGGCGAGACGCCGCTCGACGATCTCGTGCGCATGCTGGAAAAGAAGCCGCCGCAACGGGTTCCCGGCACCGCCGTATTTCTGACCAGCGATCCAAGCAGCGCCCCGACCGCGCTGTTGCACAGCCTCAAGCACTACAAGGTGCTGCACGAGCACAATGTCATTCTCAGCATCGAGACGACGCACACGCCGCGCGTGCCCACCGACCGGCGCGTGCGCATCGAGCCGATCAGCGCCACGTTCATGCGGGTGATGCTGCGGTTCGGCTACATGGAGACGCCGAACGTGCCGCGGGCGCTGGTGATCGCGCGCAAGCTCGGCTGGCATTTCGATATCATGTCGACGTCGTTCTTCTTGTCGCGCCGCGCGCTGCGGCCGGCGCAGCGTTCCGGCATGCCGCATTGGCAGGACCGCCTGTTCATCCGGCTGGCGCGCTCGGCCAATGACGCCACCGACTATTTCCAGATTCCGACCGATCGCGTGGTCGAGGTCGGCACCCAGGTCGCGGTGTGACGGGCCTTGAATCTCAACGCGGTCGGCGCAACTGTCTCGCCAACGTCCCGCCAACAAGAGGAAGGCCGATGTCGGAGCAAAACACGGGTCCTGGCGTGCGCGATCTGACGCCAGCCGAAGTCTCATGCGGCCTGGCGGAGGGCCGCATGGTGCTGGTCGACGTGCGCGAGCCCAATGAGACGGCGCTTGAGCGCTTTCCGGGCGCGGTAATCGTGCCGCTGTCCGCCTTCGATCCGGGCGCTATTCCGGCGCCGGAAGGCCGCGAAGTCGTGTTCGCCTGCCGCTCCGGCCGCCGCTCGGTGACGGCGTCGCTGGCGGCGCAGGAGCAGGGCTTTGCCTACGGCTCGCATCTGGCCGGCGGCATCTTGGCCTGGAAGGCCGCGGGCCTGCCGACCGAGACCTAAGCGATTGAGCCTGCCGCCGCCATTTCCGCTCCGCAACCGCGCCGCAGCGCAGCTTCTGCTCGCCGTCGGCGCGCTGGCGATTGGGCTTCTGGTTGCCGCCGGCGCCCACGGCGCGCCGGAGCGCGTCGTCAATTTCTACAACTGGTCGGATTACGTCGATCCGGCGGTGCTCGACGATTTCACCAAGAAAACCGGGATCGCCGTCCGCTACGACACCTTCGACACCAGCGACACGCTGGAAGCCAAGCTTCTCGCCGGCCAATCCGGCTATGACGTCGTGGTACCGACCGGTTATTTCCTCGCCCGCGAGATCGCGGCCGGCATTTTTCAGCCGCTCGACAAATCCAGGCTGCCCAATCTCGCGCACGTCTGGCCGGATATCGCCGAGCGCCTCGCCGCCTACGATCCGGGCAACCGCTATGCCGCCAACTATATGTGGGGCACGACGGGCATCGGCTACAACGTCAAAGCGGTGCAGAAAATTCTCGGGCCCGGCGCCACGATCGACAGCTGGAGCAGCGTTTTCGATCCCGCGCAGATCGCCAAGTTCAAGGATTGCGGCGTGCACCTCCTCGATTCCTCCGACGATGTCATGTCGGCGGCGCTGCATTATCTCGGGCTCGATCCGAATTCGAGCGCGCCGGCCGATCTGCAGAAGGCCGCCGATCTGTTGACCAAGGTCAGGCCGTACGTGCGCAAATTTCATTCGTCGGAATACATCAATGCGCTGGCGAGCGGCGAAATTTGCCTTGCGCTCGGCTATTCGGGCGACGTCAAGCAGGCACAGAAGCGCGCCGCCGCCGCCAACAGCGCCATCGCCATCGACTATGCGATTCCAAAGGAAGGCGCGCCGCTGTGGTTCGACAACATGGCGATCCCGAAGGACGCGCCGCATGTCGCGGCGGCGCACGAGCTCCTCAATTACATGCTCGATCCGCAGGTCGCGGCGCGCAACAGCAATTTCGTGTCCTATGCCAACGGCGACCGGCCGAGCGATCTGATCGATGCGGCGATCCGCAACGACCGCACCATTTATCCGGAGCCCGCCACCATGGCAAAGCTGTTCACCATCATCGCGCACGACCAGAAAACCCAGCGGCTGGTCAACCGGCTATGGACGCGGATCAAGACCGGGGAATGAGAACGATGTTCGCCGGGCCGGCCACTTCGGGGCCGGACCCGTTGGCTGCTCGCAATGACGACCAACGCTAATCGCGCTTGATGCCGGCGTCCTCGACCATTTTCTTCCACGCGACCAGCTGGCTCTTGATGTAATCGCCGAGCTCCTCGGGGGTGGAGGAAAAGCCCTCGAAGCCGATCGTCTTGAACTTGGCCTGGACGTCCGGGCTGTCGATGACCTTGCGCAGCGCGCCGTTGAGCTTGGCGACCACCTCCGGCGGCGTGCCGGCGGGCGCCACCAGGCCGGCCCAGGCGTCGAGGTTGAAACCCTTGACGCCGGCTTCGTCCATGGTCGGCAGGTCGGGATAGAGCTTGCTGCGCTTGATGCGCGAGATCGCCAACGGGCGCAGCGTGCCGGCGTGCACGTGCGGCATGGCGGTGGTGAAATCGGCGAACATCATGGATACGCGGCCCGCCATGATGTCCTCGAGCGCCGGTCCTGTCGTCTTGTACGGGACGTGCACGACGTTGATGTCGGCCCAATGGGTCAGCGTGTAGCCGCCGACGATGCCGGCAGTGTTGCCGCTGGCGATCGACAGTTGGCCGGGATTGGCCTTGGCGTACGCGACCAGATCCTTGACCGAATGAATCGGCAGCTTCGGGTTGATGACCAGCATCAGTGTGAAGCTGCCGACGCGGGTGATCGGCACGAAATCCTTCACCGCGTCGTAGTCCACAGTGTGGATGAACGGATCGGCGGACAGCGGCGAGTTGGTCGCCATCAACAGCGTATAGCCGTCGGCCGGTTGATGATGCACGTAGGCAGCGGATAGCGCACCGTCCGCTCCCGGCCGGTCCTCGACCACGACCGGCTGGCCGAGCGCGGGGCCGAGCTTGTCGCCGATGATGCGGTCGAGCGTGTCGCTGGCGCTGCCGGCGCCGAACGGATTGACGATGGTGATCGGCCGCGTCGGATAGTTGGTGGCGGCGGTCGCAGCGTAGCCGAACAACACGGCCGCCAACGACGCAACAAAGAGATACAGCCTGCTCATGTGCTGATCCTCCCCGGAAAGCGCGACCTTTTTGGTGGCGCATCGCTGTCGCGGGCGCGCGCCTTATGGCTCGAGCATAGCAGATTTTATGAGCGCGGAAATCGGATCGGGGGGCGTGCCGGCGATCAGGAAGCGGCGCCCGCCAGTGCGTCGCCGCGGGATTCGCCGTGTTGCGGCGCCCCGCTGCCGAGAAACGCGGCGAACAATTCGCGATCGCGCGTCGGCCATTCGGCGATCGGCGCCGGTCCCCCCACCAGAAGCACGTAGTCGTAGGGCGCAGGCCGATCGCCCGCCATGATATACTGATAATGGATGCGGAAATGGTTCCAGCTGAACTCGCCGTACTTTTCCGGCGCGATTGCCTCCTTGAAATTGATGCGCCAGCGCAGCGGGTTGCAGCGGGCCGCGCCGAGCTCTTTGATGCCGATGCCGGCAACGGGATCGAAATCGACAAAGCACATGACGTCCTTGCGCGACTGGCAGTCGACCCAGACGATTCCCTTCGCAACGGCAAGGCGCGCGACCATGGCGCGCATGCGCCGCGCCGCCGGATGCAGCGCGACCGCCGGCATCACCGAGCCGAGTGTCAGAAGCACGACCCGCGATCCGCGGCGGCCGAGCTCGGGATCGAGCTCGAGCGCACGCGCCATGACGGCGCAGGCAATGGTGCCCCCCGATGAATGGCCGACCAGCACGACTTCGTCGGCTTCGCCGGCGCGGTCGGCGGCGATCAGCTGCCGCGCGCCGCGTTCGACCACCTGATCGACCCAGGTCGCGCGGCCGCGGCCGAAACGCCGCGCCGTCCACCAGGAGGAGACGATCTGCACGACGCGCCAGCGGTCGGCCAGCGGCCGCAGCGCAAACAGCGCCGCTGCGGCCAACGCCAGCGCGATGACGATGCTCGCAGCGACCGGCAGGCCGAGCGCAGCAAGAATACGACCGGCGCCGAGCGCGATCACGACCGGAACGGCAACCCACGCCAAGATCAGCAGCTGAAACCATAAGAGATGCAGCGCGAACCGCCACGCGGCGCGAAAGATGCGAAACTGCGCACCGCTGACGACGTCGTCCGCATACCAGGAAAGCCCGCGCCAGAACGGCCGCGGCATGGGCTGCGCCATGTCGGCGCGAATGAAGTTTTCCATGCGCAGGAAATCGTATCGCGTCGCGGCCTGCCAATCGGCGCCGTTCAGGTCGAGTTGCCAGCGCGCGATGTCGTCGGCTTCCATGTCGACCGCCTGCAGCGTTGCCGCAATCGGCCATAGCCTGTTGAACCGCTCGCAGGTTCGGCGCAGCAGATCGAAAAAATTCTGCGCGCTGCGCGGATCGTAGCCTGACACGTAGATGACGTGACGCCGCCGGATCGGCCCGGCCGTCTTGTCGGCCGACGCCGCCAAAGATTCATCGTGCACTGCGTCGTTCATGCGCCAGCCATTATCGCCGTTGTTGATCGAAGTCGACTCCGGTGTTCGGAACCAGCTTCAGCGCCAGCGCCGGTGCAGCCACAGCCATTGATCGGGATACTCGCGCACCCAGCCTTCGATCACGTTGGTGATGACCTGCATGGTGCCTTGCACGTCGATGCGGCCATCGGCGTCGCGCGGCGGCACGATCGGGTCGCTGGCGTCGCCACTGAAGCGATTGCGGTCGGCCAGCCGCACGATGCGCAGGCCGTAGATCGGACAATCGAGTTGGCGGGCCAAATGCGCGATCAGCGGATTGGCCCGGCAGGGCCGGCCGAAGAACGTCACCTCGACGCCCTTGGTGTAATGCTGATCGACCAGCATGCCGACGTGCACGCCGTCCTGCAGCAGATGCGCAAGCCGCACCGGCGCATCGAGGCCGGACGGAATCATTTGGCCCATGACGCCGGCGCGCAGCCTGATCACCGCATCGCTCACCGCGCGGATATTGGGCCGCCGGTACAGCACCGCCGCATTGGCGCCGAGGAGTTGGGCGACCACGCCCGACATTTCCCAATTGCCGGTGTGGCAGCAGAAGCTGAGGCTGGCGCGATCGCCGATCAGCCGGCGGCAGCGTTCCAGCACCGCCGGTTCGAGCGCAATGGCATTGGGATCGTCCGAGGCGCCCTCGGCGATATGAAACTCGTCGAGGTGCACGAACTCGGCGGCGACCCGGCCGAGATTGTCCCAGACGCCTTGCAGGATGCGCTCGATCTCGGCCGCGGATTTTTCCGGAAACGCCGCGCGCAAGTTGTCGCGGCCAATGCGATGCTCTTTGAGACGCGGACCGATCTTGCGCAGCAAGCCGCCGGCGAAATCGGCCGCGCGCCGGCGATCCATACGCTTGACCGCGCGTAACAGCCCGACCGCACCGGCGCCGAGGCCTGCATCGAGCAGGGATTTTGCCCGCCGTCCGATCATCAGAACGTGACGATGATTTTTCCGAAAACCTGGCGGCTTTCGAGCCGCGTCAGCGCCTGCTCGAAATCGGCCAGTGGCAGCTCGGTGTCGATCACCGGGGTGAGTCCCGCTGCCATCTTGGCGAGGCTCTCGCGGATGTTGCGCAGCGAGGCGCCGAACGAGCCGAAGATGCGGTATTGCTGGGTGTAGAGCTGAAACAGATTGATTGTCGTGGACTGGCCCGAGGTCGAGCCGCAGGTCACGAGGCGCCCGCCGCGCTTGAGACACAACAGCGAGCCGTTGAAGGTATCCGGTCCGACGTGCTCGAACACCACGTCGACGCCCTTTTTGCGCGTGAGCTTGCGCACCACGCCCTCGAATCGCTCGCTGCGATAATTGATGACGTGATCGGCGCCGAGCGCCTTGGCTTTTGCGGCCTTGGCGTCATCGCCCACCGTCGTGAACACGGTGCAGCCGATCGCCTTGGCCATTTTGATGGCGGCGGTGCCGATGCCGGAGCCGCCGGCCTGAACCAGAATGCTTTCGCCGGGCTCGAGCTGGGCGTTGTCGAACAGCATGTGCTGCACGGTGGCAAACGCGACCGGCGCGCAGGCGGCATCGCGAAAGCTCACGCCGGCCGGGATGGGCACCACGAGGCGCGCCGGCATGTTGACGCGATCGCGGGCGAAGCCATCGACGTGAAAGCCCATGACGCCGCCGGGATTTTCGCAAAGATTGTCGCGGCCCTCGCGGCAGGCTTTGCAGACCCCGCAGGTCAGCGCTCCGTAGGGCACGACGCGGTCGCCGACGCGCAATCCGCTCACATCGGAGCCGAGCGCAACGACCTCGCCGGCCGCCTCGGCGCCGACAACGAGCGGCAGCGTGCGCTTGGCGAACGCCATGCCGCGCCAGCCCCAGACGTCGATGTGATTGAGGCCGAGCGCCTTGATGGCGATCTGCGCCTCGCCGGGTCCCGGTGCCGGCGGCGGCGTAACCTCGCGCAGCTCGATTTTACGGTCGGCGACGAGCGTGAGCGCGCGCATGCGCTCGGCAGGCGCGGCGGCGGTGCGCTGTTCGGTAGCCGGCGCCAGCGCGGTCATGCCGGCTCCCGGGTCATCACCACGCAGACGTTCTGGCCGCCGAAGCCGAACGAGTTCGAGATGGCGCGGGACACGCGCGCGTCGCGGGCGACGTTCGGCACCACGTCGAGTGCAATGGCGGGGTCGGGCACATTGTAATTGATGGTCGGTGGAATGCGCTGGTGCTCGAGCGTGAGCAACGTGAAGGCCGCTTCCACCGCGCCCGCTGCCGTCAAGGTGTGGCCGATCATCGATTTGTTGGACGAGATCGGGATGCGCGGCGCGCGCTCGCCGAACACCGTGGCCACGCCGAGATGCTCCATCTTGTCGTTCTCGGGCGTCGAGGTGCCGTGGGCGTTGATGTAATCGACGTCGTCAGGGCTGACGCCGGCATCGTTCAACGCATTGCGCATGCAGGCGATGATCGGCTTGCCGTCGGGGCTCGATCGGGTGCGGTGGAAGGAATCGGATTTCTCGCCGCAGCCTTCGATGATGCCGAGCACGTGCGCGCCGCGGGCGCGAGCATGCGCCAGACTTTCCAGCACCAGCGCCGCGGCGCCTTCGGCGATGACAAAGCCGTCACGGTTCTTCGAGAACGGTTTCGAGGCTTGCTGCGGCGGCTCGTTCTGCGTCGACAGCGCCGAGAGCAGCGAGAACCGCACCAGCGATTCCGCAGTCACCGAGCCATCGGCGCCGATCGCCAGGACCGCCTCGGATTCGCCGCGGCGGATCGCCTCGAGCCCGAGCTGAATCGCGGTCGCGCCCGACGCGCAGGCGGTGTTGAGCGAGATCGGCGATCCTTCGGTGCCGAAATGCTCGGCCAGCCGGTCGGCCACGATGTCGAAGTGGAACGCGCCGCATTTGGCGCCGTAATCGCGGGCGACGCGAAGGAGATCCGGATAGCCGGCCTCGGCGTTGGTCTTGGCCATGTCGGCCATTTGAAAGCGCGACGGCCATTCGATCTCGAGCGGCGGCGGCGCCAGACACAAGGGTCCGGGAAAGCGGCCTTTGCTGCCGATGCCCGCCTGCGCGATCGCTTCTTCGCCGGCGAGGAGCGCGATGCGCTCCGACAGCTGCGCCGGCGTCATGTAGTTCTGATAAACGTGATCGACCGTGCCGGCGATCGTGGTCTTGAGGTTTTCGGTCGCAAAGCGCGAAATCCGGCGGACGCCGGACACGCCGCCCGTCAGCTTGGCCCAGTTGTCCGCCTTGCCGACGCCGAGCGAGGTGACCACGCCGATGCCGGTCACGGCGACGATCGGTCGGCCGGCTTTGTCCAAATACCTGGCGCCGTTGCTGGCTGCGCTCGACTGGGTCATCGCATGCCCTCAATTGATGCGTTCGACGAGGCCGAGGCCTTCGCCGCGCCAGGCGCCGACGCTCGTCACCACGATCTGGGTCAGCGGGTGCGGGCTATCGCCGCTGTCGCCGCTGCCGCATGGCGCAAATAACTTGCCCTTTTCGAGCGCCATGCTGCCGATGGCGAGATTGGCCGGAAATTGCGCCTCGGCGCCGTGCCCGGTATACGTGCCGGTGCCGCGTACGGGAAGGCCGAATTTACCGAGCATCCGCCGCTCCGCCGCGGTTGCCGGCTCGATCCCGCTGGCGCCGGACAGGATGGCCGCATGGGGCCGGTCGAGCCGCGCGGCAATCCCCTGCCATTGCCGCTCGAGCGTCGCGTCGATGTCGCCCGGCTGCCGGCGGTTGCGGTCCGAAGCGATTGCGGCGAGCCGCGCCCGTGCCCGGGCGCCACGCGCGCGCGCATGGTCCGGGCTTTCCAGCACCAGGAACGCGCCGAGCGTGCCGAACGCGACGCCGCCTTGAGGGCCGCGGTCCCACACCGATGCGAACTTGTCCTTGAGCGAGAAGCCGCCGAGCTCGAAATCGAGAAGATAGTCCCAGCGCGCGCCATGCGAGGCGGCGCCGACCAGCGTCACCTCGCTCTGTCCGGCGGCGACGCGCGCCTGCGCGACCCGCACCGCATCGACGCCCGCGGATTCCTCGCCCAAGAACGTGCGCGAAGAGCCGACCACGCCGTGCACCAGCGAAATGTTGCCGGCCAACAGATTGGGGAGCTGCGCGAGAAACAGCGTCGGCCGCAAATCGTTCATCAGCCGCTCGTTGAGGAACGCGCCGGGTTTTTCGGCGCCGCGCACGCCGGCGAGGATCGCGCTGTCGACCGGGACGTCACGCTCGCCGCCGATCGCGGCGACGATCATGTCGGTATGGTCGAGCAGCTCGGCCTTGCCGGCGAGGCCGGCATCGCCCAGTGCCAATCCGGCCGCATAGACGCCGACGCGCTGCCACATCTCCATCTGCCGTTGATCGCCTTTTTTCGGGATTTGCGCGTCGAAGCTCATCGGCGGCAGCGGATGCACGATATAGGGCGCAAAGGTTTTGTCGTCGTAGGGCGGCGGTGCGCCGCTCGACAGGCAATCCCAGGTCGCGTCGAGCCCCTCGCCGAGGCAAGTGAGCAGGCCGACGCCGGTGATCCACACCTCGCGCCGCTCCGTCACTTGGCTAGCTCCTTGATCGGCAGTTCGAGCCGCTCGCCCCAGGCGAAAAACGCCTCGCGGAATTGCGGGCTGGGAAACGCCATGATGCGGAATGTTAGCTGGGCGTCGCAGACTTTCTTGCCGTCGCGCCGGCCGACGCATGCGGCGACCGTGTAGCCCGAGCCTTCGTGCACGACGCTGCCCTCGAATTCGAGCTGATCGCCGGGAAACACCAAGGTTCGGAATTTGCCTTCCTTGACTCCGGCAAGAAACGGCATGGCGGAAAATCGCCCGAGCGCACAGACCAGCCAGCCCGTGGTCTGCGCCATGCATTCGATCAGCAGCACGCCGGGCATCAGCGGATAGGTCGGGAAGTGGCCCTCGAAGATCGGGCTCTGCTCGGGCACCGTGCAGGCGGCGCGCAGCCGCCGCGCATCGAGATCGACCGCAACGATGCGGTCGATCATCTGAAAGTATTCGAGACGCATGTCGGGCGCCTCAGGCGCCTTTGGCCGCGATCAGCTCGTCGATCCGCGTGCTCAAATTCTTCAGCACGAAGTACTTCTCCGTCGAAGCCGTGCCGTCGTTGACCTCCTGGGTCCATTGCTCGAGCGGCAGCTTGATGCCGAACGCCTTGTCGATGGCAAACGCGATATCGAGGAAATCCAGGCTGTCGATCTCGAGGTCCTTGGTGGCGTGGCTTTCCGGCTTGATGCTGTCACGCGGAATATCGCAGGTTTCCGCAATGATATCGGCCACTTTATCGAACGTGGTGGACATCGGGCGTGCTCTTTCAAGCCAAAGCGAATTGCGCCCGGACGTGCCCCCGGCGCGAACAGCCCGAACCGAACGGGCCCCTCCTCAACGACATCGCCCCTATAGCGAAGGACGCCGGCAAGTTCAACTTTGCGGCCGCCGCAGCGCCGCCGCATTGTGGCGCTCCGCAGCAACGGCCGGGCGGGGTTCCGGCGCGATGTCGGCGCAGCCTGTCGTGCCGCTAATGTGACCGTGCCACCGGAACTTCGATCGGCGCGCAATTGTGCCGACCCTGCAGCACGCAATCCTGGTCGCGTTCCATTTGCGCGATGGTATCGGCGAGCCAGACGCCGACGCCGATCAGGATCGTGACCACCGCGATGGCGATGACGTTCATCAGCATGCGGCGCGCGTAATTGACCGGCTCCTCGTCGCGGTCCTGTTCGTAGCGCGACAGGTCGTCGAGCAATGCGTCATCGTCGGGCTCCGCCGCGTCCGCAGCCGCATGTGCTGGCTCTACCGCGCGCTGCCGCGGTCGAAATGGCAGCACCTGCGCGGTGCGCGGGGCGCCACCTTGCGCATCGTCCGCCGCCAACCTGGAGCTGCGATCTTGCATGGAATCGAGCATACGCCTTTAGGGAGCGATTTCTAAGCCCGTTATCTATCCCATTCCGCCATAAAATGACTAAATGTTGCGCGAAGCGGTCGTGCGGGCGACGTTTGGAGCAATGTCATGCCGAGCCTTCTTGCAAAACCAAGCCTTCTTGGAAAACCAAGCCTTTTTTCAAAACCGGGCCTTTTCGCAAAGCCCCCGCGCCGCGCGGCCGCATTACTGACGCTCGCCATCGCGGCGCTCTTGGCAGCCCCGGCGGCAGCGGCCGACTACAAGATCGGCTCCCTCGACATCACCCAGCCCTGGGCGCGCGCCACGCCGAAGGGGGCCAGCACCGGCGCGGCCTACATGACCATCACCAATAGCGGCAGCAAAACCGAGCGGCTGAGCTGCGCATCAAGCCCCGCCGCCGCGACATGCGGGATACACGAAATGGCCACCGACAACGGCGTGATGAAGATGCGGCCGGTGCAGGGTGGCGTCGAGATCAAGCCGGGGCAAACCGTGACGCTCAAGCCGGGCGGCTATCACATGATGCTTGAAGGCCTCAAAGCGCCACTCAAGACCGGCGACAATCTCGAAGCGACACTGACGTCGAGCGACGGCGCCAGCGTCAAGGTCGAATTCCCGATCGCCGCCATCGGCGCACCCGCGCCGGGCGCCGCCGGCGGGGACGGCGGCATGAAGATGCAAGGCCCTGCCATGGCGCCGATGCAGCAGCGGTGAATTGTCATTGCGCTCCGGTCGAGCAAGCGCGCTGGTTAATAAAACCCAACCTTACCATTGGTTAACACTGCCTGCCGTATAGATCGTGACGGCACGAACGGTATCCGGCGCGACGCGGCGGCGTCTTCACGGCGCGTGTGGCCAACAGGTCGGGGACGCGATCATCGGCATGAGCGACAGCGATTCAAAAGACGTCCGCGCCTGGTCCGGACCGATCGAACATCTCGCCGACGACGAGCGCCGCTCGCTGGTCGATTCGGTGAGCGCCGATGCGCTGCCGCGGATCGCGATTGCCGAGGCGCTGCGCAATCAATGGTGCGAGATCTGGTACCAGCCGAAGATCGATCTCAAGCGCAAATGCCTGGCCGGCGCCGAAGCACTGGCGCGTATCCGCCATCCCAAGTTCGGCGTTCTGTTGCCCGGCAGTTTTGAGCCGGAGGTCGACGAGGCCTCCGTCACCGAGCTCGCCCAGCATGCGCTGCTGGCGACGCTATGCGACTGGTCGATGTTCGAGGACGCCGGCTTCAACCTGCATCTCGCCATCAACGTGCCGGTCGGCGTGCTGCTCAAGCTGCCGATTGCCAAGCTGGTCGGCGAATACCGGCCGAAATCGGAGCGCTGGCCGGGGCTGATCGTCGAGGTCACCGAGGATCAGATCGTTCGCGATATCGCGCTCGCCCGCGACATCGCCGCCCAGCTGCAGGTCAGTGGCATCCAGATCGCGATCGACGATTTCGGTGCCGGCTATTCGTCGTTCTCGAGCCTGCGCGAAGTGCCGTTTGCCGAGCTGAAGCTCGACCGCTCGTTCGTGCTCGGCTGCGCCCTCGATGCCACCAACGCGGCGATCTGCCAGACCGCCATCGATCTCGCCCACCGCTTCGGCAGCGCCGCCGTCGCCGAAGGCGTCGAGAGCCAGGCCGACTTGCAGGCGCTGATGGTGATGGGCTGCGACTTCGGCCAGGGCGTCCTGATCGCGCCGCCGATGCCGAAGGAGCGCTTCCTCGAGCTGCTGCGCCAGCGTGTCACCAAGCCGCGCGGCGCCTCGCCCAAGGACGCGATGCAAGCCGGCAACCCGGTCGGCCGGGTGGCCTGACACTTGTCATCCCGCTCGTCCCCGCGAAGGCGGGGACCCAGCTCTGCAGCGCGAGCCTGTCTGGATTCCCGCTTTCGCGGGAATGAGCGGATGGAAGCTTACTTCCGCCCCGGCTCCTTGAACGGCGGCTTCATGCCTTCCGGCAGCGGCGCGCGGAACGTGTTGAGCGTCATCGACACCATGGCGTAGTAGCCCAGGATGCCGACCAGCTCGACGGTGCCGGTCTCGCCCATGAGCTTATAGACGCGGTTATAGGTCGGCTGGCTGACGCGCTTGTCGGCGTAAAGCTCCTTGGCGAAATCATAGACCGCAAGCTCGTCGCGCGGCGCTTTTTTCGGCCGGCGTCCGGCCTGAATGTCGCGGACCGTTTCCGGCTTGACGCCCTGCTTCTCCGCCATCGGCGCATGCATGGCCCATTCGTATTGCGCCTTCCACTGCTGCGCCGTCACCAGGATGGCGAATTCGGAGAGCCGCGGCGGCACGCTGGTCTGGAAGCGTACATGGCCGCCGAGTTTTTGTGCGAGTTCGCCGAACGCCGGCGCGTGCAGGTAGACCGCGAACGGCCCGGACATCTTGAACTGGCCGCGCGGACCGGACTTGATCGAATCGGCGAGCGAACGCTGCTCGGCGTTGAGCGTCGCCTCCGACAATTCCGGCAGGCGCGGCGATTGCATGCTTTTGGCCATGGTGTCCCCCTTGGTGACAGGTTTCTAGCGGCGTCGTTTGCTCTTGGCAGCACTCTTGCGCGCGGATTTTGCCGCCACGCGCTTCGCGCCGGCTTGCTTCGGCGCACGGCTGCCGCCTGCGCCCTTCGCCGCCGCGCGCGCCGGCGTCAGCCCGGCTTTTTCGATCTGGCGCAGCCAGTAATCCCAGGCGCGGTTGGTCGATGGCGGCCGCAATTGGTGCGATGAGGTGAGCTTGGCTTCGCCTGCGGAGAGCGCATCGACGCGGCCGTGCGCCATGGCCTGGCTCTGCAGCCGGGCATTGTCGCAGGTGAACACGGTGCGGAACGTCAGCTCGCGCAGATTGGTGCCGGCGACGGTCGCGCCGTGGCGGCGCATCAGCACGGTCCAGTGCCGGCCGAGCGCGCGGGCGAGCGAGGCGCCTTCCTCGGGCTTCACCACCAGCATGTTGGTGTCGCCGAACTCATCGCGCTGATCCCAGAACTGCACCTTGCCCATGACCGCGCCGAGATGAAACACCGGGACGATCTCCTGCCCGGAAATTGCGTAAGGCAGCACCGCATGGGCATGATGATGGACCACCGCATGGACGTCGGGCCGCGCCTTGTAGATTTCGCCGTGAATCACTTTTTCGCTGTACAGCCGGAATTCGGTCGGGCGCACCGGCTCGGAATCGAGCGTGAGCTCGACCAGGTCGGAGACTTCGGCCAGCTCCGGCGCGCGATGGCGCGAGATGAAATAGCGCTGCGGATCGTGCGGATGGCGGACGCTGACATGGCCGAACGCGTCCAGCACTTTTTCATTGCAGAGAATGCGGGTTGCGACGATCAGTTCGTACAAGGTCTCGGCAAGCACGTCGGCCATTCAGTGTCTCCGTTGCTTCAAGGAAGGCGAGTTTACTTCCGCGCCACCATATCGATCAGCGCCGACATGCCGGCATGCGAGGTGCCTTCGCCGATCACGCTGTCATGCTCGCGGATGTCGAGCGCCGCCATGTCGGCAAAGCCGTCCTGCAGGATGGCGCGGGTATACATGCGCTCGGCCTTCGGCGGTCCGCCGGTGCGGTAATTGAGCTGCTCGGGCCGATAGCCCTGCAGCAGCAGGAGTCCGCCCGGTTTGAGCGCGCGTTGCAGATTGTTGAAGAACGCCGGCCGCTCATCCGGCTCGACGAAGATGAAGATGGCGGCGATGACGTCGAAGGCCTGGCGCGGCCATTGCCATGCGGTGACGTCGGCAAGCTCGGTGCGCAACGTCACGCCGCGTTCGGCAGCGAGCGCGCGGGCCTTGGCGAGGCCGGCAGTGGAAAAGTCGATCGCCAGCACATCGAGGCCCTGTTCGGCGAGCCAGACGCCGTTGCGGCCTTCGCCGTCGGCGACCGACAGCGCCCGCTGCCCGGGCCGCAGCAGGTGCGCCTGCGCCTTGAGAAACGCGTTCGGCGCTTTGCCGAATGCATAGCCCGGCGCCGAAAAGCGCGTCTGCCAGCGCTCCACTTCGGACATGAATTCTCCTCCGCCCGCGTTGTTTTGGCATTCCGGACGCGGTTGCGCTAGGACTCTGCGGCATGGCGGTCGCGGTCAAAGCGCTGTTCTTCGACGTCTTCGGCACGCTGGTCGATTGGCGCACGTCGATTGCGCGTGAGGCGAGGGCGGCGCTGGAGCCGCACGGTTTTGCTTCGCTCGACTGGCTCGGCTTCGCCGACGCTTGGCGCCGCGAATATCAGGGCGCCATGGAGGAGGTGCGTTCGGGCCGCATCGGCTTTTGCAAGCTCGACTTGCTGCACCGGCGCAATCTCGACCGTGTGCTGCCGCGCTTCGGCGCCGATAAGCTCGGCGAAGCCGACCGCGCCCGACTCAATCTCGCCTGGCACCGGCTTGATGCCTGGCCCGACGTCCCGTCCGGGCTTGCGCGATTGAAGACGCGCCATTGGCTGGCGCCGCTGTCGAATGGCAACATATCGCTGCAAGTCGATCTCGCCCGCCGCAACCGCTTTCCCTGGGACGCCATCCTCGGAGCCGAGATCGCCGGCGACTACAAGCCGAAGCCGCGCGTCTATCTCGCCGCCGCGGAGGCCTTCGATCTGGCGCCGGCCGACTGCATGATGGTGGCCGCCCACACCTCCGACCTCAAAGCCGCCGCCGCACTTGGCCTGCGCACCGCCCACATCGCCCGCCCCAACGAGCATGGTCCCGGCAAGGGCGAAGCGGCACCCAAAGACCCGGTCGATATCGCCGCCGGCAGTCTCGAGGATTTGGCGGCAAAGCTCGGCACCTGAGCTAGGCGTTGCACCGTCAGGGCGCTATCACGGGGGCTGCGATGACGCGCCCGATTCGCATTCTCGGCATCGATCCGGGGCTCCGCCGCACCGGCTGGGGCGTCGTTGAGATTTTCGGCAATCGGCTCGGTTTTCTCGGCTGCGGCTCGGTGACGACGCGCGACGACGATTCGCTCGCGGTGCGGCTCGTCACGATCCACGACGGGCTCACCCGCGTGCTCGACGAATTTCGCCCCGACGAGGCCGCGGTCGAGGCGACCTTCGTCAACAAGGACGCCAAGGCGACGCTCAAGCTCGGCCAGGCGCGCGGCATCGCCATGGTGGTGCCGGCGAAGGCCGGCGTCCCGGTCGCCGAATATGCGCCCAACGTGGTGAAGAAGAGCATCGTCGGCGCCGGCCACGGCGACAAGGGGCAGGTGCGCATGATGGTCGGCGTGCTGTTGCCCAAGGCCGATCCGCGCTCCGACGACGCCGCCGATGCGCTCGCCATTGCGGTGACCCACGCCCATCACCGCCAGAGCATGGTGCTGCACGCGAGCCTGAAGGTGGCGGCGCGATGATCGGCAAGCTCAAGGGCCTGCTCGACAGCTACGGCGAGGACTCCGTCATCGTCGACGTCAACGGCGTCGGCTATCTGGTGCATTGCTCGACGCGCACTCTGCAGGAGCTGCCGGGGCCCGGCGAGCCGGTCACGCTCGCCATCGAAACGCACGTGCGCGAGGATCAGATCCGACTGTTCGGCTTCACGAGCGACATCGAGCGCGAATGGTTTCGGCTCTTACAGACCGTGCAGGGCGTCGGCACCAAGGTCGCGCTCGCGGTGTTGGGCACGCTGAAACCCGCCGACCTCGCCTCCGCCATCGCCATGCGCGACAAGGCCATGGTGGCGCGCACGCCCGGCGTCGGCCCCAAAGTCGCCGAACGCATCGTCACCGAGCTGAAGGACAAGGCGCCGGCCTATACCAACGTCGATCCGGCTTTGGTGCGGCTCTCCGGCGCGCTCGACGAAAAACGTGCGCCGCAGCCGGTGAGCGACGCGGTCTCGGCGCTGGTCAATCTCGGCTACGGCCAGCCGCAGGCCGCCGCCGCCGTCGCGGCAGCCGCGCGCAGTGCCGGCGACGGCGCGCAGGTGCAGACCTTGATCCGGTTGGGCTTGAAGGAGCTGAGCCGATGAACGCGCATCGCGCCGTGACGCTGCTTGCGCCGATCGTGGTCGCCGTGGGTCTTGGGCCGCTGGTCGTGAGTATCGGGCTTTGGCTGGTCAACACCGCCTCGGGGCTTCTTGATGCCGAGTCGTCCTTGTCGTTTGCAGATTATCGCGGGGCGCTCGTCTTTGTTGTCATCTTGACCTATTTCATCGGCTGGCCGATCGCTCTGCTTGCCGGCATTTTGGTCTCGCTCTGGATGATCCAGCGTCCGCCAAGCGCGCTCGCGGTCAACGCTGCGGCTGTAATCGCGACCGTGCTTTTCATGGGAGTGTCCGCCCTTGACGTTTTCGGTCCTGTCGAGCAATTCAATGGGCGCAGCAATATGTTGTTCACGCTCATAGCCGCGCTCGTCGCCGCCAACGTATGCTGGCTTTTGATGCGGCGCTTTGCTCTCAAGGCCGCGCTCGGCGTGAAGTAAGGCCCATGCGATTGAACAACAAGGATCGGGAATTGATTGCCGCCGCCACGGACGCGATCAAGCAGCGCTACCGCTACGACTGGCAGGAGGTCGGCGCCGCGTTGCGCACGCGCGCGGGGAAAATCTTCACCGGCGTCAATCTCGATGCCTATCTCGGTCGCATGGCGGTGTGCGCCGAGGCGGTGGCGCTCGGCCGCGCTTTCGTGGATCTCGGCGATGCCGGCATCGATACCATCGTCGCGGTGCGCCATCCCGATCCGGAGGAGAAGGATCAGCGCATCGCCGTGGTGTCGCCGTGCGGCGCCTGCCGCGAACTGATTTTCGACTACGATCCCAAGGCCCGCGTCATCGTACCGAGCGACAAATCGGCTGCGGTGGTGCCGATCGCCGAGCTGCTGCCGAACAAATACCGGCGGGGACCCGAGCGATGACCACGGCGCCCCGCGTCGTCACCCCCGAGCGCCGCGACGAGGACGCCGCCGAGGCGACCTTGCGGCCGCAGCTGCTGTCCGACTTCGTCGGCCAGAGCCAGGCCTGCGCCAATCTCAGCGTGTTCATCACCGCCGCGCGCGCCCGCAAGGAGGCGCTCGATCACGTGCTGTTCGTCGGTCCGCCCGGGCTCGGCAAGACCACGCTGGCGCAGATCGTGGCGCGCGAGCTTGCGGTCAATTTCCGCGCCACCTCGGGTCCGGTGATCGCCAAGGCCGGCGACCTCGCCGCGCTGCTGACCAATCTCGAAGAGCGCGACGTGCTGTTCATCGACGAGATTCACCGGCTCAACCCGGCGGTCGAGGAAATTCTCTATCCGGCCATGGAGGATTTTCAGCTCGACTTGATTATCGGCGAGGGGCCGGCGGCGCGCTCGGTGAAGATCGATCTTGCCAAGTTCACCCTGGTCGGCGCCACCACGCGGGCCGGGCTTTTGACCAACCCGCTGCGCGACCGCTTCGGCATTCCAATCCGGCTCAATTTTTATACGGTGGCGGAGCTGGAACAGATCGTCAATCGCGGCGGGCGCGTGCTCGGCATGGCGCTCACCGCCGACGGCGCCAACGAGATCGCGCGGCGCGCCCGCGGCACCCCGCGCATCGCCGGGCGGCTCCTTCGCCGCGTGCGCGATTTCGCCTCCGTGGCCGGCGCCGCCGCCATCGACCGCGCCGTCGCCGACAAGGCGCTCGCCGCGCTCGAGGTCGACAGCGCCGGCCTTGACGCCATGGATCGCCGCTATCTGAAAACCATCGGCGAAAATTACGGCGGCGGACCGGTTGGCGTCGAGACGCTCGCCGCGGCGCTGTCGGAGCCGCGCGACGCCATCGAGGACATCATCGAGCCGTATCTGATCCAATGCGGGCTCCTGCAGCGAACCCCGCGCGGCCGGCTGATCACCGCGCACGCCTTCCGCCATCTCGGCCTGCCCGAGCCGGCGCGCGATCCGGCGCAATTCGGCCTGTTCGGCGCGGGCGATAATGAGTGAGGCTGCGCAAACCTATGAAGGTGGCTGCCATTGCGGGCGCGTGCGTTTTCGCGTCACCGCCGGTCTCGATCGCGTCACCTATTGCAATTGCTCGATCTGCGGCAAGAGAGGCTTTTTGCATCTGATCGTGGCACCGGAGCAGTTCGAACTCATCCGCGGCAAGGAGGCCCTGACCACCTACCGCTTCAATACCGGCGCGGCGCTGCACACTTTCTGCTCGACCTGCGGCATCCATCCGTTCTACGTGCCGCGCTCCGATCCCGACCAGATCGACGTCAACGTGCGTTGTCTCGACGGCGTCGACATCTCAGCGCTCACCATCCGCCAGTTCGACGGCCGCAACTGGGAGCATGCCATGGCGGGTAGGGTGCCGTGGAGATGAGGCGGTGACGCTCATTCCCCTCGACGGCGAAATTCGTGACGGCCGGCATATGCTCACCGTGCGGGTCTATTACGAAGACACCGATTTCACCGGCATCGTCTATCACGCCAGCTATCTGCGATTTCTGGAGCGCGGGCGGACCAATTATCTGCGGCTGCTCGGCGCCGATCACCGCGCGCTGTTCGAGGCGGCCGAGCAGGAGGCGCCGAGCTTTGCCTTCGTGGTTCGCTCCATGACGATCGAGTTTTTGAAACCCGCGCGCATGGACGACGTGCTGGAGATCTGGACCGAGCCGGCCGAGGTCAAAGGTGCGTCGTTGATGTTGCGGCAACGCGCGATACGCGGCGACGATGCGCTGATCGACGCTCAGGTGCGCGTTGCGTTCGTCAGCGGCGGCAGGGCTCGGCCGATCCCAAAGCCGCTGCGCGTCGCCATGAAGGCCGATCAGGACGCCGCGCAACGGTGACGGTGACGGTTCGCAGCTTTCGGGTGGTCCGGCGCGATTGCGCGCCTAAATAAAGCGCCATGACCGAACTCGGCTTTCATCTGTTTACGACGGCGATTGGCGATTGCGGCATCGTGTGGAACGGCCGCGGCGTCGTCGGCGTGCAGCTTCCGGAAAGGAGCGAGCGCGCCACCCGCGCCCGCATCGCGCGCCGCTTTCCGGACGCACAAGAAGCCGCGCCGCCGCCGGACATTGCTTGTGCGATTGCCGACATCGTCGCGTTGCTGGCCGGCGAGCGCAAAGACCTCGGCGCAATAGCGGTCGATGTGGATGGCTTTTCCGCGTTCGACCGTCGCGTCTATGCGGTTGCCCGCGCCATTCCGCCCGGTGGAACGCTGTCCTATGGCGAAATCGCCGCGCAACTCGGCGACCGCCAGCTGGCGCGCGAGGTCGCCGACGCGCTGTCACGCAATCCGGTGCCGCTGATCGTGCCCTGTCATCGCGTCCTGGCGGCGGGCGGCAAGATGGGCGGCTTTTCCGCGCCCGGCGGCGTGCGCACCAAGCTGCGGCTGCTCTCGATCGAGGGCGCGCGCTATGGCGAGCCGACGTTGTTCGAGCGCTTGCCGTGGGTAGCCGCGCCGCCGCCGCGCAGCTGAAGGCGCGGGCAAGCAGCCGGCGCTAAATCCACTCCTCCTGTTCCTCGTGGTGCGTGGGGAACATGTTGACGTATTGCACCATGCGCGGCCGGGGGCCGCGATTGGGGCTGGCGCCGTGCGGCAGCGCCTGGTGCCAGATGACGAGATCGCCGGCGCGCCCGCCGATGGGGTGAGGGCCCAAGGCATAAAGGTCCTGCCGCCGCGGATCGGCGCCGGCCGGCAATTGCGCGAACCAATCTTCGCCCCAGCGTTGAAAGCCGGGCACGACAGTGAACGCGCCCTGCTCGGGCGGCGTGTCGGTCAGATAGAGAATGCCGCCGGTGCCGAACGGGATCGGCGTCTTGACGCTGACGTCCCAGTGCAGGCGCGGCCCGGGAAACATGAAGCCCTCGCGCTCGGGCGGATTGAAGCCGACGCGGTCGGTGGTGACCCACAGATCGGCGGTGCCCCACAATTGCGCGAAGGCTTTGTGGATGCGCGGCGAACAGCGCACCGTCTCGAACGCCGGGTGCTGAAAATATTGCACCATGATGCCGTGATCGTTTCTGGTGTACCACGTGTCGGCATCGTCCGGCTTGGCGCCGAGGTGCTCCCATAGCGCCTGCGCCGCGGCCTCGCGCACCTCCGGCGGCACCGCATCGTGCAGCACCACGTAGCCGTGCTCCTCCCAGAAGCTCAGATCGTCGGCGGTCAGCACCGGCGCGCTTGCCTCGACCGCGGCGAGCCAATGCGCAGTATCCGGTGGCGGCTCGCCGCCCGAGACCGCCGCGTTGATGCGCGCGATCCGCTCGGGCGCGACGCCGCCGGTGCTGGCGACGATCCAGTCCTCGAACTCGGCAAAGCTCGGCGCCGCGCGGCCGAGATGGGTCGTGGTCTGCTCGATGCCGACACCGAGGGCATGGATCACCAGATGATCGAGGTGCCGCTCGTGAATGCTGGGCGGCTCGAAGCGGCCGTGCTGCGCGGCAAGCGCGCGTGACCAGAGGCGTTTGAGCCAGAACACGCCGAGCGTGCCGGTCTCGGTCCGACCGGCGAGCGGCGGCGCGGCAAGATTCTCGACGAGGGCCATGGCTGAACGATCAAACGGAGTGCGCCGGTTAACTAAGCCGAGCGCCATTCCGCGCGTCAATCGTCCCGGGTGCGGTCAAAAACTCGACGTGGCGGCCTGCGCAATGTAAAAGCCATTTACATGAGCTGGTCCAAGCACGAGCGGGGCGGCGCCGAGGGGGCAGGCGGCCCGCGCGGCTACCATCACGGCAATCTCAAGGAAGCGCTGCTGCGCGCCGCGCTCGAGCTGATCGCCAAAAAGGGGCCGGCCGGCTTCACCTTTGCGGAAGCCGCGCGCTGGGCCGGCGTCAGTCCGGCGGCGCCGTACCGGCACTTTCGCGACCGCGACGAACTGCTGGCGAGCGTCGCGCTGCGCGGCTTCGAGCAGTTCGAGCGCGCGCTGACGCGCGCCTGGGACGACGGCCGCCCCGATGCGATGGCGGCGCTCGATCGCCTGGGCAAAGCCTATCTGGAATTCGCCCGCAGCGAGCCGGCCTATTACTCGGCCATGTTCGAGGCCGGCATTCCGTTGTCGACCAGTGCGGAATTGCGCGAAGCCGGCGAGCGCGCCTTCGCAGTGTTGCGCAGCGCGGCCGAAAAGCTCTGTGGCCAAATGCCGGCGGCCAAGCGCCCGCCGACCCTGATGGTGGCGCTGCATATCTGGTCGATGTCGCACGGCATCGCCTCGCTGTTCGGCCGCGGCGACGAAGGCCGCCGCACCCTGCCGATGTCGGCGGAGGAACTCCTCGAAGCCGGCGTCCTGGTCTATTTGCGCGGCCTCGGATTCCCGACCGCGGCCGACCAGCCGGCCGGCTGACCTCTGGCAAGCTGACCTCTTGCAAAAAGTCTTGCGGGCGCCACTTGACAGTGGTCCGAGGCAATGTAAATGTTATTTACATTCACAACGAGGTGCCGCCATGGTGTTCGTGGATAAGCTCGATGAACTGGGAAAGCCGGCTTGGATCGCGTTGATGATTCTCGGCTTCATCGCCTGGTGGCCGCTCGGTGTCGTGCTTCTCGCTTTCATTCTCGGGAGTGGACGAATGGGATGCTGGAGTCATCACAACGGCGGCCGCTGGCAGTCGAAGATGGATCGCATGCAGGACAAAATGGACCGGCTTCGCGGCCGCATGGACCGCGCGCGCTCAAGCGGTGCCGGTTTCTGGGGCGGCCCGCCGTCGAGCGGCAACCGCGCCTTTGACGACTACCGGGCCGACACGCTGCGCCGGCTCGAAGAGGAACAGCGCGAGTTCAAGGAGTTCCTGGAGCGCTTGCGCTTCGCCAAGGACCGCGCCGAGTTCGATCAGTTCATGGCCGAGCGCCGCAACGGCTCCCCCGATGCGGGACCGCAGCCGCAAGCGTCGTAACGCCGCAAGCTCGCAAAGTTCCCGAGCCGTCCGCCGCATCGCGGCGGGCGGCTCGCGCATTTTCTTCGGCCGTGTCGCGTTGATGGGCGCGGCGCTCATTAACTCCCCATTAAGCACAGTCGGGCTTCGTTACCCCTGACGAGTGGTGGTGCGCCCTAGTTTGGACAAGTTTCGCGACTGTTTTCGGCCCGCCGGTGGCGGGTCCGGCTTGGGGTCCTCGCGAAATTTCGGGTCGTGGTCGGCGCGCGTGATGCGGCTGCCTGGCCTTTCGGTTTTAGGTCCCGGCGCAGCACCGTGCAGATCCGGCCCGATCGTCCCGGCGGCGGCGCGATCCGGCCGCACTGAACGACGCGCAAAGGACGCCTGATGTCTTCGTCCAGCCTCGAGCTTGTTACGCTGTTCTGGCACGCCCATTGGATCGTCAAGCTGGTGATGGCTGGGCTCCTCGTGACCTCCGTTTGGGTCTGGGCGATTGCGCTCAACAAGTCGCGGCTGTTCGCGCACATCCGCAAAGCCGGCGACCGTTTCGAGCAGGCATTCTGGTCGGGCGAGCAGTCGTTCGAGGAACTCTACAAGGCGTTCGCCGCCTCCAACGGCCATTCCACCGACGCGCTGTTCGTAGCCGCCTGGGACGAGTGGAAGCGCAGCGTCCAGGCCCATGTCCGCTCCTTCGCCGGCCTGCAGATGCGCATCGAGAAGAAGATGAACGTCACCATCGCGCGCGAGGTCGAGCACATGGAGCGGCGGCTGTTGGTGCTGGCGACGGTCGGCTCGGCCGGCCCGTTCGTCGGCCTGTTCGGCACCGTCGCCGGCATCATGTCGAGCTTTCAGTCGATCGCCGCGTCGCAGAACACGTCGCTGGCGGTGGTGGCGCCGGGCATTGCCGAAGCGCTGTTCGCCACCGCAATCGGCCTCGTTGCCGCCATTCCGGCGACGATTTTTTATAACAAGTTCGCAGCCGAGGTGAATCGCCAGGCGCAGCGCCTGGAAGGCTTTGCCGACGAGTTCTCGGCGATCCTGTCGCGCCAGATCGACGAGCGCGGGTGAGGGCAGCGCATGGCGGCTAGCATCGCGAGCGCATCATCGGCCGGCCGGCGCCGCGGCCGCCGCCGCGTCGTGATGAGCGAGATCAACGTCACGCCGTTCGTCGACGTGATGCTGGTTCTGCTCATCGTCTTCATGGTCACCGCGCCGCTGATGACGCTGACCATCCGCGTCGATCTGCCGGACACCCGCGGCGGCACCTCGCTCAACTCGGACAAGGCGCCGCTCACCTTCACGCTCAAGAAGAGCGGTGGCCAGTGCTCGAGCCAGGCCGACATGTTCGTCGACAAGTCGCCGATCACCATGGACGAGATCGCGGCCAAGTTCTCCGCGATCAAGACCACCAACGCGCCCGGCCAGCCGCCGCCCACGGTGTGGGTCAACGCCGACAAGGAGCTTTGCTATAATGAGGTGGCGCGGGTGTTGGGACGGCTGCACGATGCCGGCTACGGCACGGTGCTCAACATCACCGACGAGAAGCGGGGAGAATAGGCGTGCGGTCCGACTGGATCATATCCGGCTGCGGACATGTGGCGATCTTCGTCGCCGGCTTCGTCACGCTGGCGAGTTCGAAGCCTATTCCGGACATGGCGAATTTCGTTCCGGTCTCGATCGTCACCGACAGTGACGTGTCGCGCGCCGCGCTCGGCCAGCAGAACGCGAAAAACCACGCCGATCCAAAGCCGCTCGCCGACAAAGTTGATGTTCAGAAACAGGTCGAGCAGGTCGCGCCCAAGGCGGCGCCCAAGCCCGAGATCAAGACCGACGCCACGCCGCAAAAGCCGCAGCCCAAGCCGCCGCAGCCGAAGCCCGATCCCAAGGTCGCGGAAAAGCCGGCGGAAAAGCCTCCGGAAAAGCCGGAGAAGAAAGAGCCGCAGTTCAAGCCGAACCAGATTGCCGATCTCCTCAAGAAAGAAGAGAAGCAGAAACCGCACGAGGACAAGACGTCCGAGCACTCGCCCAAATACGATTCCAGCGAGATCGCCCGCCTCCTTGATCATCGCGATCCGCGCCGCGAGCTGGCGAGCGCGAGCAGGCTGAACCAAGAGGCCAACCTCGGCGCGCCCAATGCACCGCCTGACGCCAAGCTGTCGCAGACCGAGATCGACGCGCTGCGTCAGCGCATCCGCGAATGCTGGAGCCCGCCGCCCGGCATCGACGGCAATACCAACATCTACGTCGAGCTGCGGGTGCTGTTCCGGCAGGACGGCTCGCTGGCGCAGCCGCCGGTCGTGGTCGCCGGCTCGCCGTCGCCGCTCGGCCCGGCGCTCGCCGAAAGCGGCAAGCGCGCACTCCTGCAATGCCAGCCGTTCACCATGCTCAAGCCCGAGCACTACGCGCAATGGCGCGACATCACGGTGAACTTCAATCCACGTGAACTGTCCAACTGATAAAGCGGACTTTAGCCCCATGAGTCCACTATCCACCTCCGGTGTCCTTCGTCCTATACTGACACGGCGCGCGCTTGCGCTCGGCGCCTGCGGGGCCGGGCTGGCGCTCGCGGCGCGGTCCTGCCTCGCCAGCGTGCGCCTCGACATCACCGAGGGCAATTTTCAGCCGATGCCGATCGCGATCCCGGAATTGATCCCGGGCAGCGCGGCCGACGCCGACACCGCGCACGGCGTCACCCAGATCATCACCGCCAACCTGCAGCGCAGCGGTCTTTTTGTTCCGATCAATCCGTCGGCGTTCATCGAGAAGATCGTCAACTTCGACACCGTGCCCAACTTCAATTCCTGGCGCACCATCAACGCCCAGGCGCTGATCACTGGCCGCGTCACCCGGCAGAGCGACGGCCGGCTCAAGGCCGAATTCCGGCTGTGGGACGTGCTGGCGGGGCAGCAGCTCGGCAACGGCCAGCAATATCTGACCACGCCCGACAATTGGCGCCGCCTCGCCCACATCATTTCCGACGCCGTCTATCAGCGCATCACCGGCGACAAGGGCTACTTCGACACCCGCGTCGTGTTCGTCGACGAGACCGGTCCGAAGGACCGCCGCGTCAAGCGGCTCGCCATCATGGATCAGGACGGCGCCAACGTGCAGTACCTGACGCGCGGCGACGAATTGGTGCTGACGCCGCGATTCTCGCCTTCGACCCAGGAAATCACCTACATGGCCTACGGCCAGGGCGACCCGCGCGTCTATCTGCTCAACATCACCTCGGGCGCGCGCGAGATCGTCGGCAATTTCCCCGGCATGAGCTTTGCGCCGCGGTTCTCGCCGGACGGCTACCGCGTGATCATGAGCCTCCAGGAAGGCTCCAACTCCAATATCTTCGTCATGGACTTGCGCTCCAAGGCGACGACGCGGCTGACCAACACCGCGGCGATCGACACCTCGCCGTGCTTTGCGCCCGACGGCGGGAATATCTGCTTTTCCTCCGATCGCGGCGGCCAGCCGCAAATCTACGTCATGCCGGCGGCCGGCGGCACCGCGCAACGGATCAGCCACGGCGAGGGCATCTACTCGACGCCGGTGTGGTCACCGCGCGGCGATTACATCGCTTTCACCAAGCAGACCGCCAACACCTTCGCCATCGGCGTCATGAAGCCGGACGGCAGCGGCGAGCGCATCCTCACCGAAGGATTCCACAACGAGGGCCCGACCTTTGCGCCCAACGGCCGCGTCATCATGTATTTCAGCGACCAGATCGGCAGCCCCGGCCCGTCGCTCTACACGATCGATATTTCCGGCCGCAATCAATTGCGTGTGCCGACGCCGAGCTTCGCCTCCGACCCCGCCTGGTCGCCGCTGCTGACGTAGAGGTGACAGCGCAATCGCGCCGCTCCCCTGTTGCTGCCTATCCCCAAAGCTGGCAACGATGGCTGCATGCGCCGCTGGTTCTTAAGCTACCACACGCCGGATCAAAAGCTCGCCGAGCGGCTCAAGGAAGCGATTGAGCGGAAGGATTCGTCATCGCGCGTATTCCTCGCTCCGACGCATCTGCGCGCCGGCGGGCTGTGGACCGTACAGCTCGCGCGGGAAATCGCCGAGGCGGATGCTTTCGTGCTGCTGGTCGGCGAGCACGGACTGGGCGATTGGCAACTTTTTGAATACGACGAGGCTCTCGATAAGCACGTCAAGACGCCAAATTTCCCGATCATCTTGATGTTGCTTCAAGGACAGATCGCGCCAGGTCTGCCCTTCTTGAAACGCTTCCACTGGATTATCAGCCCCGATCCATCTTCGGAGAAGGATGCGGCGCGATTGCTCGACGGCGCGTCGGGCGACGCCGTTGCAGGCGAATTGTGGCGTTACACGTCGCCGTATCGCGGCCTTGCCGCAATGGAGGCAAAAGACAGCGATTATTTTTTCGGCCGAACGAGAGAGACCGTCGAAATCCTCAACGCCTTGGGGACTATACCCGAAAAGCTCGCAGTGCTGATCGGCAATTCAGGCGTCGGCAAGTCCTCGCTGGCGCAGGCCGGTGTGCTCGCAGCTCTAAAGCGTCAAGCGTGGCCGGATACGAGCCCCGATGACTGGCCGCAAGCCTTCGGCGATAGCCGACGCTGGTGCTTTCTCAGCCTGCGGCCCGGCACCGAGCCGGTGCGGGCGCTGATCGAGGCTTTTCTCGATACGTGGCAGCTCGACCGCGTCGGCACCGCGTGGCCGGCGCTCAGGGCTGAATGGGTTGATGCGTTGCTGGCCCGCAAGCTGACGCTAGGCGACCTTCTCGACCAGACCGGGCGGCGGTACGACGAATTAGGACAGCCGCGTCCGCCGACTTTCCTACTCTACATCGATCAGGGCGAAGAGCTTTACGTGCGCTCAGCCGAGCGGGAGCGCCAGTGCTTCTCCGAACTCGTCGCGGCGGCGCTGAGTGAAAGGCGGCTGCGGGCCGTGATGAGTCTGCGTGCGGATTTTCTGGGCGAATTGCAAAAAGACGAACTGCTCCAGGACAGCTCGCACAAGATCGAGGTGCCGCCGCTGCGGGAGACGCAATTGCGCGAGGTGGTGAGCCGGCCAGCGGCGTTGCTGGGGGCCCGCTTCGAGAGCGATCATCTCGCCGCCGATATCGCTCGCCGGACCGCAGAAGAATCGAGCCGGGATGCCGGCGCCTTGCCACTGCTGTCGTATCTGCTCGACGACATGTGGAAAAGCAAGGATCCTAAATGGGACGGCGTGTTGAGGTTACAGGCACCGGCGGTCGAGCTTGGCCGCGTGCTGGTGGATCGCGCCGATAGCTTCATTGTGGAGCATCCGGGGGCTGAGGAGGCGCTACGGCGCATTTTCACCCTCAAGCTTGCCACCGTGCGCGAGGATGGGGAGCCGACGCGGCGCAGAGCGTTTCGGCATGAGTTTTCGCGTGAGGAGTGGCGGTTGGTCAGCGAACTCGCCGATCATCCCAATCGTCTCCTGGTGACCGCCAAGGGAGAGATCGGCGAGACTTACGCCGAAGTGGCGCATGAGGCGATATTCCGCCGTTGGGACAAGTTGCGCGAATGGATTGCGGCGGAGCGCGAGTTTTTGGCTTGGCGCTCGGGCCTCGAAGTGGCGCGCCGTGCCTGGCAGGCGACAGCAAGCGCGGGGTCGCCGCGGCAGGACGCGCTGCTGATGGGGGCAGCGCTGACGCAAGCTCAAAGTTGGCACTTAAAGCGCGCAGAAGATTTACCCGGAACCGACTGCAGCTTCATCGAGCAGAGCATCGCGCAAGAGAGAAAGGCGCAGGCGAGGGCGCGGCGCGTCCAAATGCTGGTCTATGTGCTGCTGGTCGGCGTGATTGCCGGGCTCATCGGCTGGATGAACGAAACCCGCATCATCGATGCTTATCGCGTCCATTGGACTGAAGCACGTTTCGCCGCGGCAAACATTCAGCCCTTAACGGCGGACGCCGAACGCGCGCTGAGGCCCGATCCAAAACAAAGCTTTTGGGAATGCATCCACGCAGATCGGGATATCTGCCCCGAGATGGTCGTGGTGCCGGCGGGTGCCTTCATGATGGGATCATTGTCGACGGACAGGGACGCCTCTGAGAGTGAATTTCCACGTCACCGGGTCACGATTTCCAAGCCGTTCGCGGTGTCGAAATACGCGCTGACCTTCGCCGAGTGGGATACATGTGTCGCTTACGGCGATTGTCCCCCCCAGGGCCAAGGTGCTGGCCTCGACGCGGGCTGGGGCCGGCAGCGGCGACCGGTGATCAATGTGAGCTTTCATGATGCTCAGCGCTATGTGGCTTGGCTTTCCAGGGTGACCGGCAAGACCTATCGGCTGTTGACGGAAGCTGAATACGAATATGCGGCGCGTGCCGGAACGCAAGGCGCGTATGCGTGGGGCGGCGACATCGGCAAAAACAATGCCAATTGCAACGGCTGTGGGAGTGAGTGGGATGGTAAGCGAACGGCCCCAGTCGGCTCCTTCGCCGCCAACCAATTCGGTCTATTCGACATGGCAGGCAACGTCTGGGAATGGACGGAGGACTGTTATCATGAGAGCTACGACGGCGACCCACCCGGGGACGGTTCAGCTTGGACCGCCGGCGATTGCAGTCGCCGTGTCGGCCGCGGCGGTTCCTGGTATCTCCCCGCAGTCAACCTTCGCTCCGCAGCCCGCGACCGGACATCTCCGGACGGCCGGGTTGATGACCTTGGCTTTAGGGTAGCTCGGACGCTGATGCCCTAAATCTTCGAGGGCGAACTGCCCGATGTGAGGTAGACCACCGTACAGCAGAACAATCTGCCGCTATTGATGCTGCACGACGACCTTGGTGCCGACCGGCACGCGGCCGTACAGGTCGATCACGTCGTCGTTGACGAGACGGAAACAACCTGAAGAGACCGCTTGGCCGATCGTCTCCGGTGCGTTGGTGCCGTGGATGCGGTACTCGGTGGTCCCGATATAGAGCGCGCGGGCGCCCATCGGGTTGCCGGGCCCGCCGGCCATGAAGCGAGGCAGATAAGGCTGGCGCGCAATCATTTCCGGCGGCGGCCGCCAATCCGGCCATTCCGCCTTGCGCGTAATCACGTGGATGCCGCCCCACTGA
>DASRET010000138.1:0-18489 GCA_035651875.1 Xanthobacteraceae bacterium
AAAGCCGGCGCGGCCGACGCCGATGCCGTAACGCAGCGCGACGTTGTTGGCCATGATCAGATAGAGGAAACGGTCCGCGGTGTTCACGATGATCGTGCCCTGCGGATATTCGGTGCGGGTAGTACACCGCGGTGCGGCGAAGCTCCGGCGCCACTTCGGCGGCGAGCTGGGTGTGATCGACACCTGGATCAGGATCCTGCGCAAGCGGCGCGCCGAGGTATTGGGCGAATGCCGGTAGCGACGCAGTCAGCAGCAACAGACAGCAGAGAACATAGGCGGGCGTTGCGAGGCGCGTCGGCGCTGACGAACGCCTGACGGATGACGCCGGCACATGCATCTAAGCAGTCCGATAGAGAACCGTCGCCAGGAGGCTGGCGCGAACGGAAGCTTAGCTGGGCGGTCGTCACACGCAACTGCTGAACGAGCAGCAGCTACTCCGGCGCCATGCCTTTTTCGGCCAGTTCTTTTTTTGCCTTCTCGTTCTTGGCCAAATGCGCCAGGCCCATGCCACGCAGCACATGGGACGCCTTGGTGAACTGAATATTGTCGTAGCCGACGATCTCTATCCGGTTGCCCCAGGGGTCGCGAAAATCAAGGAACGGCCCGTCGAGCGGCGTAACGCCGGCGGCCTCGAGGGCTTTGCGGGCGGCTGCCTTGTCATCGACGACCAGACCGAAGTGGCGGCCGTCGTCGGCTGGCTGCCGGCGGCCTTTCTGCAGGGCAATGAACTGGTCGCCCAGGTCGATGAAGGCCATCGAGTCGCTCTTGCCGCGCAATTCGAACTGGAAGAGGCGGCCATAGAACGCCAGCGCCTCATCGATGTCGCCCACCTCCAGCGCAACGTGATTGAAACCTACGGCGCGGGGCTTTGTGAACTCGGCCATGCGAACCTCCTCTGTCGGTCTGACGATTAAATGGATGGCGCGGCCCGCGAAGCCAACCGTTGCACCCGAGAGGAGGCGTTGTTCGCCCGACCTTTGCACCGAACAAAGCCGCCAAATATGTCCGTGGAGCAAGGGCCGGGGTGTGACGTACGTCACATCCCGCCAGCGCCTTTGGCGGCAGCATCGACTGTCGCGAAAGAGACCAAGCGAACCGCGCCAATGCTTGTCACGGAGCAACAAGCTGCAAAAATCGGTTGTCCGCTCCTGACGCTCGCCTTCGGCTATCAAGGCCGCTTCAGCGAAGCCGACCACATTCGCTGTCAAGGAAGCCGCTGCATGCTGTGGCGGTGGCGAGCCGAGCGGTCGCCCGCTGACGACGTCGAACGCAAAGGATTTTGCGGGCTTGGCGGCAAGCCGTAGCGGGGCCGCTGATCAAGAGCAGGCGCGACGCGGGATGATTCAGGTCCGCTCAGGCACTCGGCCCTTTACCGCATTGGCCAAAGCCTCGTATGCGATGCGCCCGTCCGCACCGATCGGCAACTGCTCGCGTAAGCGCGCCTTGAGCTGCGCTTTTTCGTCCGGCGACATGGCGTTGATCACCTGGCCGGCCGGTCCGATCGGCACCAGATTCGACTCGCAGAAATCGTCGAAGCTGGCAAAGCTCACCGGGATGCGGATCTGGCGCGTCTCGATCGCTTGCAGACCGGCCGCTTGCCATAACGCCTGCATGGTCTCGCGCCGTGACGCGGCGGGATTTATGCGCGACGGCGGCGCTTTGCCGAGGGATTTCAGGGCGGCCTCGATCGGCGCAAGCGGCACCCCGCCGGCGAGCGTATCCCACATATAGGTGGCGACGAGCCCGCCCGGCCTGACCACCCGGGCCATCTCCGTGACCGCCTTGGCGGCATCGGGCACAAAGGTGATGACCAGCGCCATCGCCGCCGCATCGAAACTGCGATCGGCAAACGGCAACGCCTGCGCATCGCCAATCTGGAATTGCGCCAGCGTCACGCCGGGGCGCTCCTTCGCGAACGCCAGTTGGCCTTCCGAAGGATCGATGGCGGCGACGGCGGCCGGCGCGCAACGCGCAATGAGCTCCTCGGTGAAGGCGCCGTTACCGCAGCCGACTTCGATCCAGCGCAGGTTTTGCGGTGGATCGAGCCAATCGAGAAACAGCCTGCCGGCAAGTTTGCTCCAGCGGCCCATCATCCGTTCATAGGCTTTGCCGTCGGAGAACATTTGGCCCGCGTCGCTCACCTGAACCCCCATTCGTCGGTCGACGATGTTACAGGAGGCGCTATTCCTTCCAGGAATCGCCGTCCTCGTCTACGCTCTGCCGCGACGGGCGGCGACGCGTGCGGGCCATGCGTCGAGCGCGGCACGACCGGGGGAACGGACGATGTCCCAAAAGCGGGGGAGGAGTTGATGAAGATTCTGAGCACAGCGTCGGAAGCGGAAGTCGATCGCGAGCGATTATTTGTGCCGGCTGCGGCGGGGTTCTACGAGACCTTCGCGCCGCTTGCCTATACGCTCATTCGCGTCGCGCTCGGCCTCATTCTCATTCCGCACGGTTATGCCAAGCTGTTCGGCAACGATGCCGTTGCGGCGTCGCGCAACTTCGTCAATTTCGGTTGGGCCTATCCGCTGGCCTGGGCCTATTTCATCGGCGCGGTGGAATTCTTCGGCGGCATCCTGCTGGCGCTTGGGCTGTTTACCCGCATTGTCGCCGCCGCAATCGTCATCGAGATGGCGGTGATATCGTTCGCGGTGCTCTACCCGAACTGGTCGTGGGGCAGGCGCGGCATGGAATACGCGCTGTTCATGGGCATCGTGGCGCTCGCCATTTTCTTCCGCGGCGGCGGGCGCTGGTCGCTCGATCGGCTGATCGGCCGCGAGTTTTGATCGGGGTCGCGCGGGCAGCCTCTCCGCAGCGTGCGCCCGGCGCGATGCGCGACCCGCTGCGAATGCGATTCTTCAATCGCCGCTTGCGGGCCAAGCATGCTTGTTGCGCGTGGCGATCGCTTCCGTGCCGGCTGGAAAATCACTAGCATGCGCTCGACTTCGGCGCTGCGCGAATAATCTCGGCTGACGCAAGCGCCGATGCCGCTTGCGGCAGCAATCAAGACGCCGGAGGACATCCGCGATGCAGTTTGGCCTTTACGCACCGGTGCCGCATGTCACCGTCGGCTCGCATGCGATTGAACAATCCGTTGCCGGCGCGCTGAAGCCGCTGCCTGCTGGCGACGTCGATCCCGCCTTCGATCTGGCCAAAGAGATTCTCTGCGCCGCCGATCGTGCTGGCTTCGACATTATCCTGTTTGCGGAACGTCACCTCGGCGCCGATTTCGAAGCCTGGATCCTGGCCGCCGCGGTCAGTTCCTGGACCGCGCGGATCAGGAGCATGGTGGCGGTGCATCCGGGGCTTTGGCATCCGACCCTGGTGGCCAAGATGGCGACGTCGCTCGACCGGCTGACGCCGGGGCGCACCGCGATCAATCTGGTGACCGGATGGAACGTGGAAGAACATACGATGTTCGGCGGCGACACGCTCCTTAACAACGACGACCGCTACGTCCGCGCCGAGGAGTTCATCGATGTCCTGCGCGGCGTGTGGAGCGAGACGCCGTTCTCCTATCAAGGCCAGTTCTATCAGGTCGACGGCTGCCAGCTTTTGTTGAAACCGGCGACCCAAACCTTGCCGGAGATTTTCACCGCAAGCCGCAGCCCCCGTGGGCTCGATATGGTGGCGAAAGCCGCCGACTGGTGGTTTCTCGATTTCGACAAGGAGGCCGAGACGGTGCAGGATGTGATGGACAGCCTGCAGCGCTCGATCGACGTGATGAACCGCAAGGCGGCGAGCTTCGGCCGCAAGGTGCGGTTCGCCTTCAATCCGTTTGTCGCCTTTGGCGACAGCGTCGCCGACGCCAAAGCCGCCGCGGTGCGGCTGCTCGTCTCCGACGGCTCCGAGGCGGACATGCGCAAGATCATGCAGCGCACGGCGCCGGCCATGAAGGCGGGCTGTCTCGGGCCACCCGAGCACGTCCGCAAGCAGCTGCGGGTCTATGGCGAAATGGGCATCGAGCTGTTCCTGTTTAAGCTTGTGCCGAATCTGGAGCAGATTGCGCTCGCTCAGAAAGAAATCATCGAGCCGTACCGGCGCGAGCCGGGGCAGCGCACCGCCGCGGCCTAGGCGGCGCGCGGGCCTAAAAGGGCAATCATCGACATGCGAAACTTTGGACTCTTGGCCTTGCTGGCCGTGATGACTGCTTGGACGGGCGGCGCCCGTGCGCAAGATACCTATCCGTCGCAAACCGTGCGGGTTGTCCTGCCGTTTCCAGCCGGATCGACGACCGACACGTTGACGCGGATCGTCGCCGATCAGCTCAGCCGCAAATGGGGCAAAGCGGTCATTGTCGAAAACATTCCAGGACTGCACATCGGCGCCGAGCGCGTGTCGCGGGCCGATCCGGACGGTTATACGCTCTTATCGAGCCCGCCGTCGCCGCTGACGATCAATAAGCTTCTCTATCAGAACCTGCCCTACGATCCCGACAAGCTGATGCCGATAACGCTCTTGGCAACGGGCCCGAACGTGCTCGACCTGCGCAAGGACCTTCCCGTCAACTCCGTCAAGGAACTGATCGCCTACGCCAAGGCCAATCCGGGCAAACTGACCTACGCGTCGCAGGGCGTCGGTTCGACAGCGCAATTGAGCACCGCTCTCTTGGAGCAAATGGCCGGCATTAAGATGCTGCAGGTGCCGTATCGCGGCGCGCTGCCGGCGCTCAACGATGTCATTGCCGGCCACGTCGACATGTTCTTCGACACCGCGACCACGTCGGTGCCGATGTTCCGGAGCGGTCAGATCAAGATCATCGCCGTCGGAAGCGAAAAGCGCATCCCGGCGCTGGCGGAGGTGCCGACCATGGCGGAAGCCGGGCTCGCCGGCTTTCGTTCGATCACCTGGTTTGCGCTCGCCGCGCCACCCGGCACGCCGACCGCGCTGATCGCCAAGATCAATCGCGACACCGTCGAGGTCCTCAAGGACCCGAAGGTCGTTGAGCGGCTGCACGCGCTTCAGCTCGATCCTGGAGCGACAAGCCCGGAAGAGACCGCGCAGTTCTTCGCCGACGAGCTCAAGCTCTGGGGCAAGGTGATCGCCGAGGCGCATATCAGCGTTCAGTGATCGTGGTCGTTAAATTCAACGCTCAAGCGTTCGGGACGGCGGCTGCCATGCTTTCCCGAGCCTTCTGCTCCAACGTCGCGGCGCGTTGCAGCCTTGCCAATTCGATTGCGGCGCGGAACGCCACTTCAGCTTCTTGCTCGTGTCGCGGCCAACGGACGAGGCACTCGCCGCGCAGGCGATGGAGTTCGGCGCTGTAGAAACGTTCACCGGTAGCTCCTGCCACGGCGAGTCCATTATCAGCTGCCATAAGCGCGTCAGATGGACGGCCGGCTTTGAGATGCAAGTCAGCCAACAATCCAAACAGATAAGCGAGGAAATGGCGCGAGTGGATCGTGTCCATCGCCGCAATTGCATCTGTCACGAGCCTTAGCCCGCGTTCGGGTTCACCGTTTTCTGCGGCGCACCAGCCGGCCACGCCCATGCTCCAGGCCCTCGGCTGCGCCAGATCGTGCTCCGTCGCCACCTGCATGCTGAGTGCCGAGTTCGTACTGGCAAGAACGACATCGCCCAAAATCTGCGCGGCTGTGGCGGTGAAAAAGAGCGCCAGCGCCAGCGTGAACGGATCGTCGAGCGCTTTTGCCGCCGCGACCACCTCCTCGATCGTGGTTCGTGCGCTGCCGCGCTCGCCCACGAGCGCCAATGCCATTGTCGAGAAGTACCGCGCACAGCAGGCCACGTCATGGTTGCCGTAGCTTGAGGCCAGCGTCCGGTGAAGCTTGGCCTCGAAGAGCGCGAGGCCGGCTTTGGCGTGAGCGAGGGTTTGATCGAACGCGCCGCAGACGAACGAGGTCGCCCATGTCGCGTGATGAGCCTGTATCTTCAGCCCGGCGTCGCCGAATTTTTCCGCCAGCGTCAACAGGCGCTGGCATAGCCGCTGCGCGGCGTCCGTCTCGCTGCGGCCGGTGCGGAACATCCACTGGCCCCAGATGGCGGGGAACAGATCGGCGCGTTCGCCGAGACGTTCGCAAAGCGCTTCGGCTTTCGAATAGGCGTCCAACACCTCCGGCGCGCCAAAGCCGCGGCTGGCAATGAACGCCGCGCCGAGCGCGACCTGCAATTCGACTTCAAGCCTGGTCCGTTCGAGTTCATCTGAGGCGGCGCCGATGCCGGCGAGCGCTCGGCGCAAATGTCCGATGGCTTCTGCGTTTGCGCTGCGCCGCATCGCTTTCGCGGCTGCGCGCTGGTGATGCGGCAGCGCGCGCGCTGCGTCGTTAGCGCGTTCGAAGTGCTCCGCCAGTTCCGTGGCAATTTCGTCGAGCCGGCCCGTCCAAGCTCGCTCCAGCCGCCGGCCAACGCGGCCGTGGCTGGCCGCACGGCGGGTAGGAGGCAGGCGCTCGTATAACAGTTCGCGATAGAGATCGTGCCGAAATGAATAGGTCTCCGCCCGCGTTCCGTCAGGCCAGACGGTCGAGCTGGATCTGGCAATGAACACACCCTGCCGGGCCAACCGGGCGCAACCGGCCTCGATTGTCTCGACATCGCCGTCCAGTGCGGCGGCAACGCCGGCTGTTGCGAATTCCCGGGCGATGACGCTCGCCGCGCTCAACGTGTCTCGGTCTGCTTCGTTCAGCTCGTCGATTTGCCGGTCGATGAAACGCCGGATGTCCCGAGGGATCGATACGATCGGATCGAAGCCTCGCGCCGCCGCTTCGCGTCGTGTCAGCTGGTTGACGAGACTGACCATGAAGAGCGGATTGCCGCCGGTGCGGTCGAACAGCGGCCGGGCAATTACCTTTGGTTCGAGCTCGCCGGATCGTTCGCCAAGCCGAAGCGCCAGGTAATTTTCGACTGCCTCAAGTTCGAGGGCATGCAGCTCGATCTCGCTGCACAAACCGTGCACGGCAAGCTCGTTCATCAGCGTGTACAGCCCGACCTTGACGCCGGCTGGCTCGGCCGGGCGCGCGGTCGCCACCACCATGACGCGGGCGGGCTCGCGACGGCGCGCCACGTGGGCAAGCCAATCCAGCGTAGAGGCGTCGCTCCAATGGACGTCTTCAAGCTTGATCAGCAACGGGGCATCGGACGCAAGGATTTCGACTGCAAGCGTCAATTCGCGGATCATACGTTCTCGCGTGGCGCGGCCGCGGCCGCCAAACAGGCTGCGGTCCGCTTGGGTCCACAGCGATGGCATCTGGGCGAGCCAACTCGGAGCCTGACTGGCAAGGACATCCTTGATCGGCGCGCCATCCCCGCCGGTGACGAGGCCTGTGAACGCTTCGATCAAAGGCAGATAAGGTTCGCCGACACCGTGATGGTCGAGGCATTGACCATGCGCAATCCGGACGGCATGAGCGCCTTGCACACGTTGCGAAAACGCATCGACCAGCGCGCTTTTCCCGATTCCCGGTTCACCGGTCACGAATATGATCTGACGTTTACCCGAGCCGGCAGCGTTGTAGCAGTGCATGAGCTGCTCCAACTCGGCGGTCCGGCCGACGAGTTGCGCCGATTGGGAGCCGGTTTCCGCCAATTTGGGCGCGCCGGAGTCAGCGGCGAGCGCAGCGACCGGCATCATCAGGCGGAAGCCGCGCCGGTGGCGGGTCTCGATGTAGCGCGGGTGTCGCGCGTCGTCGTCGAGAGCCTCGCGCAACTCGCCAATGCATGAGGTGAGTGCGTCGTCGGTGACGGCGAGGCCGCCCCAGACGCGATCGAACAAATCCTGCTTGGTGACGATCTCCTGGGCGCGCTCGGTGAGGCGCTGCAACACCGCGGCCGCCCGCGGCGTGAGCCTCAGTTCGCTGCCGTCACGCCAAAGCTGCCCGGTCCGCGGCGCGAACCGAAACGAGCCAAACGCGACCTGCCGATCTTCGGCCATGCGTCAGCTCGCCTCCGCATTTCCCGGAAATTTCCCGGAACTCTCTCGGTACTTCAGGCCCGGTGGCGGCCAAAGTTGTCGCATGCGGTCGCGGTGGCCGCAACAAGCCGGGAGATCGCCATGAAACACAGTTGCCGCAATGGGTTGATCGTTCTTGCGCTCATCGGTGGGATGCAGCCGGCAGCCGCCGACGTGATCAGCGATTGGAACGACAAAGCGGTCAGCTTCACCGTCAGTCACAAGATGCCGCCGCCGCCGGCCGACCGGGTCGTCGCGATGACGCAGGTGGCGATGTTCGATGCGGTCAACTCGATCGACCGCAAATACCGGCCTTATCTCGTGCAACTTCCTGCCGAAGCCGCCACCTCCAGGGAAGCCGCGGCGGCAACCGCGGCCGCGACTGTCCTTGCGGGCATTGACCCGCAGACAGGCGATGAAATGAAGGCCGCGCTGGCGCAGTACCTGCAATTCATTCCGGACGGGCCGGGCAACGCCGCAGGCGTACGACTGGGCGAAGCTGTCGCGGAAAAAGTTCTGGCAGCGCGCAGCAACGACGGCGCCAACGCACCCGACGCCTATCGGCCGCGTACCACGCCCGGCGTTTATGTTCCGACCATTGCGACGGCAACGCCGCAATGGCCGGACGTCAAGCCGTTCGCGTTGACCAGCGCGTCGCAATTCCGCCCGGCTCCACCGATTGCGCTGGCGAGTGTCGAGTGGGCCGCCAACTACAACGAAATGAAACAGTATGGCGCGCTTGCCAGCACGAAGCGCTCCGCGCGGCAAACCGAGGACGCCCGCTTCTGGTTGGCGACTGACGGCAGGGTGTTCTATCCGCTGGTCAGTCAACTAGCGGCAGCCAAGAAGCTCAACATCATCGACTCCGCACGCCTGTACGCCTTGAGCGCCGTCGCGCGCGAGGATGCTTTGATCGCCGTGTTCGACGCCAAATACCACTATGAATTCTGGCGTCCTGTTACCGCCATCCGCAACGGCGACTTCGACGGTAATGCGGCGACCGAGCGCGATCCGGTCTGGCAGCCGATGGCGGCGACGCCAATGCATCCCGAATATCCGTGTGCGCATTGCATCGAAAGCGCGGCCCTTGCCGGCGTCATCGAGACAGTGTTCGGCACGGCCGAGATTCCGGAAGTGTCGCTGACCAGCCCGACCGCGCCGGGCGTCATCCACCACTGGACCAATGTGCGCGCCTTTACCGACGAAGTGTCCCAGGCACGCATCTGGGCCGGCTTTCACTGGCGATTTTCGACCAAGGTCGGCCAGGACATGGGCTACCGCATCGGCGCCTACGTGGTCGAGAACGTCATGCAGCCGAACACTGTCGCGGTTCGCTGAGACATCTGCCGCCCGGGGCCGCCAGCTGGCAGCATCGGTTGGGGCACGTCGGCGGCGGCGCGACCGCCACGATCTATCAGGCTGGCCCACGCACAGGCATAACGCCCGTGCGTGCAGGTCATTTGCACCATTGCCGGTCTGTGCCACCTATCAGGCGCAAAGGACTTGAGTCGACCGTTTTGGAAATGCGCATTGTCTGAAGCCTCGCAATCCTCGTCCCCTGCATTCATCATCCAGCGGCGGCTGGTGACCGCCGCGTGCATGCTGGCGATTTTCATGGCCGCGGTGGAAGCGACCATCGTCGCCACCGCGATGCCGACCATCGTGGCGGAGCTGGGCGGCTTTCGGCTGTTCAGCTGGGTGTTCGCCGCCTACCTGCTGGCGACCGCGGTGTCGACGCCGCTTTACGGCCGGCTCGCCGACCTGCACGGCCGCAAGCCGGTATTCGTGGTCGGCGCCGCGATCTTTCTGGTCGGCTCGGCGGCCTGCGGCTTTACCCGCAACATGCTGCTCTTGGTGATCTTCCGGCTCATCCAGGGGCTCGGCGCCGGATCGGTTCAATCGATCTCGACCACCATCGTCGGCGATATCTACGGCCCGCACGAGCGCGCCCGCGTGCAAGGCTGGCTGTCGGCGGTCTGGGGCGTCGCCGCCATTGCCGGACCGACGCTCGGCGCCTTCATCGTGCAACACCTGCACTGGGCCTACGTATTCTGGATCAATATTCCGATCGGCATCGCCGCCATCGCGATCCTTATCCTGTGCCTCGACGAGACTGTGCCGAAGCGGCCGCATCGCATCGACATTCTCGGCTCGGTGCTGCTGATGATCGGCATCGGCGCGATCCTGATGGCCGTCGTGCAGGCGCGCAGCCTCGACGCCGCGACGCTGATCGCGCTATTCGCGGCCGGCACGGTCGCGCTCGCGCTCTTGGTGGTGAACGAGCGGCGCGCCGCCGAGCCGGTGGTGCCGTTCCGCATGTGGACGAGCCGCGTCATGGCGAGCGGCAATGCCGGCAGTCTCGTCCTCGGTGCGCTCCTGATGTGCGTGGTGGCATTCCTGCCGACCTACATTCAGGGCGTCATGGCGCGCAGCGCCACGGTCGCCGGCGTCATTCTCGCCACCCACTCGGTATCGTGGAGCACCGGCAGCATCATCTCCGGCCGCGTGATGGGAGCGACTTCGTACCGGACCAGCGGCGCCATCGGTGCGCTCGGCCTGATCGCCGGCACCGCGCTCCTGATCGGTCTCGATCCCTCGAGCACGCTGCCCCATCTCGCCGTGGCGGCGGTCCTGATCGGCCTCGGCATGGGTTTTTGCAATCAGACTTTCCTGGTCGCGATCCAGTCGAGCGTCGGTTGGCAAGAGCGCGGCATCGCCACCGCCTCGACGCTGTTCTCGCGCACCATCGGCCAATCGCTCGGCGCCGCGCTCGGCGGCGCCATTCTCAATTTCGGCGTCGCGCACCTCGTCGGCGATTCCGACGAGGCGCTCAATCGGCTGCTCGAACCGTCGCGGCGTGCGGGCATTGCGGCGGATGCCTTGCCGCGCCTGATCGAAGCCATCACGACGTCGTTGCACACCATCTACATCATCGCCGGTGTGCTCGCCGTCCTGGCGCTCGCGGCGGCGTGGCTCATTCCAGGGCGACTGCGCCCGTCACGCGGGCCTTGAGGTTGGCCCAAGGCCTATCTATTTGATCGGCGTTCGTGGCACGGTCCGCACACTGCGGGTCAGTACGGAGGGGCGAAATGACAATGCTCGTATCACGCTTGCGCGTGATCTTGGCGGTTGTGGGCCTCAGCCTGACGCTTTCGGCCTGCGGCTACAACACGATTCCGACGCTGGAAGAGCAGGCCAAGGCGCGCTGGGCCGACGTGCAGAACCAGTATCAGCGCCGCGCCGATCTCATCCCCAACCTGGTGGCGACGGTGCAGGGCTACGCGGCCCAGGAAAAGAACGTGCTCACCGCCGTAGTCGAGGCGCGCGCCAAGGCGACCCAGGTCAAGGTCGACGTGTCGCAGCTCACCGATCCGGACAAATTGAAAGCATTCCAGGACGCACAGAATCAGTTGAGCGGCGCGCTGGGCCGGCTCTTGGCGGTCACCGAGAACTATCCGGAGCTGAAATCGAACACCAATTTCCTGGCGCTGCAGTCGGAGCTCGAAGGCACCGAGAACCGCATCGCGGTGGCGCGGCGCGACTACATCGATGCGGTGCGCGTCTACAATACGGCTTTGCGCACGTTCCCGACCGTGCTGTGGGCCAAGACGTTCTTCTCCGGCAACAAGCCGATGGCCGAATTCACCGCCACCGAAGGCGCTGAAAGACCGCCGCAGGTCAAATTCTAGATGACTGCTTCTCGACACCGCGTCTTTACGGCGGCGCTACGGCTGGCCGTCGCTGCCGCCCTGGTGTGTTGCCTGGCGTCGCTCGCTTTCGCCTACGACTTTCCGGCGCTGAGCGGCCGCGTGGTCGACCAGGCCGGCGTCATGAACGCGCAAAGCCGCAGCGCTGTCGAGACCAAGCTGAAGGACCTCGAGGATAAATCCAGCATTCAGCTCGTCGTCGCCACGGTACGCTCGCTGCAAGGCGGCGACATCGAGACTTATGCCAATCAGCTGTTCCGCTTCTGGAAGCTCGGGGAAGCGAAGAAGAACAACGGCGTGCTGCTCTTGGTCGCGCCGTCCGAGCACAAGGTGCGGATCGAGGTCGGTTACGGGCTCGAAGGCACGCTCACCGATGCGCTGTCCTCGGTCATCATTCAGAGCGCGATCATTCCGCGCTTCAAGGCGAACGACTTTTCCGGCGGCATCGAGCGCGGCGTCGACGGCATCATCAGCGTGCTGAGCGGCGACACCGCCGACTGGCAGCGCAAAGTCGGCGTGCGCTCGAACGAACCGTCGAAGCAGTTCCAATCGTTGTTTCCGTTTCTGTTCTTCTTCATCGTCATTTTCGTGTTCATTTACATGAGGAGCGCGGGGCATGGCTCGCCGGCCGGCCATTACGTTCGCCGCAACGGCCGCCTGATCTTCGTACCTTATTCGAGCGGATGGGGCTCGTCGGGTTGGTCCGGTGGCGGCTTTTCCGGCGGCGGATTCTCCGGCGGAGGTTTCTCGGGTGGCGGGTTTTCGGGCGGTGGCGGTTCGTCGGGTGGCGGCGGCGCTTCCGGGGGCTGGTGAGCGATGCCGATCAGCAAAGAGGACCACGACGCAGTTGCGGCGGCCATTCGCGATGCCGAAGAGCGCAGCTGTGGCCAGCTGGTCTGCGTGCTAGCTCACGCATCGTCGAATTACGCGCACGTGCCGATCCTGTGGGCGAGCACATTGGCGCTGCTGTTGCCGTGGCCGCTGATCCATTGGACCGACTGGAGCGTGCAGCGGATTTTTCTGTTGCAGCTCGCGCTCTTCCTGGTGGCCGGCGTTGCGCTGTCCTGGATGCCGTTGCGGCTCGCTCTGGTGCCGCGCCCGGTGCGCCAGGCGCGCGCCCATCGGGCCGCCGTCGAGCAGTTCTTCCTCCGCCACGTCAGCCATACCCAAAACCGCAGCGGCGTGCTGATCTACGTCTCGCTGGCGGAGCGCTACGCGCGCATCATCGCCGACGAAGGCATCGCCGCGAAGGTGCCCAATGCAGAATGGCAGGCCGCGATCGACGCGCTGGTTGCCCATATGCGCGACGGTCGCATCGCGTCAGGCTTCATCGCCGCCATCGAGCGCTGCGCCGCGGTGCTCGCGGCACACGCGCCGCCCGACGGTTCGCCGTCCGTCCTGGCCAACCGGCTCTACGTCATCTGACATCCGCAACGGTGCGCAGTGCCCGCGCGCACCAACTGGTTTTCGCGACATGGCACCGCGCATGGCACCAAGTTCGGCTTCGCACGTTGACACGGGGCGCCGGAACGTGAGGTCGGCGCCGTTCTTTGACGCGCGCAAGCAATGCCGAAGCGGTCCAAACCCAAACCCCTCGCCGGGATGGCCCGGATCGGTTATGTGGCGCGCGGCCTCGTTTTTCTGATTGTCGGCGGTTTCGCCATCCTTGCCGCGCTTGGCGCCGGCGCGCGCCCGCACGGCGTGCCCGACGCGCTGCAGGCATTGCTGCACCAACCGTTCGGTGCCGTTCTGTTATGGGCGATGGCGCTTGGCCTGGCGTGCTTCGCCGCGTGGCGGTTCATGCAAGCATTCCTTGATGCCGATCAGCACGGCAGCCGGCCGTACGGTCTGCTGCGGCGCAGTGTTTTGGGTCTGAGCGGGATTTTTTATCTGGCGCTTGCGTTGGTCACCGTTGGCATTTCTCTTGGAATCGGCCGCACGCAGTCGGTGAGCAATTGGACCGGCTGGCTGATGGACAAGCCGCTCGGGCGCGTGCTGGTGGGCATCATCGCGGCGGTGTTTGTCGGGATGGCGATCGGGCTCGCGGTCAAGGCCGTGAAAGCCGAATATCAGCGCAAGCTCGACGCGCGCGAAAAAACGCGCGAGTGGGTGATCGCGTTCGGATCGTTCGGGATTCTCACCCGCGCGGTGGTCTTTCTGCTGACCGGCACGTTTCTGGTGTTCGCGGCCTACGAGGGCAATTCGCGCGAGGCGGTCGGACTGTCGGGCGTGCTCCGCACCTTGCAGCATCAATCCTATGGCGGCGTGCTGCTCGCCATCGCCGCACTCGGGCTACTGGCGTTCGGCGTCTTCGAGATCATGGAAGCGATGATGCGCCGCGTCCGCGTGCCGAAATTGTGAGACAAGCGGAGCGGTAGACGCCGATTGCGGAGTCGGGCAGACGCATTGCCGTGATGGAACATTGCTCCACGGCGCGCAGGCGGGCAGGGGTGCGTGCGAATAAGTGCTCGAAAATCCCTCTCTCGGACCTCTGCGGCGGCTGGAAACAGGCCCATGACGCCTTGATCCGCAGGCCGCAGGAACGCCGCATTCAGACCCTATTAAGCATTACCAAAGGTTTTCGGGTGTTGTGCGGGGACGGGGCTTCTTTGCAAGGCCTCATCAAGGTTGACGGAACCTTCGCTTAACGAAGGCGCTGGTAGACCCGCTTGAGTGCTTTCCTGTCTTCCCCCGCGGGCGGACAGGCAAGCGACCTTGAGGTAAGCAATGGAGGCACCGGAATGAACGGGGTGAGCATCGTCCGCGGCGCCAAATTCGCAGCCGTCATCCTCGCGAGCATCGCGATCGCCGGCTGCGCCAAGCAGGCCGCTGAGCAGACCGGCGCCATGGCGTCCGCCGCCACGCCCGGCAGCCAGCAGGATTTCGTCGTCAATGTCGGCGACCGCGTGTTCTTCGATACCGACTCCACGGAGCTGACGGGGCAGGCGCGGGCGACGCTCGACCACCAGGCCGAGTGGCTCAATCATTACGGCAATTACGCCTTCACCATCGAAGGCCATGCCGACGAGCGCGGCACCCGCGAATACAACATCGCGCTCGGCGCGCGGCGCGCCCAGACGGTGCGCGATTATCTGATCTCGCGCGGCGTCTCAGCGCAGCGCATGCACACCATCTCGTACGGCAAAGAGCGCCCGGTCGCGGTGTGCGACGACATCTCGTGCTGGTCGCAGAACCGGCGCGCCGTCACGGTGCTCAATCAGAGCTCCTAAGGGGCCCGCCGGGGCGGCGAGGCGCGGCCGCGACAGACGCGCGGAAGGGATTGTTGACCCTCCGCGCCGGCCGCGGCCGGCAGTCACAATTTGGACGCAGGACCGGCTATGGTGAGGCGCGCCCAAAGCTTCAGCTTGCGCGGCCGCCGGGCACCGTTTGCGCTTCTGTGAGGCCGCCGTTTTCATCACAACGACCATGCCGCACCGGATGACCCGCTTCGCCCGTTTCGCTTTGATTACGCTCGCCTGCGCCTGGTGTGGCGGAGCCGCCCACGCCCAGGACGCAGCCGAGATCGTCACCCGGCTCGATCGCCTCGAAGCCACGATCCGTGAGCTGACCGGACAGGTCGAGCAGTTGCAGTACCGCAATCAGCAGCTCAGCCAGCAGCTCCAGGCCCTGCAAGAGCAGCGCGGCGGCCCGGCGCCGGCGGCAGCCGCGCCGCGCCCGCAATATTCGGCCCCGCAGCCGCAATATGCGCCGCAGCCGCAGTACGCGCCGCGGGCAGCCGAGCCCTATCCGGCGCAGCCGCAACAGGCGGCGCGGCCTGCCGAGCCGTACCCGGCGGAACCGCAATACTCAGGGCGGTCGAACCCGCAATACTCGGCGAACCCGCCATATCCGCCCCCACCGGCGCCGGTCGAGGGCGGCCAGCCCGCGGGCGGCGGTCGCCATGACGCGTTCAATCCGGCGCTCAGTCCCGGCGCGCCCGGGGCGCCGCGCGCGCTTGGCTCGAGCAACAATCAGAATGAGCCGCCGCCGCCGCGGCAGGCCGGGTCGCCGCTCGATCTCGCGCACCTGTCGGGTCCGCAGGACAACGGCGCGCCCGGCAGCGCCGCGCCGCCGCCTGCGGCCAGCCCGAACGGCACCGGCGCGCTTGCGGCGCTGCCGCCTGACGCCACGCCCAAGGACGAGTACGAACTCGCCCACGGCTACTTCGTGCACAAGGACTATGTGAACGCCGCGCAGGCCTACGGCGACTTCCTGCACAAACATCCAAGGGACCGGCTCGCTCCGGAGGCGCAATACTGGCTCGGCGAGTCGCTGTTCCAGCGCCAGCAATATCACGACGCCGCCGAAGCCTTCCTCGCCGTCTCGACCAAATACGAGACCACGGCGCGGGCGCCGGATGCGCTGTTGCGGCTCGGCCAGTCGCTTGCGGCATTGGGCGAGAAGGAAGCCGCCTGTGCGTCGCTCGGCGAAGTGGTGCGCAAGTATCCGCGCGCATCGCTCGCGGTGAAGCAAAACGTGGAGCGGGAACAGAAGCGTGCCCACTGCTGAGGCAGCGGTCGGCGACGACGAATTAGACGCGCTGTTCCGCGGCCTTGAGGATTTGCCTGGTTTTGTCGTTGCGGTGTCGGGCGGCCCGGATTCGACCGCGCTCTTGCTGCTCGCCGCGCGCTGGGCGAAGCGGGCGAAAAAGCCGCCACGATTGCTGGCCGTCACCATCGATCACGGTTTGCGGGCCGCGGCCAAGGCCGAAGCTGCCGCGGTCAAGCGTCTGGCGCGACAGTTGAATGTGCCGCATCGCACCTTGCGCTGGCGCGGCTTAAAACCCACGAGTGGTTTGCAGGAAGCGGCGCGCACGGCGCGTTACGGGTTGTTGGCGCAAGCCGCGGCGCGCGCCGGCTTGGCCCATGTGCTTACCGCGCATACGCTCGACGACCAGGCCGAGACGGTGCTGTTCCGGCTCGCCCGCGGCAGCGGCTTGACCGGCCTTGCCGGCATGGCGCCGGTATCGCTCATTCCCGGCGCCCGCGACGATCGTATTTTTCTGCTGCGGCCGTTGCTCGCGGTGCCGAAATCGCGGCTGATCGCGACGTTGCGCGCCGCGCGCATCGGCTTCAGCGAGGACCCGAGCAACAGGGATCCGCGCTTTACCCGCGCCCGGCTGCGCGGCGTGATGCCGGCACTGGCGCGCGAGGGCCTCGATGCGCACGGGCTGTCGCGGCTCGCGGCGCGGATGCAACGGGCGGAAGCGGCGCTCGAATTCGCCGTCGCCGCCGCCCACGCCGCGCTGGCGCCGCCTCCGTGGCCGGCCCGTGGCCCGATCGCCTTCGAGCGCGCTCGTTTCGCCGATTTGCCGGCCGAAGTCGGCTTGCGGCTGCTCGGCCGGGCGATTGCCCACGTCGGCGACGAGGGACCGGTGGAGCTCGGCAAGCTTGAAGCGCTTTACCAAGCTTTGCGGCAGGCGCCCGGACGGCTGCGCCGCACGCTCGCCGGGGCGCTCGTGAGCCTCGATGCCGCGCGGCTTTCGGTCGAACGCGCCCCCGCGCGTCGCAGCGCTGCCATGCGGCAAAGCCGCAAGGGGCGCTTTACGAAATAAGGCTATACTGCGAGCCGGATTCCCTTGTACTGGCTGGGGATTCCCTTGGCAGGGGGCGGTGCCATCCCTACATTGCCGATTTAAGGGAACGTGAAGCCGCCACGATCCGCAGGCTTAACTCTGGGGCTCCGCGCCGGGCGCGGGTCAAGGACCTAAGATGAACGCCAATCTGCGCAATTTCGCCCTGTGGGTCATCATCGTCCTGTTGCTGTTGGCGCTCTTCACGCTGTTCCAGAATCCCGGCCGCAATACCGGTTCGCAGGAGATCAGCTTCTCGCAGCTCCTCAACGACGTCGATAACGGCCGCGTCCGCGACGTCGTGATCCAGGGCCCCGAGATTCACGGCGATTTCACCGACGGCCGCACCTTCCAGACCTATGCGCCGAACGATCCGAGCCTAGTGCAGCGCCTCTACAACAAGGGCGTCTCGATCACGGCCCGGCCGCAGACCGAGAACGTGCCCTGGTTCGTTTCGCTGCTCATTTCCTGGCTGCCGTTCGTGGCGCTGATCGGGGTGTGGATCTTCCTGTCGCGGCAGATGCAGGGCGCCGGCGGCAAGGCGCTCGGCTTCGGCAAGAGCCGCGCCAAGCTTCTCACCGAGGCGCACGGCCGCGTCACCTTCGAGGACGTGGCGGGCGTCGACGAGGCCAAGCTCGACCTGCAGGAAATCGTCGAATTCTTGCGCGATCCGGCCAAATTCCAGCGGCTCGGCGGCCGCATTCCGCGCGGCGTGCTCCTGGTAGGCCCGCCCGGCACCGGCAAGACGTTGCTCGCCCGCGCCATCGCCGGCGAAGCCAACGTGCCGTTCTTCACCATCTCGGGCTCCGACTTCGTCGAGATGTTCGTCGGCGTCGGCGCCAGCCGCGTGCGCGACATGTTCGAGCAGGCCAAGAAGAACGCGCCCTGCATCATCTTCATCGACGAAATCGACGCGGTCGGCCGCCATCGCGGCGCCGGGCTTGGCGGCGGCAATGACGAACGCGAGCAGACACTGAACCAGCTGCTGGTCGAGATGGACGGCTTCGAGGCCAACGAAGGCATCATCCTGATCGCCGCCACCAACCGGCCCGACGTGCTCGATCCGGCGCTGTTGCGCCCCGGCCGTTTCGACCGCCAGGTGATCGTGCCCAATCCGGACGTGGTCGGCCGCGAGCAGATCCTCAAAGTTCACGTGCGCAAGGTGCCGATGGCGCCCGACGTCAATCTCAAGACCATCGCCCGCGGCACGCCCGGCTTCTCGGGCGCCGATCTGATGAACCTCGTCAACGAAGCGGCCCTGATGGCGGCGCGGCGCAACAAGCGCATGGTCACCCAGGTCGAGTTCG
>DASRET010000139.1:0-31584 GCA_035651875.1 Xanthobacteraceae bacterium
ATGGTGAATTCCTACGGCTTGCCGGAATGTCTCGACTGGGTCGAGCGGCAAAGCGGCTGGAAAGAACGCAAGGGGCAGCGCAGCGGCGGTGCGTCAAACGGCGCGATCAAAAAAGGCCTCGGCTTCGCCTGCTCGCATTACATCAGCGGCGCCTCGAAGCCGGTGAACTGGACCGGCGAGCCGCACGCCACCGCCAAGATCAAGCTCGATTTCGACGGCTCCATCGTGGTGCTGTCAGGCGCCGCCGATATCGGCCAGGGCTCGACCACGATTTTGGCGCAGGCCGTCGCCGAAGTGCTCGGGCTCGATCTCGACCGCGTGCGCGTCGTCACCGGCGACAGCGAGGTGGTGCCGAAGGACAACGGCTCCTACTCGTCGCGCGTCACCTTCATGGTCGGCAATGCGGCGATCGACGCGGCGCAGAATCTGAAGGCCGTGCTGACTGCGGCTGCGGCGCGCAAGCTCGACGCCAAGCCCGGCGAGATCGAATGCCTCGGCGAGCTTTACCGTGCCGGCGCCCAGGACAAGGGCTTGACCTTCAACGAAGTCGTCACCGAGGCGCTGAAGGATTCCGGCACCATCACGGTCACCGGCAATTACTCGACCATTCCGGAATCGCACGGCGGCAAAAAATATCGCGGCTCGGCGATCGGCGGCACCATGGGCTACAGCTACTCGGCACAGGTCGTCGAAGTCAGCGTCGACGAAGACACCGGCGTCGTCACCGTCGACAAGGTCTGGGTCGCGCACGATTGCGGCATGGCGCTCAACCGGCTCACCGTCGAGGGCCAGGTGCAGGGATCGGTGTGGATGGGCATGGGCCAGGCGATGAGCGAGGAGGCGGCTTATCACGACGGCCTGATGCTGACCGGCAACATGCTCGATTACCGCGTGCCGACCATCCAGGATTCGCCGCCCATAGAAGTCGGCATCGTCGAGAGCATCGATCCGCACGGCCCGTTCGGCGCCAAGGAAGCCGGCGAGGGCTCGCTCGCCGCGTTCTTGCCGGCGCTCACCAACGCCATCGCCGATGCCATCGGGCTCCGCTTCAACGACCTGCCGGTGACGCCGGATCGCGTCTTCGCCGCGCTGGAGAAACGCGCGCGGTTGGCGAGCAAGCATAACGGCGGCGCCTGATGGACGCGCTGCCGCCCTTCGACGTCGTCCGCCCGGGCTCGCTCGACGAGGTGATCGCGGCGCGCGCCGCCCATGCCGACAGCCGCTTGCTCGGCGGCGGCACCGATCTCGTGGTCAATATCCGCCGCGGCATCGTCGCGCCGCCGGTGCTGATCGACGTCAACGAGGTGCCGGAGCTGCGCGCCACCAAGGCCGATGCGCGCACGCTCGAGGTCGGCGCCGCGGTCACGCTCACCGAGCTCGCCGCGCATCCCGACGTGGCGCGGCATTTTTCCGCGGTGGCGCAGGCGGCGAGCCACATCGCCGGCCCCACCCATCGCAACATGGGCACCGTCGGCGGCAATCTGTGCCTCGACACCCGCTGCATTTTCTACAATCAGAGCGAATGGTGGCGCGACGCCAATGCGCATTGCCTGAAAACCACCGGCACGATCTGCCACGTCGCGCCGAAAAGCCGCGGCGTCTGCTTTGCCACCTTCTCCGGCGATCTCGCACCCGCGCTGCTGGTGTTTGACGCCGAGATCGATATCGCCGGCCCAAACGGCCGGCGCGCGCTGCCGCTTGACGATCTCTACATCGGCTACGCGCGTCAGGATGAGCCGGTGACGCAGACGCGCGGCGACGGCAAATATTTTCTGGCGCTACGTCCGGGCGAGTTCGTCACGGCGGTGCGCGCCAAAATGACGCCCGGCTTGCGCTCGGCCTACGACAAGATCCGCATCCGCCGCTCGATCGAATATCCGGTCACCGGCGTCGCCGTGGCGCTGCGCCGCGACGGCGATACGCTCACCGACCTGCGCGTCGCCTTCACCGGCACCAATCCGCGCCCGGTGCTGCTATCCGGCACTGCCGCCTTGTGCGGCGCTCCGCTCGACGCCCGCATGTCCGCCGGCCTCGACGCGCTGGTGCGCGATCAGATCATGGCGATGAAAACGACGTTCACGCCCGGCCACTACCGCCGCCGCGTCGCCGGCGTTTTGGCGCGCAGGTTGGTGCAGCGGGTTTTCGAAGCGCCCTATTGATTTTCTTAATTGGTTCACTATTTGTTCTATACCAAGCGTGGCTGGATAGAGTGACCGGGTAACGATTGTGCGAATCGCACCATTTGCGAACTTTTGTGGACCCGGTGCGTTTTCCCTGGGCCACTTTGGCCAGACATTACAAAAACATAATATTGTCAATCGCTTAACACAGAAATTACGCTTGCTTAACTTACGATAAGTACGGTCGCGGTTGCAATTTAATGCGGATCACGCGATCTTGTGAGGCCATTCGATGCGAATTTCTGTGTTTGAGCACGCGGAGGATGAGATCGTGTTCGCGCTCCGAAAAGAAATGCCTCGCCATGCTGAGGCCCGCCAGCCTCAGAGTGAGGTTAGGGATCGCGTGCGCCTTCCCATGAAGGTCGACCAGCGCGATTTGGAATCCGCCATTGATGAGATGATTGAGAAGTTTCCAAAGACGCTAGAATACCTTGCCAGATGAACCTATTTGGCTGACTGAGGAACAGGTCATCCGGATCAATCAGAGGCTCGTCGAAGCAACCGACGAGCCTCATTTGCTGATGCATTCTGGATTGCTGTCCAGTGGAATGGCGCGGCCTAAGAACCGCTGGGCCTACGGTGAACAAGACGTGGCAAATCTCGCCGGAATGCTTGTTCTCGGAATTGGAATGAACCACCCTTTTCAGCAAGGCAATAAGCGAACCGCCCTGACCTCAGCCAAAGTGTTCTTACAATTCAACGGCTATACATTTGTGGCACCAGATAGTCAGGAGCTGGGAGCACTTATCGAGCGCTCAATCGTGGGAATGATACCAGAACAAAGATTCCTGAGAGCAATGCGAGGATGTACCATTCCGACTGAAGAATGGCGCGCTTTTCAGACTTCTAAGCCGGAAGCAGAATAGCGCTCTCTTGCCACCCCTAGTCGTGGTGCGCACAGCCGATTAGCTTACACCCTGCGTATGTCATGCTCGTTGCCGGTCTCAGTGCAACTCGACCACAATCGTGAAACTCGCTTGAGTTACGACGCAAAAACTACTCCGGCGCGCTGACGTAAATCTGGCCGTCGCGCACGGCGACTTTCACCGGCGTCAGCCGCACCGATGCATCGCCGGGATGGCAGCCGGTGGCGAGGTCGAATTCGTAGCCGTGCCAGGGGCAGACGATGTGGCGCGCTTTGCCGAAGCGCAGGCCGGCGCTCTTCTTGTCGGGCGTGATCATTTCCTCGACCTTGTGAAAGATCTTGCCCTGGCAGACCGGGCCGCCGGCATGCGGGCAGACGTTCTCGTAGGCCAAGACCTTGCTGCCGGTGCGGAAGATGCCGACTTCGAGTCCTTCGCACGCGAACACCCGATAATCGCCGTCCGGGATGTCGTTGAGCTTGGCGATCGCGACGTCGTCCATGAGGCTGCGTCCTTGTTCCTAAACTCGACTAATCACTCGATTCCTGGCGGGCGGTGAAACCAGATCGCCACGTCGAACATGTTGAGGTCGGCGGCGCGGATGAGGCCGCACGCGGTGACGACAGATTCGGTCGCCGTCACGGCATTCGGCGCGAACGGCGGCACGTCGTGGCCGCGCCGCTCCACCTTGGCGGCATAGACCTTCACCGCGGCCGTCAGCACCTGCTGCAGCGTGCGGTCCGAGATCGCGTCGGGCTGGCCGCGCTTGAGCGCGTCGCGCGCGGCCGCGCAGAAATCCGCTGACGGCACGATGGCGCGAGCCGGCTTGCGACGCGTTGCCATTGCGCGCTTTTTGACAGCGCGCTTTGCCGTCTTGCGGTGCAAAGCTTTCGCCATTCCGCGCGTCAGGCCGTGACCGGCTCGCGCGCCGCCGGCGCCTTTTTGTTCTTCGCGCCGAGCATCTTGTGCTTGGGCACTTCGAGATTGAACAGCCGCGCCGCGTTGAAGCCCAAGATGTTGCGCTTGGCCTGCTCATTGAGGAACGGCAGCGTGGTGATCGCGTTGGGCAGGTCGAAATCCCAGTGCGGCCAGTCGGAGGCGAACAGCAGCTGGGTGTCGGCGTGCATCGCCTTGAAGGTCGCCTCGGTGAGATCGAGGTTGGAGCGCTCCAGCGGCTGGCTCGAATAATACATGTCGCACATGTATTCGCTCGGCCGCCGCTTGAGCAGCGGCGCCTCCGACGAGCGCATCATGTATTCGGAATCGAGGCGCTGCATCAGGAACGGAATCCACGCGAGCCCGCTCTCGATCCACATCACCTTCAATTTCGGAAAGCGCTCCGGCAGCCCATTCATGATCCAGTTCGTCATGTGGATGATGTTGTAATAGACGAACGAGATGGCGTGCATGGAGATGAAGCGATTGCACTGCTGCATCGACTGGTCGCCCCAGTGGAAGCCGGAGTGGAACGCCAGCGGCTTGCCGCTCGACTGGATCGCCGAATAGAGCGGCATGTAGCTGTCGTGATTGACGGCGCGGAAGCGCGTCGACGTCACCGAAAAGCCGATGACGTTCGGATCGTCGGCGTAGGTCTCGACCGCCTTGAGCGACGCCTCCGGATGATTGAACGGCAGGTACAGCATCGCCTTGATGCGCCGGTCCTGCGGCAGGATCTCTTCGGTCAGCCATTTGTTGAAGGCGTTGCCGATCACCACCTCCATCTCGACTTGCGGATGCATGCCGAGCACGAGCATGGGCGTCGGGAACACCACCATGTAGTCGATCCCCATGGAATCCATGGCTCGCTGCACCAGCGTCACCTGAGCGTGGGTGCGGCCGCCTGGCACCGCTTCGCCGAGCCGCTGCTGATGCGGGATGCGGCCGAACACGTCTTGGTACAGCATGCCGGGCGTCGAATTCATCAGACCGGGCGCCGGGCCGCGACCTTTGAAGGCGCGCGCCATCTGCTTGTAGACGTCGCTCTCCATGCGGTCGACGACTTCCGACCAGAACGCCGTCTCGGTGACGTGGGCGTCGACGTCGACGATGAAGTAATCGCTTTGCCGCGCCTCCTTGGCGGCATGCGCGAGAATGTCGCGCGTGTCGGTAACGTTGCTGATCTTCGGCAGCTCGGTGACGGTCGGTGCTTTTTTGCCGTTCCGTCCATTGCCCCCGTTGCGCGCCGGGCGCGGCGTTTTGGTCAGCATCGGCATCCTCCAGGCGGCTGAGGGCTTGAACGGCGCCCTCGAAATTTGCCCGATGTTATCAGTCTTGCGCCTTGATGCCCATGCCCGGCGGCCGCGATCTTCGCCGTTATCGGGCGCTGCCATTCCTCCGCAACCTCTGGCGATTTGATTTTTCCGCATCGCGGACGAATGATCGGCGCTTCCGGTTTCGCTCTCGCCAATCGCGCGTATGGATCGATCAGCCCAGCCAGCCGTCAGCAATGGAGCGCAGGTCCGACTGCGCAAGCTCAGCAAGACGTATGGCGGGCTGGCGGCGGTCGACGGCATCAGCTTCGATGTGCCGGCGGGCGCCTTCGTTTCGCTCTTGGGGCCGAGCGGTTCGGGCAAGACCACCACGCTCAACCTCATCGCCGGCTTCCTCACGCCCGACTTGGGCGACATCCTGATCGACGAGCGCTCGGTCGCCGACGTGCCGCCGCACAAGCGCAACATCGGCATGGTGTTCCAATCGTATTCGCTGTTTCCGCACATGACAGTGGCGGACAATGTCGGCTTTCCCCTGCGCATGCGCAGCAAGCTCAATCGGCAGGCGGCGCAAAAACGCATCGCCGAGATGCTGGCGCTGGTGCAGCTGTCGCATCTCGGTGCGCGCTATCCGCGCCAGCTCTCCGGCGGCCAGCAGCAGCGCGTCGCCATGGCGCGTGCGCTGGTCTCCGCGCCCCGGCTTCTCCTGATGGACGAGCCGCTTGGCGCGCTCGACAAGAAGCTGCGCGAACAGATGCAGGCCGAGATCAAGCGCATCCATCGCAGCGTCGGCACCACCGTGGTGTACGTCACCCACGATCAATCGGAAGCGCTGACCATGTCCGATCTGGTCGTAGTCATGCATCGCGGCCGCGTCGCCCAGATCGGCACGCCGCGCGCGCTGTATGAGAGCCCGGCCGACGCCTTCGTGGCCGATTTCATCGGCGATTCGAATCTGCTCGCTGTGAGCATTGTCGAGGCCGGACGCGAAGGCTGCGTGGTCAAGACGCGCGGCGGTACCGCAATCGGAACGCTGCCGGCCTCGTTTGCAACTATGGGTGCGCGAGCGTTTCTGCTTATTCGGCCGGAAGACATGAGTGTGCAGCTCCAGTCCACTGCCCAAGCCGATGGCAGCGAGCAACTCACGGGCGTCATCACCGAGCTCAGCTTCCACGGCGACGTTTTCAAGCTCGCGGTTGCAGCCGGCGACGATGTGCTCAAGGCCAAGGTCGCGCGTGAGCAGGGCGGCAGCTTGGAACTCGGCCGGCAGGTGGTCCTCAACTGGCGCCGTGACGCCGCCCGTTTGTTGCCGCCGGCAAGCGGCGAAGCCGGCATCGAGGCCGTAACGTCATGACCGCCCTCGCCGAATACGCCGCTGCCCCGGCGCGGCGCTCGATCCTGGCGCGGCCGCACGTGATACCGGCGCTGTTGCTGCTGCCGTGCCTGGCCTGGATCGCGTTCTTCTTTCTGGTGCCGCTCGGGCTGATGTGCTGGCGCAGTTTTGCTGCTGGCGGCTTGCAGGACTATCCGGCGCTGTTCTCCTCGCCGCTCTACGCCAAGGTCATGCTGACGACGGTCAAGGCGGCGATCCTCGCCACCGCGCTGGCGCTGCTGCTCGCTTATCCGGTGGCCTACGTGCTGACCATGAGCAGCGGGCTGCGCCGCGGGCTGATCCTCGCCTTGGTGTTCATTCCCTATTGGGTCGATATCATCGTGCGCAGCTTTTCCTGGTTGATCATGCTGGGCGACCACGGCCTGATCAATAAACTGCTGATCGACCTCGGCATCGTGCGCGCGCCGTTGGAACTCCTCTACAACGCCTTCAGCGTGCTCGTCGCCATGGTGCAAATCCTGCTGCCGCTCACCATCGTGATCTTGTTCGGCGCCATGCTGCGCATCGACCGCACCCTGGTGGCGGCGGCAAAAATCCACGGCGCCAGCGGCTGGCAGGCGTTTCGCACCGTGTTCTTTCCGTTGAGCCTGCCCGGGGTCTACGGCGCCGGCCTCTTGGTCTTCGTGCTCTCGCTCGGCTTCTACGTCACGCCGGCGCTGCTCGGCAGTCCGCGCCAGACCATGATCGCGCAGACCATCATGGTGGAGGCGAGCGACCTGCTCGATTGGGGCCAGGCCAGCGCCGCCGGCTTTGTGCTGCTGGTCATCACCACCACGATCGCGGCAATCTACAACCGCTATTTCAGCCTCGACCGCCTGTGGGGAGGCTCCGAACCATGAGCGCCGCCGCAAGCCGCATCGCGCTCGGCACCGCCGTCACCGCGATCCTGCTCTATCTGATCTTCCCTGTCGTGGTGGTGCTGGCGATCTCGTTCAGCTCCGGCAATTTCCTGACGTTTCCGCCGCCCGGCCTGTCGCTGCGCTGGTATCACGCCATAACGGGCGATCCCGAATGGGTCAGCGCTTTCCTGGTGACGCTCAAGGTCGGCAGCCTGGCGGCGCTGCTGGCCACCATCCTCGGCGTGCCGGCTGCCTTCGCGCTGGTCCGCCACGTCATTCCCGCCAAGTCGCTGCTGAGCGCGCTTATCCTGTGTGCGCTGGTGACGCCGCCGATCGTCACCGCGATCTCGACCTATCTGTTCTTCGTCCCGCTCGGGCTCAACAATTCGCTGGTCGGCCTCGCCTGCGCACACGCGGTCAGCGGCATGCCGTTCGTGGTGATCAATACCGGCGCCAGCCTGCGCAGCGCCGACCGCAATCTGGAGCGCGCCGCCATCATCCACGGCGCCCCGCCGTTGTGGGCGATCGTCCGCATCACGCTGCCGATCATCGCGCCCGGCATCGTCATCGGCGCCATTTTGGCATTCGTGCATTCGGCGCACGAACTTCTCATCGCCATTTTCGTGCTCGGCGGGGTCGGCAAGCCGGTTGCGGTGAAAATCTGGTCCGGCGTGCAGGCGACCTCCGACCCGACCATTGCGGCCGCCTCTGCCATCCTGATCGGACTTGCTATCCTCACCCTGGCGAGCGTCACTACGGCGCAATGGCTGGCGCGGCGCCGCAGCCAATGATGCAGAAAGTGTGAATCGAATGCGCGATGATCCAAACCTGTCGACCGAAGCGCTATGTGACCGCTTGCGAACGGCGCTAGTGGAGAGCCGCGGTCTCGGACGCCGCGCGCTCATCAAATCGCTAGGCGGCTTGCTCGGCGGCGCGGCGCTCGCGCGCTTGCCGGGCGCGATCGCGCGAGCGGACGCCGCGACGCTCCCGGTCACCGCTTTCGTGTTCGGCGGCGCCTGGAAGAAAGCAGCGACGAAAGCCTTCGGCGAGCCGTTCACCAAAAAGACCGGCATCCCGGTGGCCTATCAGGATCCCTATACGTTCCCAAAACTGCGGGCGATGCACGAAGCTCACGCCATGCAGGTCGATGTGGTGTCGGTCCAGGGCGAGGAGATCTACCAGGCCAAGCGCATGAACATGATCATGCCGCTCGACTTTTCGGTCATCGACCGCTCCGCGCTCGATCCAAAACAGCTGCGCTACGGCAACGCCATCGGCGGCCACGCGCTGTCGTATTGCATCTGCTACAGCAAGAAGAAATGGCCGGGCGACGATCATCCGGCCTCATGGGCGGATTTCTGGAACGTCGAGAAATTCCCCGGCCGCCGCGCGCTGCGCACCGATGTGCTGTGGACCATCGAAGCGGCCTTGAAGGCCGACGGCGTCAAGGACAGCGAGTTCTATCCGCTCGATCTCGAACGCGCGTTCCGCAGCCTGGAGCGCATCAAGCCGCACATCAAGACCTGGTGGTCCGACAATTCGCTGAGCCAGCAGCTGATGGAGCAGGAGGAAGTCGACGTCATCGCCATGATGAACGGGCGCGCTACCGAATCGATCCTCGACCATCATGCTCCGTTCGATCTGGTGTGGAACGAGGCGATCTGCGAAGGCGGCAATCAGGCCTGGATGGTGCCGGTCGGCTGTCCCAATCCGCACGGCGGCATGCAGTTTCTCGATATCGTCGGCCGCGCCGAATACGAAGCCGTGTTCGCGCGGCTGATCTATTACGGTCCGCAGAATCCCAAAGCCTTCGACCTGATCGAGCCGTCCCTCGCCAAGCTGATGCCGACCTATCCGGCCAACCAGAAGCTCGCCCACACGGTCGATTTCTCCTGGTGGTCGCAAAACCTGCCCGCCGTGCAACGGCGTTTTCAGCTCTGGCTGCAGTCGTAAAGCCGAGCGCCACAAGTGGACACACGTTCTCTGAAACCGTTGCTGGCGCCGCGCGCGATCGCGGTGGTCGGTGCGTCGCAGCGCGGCGGCCGCGGCGCTCACGTGATCGCCAATCTGCACGACAATGGCTTTGCGGGCGCGATCTACGGCGTCAACCCGCGTTATCAGGAAGTGCAGGGCTTTGCCTGCTATCCGAGCGTCGGCGATCTTCCGGCCGGCGTCGATTGCATCGTCGCCGCCGTGAGCGCCGAAGCCACGTGTGAGGTGCTTGAGCAGGCGCACGCCAAAGGCATTCCGGGCGCTGTCGTGCTGGCCGCGGGATTTGGTGAAGGCGGCATCGGTGAAGCGCGGGCGCAGCGCCTGCGATCGCTCGCCGCGAAGGGCCTGTGCATCTGCGGCCCGAACTGCTTCGGCTTCATCAACGTCAAGGATCGTGTGGCGGCGTTCAGCGGACCGATCGCGCGGCCGCTGCGGCCGGGCGCGGTCGCCATCGTGTCGCAAAGCGGCGGCCTCGGCGCCACGGCATTCACGCCGCTGATGGCCGAGCGCCAGCTCGGCTTTGCCTACTTCGTCTCGTGCGGCAATCAGCTCGGTGCCACCATCGAGGATTTCGTCGACTATTTCGTCGACGATCCTGACGTCGAAGTCGTCGCCATCGTGATCGAGGCGCTGAAAAATCCGCAAAAGCTCGCGGCAGCCGCCGTCAAGGCGAACCGACAAAAGAAATCGCTGCTGCTCTACCAGGCCGGCCGTTCGTCGGCCGGGCAGATGATGATCCGTTCCCATACCGGCGCGCTCGCCGGCAACAACGAGGTGCTGGCGGCGTTTCTGCGCCGTTGCGGCGTGGTGCAGGCGCGGAGCTTTGACGAATTCGTCGAGGCTATCGAGCTGTTCGCGGTCGCGCCACGCGATACCGAGATTGCCGACGACGTGATCGTCTTGTCCGGCAGCGGCGGCGGTGCAGCGGTCGCGTCCGATGCACTGGAAGACGCCGAGGTGCCGCTGGCGCAGTTCGATCCGGCAATCAAAGAGCGCCTGCGCGCCATTGCTCCGGACTTCGCCAGCGTCACCAATCCGCTCGATGCCACCGGGGCGATGTACGACGATCCGGAATTGCTGCCGAAGATTTTCGCGACACTCACCGTTGAACCGCGCCGTCCGGCGATTGCCGCCAGCGTCACCGTGCGCGGCGGCGGCAATCCAAGCATGCGCCGCCTCGCCGGCGTGATCGCCGATGCCGCGCGCGCCTCCGGCCGCACCTTCGTGGCCTATCAATACTCGCCGCTCGGCGGGCCGCTCGATGCCGAGATGATCGCGACCCTGCACGGCGCGAAGGTGCCGATCCTGCTCGGCACCCCGAACGCCATGCGGACACTGCGCTATCTGCCAATGCGGCGCGCTTGCTGGGCGCGTGCCGCCGCAGCGCCGGCGGCGGCTTCCACGCAACCGCACACAGCGCTCGACTTCGCCGCCGCCGATTATTTGACGCTGCAGAAAGCGCTGGTCGCTTACGGCATTCCGGTCGCCGAGGCCGTCCTCGCTTCGTCCGAAGATGAAGCGATCGCCGCCCATGAGCGCCTGCGTGGGCCAGTTGCCGTCAAAATCACGGCGCCCGGCCTCATGCACAAGAGCGACATGGGGGGTGTGCGCCTGAATTGCGCCACTGCCGGAGAAGTCGCGCAGGCTTATCGCGATGTCATGGAAAACGCGAGGCGCGCCGGCTTGGATGGCGCGCGAGCGATCGTGCAGCCGATGCACACGGGCGTTACCGAAGCTTACGCGGGCATCATCGACGACGGGCAATTCGGCCCGGCAATCTGCTTCGGCCTCGGCGGCGTGTTTGTCGAAATCTTCAAGGACGTGCGCACAGAGATGGCGCCGCTGTCGCATGATGATGCGCTCGCCATGATCCGCGGCATCAAGGGTGCACCAATCCTGTTTGGCGCGCGCGGCCGGCCCAAGGGCGATATCGAAGCGCTCGCCGACTTTTTGGTCCGGCTCGGCGATTTTGCGCTCGCCCATGCCGGCCGCTTTGCCGCGCTCGACCTCAATCCGGTGATCGTCAAGCCGGCCGGCCAGGGTGTGGTCGCGGTCGACATCGCGCTCGAAGCGAAGAGCGCCGCGCAAACGAGCGGCAGCATTGCCGCGTCGTCATAGCTTTCGCGCCACGCCACGGCTAAGGATTTAGGGACAAGAGGGAAAGGGCGAACAATGAGCTATCAGGACCTGCAGTACAGCGTCGAGCGCAAGGTCGCCACCATCGCGCTCAACCGGCCCGACCGCATGAACGCGCTGTCGCGCAATCTCGAGGCCGAGATTCACCGCGCGCTCGACGAAGCCGACGCCGACCGCACCGTGCGCGCCATCATCCTGACCGGCAATGGTCCGGCGTTCTGCGCCGGCTACGATCAGGCCGCGGCACCCGCTTCCGGCATTCGCCATTCCGATCCGAAGGGCAAGACCCACGCCGAGTTCATCGAACACTGGCAACGGCAAGACGGCACCCGCGTCGCGCACTGGACCCATATGTGGGCCCTCGGCAAGCCGGTGATCGCTGCCGTCAACGGCTGGGCCATGGGCGGCGGTTTTTGGTATCAGCTCGCCGCCGACATCACGATCGCGTCCGACAAGGCGGTGTTCGCCCAGCCCGAGGTGCGGCACGTCTCCAATACCACGTATTTGTTGACGGCCTTGTGCGGCTGGAAAGCCGCCAACCGCTGGGCGCTCACCGGCGATCACTTCGACGCACAAGAGGCGCTGCGCATCGGCATGGTCAACGAGGTGGTGCCGCATGACGAGCTGATGCCGCGCGCCCGCGCGCTCGCCGAACGCATCGCGCTCGTCCCCGAGCCGTCGGTCCGGCTCAACAAGGCCATCGCCATGCAGGGCATTCAGGCCGCCGGCGTGCACGCGGCGCTCCTGCTCGAAGGCTCGTTGAGCGCGCTGGCGCATTCCTCGCACAATGAAGATCGCGAGCGGCTGTTCGAAGCACAGCGCACCAAGGGACTGAAAGCGTACCTGGAATTGCGCGACGGCCCGTTCCAGCCGGAGCCGATGGGACCGCGTTCAAAGCCGCGGACCAAGAAGGAAGTTTGAAGCTCCTGAGTAAATCGGTCGCAGGACGGGTGCGGCCAGGCGTAGGGTTGATCGCTATGCTTGATCACAAGGCGGGCGTCACGCACGGGAGGAGCCCATGAGGTCAGAGCGGGAAGGCGATATCGGCCACGCCTGCGCGGTGCTGCGCGAGGTGCTGGAGGAGACACGCGGCCTCGACCGCCGCGCCTTTGTTCGCGCGCTGGGCAAGGCGGCGGCAGGTTCGGCGCTGCTGTCGCCGCTCTCGACGCTGGCCGCCCGGGCCGACGACAAGCCGGTGACGTATTTCACCTACGGCGGCGCCTGGAAGAACGCGATCCAAAAGGCGTTCGCCGAACCGTTCACCAAAAAGACCGGCATCCCGGTGCAGTACCAGGAGCCGTACAATTTCGGCAAGCTGCTGGCGATGCATAAAGCGCACGCGCAGCAGATCGACGCGCTGACCTGCTCGGGCATGGAGGTCATCCTTGCCGAACGCAACGGAATGCAGACTCCCCTCGATTGGAGCCTGATCGACAAGTCGGCGCTGTCGCCGGTGCAACTGTCGCGGCCGAACGTGGTCGGCGGCGTCTCGCAGTCGATGAACGTCACCTACAGCACCAAGAAATGGCCGGGCGCCGACCATCCGAACTCGTGGGCCGATTTCTGGAACGTGGAAAAGTTTCCCGGCCGCCGGGCGCTGCGGCGCGATCCGGTGTGGACCATCGAAGCCGCGCTCACGGCCGATGGCGTGAAGGACGCCAAGTTTTATCCGATCGACGTCGACCGCGCGTTCCGCAGCCTCGACCGCATTAAGCCGCACATCAAGGCCTGGTGGACCGACAATTCCCAGTCGCAACAGCTGATGGAGCAGGAAGAGGTCGACCTCATCCACATGACCAACGGCCGCGCCACGCAGTCGATCCTCGACCACAAGGCGGCGTTCGCATTCGTCTGGAACGGCGCGACCTATTCAGGCCACAGCGAAGGCTGGTTCGTGCCGACCGGCTGTCCGAATCCGATCGGCGGCATGAAATTCCTCGATGTTGTCGGCCGCGCCGAATATCAGGCAGTGTTCGCACGACTGCTGTACTACGCCCCGCAAAACCCCAAAGCCATCGCGCTGCTGGATGAGCGGATCGCGAAGCTGATGCCGTCCTACCCGGATAACGAAAAGGTCGCCCATGTGATCGATTACACGTGGTGGGCCGACAATGCGGCGACCGTGCAGCGGCGCTTTCAGGAATGGCTGCAGTCGTAGTGCAGGAACACAATCATCGCCACATGGGAAGACACGTTATGAGATTTGTTGTTACGGCAATCCTCGGCTTTTTTCTCACGGCGTCGGCGGTCCAGGCCGAGGAGTCGTGGCCGCAGCGGCCGGTCACCATCGTGGTGCCGTTCCAAGCCGGCGGCTCCGCCGATCTGCTCGCCCGCATTCTGCAGCAGCACCTGCAGGCCGATATCGGCAAGCCGTTCGTGGTGGAGAACCGCTCAGGGGCCGGCGGCAGCGTCGGCACCGCTTACGTTGCCAAGGCGCCGGCCGACGGCTACACGCTGCTCCTGGGCACACTCAGCGGCAACGTGCTCAACCAATTCGTCTACGGCAAGCTGCCCTACGATCCCGAGCACGACTTTCAGCCGATCTCGCTGCTCGTGCATCTGCCGAACCTGCTGGTCGTCAGCAACAAGCTGCCGGTCAAATCGGTGGCGGAGATGATCGCCTACATGAAGGCGCATGACGGCAAGCTCAATTACGGCTCATCCGGCATCGGCACCTCGTCGCAGCTCTCCGTGGTGATGTTCGAGCAGGCGACCGGCACGCATATGACGCATGTGCCGTTCCGCAGCACCACCGACGAGTTGACCGCCATGGCGAGCGGCAATCTCGATTTTGCCATCGACAGCATGACGACGCTGTACCCACAGGCGCAGTCGGGTCTCATCCGCGCACTCGCCGTGACCAGCGCCGAGCGGCTGCCCAGCGCCCCGGACCTGCCGACCGTCGGCGAGACGCTGAAAGGATTTTCGGTGACGGGCTGGCAGGGTCTGTTCGCTCCGGCCGGTACGCCGCGGCCGATCGTGGAAAAAATCGCCGCCGAGGTGAAGCGCATTTTCAGCTCGCCCGATGTGGCAGCGTCGTTGCGCAAAGTCGGCGGCGAGCCGGCGCCCATGACCCCCGACGCGTTCGCGGCGTTCATCGCCTCCGAACGGCCGAAATGGCAGGCCGTGGTGCGCGCCTCCGGCGTGCATATCGATTGACGCTTGCCGGAACGAGCCACCAACGTGACAGCGAAACGGGCAATCGGCGAGCGCGTGCTGCGGCTCGAAGACGCGCCGCTCATCCGCGGCCAGGGCCGCTTCGTCGACGACCTGAAATTTCCCGGTACGCTCGAAGCGGCCTTCGTGCGCAGCCCGCATGCCCACGCCGGCATTCGCGGCATCGATGCCAGCGCGGCGCGCCAATTGCCGGGCGTCCATGCGGTGTTCAGCGCCGCCGATCTGGCGCCGCTGCTCACAGCGGAGCGCCTGCCGCTGCAGTTCCGCACCGACCAGCTGCCGGCCGATGTCGCGCCCTTCGTGCTCGCCAGGGACGAAGCGTGCTTTGTGGGCGAAGCGGTCGCCGTCGTGATCGCGCGCACGCGCGCGATTGCCGAAGACGCCGCCGCCATGGTCGAGGTCGATTGGGAGCCGCTGCCGGCGATCTCCGATTGCCGGGCCGCGCTGCAGCCGGGCGCGGCACTCGCCCATCGCGGCAAGGCGAGCAATCTGCTCATCGAGTTTCGCCAGGGCTATGGCGACGTCGCCGCCGCCTTCGCCCGAGCCCCGCACCGTGCCTCCGTGCATCTGAAACAGCATCGCGGCGGCGCGCATTCGCTCGAGGGCCGCGGCGCCGTTGCGGTTTTCGATCCCAACGAAGACCGGCTGACGTTGTGGACGTCGACGCAGCTCGCCCACGAGGTGCGCGCGTTTCTGATGCGGTTGTTGCAGCTCGACGAGAACCGGCTGCGCGTCGTGGCGCCGGATGTCGGCGGCGGCTTCGGCGCCAAGTTCGTCATGTATCCCGAGGAGGTCGTGCTGTGCGCATCGAGCCTGAAACTGCGCCGGCCGATCAAATGGATCGAAGACCGCCGCGAGCATTTTTGCGCCGCCGTGCAGGAGCGCGATCAGTACTGGGAGCTCGAAGTCGCATTTGATAACGACAGCCGCGTGCTCGGCGTTCGCGGCGAGCTCATCCACGATCAGGGCGCCTACACGCCGCAAGGGCTCAATCTGCCCTACAACGCCTCGACCGGTGTGCCCGGCCCCTACATGGTGCCGGCCTACGATTTGCGGGTGCGGGTGGTCGAGACCAACAAAGTCGCTACCATGCCGGTGCGCGGCGCCGGCTATCCGGAGGCCGCGTTCGCCATGGAGCGGGCGCTCGACGCGGTGGCGCGCACGCTCAAGCTCGACCGCGCGGAGGTGCGCCGGCGCAATCTCGTGCCGGCCGAGAAGATGCCGTACGTGACGCCGCTGAAGACGCGCGCCGGCTCGCCGGTCGCCTACGACAGCGGCGATTTTCCGCGCTGCCTCGAGATGGCGCTGCAGGCGATCGATTACGCCGGCTTTGCGGAGCGCCGCGACCGCGCCCGCAAGGACGGCCGGCATCTCGGCATCGGCGTCGGCGCCGGCGTCAAAGGCACCGGCCGCGGGCCGTTCGAGTCCGGCATCGTGCGTATCGGCCGCTCGGGCCGCATCTCGGTCTATACCGGCGCCATGCCGATGGGGCAGGGCATCCGCACGGCGCTGGCGCAAATCTGCGCCGAGCAATTCGCCGTGCCGACCGACAACGTCACGGTGGTGGCCGGCGACACCGCGGTCATTCCCTACGGCCAGGGCGGCTTTGCCAGCCGGCAGACCATCACCGCCGGCTCGTCGGTGCACATGGCGGCGCTTGCGGTCCGCGAAAAAGCCTTGAGCGTCGCGGCGCATCTCCTCGAAACCTCGGTCGAGGATTTGGAGCTGCGCGACGGCCGCATCGAAGTGGTCGGCGCGCCGGGCAGCGGCCTGTCGCTGCGCGAGGTGGCCGAAGCGGTCTCCGGCGTGCCCGGCTATGCGATGCCGGGAAAGTTCGAGCCCGGCCTCGAGAGCATGCAGAGCTTTTTGCCGAACGCGCTCACCTACGGCATGGGCTGCCACGCGGTCGAAGTCGAGGTCGACGCCGAGACCGGCCACGTGCGCATCCTGCACTACGTCGTGGTCAACGATTCCGGCCGGCTGATCAATCCGATGATCGTCGAAGGCCAGCTGGTCGGCGGCACCGTGCACGCCATCGGCAATACGCTGTACGAATGGATGCGCTACAGTGACGACGCGCAGCCGCTGACCACGACGTTCGCCGATTATCTGTTGCCCACCGCGACCGAGGTGCCGAACATCGACCTGCACTTCCTGCAGTCGCCGTCGCCGCTCAACCCGCTCGGCGTCAAGGGGGTCGGCGAATCCGGCTGCGTGCCGGCCGCCGGCGCTATCGTCGCCGCGGTGGAGGACGCGCTGTCGCCATTCGGACTCACTATCGGCGAATATCCGGTGACACCGGCCAAGCTGTTTGCTTTGATCGCGGCAGCGCGCGCGTAACTCTGTACTGGAGGCCTGCCATGAACGACATTCCGCGTCTGATGCCCTGGATCGGCGGCACCGCCGAGGCCGGCAGCGCGGCGTTTTCGCCGCTGGTGTCGCCGATCGACGAGAGCGTCGCCTCGCACATGGTCGAGTGCGATGCCGGCCTTATCGATGCCGCGGTCAAGCACGCGCATCGCGCCTATGTGGCCAACCAGGAGGCGACCACCGCGAAGCGCGTCGAGTGGCTCATGGCCGTAGCTGACGCCATGGACAAGATCGAGGCCGAGCTTGTGCGCTCGCTGATCCGCGTCATCGGCAAGCCGCGACGTGCTGCGACCTTCGAGGCCAAGCGCGCCGGCGCCTTCGTGCGCGCCTGCGCGGCGCAATTGCCGCATCTCAACGGCGAGGTGCTGCCGCTCGATGTCGCGGCGACTGGCGCCGGCCGGTTCGGTTTCACGGTGCGCATTCCTTACGGCGTGGTCGCGGCGATCACGCCGTTCAACGGGCCGGTCAATCTGCTCATCCAGAAAGTCGCGCCCGCGATCGCGGTCGGCAACGCCGTGGTGGTGAAACCGTCACCGCCCGGCACCGAGGTCGCGTTATTGATGGCGGAGGCCATGAAGAAGGCCGGGCTGCCCGATGGCCTGTTCAATGTCGTGCCCGGCGGGCGCGATACCGCGAAGCTGCTCGTCGCCCATCCGCTGGTCGCCGCCGTCACCGTCACCGGCTCGACCGCGGCTGGCAACGAGCTCGCGCGCGCGGCCGGCGCCAAAAAATTCGTCGGCGAGCTCGGCTCCAACGCTGCCAACATCGTCTGCGCCGATGCGGACCTTGCCGATGCGGCCACCCGCATCGCCGGCGCCGGCTTCGAGGCCAGCGGCCAGCAATGCATCTCGGCGCAGCGCGTCATCGTCGAGCGCGCGGTGTTCGAGCGCTTCCTCGAGCAGTTCGTCGCCGCGGCAAAGAAGCTGAAAGTTGGCGATCCGGAGGATGCCGCAATCGACGTCGGCCCGATGGTGTCGAGTGCGGCCGCCGACCGCGTCGAGGCAATGATCGCCGACGCGGTGCAAAAGGGCGCCAAGCTCGTGCTCAAGCCGGAGCGCCGCGGCGCCATTTTGGGGCCGGCGATCGTGGCCGAAGCGCCGCCAGAGGCGCGGCTGATGCGCGAGGAGGCGTTCGGTCCCGTCGTCGTGGTGCAGCCGGTGGCGAACGTCGATGAGGCGCTGGCGCTCGCCAACTCTTCGGAGTTCGGCCTGCAGGGCGCCTGCTTCACCAAGAGCCTCGACACCGCGTTCAAGGTGTCGCGCAAGCTGCGCGTCGGTTCGCTGTGGATCAACGACGCCAGCCGCTTCCGCCTCGACACCTATCCGTTCGGCGGCGTCGGCTCGTCGGGCTTCGGTCGCGAGGGCGTGCGCTACACCATGGAAGAGCTGTCGCAGTGGAAGTTCACGGGCATGCGGCTATGACCAAAAAAGTCGCGTTGATCGGCTACGGCGGCATTGCTCACGATGCCGTCGAGGCGCTGCAAAAGGCCGCAGCCGATGTCCAATTGGTCGGCGCGTTGTGCGAGCCTGGCTGCAGCGCGCAGGCGCGCGCGGCGCTGCCGGGCATCGACATCGTCGAGTCGCTGAACGATTTATTGGCGTTCGGACCCGACGTGGTCGCCGAAGTCGCCAGCCAAGGCGCGCTCGCCATGTTCGGCCCCGACATTCTGGCGCGCGGCGTCGATCTGCTCGTCATCTCGATCGGCGGGCTGGCCGAGCCGAAACTCTTGGCAAGCCTCAAGGCGGCCGCAGAGCGCGGCAACAGCCGCATCCTGCTCCCCGCCGGCGCCATCGGCGGCGTCGATGCCATCGCGGCGATGCGGCTCGGCGGCCTGCATGCGGTGCGCTACCGCTCGCGCAAGCCGCCGCTGGCGTGGCGCGGGACGCCGGCCGAAAAAGTCGCCGATCTCGACAAGCTCACGTCGCGCACCGTGCTCTATCGCGGCACTGCGGGCGAAGCCGCCTTGCTCTATCCGCAAAACGCCAATGTGGCCGCCACCCTTGGGCTCGCCGGCCTCGGCCTCGACGCGACGCAAGTCGAGCTCGTCGCCGATCCCGAAGCGCCCGGCAACGTCCATGAGATCGAAGTCGAAGGCTCCGCCGGCCGCTTCACCATCCAGCTGCAAGGCAAGCCGTCGCGCACCAATCCGAAAACGTCGGCTCTCGCCGCGCTCAGCGTGGCGCGGGCGTTGATCAACCTCGAAGCCAGCATTGTCATATGAGCACGACCGCGCAAAAACGCGCCAGCAATCTGTTCGTCGGCAGCCCGATCGAGCGCCTGGAAGATCTGCGCTTCCTCACCGGCCGCGGCCAATACATCGACGATCTCGCCGCCGAAGGCATGCTGCACGCGGCGATCCTGCGCAGCTCGGTTGCGCACGGCCGCATCCGCGGCATCGACACCAAGGCGGCGCTGGCGCGGCCCGGCGTGCACGCCGTCATCACCGCGGCCGATATCGGCGAGGTGCCGACCATTCCGCTGCGTCACGATCCGACGCCGGCGATCCGGCGCTTCGAGCAGCCGGTCATCGCCAACGGCAAGGTCCGCTACGTCGGCGAGCCGATCGCCGTCGTGCTCGCCGACAGTGCCGCATTGGCCGAGGACGCGCTCGAAGCCGTCGCGGTCGACATCGAGCCGCTGACCGCCGTGGCCGAGCGCGACCTCGCCCGCAAGGACGAGATCATTCTGTTCGAGACGGTCGGTACGAATGTGCCGGATACGATCAAGGCCGTGCGCGGCGACGCCGCCGACGCCGTGTTCGACAACGCGCCGTACCGGCGGCGCGAGCATTTTTCTGTGCAGCGCCACGCCGCCGTGCCGATGGAGCCGCGCGGCCTGTTGGCCGAGTGGGACCCACAAAGCCAGCGCATCACCGTAAGCGGCGTCTGCAAGGTGCCGTTCACCAACCGGCGCGCGCTGGCGCAGATGATGGACCTGCCCGAGCCGTCGGTGCGCATGGTCGAGTACGACGTCGGCGGCGGCTTTGGCGCACGCGGCGAGTTCTATCCCGAGGATTTTTTGATCCCGTTTGCGGCCCGCCTGACCGGCCGCCCGATCAAATGGACCGAGGACCGCCGCGAGAATCTCACCGCACTCAATCACGCGCGCGACATGGAGTGCGACCTGGAGATTGCCTGCGAGAAGGACGGCACGCTGATCGCGCTGCGCGCCCACGCCTTCACCGACATCGGCGCCTATGTGCGCACTAACGGCGCCACCGCGGCCCGCAACATCTCGCAGGTGCTGCCCGGACCGTATCGGATTCCGCACGTGCGGATCGACGTGTCGCTGGTCATCACCAACAAGACGCCGGTCGGTACCTATCGGGGTCCCGGCCGTTTCGAGTCGGATTTCTGCCGCGAGCGCCTGTTCGACATGGTGGCGACCGATCTCGGCATCGATCGCGTCGAGTTCCGCCGCCGCAATCTGATCCGCGAAGCCGACATGCCGTATGCGCTGCCGACCGTGCTCGAGCTCGATATCGAGAGCGAATGCGACAGCGGCGACTATCAGATCACGCTCGACCGCTGCCTGAACGAGATCAAGTGGGCCGAGCGCGCGAAGCTCAATGGTAAGCTGATCGACGGCCGCCACCACGGCATCGCGGTCGGCTGCTATCTGGAAGGCGGCGGCACCGGGCCGCGGGAGAACGTGCGGCTTGTGGTCGAAGCCGACGGCTCGATCTCGCTCTACGTCGGCTCGTCTTCGGTCGGCCAGGGTGTCGAGACCGTGTTCGCGCAGATCGCCGCCGATGCGCTGGAAGTGCCGATGCAGCGCATCAACCGCGTGCTGCACGGCTCGACCGATTACGTCAAACAGGGTTTTGGCTCGTTCTCCTCGCGCTCCATCGTGATGGGCGGCAACGCCATCATGGACGCGGCGCAAAAGCTGCGCACGCTCATCCGCGAAGCTGCGGCCAAGAAGCTGAACTGCGGCGCCAACGATATTGTCTTCGACCGCGGCATGGCCGTCGGCCCGGCGCCGGCGCGCGCCGCGATCGAGCTGAAGGAATTTTCTGGTCTCTCCACCGACGGCACGTTCGCCAGCGACAAACGCACCTATTCGTACGGCGCGCACGCCGCCTACGTCGCGGTCGATGCCAAGACCGGGCATGTCGAGCTGATCGACTACGTGGCGGTGGAAGACGTCGGCCGCATCGTCAATCCGCTCACCTTGCACGGCCAGTGCATCGGCGCAGTGGTACAGGGTCTCGGCGGCACGTTTCTCGAACACTTCGTCTATGACGAGAACGGCCAGCTGCTCACCGGCTCGTTCGCCGACTATCTGATGCCGACCGCGAGCGATTTTCCGCAGATCCGCGCCATCGCGCTGGAAGACAAGCCGTCGCCGCTCAATCCCATGGGCGCCAAGGGGGCGGGCGAGGGCGGCATCATTCCGGTCGGCGGGGTAGTCGCCAATGCGGTGGCCGCGGCGCTCGGCGAATGGGGCGTGCAGCCCCGGGCGCTGCCGCTGTCGCCGCCGCTGCTGTGGCAGATGATTCAGGCGGCACGCGCAACCGGCGCATCGCGTTGACCGGCGCGTGAACGCGATGCTAGGAAAAATCACCTCCGCCACGCCTTTTCCCGCGGCTCGAAGGGACTGTTACGAACCATGAAACTGCCGCCCTTCGATTACGCCTGCCCAACCAGCGTCTCCGAAGCGGTCACGCTGCTCGCCGCCCATGACGGCGAGGCCAAACCGCTCGCCGGGGGCCAGAGCCTGGTGCCTATGCTGGCGTTCCGCGTCGCGTCGCCGACGCTGTTGGTTGATCTGCGCAAGGTCGCGGAGTTGCGCCAGATCAAGATCACCAACGAGGGCGTCGCGCTCGGCGCCATGGTGCGCTGGCGCGAGATCTTGGACGATGCGCGGCTGCGCACCGCGCATCCACTCCTCCTCGCCGCCGTCGAGCACGTCGCGCATTATCAGATCCGCAACCGCGGCACGGTCGGCGGCAGCATGGCGCATGCTGACCCGGCCGCTGAAATGCCGGGCATCGCGGCGGCGTGCGAGGCCAAGATCGCGGTGGTCGGCAAAGCTGGCGCGCGCGTCATCGACGCGGCCAATTTCTTTCAGGGCCCGCTGATCACGGCGCTGCAAGCCGACGAGATCATCACCGAGATTCGCTTGCCGCTGTGGCCGGCCAAGCGCCGCTTCGGTTTTCGGGAATTCGCCCGCCGCCGCGGCGACTTCGCCATGGCGGCCGCTGCCGTGTTCTACGATGACGAAAACGGCAAGGCGCGCAACGCCCATGTCGGCGCTATCGGCGTCGCCGACCGGCCGCTCCGTCTGAAAGCCGCCGAAGATGCGATCAACGGCAACAGCATCGACGAAAGCGTCATCGCCAAAGCCGAAGCGGCGGCTTCCGCATCCGTCAATCCCGATGACGACATCCATGCCAGCGGCGCTTATCGCAAGGCGCTGATCGGCGTCATGGTCGAGCGCGCGCTGCGCGACGCGGCCGGGCTGAAGTCTCCAGCGTGAAACCCGATGTCCATCAAATTTGAAGTCAACGGCAAGCCCGTCGAAGTGGAAGTCGAACCGCGCATGACGCTGGCCGACTGTCTGCGCCACAAGCTGCGGCTCACCGGCACCCATGTCGGCTGTGAGCACGGTGTCTGCGGCGCCTGCACGGTGCTGGTTGACGGCGCCGCGGTGCGCTCCTGCCTGATGCTGGCGGTGCAGGCCGAAGGCGCGAAGGTGGTCACGGTCGAGGGTCTGTCGCGCGACGAAGGCCTCACGCCGCTGCAGGCGTCGTTCCGCAAGCATCACGCGCTGCAATGCGGCTTCTGCACGCCCGGCATGATCACCACCGCGCACGCCTTGCTGAGTGAAGAACCGAACTGCGACGCCGATCGGGTGCGCGAAGTCTTGTCCGGCAATCTGTGCCGCTGCACCGGCTACATCTCGATCGTCGAGGCGGTGCTCGACGCGCGCACCGCTTATCAGCGCGGCGGGAAGGGCGCATGAGGACGGTCAACTCGTTCGTCGGCCAGCCGATCGAACGCCTCGAAGATCTGCGCCTGGTTCGCGGCCGCGGCCAGTTCGTCGACGATCTCGCCCGCAAGGACGTACTGTACGCCGCGATTCTGCGCAGCTCAGTCGGCCACGGCCGCATTCGCGCGATCGACGTGTCGCCCGCCAAAAGAATGCCGGGCGTGCACGCCGTCATCACCGCGGCCGATCTCGGCGAGCAAATTCCCGTCGTGCCGATGCGCCTGCAGCCGCTGCCCGATTTTGCGCCGTTCGCGCAGCCGGTGATGGCCCGCGACAAGGTCCGCTATGTGGGCGAGGCGTTGGCGATGGTGCTTGCCGACAGTCCCGGCATCGCCGAGGACGCGGTCGGCGCCATCGACGTCGACATCGAGCCGCTGCCGGCGGTCGCCAATTGGCAGAGCGCGCGCGACAAGCATGCGCTCTTGTTCGAGGACAAAGACAGCAACGTCTCGATGGTGTTTCGCGCCGTGCGGGGCGACGCCGCGGCGGCGTTCAAGGACGCGCCCTACACGCGGCGCGAGCGTTTTTCGACGCAGCGCCACACCGCATTGCCCATGGAGCCGCGCGGCGTGCTCGCCGAATGGGATGCGGCACGCGGCCGGCTCACGGTTTCCGGCGCCGCCAAGGTCCTGTTCGCCAATCGCCGCATCCTCGCCAAACAGATGGGCCTCGCCGAGGACGCCATCGACATGGTCGAGTACGACGTCGGCGGCGGCTTTGGCGCGCGCGGCGAATTCTATCCGGAAGACTTTTTGATCCCGTTCGCGGCGCGCCATTGCGGCCGGCCGGTGAAATGGACCGAGGACCGCCGCGAGCATCTGATGACCATCAACCACGCGCGCGAAGCGGCCTGCGAGGTCGAGATCGCCTGCCGGCGCGACGGCACGATTTTGGGCCTGCGCGGCCACGCCTTCGTCGACATGGGCGCCTACATGCGCACCAACGGCGCGGTCGGCGCGCGCAACATCGCGCAGTTCATGTCGGGACCGTACCGCATTCCCAATATCGACATCGACACGTCGCTGTTGCTCACCAACAAGACGCCGGTCGGCACCTACCGCGGCCCGGGCCGGTTCGAGACCGATTTCTTCCGCGAACGGCTGTTCGACATGGTGGCGCGTGACCTCGGCATCGACCAGGTCGAATTCCGCCGCCGTAATCTGGTGCGCGAAGCCGACATGCCGTACGCGATGGCCACCATCGCACCCTACGAGAGCAAGGACGAGCTCGACAGCGGCGATTATCAGGTCACGCTCGACCGTTGCCTCGGCGAATTCGGCTGGGCCGACAAGGTGAAGCTGAAAGGCCGCTGCATCGACGGCCGCTATCAGGGTCTTGCGGTGGCCTGCTTCATCGAGGGCGGCGCCGCCGGGCCGAAGGAGAGCGCGCGGCTGGTGCTGGAATCCGACGGCAGCGTCACGGTCTATATGGGCTCGTCGGGCGTCGGGCAGGGTCTCGAGACCGCGTTTGCGCAGATCGCCGCCGACGCCATGGAAGTGCCGATGGAGCGCATCAACCGCGTGCTGCATGGCTCGACCGCTTACGTCAGCGACGGCTATGGCGCCTATCATTCGCGCTCGATCGTGATGGGTGGGTCGGCGCTGTTGGACGCCGCCAAAAAGCTGCGCGAGCTGATGCGCGCCGAAGCGGCACGCCGGCTCAATTGCGGTGCCGATGACGTGGTGCTTGCCGACGAGCGCGCCAAAGGTCCGGACGGCAAGTCGTTCTCCTGGGCCGAGCTTGCGGTGCAGCCGCTGTCGGCCGAGGGCGCGTTCCATAATCACAAGCACACCTGGGCTTACGGCGCGCATGCCGCGCATGTCGCGGTCGATGCCAAGACCGGCCATGTCGCGCTGGTCGATTATGTCGCGGTGGAGAATTGCGGCCGCATGATCAACCCGCTGACGCTCAAGGGGCAGCTGGTCGGCGCGGCCGTGCAGGGGCTCGGTGGCGCGTTCCTCGAGCATCTCGTCTATGACGACAACGGCCAGCTGCTCACCGGCTCTCTGGCCGATTATCTGGTGCCGACCGCCAGCGATTTTCCCAATATCCGCGGCTTCATGATCGAGTCGCATCCGTCGCCGATCAATCCGCTCGGCGCCAAGGGCGCCGGCGAAGGCGGCATCATTTCGGTCGGCGGCGTGGTTTCCAATGCAGTGGCCGACGCGCTGAGCTCGTTCGGCGTTGAACCGCGCGACCTGCCGCTGACGCCGAGCGCGGTCTGGCAGCTGGTGCAGAACGCACGCAAAGCGGCCGAATAGCCGCTTCGCCGCGTTCATTGACGGGCTATCGGCTGCGAGAATAGATTCCGTCGTAAAGCCGTCTATCGCACAGGAGTATGCCCATGAGCGTCGCCCGCCATCCCCGCCCCAAGGAGCTCGAGGGCGTTCCGGTCGAAGAGATCATGCAAAGGTACGTCGGCCGCTTCAGGGAGAAGAAGCCGGACTGGGCCGCGTTCGAGGACGCCAAGATCGAAGGGTTCAAGCGCGCGCAGCACCGCTTCATCGGCGCCGGCGGCTCCGGCAAGCACGGCGATCCGACCGTGATCCCGGCTGGCAATTTCACGCTGTCGATCATGTACGTCGAGCCCGGCCAGGGCAACGCCGCGCACACCCATGAAGTCGAGGAATGCTTCTTCGTGCTGCAGGGCTTTCTCGACGTGTTCGTCGAGGACGAAACCGGCCACCGCATTACCACGCGCCTCGGCCCGTGGGAGTGCATCTCCTGCCCGGCCGGCGTCATCCACGGCTATCAGAACGACTCGCTCGGGCCGGTCTACTTCCAGGTCATGCTCGGCCGCGGCAAGCCGGAGGCCATGGGCTACGCCGACGACGATCTCTACAAGCGCCGCGAGGCGCACCTGAAGGCGGTGTAGCTTTCGTAGCCCGGATTGCGTCTTCGCAATCCGGGATCGACCAACACGCCCGCCATGTGGCCCGGGGTTTCGCTGCGCTCAATCCGGGCTACCCGTAGGTCGGCGCGAACAGTTTCTCGAGCGGGATTGTTTCCGGGATCAATCCCTGATCGACCATGTAGGTGACCAGCGCTTCGAGCGTCACGCGGTTCGGCTCGACGCCGTACGGCCAGCAATCGCCGTCGAACAATTGATCGATCTCCTCGACGTCGTCGGGCAGCCACGGCAGCATGTAGCGCAGCGTTCCGGAAAAATGCATTTTTTCCCGCGCGATGTCCTTGGCCTTGCAGAAGGCGTTGTAGAGGCTTGTCGCCACGAACGGGTTCTTCTCGTACACGTCGTTGCGAATGACGACGAGGTGCATGACCGGAAAGATTTTGGTGCGCTGGTAATAGTCTTTCTCTTTCGCGCGATAATCCGGAAACAGCCGCACCACGTCGGGATGGCGTTTGAGCGCGCGCGGCAGGTTCGAGCCGATGATGGCCTGGATGTCGCCGGTCTCCAGGAGATTGCTGAGCGACTTGCCGCTGTCGTTCTGCTTGATGTTGACCGGCTTGAGCATCGGCATCACTGACGGGCTGCCGTAGCCGCCCGGCTCGTTCACCGCGCCCTGCACCCATTCGATCTTGGACAGATCGATGCCGAGGTCATGCTGCATCAGGCCGCGGATGAAGAGCGCCGCGGTCTGTGTGTAAAGCGGCACGCCGACGCGCTTGCCTTCGAGATCCTTTGCCGATTTGACGAACTTGCGGTTGATCACGATGAAGCCGTGGCGGAACACGCGCGACGGAAACACCGGCAGCGCCGTGAACGGCAGCTTCTTGGCGGCAAAGCGGCTGACATATTCGGAGCTCGACATCTCGCAGGCGTCGAACTCCAGGCGATTGGACATGCGGTCGAAAATCTCGCGCGGATTGTCCATCACCAGGAAATTGAGATCGATGCCCTCAGGCTTAACGTCGCCGGTGTAGAGGGCGAGCATGCGGTCGTAGAGGCCGCAGGCGAACGTGATCGGAAGCTCGGGCATGGATTGTCACCGTGAGAAAGAAGAGGCGGGAGCTGCGCACCTATCACACCGCCCGCCCGACGGGAAGGAGCCGCAGCGCGCGGCCGCTCAAGGCTTTTGCAGCGGCTCAATCTCCAGGTTCAGGTGGCCATCGATGCGCGCACGCTGGCCCGGATAGAGCACCGTGGTCGAGGTCTTCTCTTCGATGATCGCCGGACCGTCGACGCCGGTGCCGGGCGGCAGCGTTGCGCGGCGGAATACTGGCACGTCGATCGCATCCGTCGGGCTGAAATAGACCGTCCGCCTCTCGACCGGCGCCGGCAATCGCGGGCTTGCCGAAATCGGCGTCTCCTGCGGCTTCGGCTTTGGGATTTTGCCGACCGCGGTGACCTGAAAGTTGACGATCTCGACCGCCTCGGAGGCAGCCATATGGCCGTAGCGTCGCCGGTGCGCCTCGTGGAAGCGTTCTGCGAGAGCGGCGATGTCGGCGTCGCTGCGCAAAACCGCGCCGACCGGAACGCTCACCTCATAGGATTGGCCGCGGTAGCGCATGCCGGCGCTACGCAAGGTTACCACCTGCTCGCGGGCGAACTTTTCCGTCAGCAGCTCGCCAACCGCGATCGCTTCCATTTCGGCAAAAATCTTATCCAGCTCCGCCGCATTGGCGGCGTCGAGCCGCGTCATGCGGGTGACGCTGCGGCTCTGCTGCACGTCGCTGACCAGCATGCCGAAGGCGGAGAACGTGCCGGGGTCGCGCGGCACCAGGATGCGGCCGATACCGAGTTCGCCGATGATGCGGCCGGCGATGGTCGGGCCCATGCCGCCAAAGGCGACCAGCGTGAACTCGCGCGGATCGTAGCCGCGTTCGATGCTGATGGTGCGCATCGCCATGGTGACGTTGGCGGCGAGCACGGTGAGAATGCCCCAGGCTGCCTCGGTCAGCGAAAGCCCGAGCGGTTCGGCCACGCGCGCGACCGCTTCTTCGGCCTGGATGCGCGCGATCGGCATGGCGCCTTCCAGCAACGCTGTGGGATTGAGGTGGCCGAGCACCACCAGCGCATCGGTCAAGGTCGGCGCATTGCCGCCGCGGCCGTAGCAGGCCGGGCCGGGATCGGCGCCGGCGCTCTGCGGGCCGACTTTGAGCACGCCGAGATCGACCGCGGCGATGCTGCCGCCACCGGCACCGATGGTCTCGATGTCGACCGTATGGGTGCGCAGCGGATGCCGCGCCACGGCGAATTCCGATTTGAACAATGGCCGGCCCGGCAGCACCGCCATGTCGGACGAGGTACCGCCGGTGTCGAAGGTGATGATGTTTTCGATATTCTTGATGTCGCCCAGATAGCGGCTGCCGATGACGCCGGCGACCGGGCCCGACATCACGGTCTCGATCGGCGTGCGTTCGAGCATGCGCGCGCTCGCGGCGCCGCCATCCGACTTCATCATCAGCGCGCGCGAGCGCCGAAAGCGCGCCACCGCCTGCCGTTCCACGTCGTGCAGATAGCGCGACACCGGTGGGCCGATATAGGCGTTGGCGACCGTCGAGGCGGTGCGCTCGTATTCGCGCCATTCCGGATTGACCTCGTGCGACAGCGAAACGTAAAGCTGCGGCGCGATCGCGCGAATGATTTCTGCGGCGCGCCGCTCGTGCGCCGGATTGGCATAGGCGAACAGAAAGCAGACCGCGGCGGCCTCGACGTTCTGTGCAACGAGCCGTCGCACCGCGTCGGCGACGTCGTTCTCGTCAAGCGGCTCGATCACCTTGCCGGTCTGGTCGAGTCGCTCGCGCACTTCGTGGATACGGTCGCGGGTCAGCAGCATCTTCGGCGCTGGCGCGAAGATGTTGAACACCTCCTCGCCGCGCCATTGGCGTCCGATCTCGTAGACGTCGCGAAAGCCGCGCGTGGTGATCAGGCCGACGCGCGCCCCCTTGCCTTCGAGCAGCGTGTTGAGCGCCGCGGTCGAGCCATGCAGGATCAGCGCCACGGAATCCGCGCCGAACTCGGCGGCCAGATCGGCGGTGATGCGCTCCATGACGGCGGCGGGCCGCGCCGGATCGGACACGTATTTGCGCACGGCGGCAAGCGCGCCGGTGTCTTCGTCGAACGCAGTCACGTCGGTGAACGTGCCGCCGACGTCGATTCCAACCCGCAGCTTCATGAAGCGGCCTTCGCGCCGCGCAGCTGCGCTGTGGCCTCGGTGTCGACGCTGAGATCGTCGTTGACGGCCACGCCGTAATCCTCGCGCGCCGCCTGGCGTGAGACATAGCCGCACACCACGTCGCGCTGCACCCGCTCGGCCGGCCGCTCGTGCGGATCGCCCCAGCCGCCGCCGCCGGCAAATTGCAAGGTGAGCTTATCGCCCTTCTTGAGCCGCAGTCCCGCGACCTTCGAGGTCAGCGGCCGCGTCGCACCGCCGTCGGAAATAAGAGACGCGGCTGAGGCGTGCGCCGGCTTGGCGCCGAAAATTCCCGGAGACGAAAATTTATAGCGGTCGGTGCGTAGATTGATGACTGCTTCGTCGGCCAGAATGCGCCATTGCCGGCGCACGCCGAGGCCGCCGCGAAAAATGCCCGGGCCGCCGGAATCCTGCGCCAGCTCGTAGCGCTCGACCCGAACCGGAAACTCGGTCTCGACCGCTTCGACCGGCGTGTTCATGACGTTGACGACGAGCTCGTCCATGGCGCTGACGCCGTCGCTGTTCGGCCGCGCGCCGGTGCCGCCGCTCAAAATCTCGTATTGCGAATACCAGCGCCCGGTGTGCGGATGGCGCCCGGCGCTGGAGATCGAGCCGCCGGCGGCGCTACCCGGCGCCGGCACGCGGCCCGGCACGGCGCGCGCCAGCGCGCGGATCGCGACCGAGGTCGTGACCTGGCTCGGCCGCACGTACATGTTGACCGGTGCCGGAAAGCGCGGATTGAGCAGCGAGCCTTCGGGCGGATACGACACCTGCACCGGCCGCGACAGGCCGTCGTTCACCGGCAGGCGCGGGATGAACACCATCTTGACCAGGCACTGAATGAAATTGCGCGACACGCACGGCCGCAAGTTGATCGGGCCGCGCGCCTGGGCGTCGCTGTCCAGAATGAAGTGCAGCGTGTCGCCCTTGACCTCGAGCGTTGCCGAGATGCGGTGCGGTTTTTCCAGATCGATGCCGTCGTCGTCGAGGTAATCGGTCTCCGGCCCGTAGCGGCCTTCGGGCAGCTTGGCGATTTCCTGGCGCAGCTCGCGCTCGCAAATGTCCATCCAGGCCTGCCAGCAGGCCAGCACCTTGTCGGTGCCGTATTTGGCGAACAGCTCGGCAAAGCGCGTCAGCCCGTAGGTGTTGGTGTTGATCTGCGCGCTGATGTCGCCCCAGGTCACTTCCGGCGTACGGGTGTTGGCGCAGATCACGGTTTCGATCTCACGAATGAGTTCGCCGCGTCGCAGAATCCGCATCGGCGGAATCAAGAGACCTTCCTGGAATATGTCGGTGGCGTCGCTCGCATTGGTGCCCGGCACCTTGCCGCCGAGATCGGGCTTGTGCGCGGTATTGCCGATATAGCCGACCAGCCGTTCGTCGGCGAACAGCGGCGTGACGATGGTGATGTCGGTCGAATGGTTCTGGCACGCCTCATAGGGGTGATTGACGATGAAGGCGTCGCCTGGCGCGGCGTCGGGAAAGCGGCGCCGGACTTCGTTCACCTGCGCGGCGACCGGACCGATATGCAGCGGCTGCGGAATGCCTTGCGCCACCATGCGGCCCCGCGCGTCGAAAATCGCAAAGGTGAAATCCTGGCTCTCCTTGATGATCGTGGAGTAGCCGGTGCGCAACATGTTGAGCGTCAATTCGCGCGCGATCTGCAGCGTCGACTGGTAGATGACTTCGAGGTCGATGGGATTCATGACTGCCGAGGGCATGGACTATAGTGCGTTACCCTCGGAATAGCGGGAAACACCCGAAAGGCAAAGATCATGGCGGTGAACGAGCGATTCGATTTTTCCGGGCGCAGCGTGCTCATTACCGGCGGCGGCAAGGGCATCGGCAAGGTCTATGCCGAGGAATTCGCCAGGGCCGGCGCCCGCGTCGCCGCCGCGGACATCGACAGCGAAGCCGCCAGGGGTGTGGCGGCGTCGCTCGGCAAAGCGGGCCTCGACGCGATCGCCATCGGGGTCGACATCGCCGACGAAGCGTCGACCAAGGCCATGGCGGCGACCGTGCTCGAGCGGTTCGGCGCCATCGACGTGCTGGTCAACAATGCCTCGCTGATGAGCGTGCTGCCGCGCCGTTCCTGGCTGGAAATCCCGGTTGAGGAATGGGATCGCGTCATGGCGGTGAACCTGCGGGGCATGTTCCTCACCTGCCGCGCCGCATTCCCTGCCATGAAAGCGCAAGGCCGCGGCAAGATCGTCAACATCTCGTCGTCGCGGGTCTGGGAGGGCACGCCAAACCGGCTGCATTACACCACGTCGAAAGCCGGCGTGATCGGCTTGACCCGCGCGCTGGCCCGCGAGGTGGCCGAGTTCGGCAT
>DASRET010000140.1:0-61273 GCA_035651875.1 Xanthobacteraceae bacterium
ACCCTCCGGCCGCCATACCGCCGCCTCTGAAGCCGCCGGCCGCCATACCGCCGCCTCTGAAGCCGCCGCCCGCCATACCGCCGCCGCCTCTGAATCCGCCACCGCCCCCGAAGCCGCCGCGTGCCGCACTCGCATCCGGAACCAGCGCCAACATTAACGCGCCGATTGCAAGGCCGCTGATTATCGTCGATGTCTTGCCGCGCATGATCACACTCCTCGTTGTTGGGGGCGACGCCGCTTGCTTCGTTTCGGGGCACCGTTCGGAGGAGGCGAAGCGGCGTAAACTAAGGTAATGATACGCGCGGCTAATCAGTGCGCTATTGTCCTTTGATTCAAGATCACTGCACTATGGTTCACTTCGAAGCGGTTCCGTTGGAAGGCTTGGGCGCGCTTAGTGAAAGTCGTTACGACCGCCTCATCGGCCCCTCGCTTCGCTCTCGCGATCGACAAGGATGATGCCGAACGGAACGAGCCAGTGGATGCAGCCACCATGGCGCATCCGGCCGCAGCGGCAGAGATTTGCAATTTACGAAAAAGGCGTTTGCGCGGCGCGAACTCGAGCGTGTTCAACACCAACTCGAACCGCAAGGGTTCGGCCGCAGATAAGATTCGCTCGCGCCCTTGGAGGGGCGCAGCGCCGCGCCTAGACTAGGCGGAACGGCCCGGCATAGCTTAGCGCGCCGCTTGCGAATTCGGGCGAAGTTCTAAGATTCCCCAAAACTTTTCGCTCGGCTTCGAGGCGAGCACATCGGCGGAGAGCCTTCTGCACTCGCCCCATCCGGCGGGTTTATGAGGCGCCTATCAGCTCAATGGCACACCCCCTCAGCCTTGGCCGCATGGTAGGCGGCCTCGCCGGCGTCCCAGTTGGGCAGACCAAAGGCGAGCTTCCTCCAGCCGCTACCCCATGGATTGTCGGTGCTGTTCGACCAGACCTCGCAATCGCCATTGGCGAATTGGATGACGGCATAATCAGCCCGGGCCGGCGTCGAGGCGGCGAAAGCCAACGCGAGCATGGGAACTGCAAGAGCCAGGGACGTCAGTCGCATCATGGTCGAAACCCTCCGTAAGAGACACTGGGCGTTGACTAACGAGAAGGAACCGGCATTTGTTTCAATTCCGGCTGCGGTTTTCTTGCTCACCGCGTCTAGCCCCATTGCCGGAAAATCACCATCGCACGTCCAACTTGGCGCCACATTGCCGCCGCGCTTCGACAGCCATCTCCAAACAAAAAAGCCCCGCCACGCGGCGGGGCCAAGGTTTTCGAGGCGTCTTGCGGGCGCAGTGGTCCGCCCGCTGCAGCAGGCTACGCGATTCGCCGCGCCGGGAAGCAATCGACGGTCGCAAACTCCACAGCCGCGTCTGCCGACGCGGGCGATCAAGTGTCCATCTTTTCATCGGGGCGGCGCTCCTAAGCTGCCTTCACCAGCCGCGCCCTTGATGCTAGCCTCTTGCGGGATGACGTGAATTGAAAGGGGCGAGGGACACATGGGCGTGGGGGCTCGCAAAGCTGTCGTTGCATTAGGCGTCGGGTTGTTGCTGGTGGCAGGGCCGGCGTTTGCGGCGAGCCAGGAGGATTGGAACGGCTGCCAGTCCAAAGATCCCAAGGTCGCCATCCCGGCGTGCAGCGCCATCATTCCGGACGAGAGCGAGTCGCCGCAAAACCGCGCCGACGCCTATGCCTATCGCGCCGCGCAGTACCTCGCGCAGGGCAACGTCGAGCGCGCCATCGCCGACTACAGCGAGGCGCTCAAGCTCACCCCGCGCAATGTCACCGCCTATGTGAGCCGGGCGCTCGCCGAAATGCGACAAGGCGACAAGGACCACGCGATCTTGGACTACAGCATCGCCGACAAGATCGATTCCGGCGCCGTGGCGCGGATCGCTTCTGGCAATCCCGACGTGCAGCGCCTGGCGGACGCCGCGCACGCCTCGCCGCCACCAGCGAGCGCACTCTCGGAGGTCGATCATTTGCGAGAAGCCGTGGCGCCGCCGCCTCCTCCGCCTCCGCCGCCACCACCACCTCCGCCGGAGAAGCAATGGAACGCGATCGCCTCCTCGATCTGGCGCGTGCACGGCCGCGTCCATGTGGCGATCGGGTATTCGGGCACCCGCTCGACCGAGGACGAAGCCAGGAGCAGCGCCATCCGAGCCTGCCGCGACGCCGGCGGCACCACCTGCAAATCGACCGGCGCCTGGAATTACGGCTGCGTCTACATCACCACCGGCCACACCACGAACCGCGCCGGTTGGGCCTCGGGCGACACCACCGAGGCCGCGCTCAAGCGCTGCCGCGGTAATGGCTTCACCTGCAAGCAGCCGATCGGCGGCTGTGTCGAGTAGAGACGCGGAGCGGACCTGGCGGGAAGGCGCGACCTCGAACACGCCTTCTCATGCGAGCATGCGACCTTAAGGGTTGCCGCCCATCATCGGCACTTGCGGCGGCGCGTGCGACGCCCCCGCACCGTTCGGTCCCACCGCATTGCCACCCGACGACGCTGCAGCGCCAGGCACCGGCGGCGGCGCGTGCGAACCGCCTGACGAGGCACCGCCCGAGTCGGTTGAGCCCGGGACCGGTGGCGGCGCGTGAGAACCGTTCGAGGCGCCGCCCGAACCGGTCGACCCCGGCACAACGGGCGGCGCATGAGACGTCTGCGCCACGACGACGTGCGAGGACACGCTGTGCGATGCGCGCGGCGCAAATACGTCGTGTGAAGGCTCGGCGCTCGCCGCTGCCGAGAGCAACACCGTGGCCAGCATCGCCGGCGCGCACAATAAATATCTGGCTTTGCTCACGCTCATCCTCCGGCCCTGCACCAAGCGGGATCAGCCGCCCGCGCGATTCCAGCCGCGAGCGCGGTCGCCATAAACCTCAAAACCGTTCGGCGCCACCACCACCGTATCTTCGAGCTTGATAAAGCCGCGCTTGGGATGCTGCAGCGTGGTTTCGACCGAGACCACCATGCCGGCTTCGAGCGGACGGTCGGCGTCGTAGGCGTCGTAGGGCACCGGGCCGGAATTGGTGAGGCGCGGCGCCTCGTGGCTGACCAGCCCCATGCCATGCGCCAGGAAATGAATGTGATTGTGCAGCTTCGATTTATGCAGCACGCCGTCGGCCGCGGCATAAATCTCCTTGCCAAGCGCGCCGGCGCGGATCGGCTTCATCGACGCCTGCTCGATGGCCTCGATCTCGGCCAACAGGTCGACCAGTTCGCTGTCCGGCTCGCCGATCACCGCCATGCGGGCGAGGTCGCCGATATAGCCGTGATAATTGCCGCCGGAATCGAGCGACAGCGGATCGCCCTTTTCCCAGCGCTGATCCGACGGCGCGCGGTTGAGGCTCGAGCCGGCCGCGATCAAGCAATAATCGAAGGTGAGCCCGCGCATGGTTTCTTCGCGGCGCAGCGCTTCGCTCAGCTCGGCTTTGGTCGCACCGGGTCCATGACTGTCGATCACAGCCAGCATGGAATCGATGACGAGGTCGGACGCGACGCGCAGCTTCTCGAGCTCTTGCGGCGTCTTGCACGCGCGCAAGCGCTCGAGCACGAACAGCGCGTCCTTGATGTCGCTGTCGGGAAACGCTTTGCGCAGCACGGCCGTGGTATCGGCAGGGATAAAGGCAAGCTCGGCGCCCAGGCGATGCGGCTTTGGATTGAGCTTGCGAATGTAGGCGGCCGCCTTCTCCATCACGTCCACCGAGCCTGAACTCTTCACGTCGAGCTCGGACACCCAGAACGGCTTCACCTCGTTCTGATAGTTCTCCATGCGATGGCCGAAAAAGCCCGCCTTTTCAGGGGCGCCCTTCGGGTAGACAAAAACCGGCAGGTAGCGGCTCAGCCCCATGGCATCCATGGACTCGAAGAAAAACGCGCGGTGGCCGCCGAGGAGATATTGAACGTTGTGCTTCGAGGTGGCGACCAGGACATCCATGCCGGCCTCGTCCATCAGGCGGTCGAGCCGCGCCGTGTCGAACGGGGCAACGCCTTGTTTTCTCGCGATGTCGAGCATGATAGATCCTCTCCTGGTCGGGCGGATTGGTGCGGAAGAGCAAGCCTAGCAAATCCGGCACCGGGGTTGAACCCGCGGGTTTTGACTTTGGCTGCAACCAGCGGGCGCCGTTCTTAATGGAGATTTTATGTAGTGGCCGCAGACATTTACTTCCGTGCGGTCGCGGAGCTGTGTGTACGCGCGGGTACGCAATGGCTTTCCCATGGCGGAAGAGTGAATTAAAAGGCAAGTATTCTACCCAAGAATAACGGCAAGCGGTCGAGGAAACCGCGCCGGGACGCCTGAGGGATGCCTTTGGAGACCAAGCCGATCGAGCCCGCCCGCAAGCGGCGCCGTAGCCTCATCATTTTGGCCGGTTGCGGCGTCGTTGTCCTCGCCGGCCTCGTCTATTGGACCCAGACGCCGCGGGCGGACAACACCGCCCGCAGCAAGGCGCGGGGCCCGGTCCCAGTCAGCGTCGTCACCGTCTCGCACCAGGACGTGCCGGTCTATCTGACCGGGCTCGGCACCGTGCAGGCGCTCTTTACCGTCGCCATTCACAGCCAGGTCGACGGCAAGCTGCAAGACGTATTTTTCCAGGAAGGCCAGCGCGTCAAAAAAGGCGAGGTGCTCGCCAAGATCGATCCGCGCCTCTATCAGGCCGCACTCGACCAGGCCAAAGCGCGCAAGGCCATGGACGAGGCGACCCTCACCGCGGCCGAGAAGGACCTCGCCCGCTTCCGCACGCTGGTGCAAAAGAACGCCGAGACCCAGCAGAACCTCGATCTGCAGCAGGCCAAGGTCGATCAGGCGAAAGCCTCGATCCTGGCCGACAACGCCGCCATCGAGACCGCGCAAACCAATCTCGATTACACCAGCATCGTCGCCTCCAGCGATGGCCGCATGGGCGTGCGGCTGGTCGACCCCGGCAACGTCGTGCATGCCAACGACCAGGGCGCCATTGCGGTGCTCACGCAGACGCAGCCGACCGCGGTCTTGTTCACGCTGCCGGCCCAGACGCTCGACGCGGTGCGCGCCGCGATGGCGCGCGGCGCCGTCGAGGTCGCCGCTTACGACCGCGACAACAGCCGGCTGTTGAGCAGCGGCACGCTCGCCACCATCGACAACATGATCGATCAGGCGACCGCCACCTATAAGCTGAAAGCGATGTTCGCCAACGCCGACGAAACCTTGTGGCCCGGTGAGTTCGTCAATGCCCGGCTGTTGCTGGAAATCCGCAAAGAGGCCGTGGTCATTCCTTCCGTCGCGGTGCAGCGCGGTCCGCATGGCCTGTTCGCCTGGATCGTGAAAACCGACAACACGGTCGAGCCGCGGCCGATCGCCACCGGTACGACGACCGACGAGCGCACCATCGTGACCTCCGGCGTTGCCGCGGGCGAGCGCGTGGTCACCGACGGCCAGTACAAGCTGCAGACCGGAGCGGCCGTCACCATCGTCGATCCGCATGCCGTCGCGCGAGGCGGCCAGTCGTGAACATATCCGAACCGTTCATCCGGCGACCGGTCGCGACCACGTTGCTGATGGCGGCGCTGGCCTTCGTCGGCATCGTCGCGTTTCCGTTTCTGCCGGTGGCGCCGCTGCCGCAGGTCGACTTTCCCACCATCCAGGTGACCTCGACCTGGGCCGGCGCCAGCGCCGAGACGATGGCAACCTCGGTCGCAGCACCGCTGGAACAGCAGTTCGGCCAGATCGCCGGCGTCACCCAGATGACGTCGCAGAGCTCGCTCGGAGCAGCGACGATCGTCATCCAGTTCAATCTCGAGCGCAACATCGACTCCGCCGCACAGGACGTGCAGGCGGCCATCACGGTCGCCGGCAAGCAGCTGCCGCAGGCGCTGACGACGCCGCCGAGCTACAAAAAGGTCAATCCGGCCGACGTGCCGATCCTGCTGCTGTCGGTGCATTCCGACACCATGCCGCTGATCAACGTCGACGAGTTCGCCAACATCTTCCTGGCGCAGCAGATCTCGCAGGCGAGCGGCGTCGCGCAAGTCTCGGTGTTCGGCGACCGCGCGCCCTCGATCCGGGTCCAGGTCGATCCCGCCAAGCTCGCCGCGAGCGGTCTCACGCTCGAAGACATCCGCGGCACGCTCATCAGCTCGACCACGAACGCCGCCAAGGGCGTGATCAACACCGACCGGATCACGTTCACCATCGCGGCCAACGACCAGATCGTCGACGCCGACAAGTTCAACGACGTGGTGCTGGCGTACCGCAACGGCGCGCCGATCCGGGTCCGCGACGTCGGCCAGGCGGTTTCGGAACAGGTCGACCGCACGGTCGCCGCCTATCAGAACAACCGGGACGGCGTCATTCTCGCGGTGTTCAAGCAGCCCGGCGCCAACGTCATCGAGACCGTCGACAGCATCAAGGCCGAATTGCCGCGGCTCACCGCGCGCATCCCGCCCGCGGTCAAGGTCGAGACCATCCTCGACCGCACCAAAACGATCCGTGCCTCGGTCGCCGACGTCGAGTTGACACTGGCGCTCACCATCTGCCTCGTCGTGATGGTGATTCTCCTATTCCTGCGCAATTTCTGGGCGACGCTCATTCCGAGCGTGACCGTGCCGCTGGCGCTGGCCGGCTCGTTCGCGGCCATGTACCTGATGCACTTCAGCCTCGACAATCTGTCGCTGATGGCGCTCACCATCGCGGTCGGTTTCGTGGTCGACGACGCCATCGTCGTCGTTGAGAACATCTATCGCCACGTCGAGCACGGCGAAAAACCGTTCGAAGCTGCGCTCAAGGGTGCCCGCGAGATCGGCTTCACGGTGTTGTCGATCTCCTGCTCGCTGATCGCGGTGTTCATTCCGCTGCTGCTGATGAGCGGGATCATCGGCCGGCTGTTTCGCGAATTCGCGCTGACCGTCACCGCCTCGATCGCCGTGTCGGCGCTGGTGTCGCTGACCCTGGCGCCGATGATGTGTTCGCGCTTCATGCACCGCCAAACCGATAACCATGGCCGGGTCTATCGCGCCATCGAGCGCGGCTTCAACGGCATGCTCGGATTCTACCGGCGCACCCTCGACATCGTGCTGCGGCACCAGCCGATCACGCTCGGCGTGTTCTTTGCCACCATGGCGCTGACGCTGGTGATGGCGATCGAGATCCCCAAGGGCTTCTTTCCGATCCAGGATACCGGGCTCATTCAGGGCTTTGCCGAGGCTGCCCAAGACACCTCGCCTCCGCAAATGATGCGCCTGATGCACGTCGTCGGCGACATCATTCTCAAAGACCCCGACGTCGAAGGATTTGGCTCGTTCACCGGCTCCGGCGGCAGCGCGCAGTCCGCCAATACCGGACGCTTTTTCATCGTGCTCAGGCCGCGCGACGAACGCGCACTCAATTCATCGCAGATCATCGACCGGCTGCGGCCGCAGCTTTCGAAATTGCAGGGCGTCAATATGTTCCTGCAGCCGACGCAGGACATCAACGTCGGCGCCCGCGTCGCCCGCGGCGGTTTTCAGTACACGCTGCAGGACACGAACATTCAGGAGTTGAATGAGTGGTCGCAGAAGCTCACCGAGAAGCTCCGCGAGCTGCCGCAGATCACCGACGTCACCAGCGACCTTCTGGCCAATGCGCCGAAGCTGCAGATCACCATCAACCGCGATCAGGCGGCGCGTTTCGGCATCTCGCCGCAAGCCATAGACGACACGCTCAACGACGCCTTCGGCCAGCGCCAGATCACGCAGTATTTCACCCAGCTGAAGACCTACTTCGTCGTTCTGGAAATTCTGCCCGACCTGCAGAAGGATCTGTCGACGCTGGATCGGCTCTATGTGAAATCGCCGCTCACCGGCGGCGCGGTGCCGCTATCGGCGCTGGTCAGCGTCGACTCCAACGGCGTCGGGCCGCTGTTGATCTCGCATCAGGCGCAATTCCCGGCCGTGACCATCACCTTCAACCTGGTGCGCGGCGTGTCGCTCGGCCAGGCCGTGGAGGCGGTGACCGAGACATCGAACGCGATCGGCATGCCGTCGACCATCATTCCCACGTTCCAGGGCAATGCCCAGGCGTTCCAGACCTCGCTGAGCAGCGAGCCGGCGCTGATCGCGGCGGCGTTGATCGTGGTCTACATCATCCTGGGCGTGCTCTATGAGAGCTTCATCCACCCGCTGACCATCCTCTCGACCTTGCCGTCGGCCGGCATCGGCGCGCTTTTGGCGCTGCGCCTCGGCCGCATGGACCTGTCGGTGATCGGCATCATCGGCATCATTTTGCTGATCGGCATCGTCAAGAAGAACGGCATCATGCTGGTCGACTTCGCGATCGGCGCCGAGCGCGACCGCCACATGCCGCCGGTCGCCGCGATCCGCGAAGCCTGCCTGCTGCGCTTCCGGCCGATCCTGATGACCACCGCGGCGGCCATGCTCGCCGGCGTGCCACTGGCGCTCGGCAACGGCGCCGGCTCGGAGATGCGGCAGCCGCTGGGCTACGCCATGGTGGGCGGGCTGGCGCTGAGCCAGATGCTCACGCTCTACACCACGCCGGTCGTCTATCTCTATCTCGACCGCCTGCAGACTTGGCTGTTCGGCGCCAAGCGCGGCCCGATCGTCGAGCCGGAAGCCGAGCCGGTCCACGCCGTCGCCGCGGAATAAATCGTCATTGCGAGCGAAGCGAACAATCCAGGGGCGGGGTGCACTGATTCTGGATTGCTTCGTCGCTTCGCTCCTCGCAATGACGCATGAGTTCATCGAAGGCGCTACCGCCACAGCTCCGCGCTGGCCAGCCGCGCGCCTTCGACCAGCGCGCCGAGCTTGGCCCACATGATGCTCGGGTGCACGCGGCGGTGAAACGGCCCCTGGGCAAAGCCGCAATCGGTGCCGGCGATGACGTTGTCGCGGCCGACAAGGCGCGCCAGCCGCACGATGCGCTCGGCCACCAGCTCCGGGTGCTCCACCACGTTGGTGGCATGGCTGATAACGCCGGGAATCAGCACCCTGCCCTGCGGTAACTTGGCGCTTTCCCACACCCGCCATTCGTGCTCGTGGCGCGGATTGGCGCCTTCGATGACCAGCGCGCCGACGTTGAGCTGCAGGATCAGATCGACGATGTCCTTGAGCGCCACGTCGGTGGTGTGCGGGCCCGGCCAGCTGCCCCAGCAGACGTGATAGCGGATGCGGTCGGCCGGCAGGCCGGCAATCGCCGCATTGGTCACCTCGACCTGCAGCTGTAGCCATTTGCGGTATTCGGCAAAGCTCGCCGGCGGCACCATGCGGTCATAGGTGACGGCGGCACGAGCATCGTCGAGCTGCAGCACGAAACCGGCATCGATGATGGTGCGGTATTCGGTGTGCATCGCCGCGCCGATGGCGCGAATGAGCTCCTCGTCGCTTTTGTAGTATTCGTTCTTGCGGTCCGGAATGACGCTTGCCGGCGCCGCAACCGGCAGAAATGCCTCCTCGACCTTGACGTCCTTGAGCACGGCTTTGAAATTCTCGATGTCGCGCGCCAGCTCCGCCTGGCCGGTGTAGCTGATCGGGCCGACGCAGACTGCCTCGGTCGTGGTCGCCACGCCCTCGCGGGCATCGAGCTCGGCGTAAAACTCGGCGAACTTTTCGCGGTCGACGCCGCGGGTGAACGGATTGGCGCCCGGCCTGATCGGCCGCCGCTCGAAGCCGCTCAACCGCTCCAGCACGTATTGCGACCACGAGATCGATTTGCCGAACTCGCCGTCGGAGACGACGTCGACGCCGATTTCGGCCTGTTTACGCACGACCTCGGAAACGGTGTCCTTCAAGCAGCGCCGATACGCCGCCTCGTCGTACGGTTTGCCGGCCTGCTTGGCGCGCAAGAACTCCTGCAGCGCCGGCGGCCGGATGAGACTGCCCACATGGGTGGTGAGGATGCGATGGCTGCTGCGCTTCATTTCACACTCGTTGCCGACGTTGGGAGCCTCATACGGGACGATCACGTCGACTGCAATCACGGCAATGAGGCACGGCTGACGGGCAATGTCCCATCTCGTACCGGCCGGCAGGGCGCGATAGCATCAGCTCGACGTGCAGCACTTCATCCCAGGGAGGGAATCATGTCGCCATTCACGCGCCGCCAACTCGGCCTGCTATCGGTCTCGGCCCTCGCTCTGTCCGGCGGGCTGGCCCGCGCCGCCGGGCTCGACCAGGCGGCCGTCACGTTCAAGTTGCCCGATGAGATCAAATGGTCGCCGCCGAGCCCAAACGGTGCACAGAATGCGGTTCTGGTCGGCGATCCGTCCAAGGAAGGGCTTTACGTTCAAATGGTCAAATGGCTCGCGGGTCACCATTTCAGCCACCCGCATTTTCATCCGCACGACCGTTTCATCACCGTGCTCAAGGGCACGTGGTGGGTCGGTACCGGCACCAAGTACGACCCCGAAGCCACCGTGCCAATGCACGCGGGCACGTTCGTCACCCACTACGGCCAGCACGTGCATTTCGACGGCGCCAAGGAGGAAGACGCGGTGCTGCTGATCGTCGGAGAAGGACCGGGGACCTCGACGCCCGCCGAGGTGAAATAGGCGGCGGCCTTCTAAGCGGCGGATTTTGCGGCTGCCGTTTTCACGCCCAAGGCTGGCGCCGCGCTATCGCCGCTGGCACGGCGGATGCGATCGAGCATGAGCTCGATCGAGGCGACCTCGATGCGATTGCGGCCATTGTCCTTGGCGCGGTAGAGCGCGTGGTCGGCCTGCGCCAACAGCGCTGCGAGATCGAGCGTGGCGTCGTGACTGACGGCGATGCCGATGCTCACGGTCGCGAGCAATGGCCGGCCGTCGACTTCGCCGCTTGCCGCGGCAAAATTCGAACGGATCTCTTCGGCAACCGCGAGCGCCCGGTCGCGGCTGACGTCGAACAGCAGCGCGGCGAACTCCTCGCCGCCGAGCCGCCCGAACAAGTCCATGCGGCGCATCGAGCGGCCCGCCACCTCGGCAAACAGCTCAAGCACCCGATCGCCGACGGCGTGGCCGAAACGGTCGTTGATCGATTTGAAATTGTCGAGGTCGAGCAGCATGGCCGCGACCGGCCGCGGATCGGCGGCCCGACGCTTGAGCTGCGCCTCGCCGTCCTGCAGGAAGGCGCGGCGGTTGGCGACGCCGGTGAGCGGATCGACCAGCGCTGCGGTCTTGTGCCGGTGCTCGGTGCGCTCCTTGGCCATGGCGAGCAGGATGAAGGCGATGGCGATGGTGAATAGCAGCGCTTCGAAGCTGAGCACCGTGAGCCAGACGCTTTCGAACACTTCATTGCTGGTCGGCGACCACGGCAGCATGGCGCCGAACGGGGTGCGCAGCAGATAGAGCGCGCCGTGCGCAAACAGCATGAAGATCGCCGGCCAGCGCGACACCAGCGGCTCGCTGCGGCCGCGCCAGAACTCGTACGCGGTGGCCCACGTATAGGCGGTGATGATGCTGGAGCTGACGAGAACGCGCATGTTGAACGAATCGGCGACGAGCGGCATGCGGCAGAGCACGAGCCACAGCGCGGCACCGCCGAACAGCAACAGTGGCTGCGGTCGCCGATGATCGAACACCCGCGCGCCGGTCCAGGTCAGCGCAAAGGCGGTGAACAGAATGGCGTTGGCGGCGTCGATGGAAACGATGTCCGGCACCGAACCGTAGAGGCCGAACAGAACCACCGAGGCAGCGCGCAGCAGATGGGCAAAGCCCCACCATGCCACCGCCGTGATCGCCGTGTTCTGCACCCAGGCGAACAGCAGCAGCAGGCCCAGGATCGCTTCCACGTAGATGGTGACGAGGAAGAGCGTGTTGACGTCGAGATTCATTACCGCGACCGGATAAGCCAAAGCGGGCTGCCGCCTGTGAAGCCCGTCGCCACGCATATGGGCACGGCCGCAAACAAGAGATGAATGGAAGGCCGCTCGGGTCGGTCTCCGACGCGCTATGGTTTCGACGGCGTTGCAGCGGAACGGTGGATTCGAGGCGTTTGTCCCAGATCAGGATGCCCCGCCCATATGTCGGCCGCGGCAAGGCTTGGTCCCCGTGCCTTGTTTCGGCGGATGGGGTCCTTTAGGGTCCCGGCCGGCGGATGTTCTCATGCAAGTCAGTAACGGTATCGTTGAAGCGATCGGCAACACACCCCTGATCCGGCTCGAACGCGTCTCGGCGGCGACCGGCTGCACCATCCTGGGCAAGGCCGAATTCATGAATCCCGGGCAGTCGGTCAAAGACCGCGCCGCGCTGTTCATCATTCGCGACGCCATGAAAAAGGGCGAGCTGCGGCCGGGCGGCGTCATTGTCGAAGGGACCGCCGGCAATACCGGCATTGGGCTCGCCTTGGTCGGCAACGCCCTGGGCTTTCGTTCCGTCATCGTCATTCCCGAAACGCAGAGCCAGGAAAAGAAGGATACGCTGCGGCTGTGCGGCGCGGAGCTGATCGAAGTGCCGGCCGTTCCCTACGCCAATCCCAATAATTATGTGAAGGTGTCCGGCCGGCTCGCCGCGCAACTGGCGACATCGGAAAAGAACGGCGCGATCTGGGCCAATCAATTCGATAACGTCGCCAACCGGCAAGGCCACATCGAGACCACCGGACAGGAAATCTGGCGGCAGACCGACGGCAAGGTCGACGGATTTACCTGTGCCGTCGGCACCGGCGGCACGCTTGCCGGTGTTGCCATAGCGCTCAAGGAGCACAACAAAGCGGTGCGCATCGCGCTCGCCGACCCCATGGGCGCGGCGCTGTACAGCTACTACACGACCGGCGTCCTGAAATCCGAAGGCTCGTCGATCACCGAGGGCATCGGCCAGGGCCGCATCACCCAAAACCTCGAAGACGCGCCGATCGACATCGCCTATCAGATTCCCGACGCCGAGGCCGTGCCTTACATTTTCGACCTGCTCGAGCACGAGGGCCTTTGCCTCGGCGGCTCTTCGGGCATCAACGTCGCCGGCGCGGTGCGCCTCGCCAAGGAGCTCGGTCCGGGACACACCATCGTCACCGTGCTGGCCGATTACGGCACGCGTTATCAATCGAAGCTGTTCAATCCGGCGTTCCTGCGCGAGAAGAAGCTGCCGGTGCCGGCATGGCTCGAGCGCCGGACGGACATCAAGGTTCCTTACGAGTAAGACCGCCGGTGCGCGGCCCGATTGCGCACGAACTTGGCCGCCGCGCCGGCGTTATCATAAATGTCTCCCTACACCGATGGTCAAAATCCATGCTGCGAACCGATCCCGATCCTGCCCCGCTGCCGCCGAACCGCTGGCTGAAGTCGACTGACTGGCTGGCGCAGCATCTGCGCGCCGACGACGTGGTCGCGGTCGACGGCTCCTATTTTCTGCTGACGCAGAAGCGCGATGCCCATGCCGAATACAAAAGCGGCCACATTCCGGGTGCGGTGTTTTTCGACATCGAGGCGGTGTCGGATGACTCGACCGATCTGCCGCACATGCTGCCCGGCAACAATCAGTTCAGCGAAGCAGCCGGCGCGCTCGGCATCGGCGATGGCGACACCGTCGTGGTCTACGACAGTCAGGGCCTCTACTCGGCGGCGCGGGTATGGTGGACGTTTCGCGTGTTCGGCGTCGAGAACGTTTTTATCCTCGATGGCGGCCTGCCAAAGTGGAAGGCCGAAGACCGGCCGATCGAGACCGGCGAGACCAAGCGGCCGGCCAAGGAATTTCACGCCGAGATGAACGTCCGCGCGGTGGCCATGCTGGCCGACGTGCGCATGGCGCTGACCGATGGCAGCGCGCAGATCGTCGATGCCCGCTCGGCGGCGCGCTTCGCCGGCACGGCGCCGGAACCGCGGCCGGGCCTGCGCGCGGGCCATATGCCCGGTTCGTTCAACGTGCCGTTCGAGCGCGTGGTGGAAAACGGCCGCTTGCTTTCGCGCGAGCGCATCGAGGACGCGTTCACCTCGGCCGGCGTCGATCTCGATAAGCCGATCATCACCTCGTGCGGCTCGGGCGTCACCGCGGCCATTTTGACCTTGGCGTTGGAGTCCGTCGGCCGTTCGCCCCAGGGTCTCTACGACGGCTCGTGGTCGGAGTGGGGCTCGCGCCCCGACCTGCCGGTCGAACGCGGCTGAGCCGCCGTCACCAAGCCATGGCCGGCGTGAAGCGCGTCGCCCTGGTGACCGGAGGCGCGAACGGCATCGGCCGCGCCGTTTGCCGTCATCTGCTCGGCTCCGGCTGGCGCGTCGGCGTTCTCGACCTGCCGGGCACCGGCCTCACCCGCCATTTTCCGCCGCGAGCGCGCAACGTCGTGCTGATCGAGGGCGACGTGCGCGAGGAGGAAACCGCAGCGCGGGCCGTTGCTGCGGTCGCCGCGCGCTTCGGCCGGCTCGACGGGCTCGTCTCCAACGCCGGCATCATGGTCCGAAAGCCGCTCCACCAACTGACGCTCGCAGAATGGCATCGCGTCATCGACACCAACCTGACCGCCACGTTTTTGCTGGCCCGCGCCGCCGAAAAGGCGTTGCGCAAGACACGCGGTGCAATCGTCACTATCGCGTCGACACGCGCCAAAATGTCGGAGCCGAATACGGAATCCTATTCGGCTTCAAAAGGCGGCGTGGTCGCCCTCACCCACTCGCTCGCCGTCAGCCTCGGCCCGGACATCCGGGTCAACTGCGTCAGTCCCGGCTGGATAGAGACCAAGGATTACGCCGCGTTGCGCCGCAAGGATCATGATCAGCATCCCACCGGTCGCGTCGGCAAGCCGGATGATGTCGCCGAACTCGTCGCCTGGCTGCTCGACGGCGAGCGCTCCGGGTTTGTCACCGGCGCCAATTTCATCATCGACGGCGGCATGACGCGCAAGATGATCTACGAGGAATAATGACGTCCTGGTTGGCGGATCTGGACGCGGCTCGAGGGCGCCGCATCGGACAGTGCGGAGGACACGCTTACCCGCTGAGAGCCAGACGCAAGCCCTTAAAGATCTTTAGATTGTGCCAAGGGTTGGGATCGTCATCGTCGCGCCTGCGTTGCAGAAATGCACGGAGGCGTTCTGGCGCCGCCTTGGCCAGAGCCGCAACGTATTTCGCGGCCTTGGGCTTATCGCCCACGGTAGCGTAAATCGACGCCAGCCAGACTTGGACCAAAGGCGAGCCGGGCATGAAAGCATCGGCGCGCAGGGCCCAGGCGAGAGCCTCCTGATCATGGCCCAGTTCGAGCTCGGCCTCGGCAGCGAACAGGTACCAGTACCCCGTGGTGGGATCGTTGGGTGTGGCAGCCCGGATCGTCTGCAGAACCAATTCAAGCCCCTTGTCCGGCTGCCCAAGCCGGGTCAGGACGTCACCCATCTGGCCTTGCGCGGGCAGGAAGCTCGGGTTGATTTCGAGGCAGCGCTGCAGCAACCGCATGCTCGCCTCGTATTCGCGGCGGTGTTTCTGCAACAGCGCGAGACTATACAGCGCAGAAATCGAATTCGGATATTTGCGCAGCACATCATTCAAAACGCGCTCGGTCGCGCCGAGATCGGGCGGCGGACCAAGATCGATGAAATTCATCGTGCCCGAGACCTGCACCCGTGCCACGGCTAGAAGCGCAACCACATTGTTGGGCTCTCGTTGCAGCGCCTCGTTGAACCAGGAGAGAGCAGCAGAGAGATTTTCCCGTGTGCTGCCGCGCTGCAGCGCCCAATAGCCGCGCGCGACCAATTCTCTCGTTGTCAGGTCTGCGCGCGGCTTGTCGCGCGTTCGTAAGGCCGCCAGATCGTGAATTTCAATCGCAACCATGCGCGCCATGCCGCGCGCCGCATCGTCAGTGCTCAGCGCCGTATCGTCTCGCTCGCGCTGCAGATTATCCGACCACACATTGGTCCGGCTCGCCGCATCCATCAGCGCCACGTCGATTCGATGGCCGTTGCCCTGATTCGAAACGTGACCGACGACCGCATACCGCACGCCAAGCTCGGCAATCAGGCTCGGATCGAACGGACGATCGCGATAGAATTCGGAGGTCGGTTCCGATATGACCCGCAGCTCGGCGAAGCGGCTCAGATAGCCGATCAGGCCATGCGTCAGCGCTCGAGCAAACGCAGCGTCCTCGGCGCGCTGCGAGTTATCGAACGCGAATGGCAGAACCACGACGCCTTGGTTGGCCGGTGGAACGGCGGCAAGCCGCATTGGCTTCAAGCCATGGGGAAAGGTCAGGGCAGCGACAACAGCAATCGCCAGAATGCCGACACTCGCCCACATGCCAGCCGGTTGCATTTTTCGCCAGAAGCGCGGCGGAGGAAGATCGCCGGCCGGCTCAGTCGCATCGGCGAGCAGCGCGGGACCTGGGGCCAGTTCCGCGTCCAGCGGTGCAGGCACCATTGGCGGCTGAAGCGAACTATCCGACGGAATACCCGGCTCAACGACGTTCTGTGCGGCCGATGCCTGCGCCTCGCCCCGCTCCGCTCGCTCGAACGCGCCGCGCTTGATCTCTTCGATTAGACCGCGCGTCGCCGGTTCGGCAGCGACATCAAGTTCATTGCGCAAGAGCGCGATGAGCGACTCGGCGCGGCTGAGCGCAACGTCGCGGCCCTTGTAGCGCGCCAGGAGCTGCAGTGCGCGGCGCTGCCGATCCTCCCGCGTAGGATCGAGCGCGATCGAGCGTTCCGCCGCCGCGATGGCGGCGTCACCATCGCCGGCGGCCTCGGCGTTGTGGCATAGCGCATCGAAAACGCCCGTTGCCGCCGCCGCAAGCCGGTCGGCCTCGCGGTTGCGCCACGCATCGAACTCTTCAGCGTCGAGGATAAAATCTCGCAGGAATGAACCGCGCCAAAGCAAGGCGGCCTGAGTAAGGTCTGCCGGGCGTTTGGAAGCCGCCAGCGCCATGAAGGCACGCGCATCGACGTGGAGCAATGGCGCTTGCAGCCCGATCACTTCGCGGTCGACCAGAAGAATTTCGGCTGCGGCGCACAGATCGCCGCGCAAGGAATTGAGGCATTGACGCAAACTGTGGCGCGCCAGCATGTCAAGATTGTCGCCCCAAAATAGCGCCGCAAGCGCTTCGCGCCTCGCTTGGTAGTTGGGCTGCATCGCCAGATAAGCGAGCAAGGCCTGCGGTTTTCTTCCGCGAACCGAAATCGGAATGACACGGCCGACGTCCGCTTCGATCGCGAACGAGCCGAGCAGACGCAAGGTGACGCTGCCGAGCTTCGCCATGGCTTGGACCGCCGATTATCAGTTACACGATTCTATCATTCCTGATCTGCAGACACTAGGACGGCTCCGCCCGCCTCGTCATCGAGGGGCTCAAACGAGGCCTAAGTCTTTCATTCTCTGAAAGCTTTTTGTTGACGCCGCCATGACGCTGCGTTGACGCCGATCGTGCCACGATTGCTCGGAAATGAGGCGCGAGGGCCTTCAAGGTCCACCTCTACCAAACTCCGAGGCGATGCCATGGCCCTCGATCCAAAATTTGCCGCCGCGTTGGCGTTGCACCGCTTCGGCTTCGGTCCCGTTCCCGGCGCGATTGCGGCCATTGCCGACGATCCGCGTGGCGCCTTATTGGCCGAACTCGAGCGTCCCGGCGCCGGCCAGGTCGCGGCGGCCAATCTGCCCAATAGCGCTCAGGCGGGGCAAGCCGTCGCCGAATATCGCGCCGAACAGATGGCGCGGCAAAAACTGGCCCAGCAGGCCACGCCGCAGGCGCCTGCTGGCACAGGCAATACCCCCGCCATGAACCCTGAGGCCGGGGCGCAAGCTGGCGGGCAGCCGCCGGCCGCGAATGGAAAAAATCAGCAGCCGGCGCTGCCGCTGCGGCTTGTGCAAAATGAGGCGCAGGTTCGGATTGAGGCCGCGCTCTCCAGTCAAATCGGCTTCGTTGAACGCCTCGTCTGGTTCTGGTCGAATCATTTTTGCGTTTCGAATAACCGGTTCGTCGCCATTGCGGGCTCTTACGAACGCGAAGCGATCCGTCCGCACGTGCTTGGCCGCTTCGTCGACATGCTGATCGCGGCCGAAAGCCATCCGGCCATGCTGTATTACCTCGACAATGCCTTTTCGATAGGACCGCACTCAGTCGCCGGCATCAATCGCAATCGTGGCATCAACGAAAATCTTGCCCGCGAGGCGTTGGAATTGCACACGCTCGGCGTCCGCACCGGCTATTCCCAGGCCGATGTTACGAGCTTCGCCAATGTGCTCACCGGCTGGACCTTCACCAACACTGGCGCAGCGTTGCACGGCGGCGAATTCGTGTTCTTCCGGCGCTTTCATGACCCCGTTGAGCAGATCGTCATGGGCGCGCGTTATGCCGATACCGGATTCGAGCAGGGCCGCGCCGTGTTCGCCGATCTGGCAGCCCATCCGGCTACAGCGCGGCACATAGCGCGCAAGCTCGCGGTGCATTTCGTCGCCGACGAACCGCCGCAAACCCTCGTCGACAAATTGGTGGAGCGATTCACCGTCAGCGACGGCGATTTGAAAGAGGTGGCCAAGGCGCTGATCAGCGCTGACGAGTCGTGGACACCGGCACGCACCAAACTGAAACGTCCGTTCGACTGGCACGTCGGCGCTCTGCGGCTGGCCGGCGGGCGCGGTATTGTTGCACGGTTCATGGGCGCGCAGGCTTTGCTCGGCGAGCCGATGTGGCGTCCGCCGGGTCCAAACGGCTTTCCCGAACACGAATCCGCCTGGATCGACGGCCTCGCGCAGCGCGCCGACATCGCCAACACTTTCGCCGGCCGGGTCGCAGAGCGGCTCGATCCGGTCGCACTCATCGACGACGGGCTCGGGCCACTCGCGTCCGCCGAAACGCGTGAGGCCGTAGCCCGCGCCGGCAATCGCACCCAGGCGCTGACACTTTTGCTGATGGCGCCGGAATTCTTACGGAGATGACATGGGGACCCTGCACTCGCCATCGCGCCGCCAACTTCTGCTCGGCACTGGCGCGCTGTTCGCCTGGGCGCACCTGCCCAAGCTCGCCCGCGCCGAAGGCCGTGATCCGCGCTTTCTGGCGATCGTGTTGCGCGGCGCTCTGGACGGGCTCGCTACGGTGGCCCCGGTCGGCGACCCGGATTGGGTGTCGCTCCGCGGCGACGACGCGCTGACGCTGGCCGGCAAGACGCCCGCCCTCAAGCTCGACGATTTTTTCGCGCTTAATCCGGCGATGCCGAATCTGCACCGCATGTTCGCGGCCAAAGAGGCGATCGTCGTCCACGCCTCGGCAACGTCCTACCGCGAGCGCTCGCATTTTGACGGCCAGAACGTGCTGGAAAGCGGCGTCGAAAAACCGGGCGCGGTCCGGACGGGCTGGCTCAATCGCTTGCTTGGCGGTCTCGCAGCCGAGGACCGTCTCGCCACGAATGCCGGCAGCGCATTCGCGGTCGGGCCGATTACCCCGTTGGTGGTCCGCGGCCCGGCCCCGATGCTGGTCTGGTCGCCGCGCCGCATTCCGCCGGCAGGCGACGATACGATGAGCCGGCTGATCGAGTTGTATCGCCACACCGAAATTCGGTTCGCGCAGGTCCTGGAAGGCCGCGCCAAGCTTGCTGCGCTTGCCGCAAAATCCGGCATGGTGGAGAAGCCCGCCGGCCCAGTCGCCGGGACTTTCGCTTCGCCGCTTGCCTATGCGGCGCAGCAGCGCGCCTATTTCTCGGCAGTCACGGGTGCGGCGGCGCAATCCTTGGCGCACCCTGACGGGCCGCGCGTCGGCGCGCTCTCGCTGACCGGCTGGGATACCCATTACCAGGAGGGCATCGCCAGCGGGACGCTGGCACAGCTCCTCGGCGCGCTTGACGACGCGCTGGCGGCGATCAAGGACAAAATGGGCGCCGTGTGGCACGAGACCGTGGTGGTGCTCATCACCGAATTCGGCCGTACCGCGCGCATCAACGGCAGCAAGGGCACCGACCACGGCACCGCGACCGTAGCGCTTGCCGTCGGCGGCGCGCTCAAAGGCGGCCGCGTCATCGCCGATTGGCCGGGGCTCAAGCAGGCCAATCTCCTGGAGAACCGCGACTTCCGGCCGACGACCGATCTTCGCGCCGTGCTCAAGGGGCTACTGCAGGATCACTTGCGCGCCGACGAGCGCCTGCTCGCGGCCAACGTGTTCCCCGGTAGCGAACAAATAAAGCCGATGGCGGGACTGGTCGGATCGGCTTGAGCGGCCGCGAGAACTTTAGAGGGAGAAACAATGAAGACCTTGCTCGTCCTTATCGCGGCTTCCGCGATCGGCCTGTTGGCGATCACGCAGACTACGACGCCAGCGTCAGCGCAGCGCAGATGGTCCGATTGGCCGAATTCCGGCTATTGCCCACCCGGCACTTGCAACAGGTTGGGTGGCTGGAGAGCGGCGAACATCAGGGCCTGCAAGCCCCGACCGAACTGCCACTGGCGCTAAGCCGCAGGCACGAGAGCCGGGCATGATGTCGGGCGCAGGCTAGCGACTTTTTGCCTGGCTCCGCCAACCGACGAGTCTAGATCGTCGACCCACGCGGCGCCGTGTAGGTGGCATCGTGGATGTTGCCGGTGTTAAGCGTCTCGGCTGGTTCGAAACACAGAATCCAAGCCTCGTCATCCGCACAGGTTCGGTGCTCGACGCCACGCGGCACGACCACACATTCACCAGGACGAAGCGTCACCACCTGATCCCTGAATTCCACGCGGAAGACCCCCGCCCATACCATGAAGAACTCGTCTTCGCGCTCGTGATGATGCCAAGGAAATTCACCCTTGACCTTGACGAGCTTGACCTCCTGGCCGTTGAGCGCGGCGATCGTCTTCGGCCGCCAGCACTCGTGGAATAGTGCGAATTTTTCGTCGAGGCTGATCTTTTGCATCGCAAATGCCTTCGTGCAGTAGGTTGACTGTAGCACGTCAGCCTGCTGCCGGATGCGTTGCTCTGCCGCAAAAGAAGAAAGCCGCAGGACCAGGAGACCTGCGGCTTCCATCGTAGCGCCCGCTGCGGGGAGGCGAAAACTCAGCAGGCGCCGGGGGAAACGGTCATCAGAGCTGCGAGTCCGGATCGCCTTGAGTGTTGGAGCCATTCGGACCGGACCGATGATGGCGCGGCCCAAAGCCCTCGCCGTCACGACGGAATCCATGGCCGCCGGGACGCCAGCCATCCTCGCGGTCGTTGAAAGCGAAGCGGCGGAAGTGCGGCCGCAGCATGCGGGCCAGCCGCGTGAAGCGCTGCTTCTGCGCATCGGTCAGGCTCTGATAGAGCGGCTGGCCGGTCTCGGCCACTTTCTTCAACGCCGCGCTCGCCTTGCCCATCCGGTCGGCGCGTTGGGCCAAGCGATCGAACGGGCTGCTCGGCGCTTGGCCTTGCTGCGGCGCCGCCTGAGCGTTCGGCGCAGGGTCGCGTTGCTGCGCTCCGGCCTGCATGCGCTCGAGGCGAAGCTGCGCCGCCTCGCGCAACGCCTGCTCGAATGGCGGCCAGTTCTTGACCTGGTCGGGCGTCAGTTCGAGACCGGCCCTGAGCGCCGCGATACGGGCATCGGTGAACGCCGCCAAATCTTCGGCGCTCGGCCGGTAGCCCTGTTCGGCGCGGGGGCGGAAGCCGTCGCGCTCGCCGAAACGATGCTGGGCATACACGATCGAAGAGCCGGCGATGACAAGCACGGCCGTCGCGGCAATAACGGGCTTGATCATATGTTCCTCCAGGAACTCGAGCGTGATGGAAATTAAAGGCGCGACGCGCGCACGACTCAAGTTAAAGTTTGGTCAGGTGCAGGCGCGCGGATTACCGCTTTGTAATGTTACGCGCGATTTGAGATAACGTTTCGTTTATATGGCGCAGGCCGCGCCGCACCGATTCGTTCAACGTAAAATTTGCTGCAGGAACAGCCTCGTCCGTTCATGCTGCGGCGACTCGAAGAATGCTTTGGGCGCGTTGATCTCGACGATCTGACCGTCGGCCATGAAAATCATCCGGTCGGCGACTTGGCGGGCGAAACCCATTTCGTGCGACACCACCAGCATGGTGATGCCGTCGGCCGCCAGTTCGACCATGGTGTCGAGCACCTCCTTGACCATTTCGGGATCGAGCGCCGAGGTCGGCTCGTCGAACAGCATGATGTCCGGATTCATGCACAGCGCGCGGGCGATCGCCACGCGCTGCTGCTGGCCGCCGGAGAGCCGCGCCGGGTACTTGTGCGCCTGCTCGGGGATCTTGACCCGTGTCAGAAACCGCATGGCCAGCTCTTCGGCCTGCTTTTTCGGCATGCGGCGCACCCAGATCGGCGCCAGCGTGCAGTTTTCCAGAACCGTGAGGTGCGGAAACAGATTGAATTGCTGGAACACCATGCCGACGTTGCGGCGCACGGCGAGGATCTGCTTGGGGTCGTCGGTCAGTTCGATGCCGCCGACCACCACCTTGCCGCGTTGCCAGTCTTCCAGCCGGTTGACGCAGCGCAAGAGCGTCGACTTGCCGCCGCCGGACGGACCGCAAATGACGATGCGCTCGCCGCGCGCCACCGCCAGATTGATGTCGCGCAGCACGTGAAACTCGCCGAACCACTTTTGCAGGCCGACGACTTCAACGGCCGCTTCGGCGCCGGATTGTTTTGCAGACACCTGGTCGGGCTTTTGCATGACCGCCCTTTCAGCGCCGGTCGCCGCGCGATAATCGCGCTTCGACGCCGCGCGCGTAACGCGACATGCCGTAGCAGCAGACGAAATAGAACATGGCGGCGAACGCATACCCGGTGGTGGCAGTCACCGGCGTCGCCCATTTCGGATCGCCGCGCGCCGCCTCGATGGTGCGCAGGAAATCGAAAATGCCGACCACGAAGACGAGCGTCGTGTCCTTGAACAGGCCGATGAAGGTGTTGACGATGTTGGGCAGCGTAATGCGCAATGCCTGCGGCAGGATGACGAGCCCCATCATGCGCCAATAGGTCAGCGCCAGCGCCCGCGCCGCCTCGTATTGGCCGCGCGGCACCGCGGCGAGCCCGCCGCGCACCACTTCGGCCATGTAGGCCGACGCGAACAGCGCCACGCCGATCAGGGCGCGAAGGAGCTTGTCCGGCTCGAAATGCTGCGGCACGAACAGCGGCAGCATCACGCTCGCCATGAACAGCACCGTGATCAGCGGCACGCCGCGGACGAATTCGATGAAGCCGATGGCGAACCAGCGCACCGCGGGCAGTTCGGAGCGGCGGCCGAGCGCGAGCAGAATGCCGATCGGCAGCGACGCGACGATGCCGACCGTCGCCACCACGATGGTCACCAGAACGCCGCCCCAGAGATTGGTCGTGACGACGGCAAGGCCGATCGCCGGAAAGCCGTAGAGCAAGACGAACGAGAGCACCGGCAGAATGATGAAGACGTAGAGGGCGCCGAGATCGCGGCGCGGCGCCGACAGCCAGCCGAGCCAACCGATACCCAACGCCAGCGCGGCAAAGAAAACGTCGACGCGCCAGCGTTCGGCGATCGGATAAAAACCGTAGATGAAATAGGACAGCCACACCCGCACGAAGGCCCAGCAGGCACCCGGCTCCGGATGGGCAGCGGTGGCGAGGCAGACCTCGCGATCGGGGCCCGCCCACACCGCATCGATGAACAAGAACCGTACGAGCGGCGGCACGGCCCAAAAGATCAAGGCCGCACAGGCAAGCGTCAGGACGGTATTGCCGAGCGAGGAGAACAGATTGGCGCGCAGCCAGCCGATAAAGCCCGAGCTTGCGACCGGCGGCGGCAGCATTTCGGCCGGCGCCGTGCGCACGTAGACAACCGGCGTGTCGGCTATCGCCGCCATGGTCAGCGCTCCACGACGGCGGTCATCCGCCCATATAGATTCATCAGAAGCGACGTGACCAGGCTGATGGTGAGATAGACCGCCATGGTGATGGCGATGACTTCGACGGCCTGACCGGTGATGTTGAGCACCGAGCCGGCAAAGACCTGCACCAGGTCGGGGTAGCCGATGGCGACAGCGAGCGACGAGTTTTTGATGAGATTGAGATATTGGCTGGTCAGCGGCGGCACGATCACGCGCATGGCCTGCGGCACTACGACCAACCGCAGCGTCGCGCCGGAACGCAGCCCGAGCGCCTGCGCCGCCTCGGTCTGGCCCGGCGATACCGCCAGAATGCCGGCGCGCACCACTTCGGCGATGAAGGCCGCCGTATAGACCGACAGCGCCAACGCCAGCGCCGCGAATTCGGGTAAAATTTCCAGGCCGCCGATCACGTTGAACCGGCTCATCTGCGGCATTTCAAACGTAAGCGGGAAGCCGGCGAGGGCGAACGCCGCCAGAGGCAAACCGACGATCGAAGCCGCGCTCCACCAGCCGACCGGCGCCGGCGCGCCGGTGCGCTCGCGGCGGCGGCGCGCCCAAATATGCAGCGCGACCGCTGCGATAATGCCGATGACCAACGCCGCCACGACGGCGATTAACCCCGGCGCGAACACCGGACGCGGCAAAAACAATCCGCGATTGTTGAGGAACCCGCCGGTCGGCAGCGCAATGCTGCTGCGCAATTCCGGCAGCGTCTTGAGCACGGCATTGTACCAGAACAGAAGCTGCAGCAGGAGCGGGATGTTGCGGATCGATTCCACGTAGCCGCCGGCCAATCGCGCCACCAGCCAGTTGCGCGACAACCGGGCGATGCCAATGGTGAAACCCAGCAGCGTCGCCAGCACGATGCCGAGCCCGGCGACGACAAGCGTGTTGAGGAGGCCCACCCAGAACGCGCGCCCGAAGGTCGACGTGCTCGCCGAATAGGCAATGAGCGTCTGGCTGATGTCGAAGCCGGCCGAATTGTTCCAGAAATGAAAGCCCGACGCGATGTGGGCGCGCGCCAGATTGTCGGCGGCGTTGACGAAGGCGCCGTAGATGAGGCCGCCGACGACGACCGCCAAAAGCACCTGCAACGCAATGCGGCCGGCGCGCACCGTGTAGTTTTGCGGTCTAACGGCGGCCGTCATGGTACCGATCGCCTGATTGCTGGCCCCGGCGGCCGGATCCGCAACGGCTTGGGCTCAGCGCACCGGGATCCCGTACTGCAAGCCGCCTTTGGTCCAGAGCGAATTGAGCCCGCGCGCGATCTTGAGCGGCGAGCCCTGCCCGACATTGCGCTCAAAACTCTCGCCGTAATTGCCGATGTGCTTGACGATGCGGTAGGCCCAATCGTTGGTCAGCCCAATCGACTGGCCGAACTGGCCCTCGACGCCGAGGAGCCGCCGCACCTCGGGATTGGCCGATTTGAGCTGCTCGTCGACATTGCTCTTGGTGACGCCGAGCTCTTCGGCGTCGAGCATGGCTTGGTGGGTCCAGCGCACCAGGTCTTCCCAGGTGTCGTCGCCCTGGCGCACCACGGGGCCAAGCGGCTCCTTGGAGATGATCTCCGGCAGCACGATGTTGTCGTTCGGGTTGGCGAGGCGCAGCCGTTCGCCGTACAGGCCCGACGAATCGGTCGTATAGGAATCGCAGCGGCCGGAATCGTAGGCTTTCACCGCTTCATCGGCGGTGGCGAACGTCACCGACTTGAGCTGCATGTTATGCGAGCGGAAATAATCGGCGAGGTTGAGCTCGGTGGTGGTGCCCTGCTGCACACAAACTGACGCGCCATTGAGCTCGAGCGCCGAGCTGACCTTCAGCGCTTTGTGCACGATAAAACCCTGGCCGTCGAAGAACGTGACGCCGGTGAAATCGAGGCCGAGCGTGGTGTCGCGCGACATGGTCCAGGTGGTGTTGCGCGACAGCACGTCGATCTCGCCCGATTGCAACGCGGTGAATCGGTTGGCCGTGGTCAACGGTACGAACTTGACCTTGCTCGGATCGTTAAAGATCGCCGCCGCGACGGCGCGGCAAAAATCGACGTCGAAACCGGTCCAGTTCCCCTGCGGATCCGGCAGGCCGAAGCCGGCCAAAGTGCCGTTGGCGCCGCAGATCAGCTGACCGCGCTGCTTGACCGTCTGCAGCGTTTGCGACCAGGCCGCTTGCGCCGAAAACGCAAGCAGCATGGCAATCGAGAGCGCCGTCGCTATACGTTTCATGACCGGACCTTTCAGCAGGAGCCGCACGCCATCTGAGAACGGCGGCGCTACGAGGTCAAGGGGTTGACGGCGGGGTTTTATGTCGGGGTAATGCAAATCCGCGGCCGCAACGCCGCTTCACGGACGGGCCAGCCCGGCATGAACGACAGCAGCGATAAAAAAGCCAAGCCGCCGCGCCGGACGGATACCCGGCTCGTCACCGCCGGGCGCGATCCGAAGTCCTATCACGGCTTCGTCAATCCGCCGGTTTATCACGCCTCGACCGTGCTCTATCCGAACGCCGAGGATTTTCTGGCACACCGCGCCCGCTATCAGTACGGGCGGCGCGGCACGCCGACCACGGAGGCGCTGGAAAACGCACTCGCCGAGCTCGAAGGTTCGCAATGCGCCGGCGTGGCGCTCGTGCCATCCGGTCTCGCGGCGATCTCGACGGCGCTGCTTTCAGTAGTCCGCGCCGGCGATCATGTCCTCGTCACCGACAGCGCCTACGGGCCGACGCGGAATTTCTGCGAGCATATTCTCAGCCGCCTCGGCGTGAGCACAACCTATTACGATCCGCTGGCCGGCCCCGCCGTCGCCGCCCAATTTCGCGACAACACGCGGGCAATTTATCTGGAATCGCCCGGCTCGCTCAGCTTCGAGATGCAGGACGTGCCCGCGATTGCCCGCGTGGCGCACGACAAGGGCGCGTATGTGCTGATGGATAACACCTGGGCGACGCCGCTCTACTTCCGGCCGCTCGATTACGGCGTCGATCTCGCCGTTCAGGCCGGCACCAAATATATCGGCGGCCATTCCGACGTCATGCTCGGCATCATTTCGGCGAACGCGGCGACGGTCGCGGCGCTGAAAAACACGGCGCGGTACACCGGATTACACGAAGCGCCGGACGACACCTATCTCGGGCTGCGCGGCCTGCGCACGCTGTCGGTGCGGCTCGAACGACATTATCGATCAGGCCTCGAGATTGCGCGCTGGCTCGCGCAGCGGCCGGAAGTGCTTCGGCTACTGCATCCGGCGCTGCCCGGCGATCCGGGTCACGCGATCTGGAAGCGCGATTTCACCGGCGCCTGCGGCTTGTTCAGCATGGTGCTCAAGCCGGTGCCGCAGAAGGCGGTCTTTGCCTTCCTCGACACGCTCGAGCTGTTCGGCATCGGCGCCTCGTGGGGCGGCTTTGAGAGCCTGGCGATCCCGTTCGACTGCGCGCCATTGCGCACCGCGACACGTTGGCAGCCGGGCGGTCCGACCGTGCGCTTTCACATCGGGTTGGAGGCGGTCGAGGATTTGACTGCCGATCTCGAGCGCGGGTTCGCGGCACTCGCAGCCGCGGCGCACGACTGAATTTACGAACTCAAGACGCTTTTGATTGCGGTGCGGATGCGCCCCAGTGACGGGCCCGGGTAGGCGGCAAGCGTGCGCGGCGAAAACACCAGCCGCCGCGCCGCGAACCAGCGGCGCACCAAAGCCGCAAAAACCGTACCGACCAGGGCACCAGCGATGACATCGCTTGGATGGTGTGACATCAGCACGATACGGCTGAACATGATGATCAGCACGTAAAGCCACATGAACGGCCGGGTGCGCGGCCAGATCGCGCCGATGGCGAACGCCACGGAGGCTGCCGTCGTCGCATGGCCGGACGGCAGGCTGGCGTAATTCGAGCTCCAATTGAGCGGCGCAAAGGTGAACGGGTGGCCGGCCTGTTCAATGTAGGGCCGCGCGCGACCAATGAGGTGTTTCAGCACATTGGTCATCAGCCCCGGCACGCCGACCGCAAGGAAGAAAAAACCGAAGCGCGCCGCCAGCGCCGTCAGGACGCCCCATGTCGCGCGCGGCGACGCCGGCGAGGCCAGCGCCGCAAGCAACACGACGACGATGCCGGACGGGACGAGATACCAGCCGGAAAGCCCAGCATTGGTGATGACCTCGAACACATCGACCATGCCGCGCGGCAAATGATGCGCCCACGCGACCGCCGGGACATCGAGCAAAAACATCGCAGCCACGATGGCGGCAAGCGTGATGACGATGGCGGCAATGGCTCCTGCCGATACCGGCGGGGTCCGCGATCGTGGCGGACGCACGAGTGCAAGGCACCACTGCGCCAGGTTGAGCGGCAGGCCACCACTGGGAAGCGAAGCTGGCGGCCGCGCGTCTTGAAGCGGCTTCATCGCGCGGGACCATAGTGAAAACGGGGGCGTCCGGAAAGCATTGTCCGGGCTGGGGGTAACGACGCTTATCGCATGCCGCTGCCGGCAGGCCGCACTATGGATTCGGCCGCGGCCCCCTCCCCGATCCGCACCACGACGCTATCGGTCGCGCCGGCGCCGTCGATCACGGTGACGCGCGAGAAGCCCGGGCCGTTCGGCGTGAAAAAGGCGTTGCCGCGTTGTTGCGGCGATACCGGCACGCCGTTGACGAAAATGGTCAGAGGCGCGACCGCGCCGGTCAATTTGAGTGGGACCGGGTCGGGCTTGCCGTCGGTGGCCGACAAATCGAGCAATGCGCCGTTGGGCGGGAACAGAATATGCAGCGCAGCTTGCGACGTCCCGCCGGCAAATCCGCCCGGCCGGAAGCGCCGCAGCGGCGGCGGCAGCTTGGCATTCGACGTCATCAGGATGCCTTTCGGCGGCCGCGGCAGCATCGCCGGCGGGCCGAGCCGGGCAAAGGCATCGAACAGGATCGGCGCCGCAGCCTCACGCCCGACGAGCCCCGGCACCGGCGCACCATCCGGACGGCCGACCCAAACGCCGATCGTATGCTTGCCGTCGAAGCCGACCGACCAGGCGTCGCGATAGCCGTAGCTGGTGCCGGTCTTAAACGCGATCCGGCCGGCAACGCCGTTGTCCGGCGGCGGCGCGCCAAGCAGCACATTCGCCACATACCAGGCCGGGACGGCCGCCAGGAGCCGCCGCGCCTGCGGCTCGGGCGCATCGAGCCGTTCGCGCAGCGGCAGCACCGTGCCGAAGCGCGCCAAGCCGGAGTAGAGCATCACCAGATCGGAGAGCTTCGTGCCGACTCCGCCGAGCCCGATGGCGAGACCGGGCGTTTGGCCTTCAGGCAGGACCAGCGCCGCGCCGGCCTGCGTCAGCCGCGCGCTCAGCCGGCTCGCGCCGACGCGGTCGAGCACCGCGATCGCCGGCATGTTGAGCGATTGCTGCAAAGCCTGCGCGACCGTGACGGTGCCCGCAAAGGTGAAGTTGAAATCGCGCGGCGCGTAGCCGCCGTATCGCTCCGGGCGGTCCTCAATCAATGTCTGCGGATGGATGAAGCCGTCCTCGAAACCCATGCCATAGATGAACGGCTTCAAGGTCGACCCCGGCGACCGGAGCGCCTGGGTCATGTCGACCTGACCGGCGCGGCGCTCATCGAAATAAGCCGGCGAACCGACGCGGGCCAACACCTCGCCGGTGGCATTGTCGACCGCGAGCAGCGCCAGCGAAATATTCGGGCCGAGCATTTGCGCCAGCGTCTGGATGCGCTCGCGCGCGAGTTCTTCCAGATTCTTCTGCAGCTCGGCGTCGATGGTGAGCCTGACTTCGCTCAAGCCCGGGCTTTCCAGAATGACCCGATCGGCCGTATGCGGCGCGAGCAGCGGCATCGGCCGGCGTGCGGTCGGCACCGGCTCGGATTTAGCGAGCGCAATATCCTCGGCCGATACCGTGCCGGTCGCGGCGAAGCGGTCAAGCACGCGGTTTCGCGCCAGGCGCGCCAATTCCGGCGCGCGGTCGGGCCGGCGCAGCTCCGGCGCCTGCGGCAGCGCCACCAAGAGCGCCGCTTGGCCGACCGTAAGCCGCCGCGGCTCCTTGCCGAAATAGGCGAGCGAGGCCGCGCGGATGCCCTCGATGTTGCCGCCATACGGCGCAAGCTCGAGATAAAGCCCCAAAATCTCGTTCTTCGACAGCGCGCGCTCGAGCTCGATGGCGCGCACGATCTGGCGCAGCTTTGCCCCCAAGGTCCGGTTCGCCCGCGGCTCCAACAGGCGCGCCACCTGCATGGTCAACGTTGAGCCGCCGGAGCGGACGTGGCCGCTCCTGACAAGCTGCAGCAGACCGCGCGTCAGCGCCAGCGGATCGACGCCGTAATGGCTGCGAAAGCGCTTGTCCTCATAGGCGAACAGCACGTCGAAAAAGCGCGGGTCGACGTCGGCGACTTGCGCCGGCAGCCGCCAGCGGCCGTCGTCCGTCGCGTAGGCGCGCAACAGCCGGCCGTTGCGATCGAGCACAGTCGCGGAAAAGCGCAAGTCTTTGCCGAGCGGAGCGGGCCCGAGCGACGCAACCCACCACGCCGTACCGAACAGCGCCGCGATGCCCGCAAACAACAGCGCCGTGAGGGCTACGCACCGCCCGCACAGCCGTTTGCCTGCTACGCTAGCTGCACTCACCGGCTCACTTCCCTGCCACAACCTCGACGCTGCCGCTGTTGCTGCGGCCGAACCGATCGGGGCGGTACATGTCTTCCACGCTCGCCTGCGGCCGCACGTATTTGCCGAGCGCGACCGCACGCACCACGTAGGCGACCGTGAACACCGCCGGATCGCCGCTCTTGCGGTTGAAGGCCGCCGTGAAGCGATCGTCGCGGAATTCGGTGTTGACCGGCTCGGCCCCGTCGGTGATCCAGGACAGCGTGCCGGTATCGCCGGACGAGACGAGATGCGGATTGTCGATCTCGAAACCGGCCGGCAGATAATCGGCCACGATCAACCGGCCGAATTGCGGCTGCGCCTCGGTGACTTTCAGCACCACGACCAGCCGGGTGTTCTGCTTGACCTGTGCGGTGTCGACCGGATCGCCGTCCATCGTGTAGGTCTGCCGCTCGATCTTGAAACCGTGCTCGGCGGCGGGCTCGGGCGTGAGCGGCGCGCCGGTCACGGTGACGACGGCCTTGACGGGGTCGGCGCCGGTATTGGTGACGCGCAGCGGGTCGTTGAGCTCGCCGGCACTGACCGTGCGATAAAGCGGCTTTGTGATCGCTTCTCCGCCGGCTGAGAGCGAAATTTTGCCGGCGTCTTTGGCCATGGCGCTTGCGGCAAGCAACAGCCAGGCGTCTTCCTGCGTCGACATCGGGCGCAGCGAGGCCCGCGCGGCCTCGACGTGCTGCACGGCAGCCTGCACGGTCGCAGAGCCGGCGCCGCTTTCGGCCGCCAGAGTCAGCAGGGCGGCGGCGTCGCGCAAGGTCGAGCCGTAGTCCTGCCGGCCGTCGAGGTCGGTGCCCGGCTGCGGCGCAAACGCGGCGAGCGCCGCACCGTAGACGCGCTCGGCGCGCGCGCGATCGCCGGTCAGCGCCAGCGCCGCGGCGATTTGCGCCTTGGCGATCGGCGTCGCCAGCGCGTCGAGCTTGGCGTCAGCGAGATAGCGCAGGTCGCCGATCGGCGCCAAGCCGTTACGCGCCAGCACGTAGAGCGCATACGAGAGATCAGCGCCGCCGTTCTTGCTCGGGTCGTTGCTCATCGCCACTGCATTGCGCAGCCGGTCGAGCGCCAGCTTGAACGCGCCGTCCGGCACCGCGAATTTGTGCTCGCGGGCGCGAGTCAAAAAGTCGGTGACATAGGAATCGAGCCACAGATCGTCGCCGCCGACGCTCCACAGGCCGAACGAGCCGGTCGAATCCTGCCGCGTCTGCAGCATCTCGATGGTGTTGCGGATGCGCTCGTCGGTCTTTGGATCGCGCGCCACATGGGCCTGATCGGCAAGCTCGCTGAGATAAAGAAGCGGCATGGCCCGGCTCGTGATCTGCTCCGAGCAGCGGTACGGATAGCGGTCGAGCGCGGCGAGCAGGCTCGCCGCGTCGAGCGCCGTCGACGCGCCGACCGAGATCGACACGTTGCCGGTGCCGGGCACGAGATCGGCAAACATGTCGCGCGACAGCGTCACGCTTTCGCCTTGCGCCAGCGAGGTCGTGGTGCGGCGGGCGATGATCTGCGCCGGCGTCCGGACCGTGACGGCATAGTCGCGCGTCAGCGCAAAGCCGCCCGGACCGTTGACGCTGACCCGGAGCGTCCCGTTGCCGGCCGCGCTCGCGGTCAGCGGCACGACAGCGGCGCCGCGCGCCTTGGCGCGCAAGGTCAGCTTCTGGTCGGCACCCGCGCCGGCCAGGACCGCACCGCTCGAGGAGACCGCGATCACGTAATCGCCGGCCGCGCCTTCGACATTGTCGAGATCGAGATGCACGGTGGAGCGGTCGCCGGGCAGGAGGAAGCGCGGCAAGGTAGCGCTCAGCACCACGGGATCGCGCACGGTCACGTCGGCCGTGGCACGGCCGACCTTATCCTTGCTCCACGCCACCGCCATGACGCGCAGCGTGCCGTTGAAGTCGGGCACGTCGAACGCCACCTGCGCGGTGCCGTCGGCGCCGACCGTCACCAGCCCCGAATAGAGTGCAACCGGCGGACCGACGGGCGGACTGCCCTGCAGCTTGGCGCCCTCATCGCCGCCGTTGCGGATTTGGCCGCGCACGCCCTGCATGCCGTCGATCAGCTGGCCGTAGAGGTCGCGGATGTCGGCCGACAGCGCGCGCTGGCCCAGATAGTAATCGTCCGGCGCCGGCGGCTTGTAATTCGTCAGATTGAGAATGCCGACATCGACGGCCGCGACCACCAGGCGGGCCTGCTCGCCGGCGGCGAGGCCATTGATCTTCACCGGCAGTGCCAGCGCCGTATTGGGCCGCAACAGCGGCGGCGCCTGCAAGTCCACGGTCAGCGTCTTGGCCGCGCGCGCGATGGAAAACCATTGCACGCCGATGGCGCGCCCCGGCATGCGCTGTGCCGGCGCATCGAGCGGCCGGCGCAACGTCGCGACCAGATAGGCGCCGGTACCCCAGTCGCGGCCGATTTGCACTTTGACCTGGGCTTGGCCGGCTTTGACGTCGAGGCTCTGGCTCGCCAGCAGCCGATCGCCGACGACGTTGAGCGTCAGGCGCCCGGCACTGCGCGCGGTCACCGCGACCGTCATGGTGTCGCCCGCCTGATAGTCGGGCTTGTCGAGCGCCACTTCGAGCATATCGGGTGTGTCGGCGTTGGCCTCGACATACCAGCCGGCGTCGAAATCGACCGAGGTGACCGGGCCGTTCGGATCGGCGGTGGCGACTTCGAGCCGATAGCGGCCGAAATGCACTGGAAGCGACACCCGCGCCGGCTTGTCCGCTGCGACGTCGAACGCACCGTCGGCGACGCGCGTCGTCGTCTTCACCGGCTCGTAGTTCCACTGACCATCGCGCTTGTAGAACTGATAGTGCGTCTCGATGCGCAGCAGCTGATAATGCAAGCCGCTCTGTGCCACCGCCTTGCCGTCGGGCGCCACCATGATGGCGTCGAACGTTGCCGCGGCGCCGTCGGCGAGCGAGCGTCCGGAAAACAGCGGTTTGATGCCGATCATGTTGCCGGCCGGTGCCACCGGCAAGGTGAGCGTGCGCTCGACGGCACGGCCGCCCGACTCCGCCATGCGCACGGCGACTTGCGCCTGCAGTGGATGCGTGCCCGACGGCAGCTTGTCGAGGCTCAGCGGGAAACTCGCCTTCCCGGCGGCATCGGTCTCGGGCAAATCCTCGAGCGGTTGCCTGACTGCTTCCACCGTCTCGTCGGCAAGGCCGAACGAATAACCAGGGAAGCCGGAGCGCTCCTTCGCCGCCGCAATCGTCACCTCGCCTTCGAGGGTGAGATCTGCGGCCGGCGCGCCGTAGAGAAAGCGGCCGGCGACGTTCAGCGTCGCGAGATTATTGGGCTTGACGCTTGTTGCCGGCGAGGTCAGGTCGAACTCGATGCGGTCGGGGATGTAATCCTCGACCAAAAACGTGGTCTCGCCGACCGGCGGGCGTTTCGGATCGGTGAAAGCCTGCACATGCCAAGTGCCGCTCGGCGCCGAGGCCGGCAGCGCCAGCGCCAGACTGTGGCCGCCGACGCCCTGATCGGCAATGAGGCTGCGGCGGAATTCGACACCGTCCGGCCGCTGCACCACGAGCGTGAGCGGCACGCCGAGCGCGGCTGTGCCCTGGCCGTCGCGCAACAGCGCCGTGAGGTAGGCGGTCTCGCCGGAGCGATAGACGCCGCGCTCAGGATAGACGAAAGCGTCGAGCCCATGCGGCGCCGGGCGGCCGCCGACGCCGCGATCGGTGAGATCGAAGGCCGGCGTTTTCAGATTGAGGAACGCGTAGTCGCCGGCGGCGTCCACCGCGACCAGCAAGGCCGGCGCAGCGCCGCCCTCCCCGCTCGCCAAGCCGGATTCGAAACGCGCCTGACCGTCGGCGTCGGTGCGCCGGGTCGCCAACACCTCGTTGCCGCGCGAGACGAGGCGCAGCTCGATACCGCCCTTCGGCTGCGTCGACGCCAGCGAATTGACGAAGACGTGGATGCCGTCATTGCCGGAAAACGCGGTGAGCCCGAGATCGGAAACGATAAACCACTGCGTCGCCAGCGAATCGTAATCGTCGGTGTTTTTCCGCTCCTGCGGTTGCGCCACCATGACATAAGCGCCGGGTTTGAGCGCACCGACCGCCTGATCGAGTGGGAAAGCCGTGGTCACCTCGGCATTGAGCGGCGACTGCGCGATCTGCATCTCGCCTTTCCACACCTGCACGCCGCGCGAGTCTTTCAGCCGCTCGACGTCATAGTGCGACAGGCTGTGCTGGAAATCGCCGCGGCCATAGCCGACGCCGGCAATGAGGTCGATGAGACTGCGGTCGCTGACCTGATAGATCTCGATCGCCGCCGCCCGCGTGTTGACGCTGATCAGCGGGATGCCGTTCTGCCCCGTGCGCGGCAGCACGTAAGCGGTCGAAGAAAACCGTACCGCCGGCTGCCGGTCGCGCACGTAGATCGCATACTCGGCGGATTTCGACAGGCTCTCGTGCACCACCGACGGCAAGCCGGCGCGCAAGGTCACGGTGTAGGTCTGGCCGTGCTGCAAGCCTTCGACGCAGAGCTGCTTGTCCTGCGCGGAGAGCGCCGGCTTGTCGGTGCCGGCAAGCGTCACGAATGGCGAAAAGTCGGCGCGTGGCGGCAAACTCTCGGAAAACTGGAAGCATGCGCGCGGCGACGCGGTGTCGGCATCGATCGTGTAATCGAGCACGCGAAAGCCGTGCTGCTCGCGCAGGCGTTCGTATTGGGCGCGCACCATGGCGACCTCGCGCAGCTCGAGCGACAGGCGGAGCGCATCGAGCGCCGGCCGCCACATCTGCCGCACCGATAAGACATTGCCGAGCTGCACCAGGCCGTCGGCCTCGTCGTTGCGGGTCGTGGCACGCTGATAGCCGAGATAGGCGGCCGCCGAGGCGCGGCCGAGCAGCATGGCGCGCTCCTGGTCGTTGGCCGGGCGGATTTCCATGACGGTGCGGGCCAGGCGCAGCCAGTTGCCGGCATCGTTCGGCGCCGCGACAGCGATTTGGCTGAGCACCGCCATGCCGGTGCGGAAATCGTTCTTGGCAAACGCGGCGTCGGCGCTGCGGCGCAACTGGGCGAGCGGCTGGCCGGGGGAGCCGGCATCGGCCTTGATCTGCGCCTCGAGCTCGGCCGCGCTTTGGGCCAGGTCGGAGTTCTGGAATGGTTTATCGGCCGCGCTCGCGTTCCAAGACCAAGCGACCACGCATGCGGCAGCCAATGCTGCCGCCACCGCGGCGCGAAGATGCGCAATCATTCCCGAATTCCTCCCGTGGGCCGCCGAAACAGCCATATGGAACTTGAGGGCAAGATCGTGTCGAGGTCGTGGCCGCGCAACCGCCAGGGCCCCACGCTTTGTCGGCGCAGCCCGCCGCCCGGTTCGCGGCGGGTCCCGGCGGCTCTTGGATCGCCGGTTAACCCTTCCCCCGTCGTCCCTGCCCATCCGACCAGCGGCGCGCTCCGGCAGCGCCGCGCCGCCGCAGATTTGCCGCGCCTTGGCGGCCGCGATTCTATATATCTTTGTGCCGTACGGCCCCGTAGCTCAGGGGATAGAGCAACAGCCTTCTAAGCTGAAGGTCGCAGGTTCGAATCCTGCCGGGGTCGCCAGCACAATCAATGGCTTATGCGAGTATCGGATCGGCCAATCCATTATGTCTGACCGCAGAGGACCCGACGATGACAGATCAGCAGTCGACCATAGGCGAGCTCATTAACACTGTTACGGCCGATGCCCTTGCCGATGGATTGAAGCCGCCCTTCGTCATTTGCTTGGTGAGTCCTGACGGGGCTGTGCTGGCTGTTCGCTCCTACCAGAACGATCAAGAGCCTGAGATCTTGGTCAATACTGCCGGCGGTCATGGCGCAGGCCTGCAAGGCGTCGGCATATTGCTCGATCAAAGCGGCGAAAAGCGAACCTGGACGATGTGGAACCAACAGCCGAATTAGCGGCCGCGGAACGGATCGCTTCTGGAAACCGGGGCTCGCCTGAAAACGTCGGGAAAGGAATGGGATGGCGAAGCAACAAGTGGCCAGTCAGGGATCGGCGAAGCAGGATTTGCGGAGCTGGATTGCGGCGATCGAAGCGGCCGATCAGCTGCAGCGGGTCGGCGGCGCCGAACTGGATGAAGAGATAGGCGGCATCGTCGACGTGTTTCAGCGCCGGATCGGCAACAAGGCGCTGCTGTTCGACGACATTCCGGGCTACCCGTCCGGCTATCGCATCCTGGCCAACATTCTCACGTCGGTGCCGCGGATCAACTCGACTCTGGGCTTGCCGCCACAATCCAAAGCGATCGATCTGGTCCAGTTCTGGCGCCGCTACATGGGCGAGATGAAAGCCATCCCGCCGGTGAGCGTCGCCTCCGGCCCGGTGCAGGAGAACGTCAAAGGCGGCAACGAGCTCGATCTCGCCGCGATCCCGACCCCTAAATGGCACGAGCAGGACGGCGGCCGCTACATCGGCACCGGCTGCATGGTGGTGATGAAGGATCCTGATCTGGATTGGATCAATTACGGCGCCTACCGGGTCCAGGTCCACGACCGCAACGTCGCCACCGTACACTGCACCAAGGGCAAGCACGGCAGCATGATCATGCGGAAGTATCATGAGCGCGGCGAAGCCTGCCCGGTCGCGGTCGTGGCCGGCATGCACCCGGCGTTGTTCATGGTCTCGGGCCTGGAGATTCCGCACGGCAAGAACGAATACGACGCGGCGGGCGGGCTGCTCGGTGAGCCGGTCGAGGTGGTGCACGGCCCGCGCACCGGCCTGCCGATCCCGGCTCATGCCGAGATCGCCTTCGAAGGCTTCATCCATCCCAACGATCTGCTCGACGAGGGGCCGTTCGGCGAATGGTGCGGCTATTACGTCGCCGGCAAGAAGCCGGAGACCGTGATGCGGGTCGAGACGCTGATGCATCGCAACGACCCCATTCTCGTCGGCGCCATTCCGGGCGTGCCGCCGGACGACGATTCGTTTTACCGCGGCACCTACCGCTCCGGCGCGGTGTGGAATCAGCTCGAGGCCGCTGGCGTGCCCGAGGTCAAAGGCGTGTGGGCGCATCCGGCAGGCGGCAGCCGGCTCTGGCTCACCGTCGCCATCAAGCAGCAATATGCCGGCCATTCCAAACAGGCGGGCCTGGTCGCGTCGCAATGCCACGCCGGCGCTTACGCCAACCGCTTTGTCGTGGTGGTGGACGACGACATCGATCCGGCGGACATGGACCGGGTGGTCTGGGCCATGTGCACGCGCTGCGACCCGCGTGAAGGCTTTGAAATTCTGCGCGGCTGCTGGACCGGGACGTCCGATCCGATGAATTACGGCAAGGACGACACGCGCAACGCTCGCGTCGTCATCGACGCCTGCAAGCCGTGGTCGCGCCGCGGCAGTTTTCCCCAAGTCGTCGGGTCAAGCAAAGAACTGGACCAGCGCATCCACGCCAAGTGGGCCCACATCCTGCCGCGCAACCTGTAGGGCTCGCCGGTTGTTCGCCGTTACTGTTGTTTGATGTCGGCGAATTTGATCACCTTCGCCCATTTCTCGCTGTCAGCGGCGATCAGTTGGGCAAACTCCGCCGGCGAATTGGACACGGCGGTGTTACCCATCGCGGTCATTTGCTCTTTGACCTTGGGATCGGCCATGATCGCGACCAGCGCGCCATTGAGCTTCTCGATGATCGGCGCCGACGTGTTCTTGGGCGCGACAATGCCGTTCCAGACGTCGGCGGCATAACCGGGAACGAACTCGCTGATCGCCGGCACGTCAGGCAAGGCCGCGATGCGGGTCGTGGTCGCCAGCGCACGCAGTTTGCCGGCACGTATCTGGGGCACCGACGAGGCCACGTTGTCGAACATCACCTGCGTGCGCCCGGCAATCAGGTCGGCGAGCGCCGGCGGCGAGCCGTTGTAGGCCACCGTCACCATCTTGATCCCGGTCATCATCTGGAACAGCTCGCCCGAGACATGCGTGGCGCCGCCGATTCCGGCGCAGGCCATGTTGATGCTGTCAGGATGGGCCTTGGCGTAAGCAATGAATTCCGGAACGGTCTTGGCCGGAAAGGAGGGATTGACCTCCATGACCAGCGGGCTGCGGCTGACCAGCGACACCGGCGCGACATCGCGCACGAAATTGAAGCTGAGCTCCCTGTAGAGCGAGCCGTTGATGGCATTGACGAGCCCCGCAAGGAGCAGCGTGTAGCCGTCCGGTACGGCGCGCACCACCGCCTCGGTTGCGATATTGCTGGCGGCGCCGGGACGGTCCTCGACCACGAAAGGCTGGCCAAGCCGCTCCGACAGTTTCTGCGCGAGGAGCCGGGCGAGAATATCGCTCACCCCGCCGGCGCTATAGCCGACCAGGATGCGAACCGGCCGCGCCGGATAGTCTTGCGCCTGCGCCCGCCGGGTCGCGTGCAGCGCCAAGCCGCCTGCGGCAAGCGTGAGGAATCGTCGTCGTGGAAAGTGCATGATGGACCCTGTTGTCTCATTTCCCAAATGCCACATCGAGCCTTGCAACGCGATGCTGCTGCGTCAATGGGCCGCGAAGCGAGAATGTCGTGGCCGCGTGCGCGCAATGCGCAGCGAATAATCAGCCAACGTCCGCACATGTTTAACTGATGGTCGTAGCCGGCACGATCAGCTACCACGCATCACATCATTTGGCGTAAAGCGCGCGCAGATTGTTTGGCTCTTCGTGCGGCGCCCACGTTACATTGCCGATCTTCCAGGCCTTGCCGACTTTGACCAGATCAAGCACGACCGTGCTCGGCTTATCCACGTTCTTGAATTTCACCGCCGCGCGTGCCTTTCCCGGGCCGGCTTCCTCCACCACGATTGCCAGGTCGCTGATTTGCCAATCCTGCGCGTCGACGAAGGGGTCGAAGTCGAGCGTGCCGACCTCGCCGCGGCGCGAGGATTGCCTTCGATCTTTCAATATCAAGGCGGCAAGCGTCGGCTCGAAATAGCGTCGCACCTTTGCATCGCTGTCCAAGGCAAGTCCATTGCGCTCTTTGCTGACGTAAGTGTCGTAGAGTGCCGCGATGAAATCATGCGCGGAGGGATCGGCGGCCAGGAGCGGCGTAGCAATGGTAAGGACGACTACAGACGGAATAGCGCTCAAAAATATGCGTCGGCTTGGCATCGGGACCCCCAATTGTCCACCACAGACGACAATGACACGACCGATGAGAGTAGCAGTCGGATATCCGTCTCGGAAAGGCCGCGGCGGCCTTCGCTACGAACTCGCTGCGTGTCGATCGGACCGCGCCGATTGTAATTGCCCCGGACGTAGAGCAGCATAGCTTCGCTTTTCGATAAGGTCGCTCGTGACTTGCTCGCAGGATGTGATCGAGCGCCCTCGAATGACAAGGGGGTTTGCAATGAAGATGCCTGTCAAGCTGATCTTTGTCGTGCTGGTCGCGGCGCTAGCGGGCGCTCTCGTAGCGAACGCCCAAGGCCCCGCCAGCGGCTTCAGCAAGAAAAACTATAATTTCAGTCCCTGGACCAAAGGCCGGTTCTCCGAAATGGTCACCGTCACGAACCCGGGACGCTTCATCACGGTAGCCGGCATCGGTGCCGAATCCGAAGCTGACGGACACACCATGTATCCCGGCGATATGCTGGGACAATGCCGCTACGCGTTCATGAAGATCAAGAAGGCGCTCGCGACGGAAGGGGCGACCCTTGCCGACGTGACACGAATGATCACCTTCGTCACCGACATGGGTGGCGGCACGCGCGAGACCGCAAAGCCCTATCAGGATTATGTCACCTGTCGCCGCGAGGCGTTCGCAAACGGGCCGGTGCCAGCCAGCACGATCGTCCAGATCACCAGGCTCGCCGCTCCCGACATGCTGATCGAGATCAACGTTGACGCGGTGCTTGCCAACTAGCTCCCCGACCAACCCAAGCTGACAGCACAGGGCCAGCAAACGCACAACGATTCATGCTCGACGACGCGGCCAAGGCGATTGCGCAAATGTTTTCACCGCCACTGCGGGCGGTGCTGTGGAAATCGATCGGGCTGGCGCTTGCGCTCGTTGTCCTGCTCGCGGTCGCGCTCGAGCGCGCCATTGTCTGGCTGGTCGGCGCCGGCAGTACATCGGCCGAAATTGCGCTTGGGCCGCATGCCCACTTCCCGGTCGAAGTCATCGCCTGGTTGCTCTCCATAGCAGCCGGGTTCGGCATCGTGGTGGGCGGCGTGATGCTCATGCCCGCCGTCACCGCATTCGTCGCCAGCTTCTTTGCCGATCAAATCGCCGAAGAGGTCGAGCGCGCGTACTACCCGATGGACCCGCCCGGGCAGGCGCTCACCCTATCGCACGCCGTCTTTGAAGGCGGCAAAACGGCGCTGCTCGCGATCGCCGTCTACCTTTGTGCCCTGCCGTTGCTGCTCTTCGCCGGCCTCGGCGCCGTGGTCTTTTTCCTCGCGACCGCCTGGCTCCTTGGCCGCGAATATTTCGAGCTTGCGGCCATGCGGTTCCGGCCCGTCGACGAGGCGAAAGCCTTCCGGCGTTACCACGCCACCAGCGTCTTCATGGCCGGCATGATCATCGCGCTGTTCGTGTCAATTCCAGTTCTCAATTTGGCGACACCGCTATTTGCCACCGCACTCATGGTGCACATGCATAAGCGCCTCGGTCGGCGATGACGGTCCGTGCCGGCAAGGCCTTTACAATACCTCGGAACCAGGAGCAGAAACGGACATGAAGAAAAGCGGATCAGAGAAGGACGAATCCCCCTCTCGGCTGATCGACGGCAGAATCAAGGAGCTGGGCGATTGGCGCGGCAAGATGCTCGGCCGCATCCGCGCCCTGATCAAGGAAGCCGATCCCGAAGTGATCGAGGAGTGGAAGTGGCGCGGCGTTCCGGTGTGGTCCGACAACGGATTGATCTGCACCGGCGAGACTTACAAGGCCGTCGTCAAGATGACTTTCGCCAAGGGCGCGGCCCTGCCGGACCCTGCGAACCTCTTCAACGCCAGTCTCGAGGGCAATACAAGGCGCGCCATCGACTTCCACGACGGCGACAAGATCAACGAGGCGGCGCTGAAGGCGCTCATTCGCGCCGCCGTCGCCCTGAACAAGTCGAAAGCCAAGCGCTGACTCAACCCTTACGCCGTCGCGCCCCTCACTTAAGTTTTCTTCGGCGACCAGCCGTAGGCTTTGGCGCACGCGCCGCCCATCAGCTTCGCCCGCTCGCTGTCGCTCAGGCGGTCGGTCTTGAGGAACGGCGTGACAGCCTGCTCGTAGTTGACGACCGCGTGGGCGCGCGTCCAGTCGGTACCCCACAGGCAGCGCTCAAAACCCCAGGCGTCGAAGACCCGGGCGAGCGGATCCCAGATATCGGGGAACGGATACGGCTCCCGCGACAGCGTGCAGGCGCCGCTCACCTTGATCACCAGATTCTTGCGCTTGGCGAGATCCAGCACCTTCGGCAGGTCGGCCCAGGGCTGCGGCGGCGCCGGCGGCGTTCGCGGCTGCTGGATGGCCAAGTGATCGATGATGAAGCGGGTATCCGGGTTGCGATCGATCAGCGCCGTGCCCGCGTCCACATTGCCCCAGCACAGGATGTTGACCGGAAAGTCGTGCTTTGCCGCCGACCGCGCGATACGGTTGAGGCCCGGGTGATCCGGGCTGCGGTCGCGCCCGGGCTCCTTGGTCATCATGATGCGGACGCCGACCGCGCCGGGCGTCCGCTTCCAGTCGGCGATGACATCGTCCACGGCGGGGTCTTCCGGATCGACCGGCTTGACGATGGCGAACTTACCGGGATGGGCGCGCTGCACTTCGACCGCATAGCTTGCGTCGTACCGGTACATGGAAAACGCCGAGATGAAGATCGCGCCGTCGACGCCGACCTTGTCCATCGCCGCGACCATCTCGTCGCCGGTCACGTGAGGGGGCCAGTTGGGCACGCTGTGCCAAGGCCGCTTCGGCGTGTTGGCCTCGTAGGCGTGGACCTGGGAATCGATGATCGTCATCGGGAAAACCCCTCCATTTCCGAACGTGAGCTCGGTATCGCAGCAGGTCGCGCGCGCGTTGTCCAGGCCACCTGAGCGCCGGCGCAGTTCGCCCGAGCGACGGCGTATCTGCCGAACGGCGTCGGCCAATTGCGCTTCCGTGATCGACCGATCGCTGCCGGTACAACAGCGGCGGCACGACAGCCAAGCAAACTCTATTGGCTCTCAGACGCGTCGCGACTGGCCCGCGGCGGCAACGCGCTCGCGGCTTCAAGGTCGCTTGCGCGATCGAGATGCTCGATAGCTTTTGCCACCAGCGCCCGCACGAAGTGCGGATTGGCGCTGTCCAATGCCATCGCCAACAGTTTGACAGCTATCCGCCGCAAGCTCTGTGGGTCAGCCATTTTTGGTCTCACGCAGTACTGGCCAGTACGCCTCGGCTGGCCCGACACCCTCGGCGCGACAGCTAAAATGAGTTTCACGAGCAAATCAATAATACTCTCGATAAGAGTCGGGAATGACACTTTACAATGGCCGCAAAGCGGTCACAATTACCATGGAGGATTATTTGTTATTTGTTTTTTATTTGTTTGTTTGAGCGACGTCTGTCGGGAGTAAAACAGGGGAGTGTAGCGTCATGAGTATCTCCAAGTTGCGTAACTCAACCGCTATCGACAAAGCGTTGGGGATGACCGCCGTCAACGAGGCGCTGAAAGCCGATGTCATGGTTAATATCGCCGACCGGGTCCAGGTCGAAAATCCGACTTTGGATGTGCCGGTCAAAGACGCGCTGAACGCTGACGCGGTGAACATGTATTTGAAGCAGGTTTCGGCAAGCTCGTGCAGCGAAATCGATTCTCTCATCAGCAATCTGCGCGGCCTGCGCGAAAAGCTGGTCGCCGACCGCAGCCGGATCGAACAGGACGTTGCGAAGTTTGCGACGTTCAATCAGTCGGTCATTCAACTGACGGATGTCGTTTCCGACAGTGTCGCTCAAGTGAAAGCGCCAAGCCTCGCTGAATAGACGCGCCGCGCCGCCGCGACGGCTTCATTCGACACGACCGTAGCGCGGCGTGGCGACGCGGCCTCATGCAGTCGGAGGCTTATTCGCAAGGCCGCTCTCACGCAAAGGCGCTGACATGAACGACGACCGACACCTGCGGCACGCGTCCAAGGCAACGATCAACTGGCGCGCGCTCTTTTCCTGGATCGTCATCATCGCCGGCTTCTCGGTGGCTACTTTTCTGCTGCTGCTCTGACGCTTGCGCCGCCGCACGCAGGCCCGACCGACTCGAGACGCACCGCGTAGCAGCGCCGTCGCCGCCGCCACCAAGAGCGAATCGGCCAGCCGCCCGGTTTGCGGACAGCCAAGCGTTGCCTCATTTGCCGGCGCGGCCACTCCCATGCTTCCTGGTGGTGTCCGTGATTCGCGCGCCGCGGCTGGCTATGACCGCTCCTTATCTCGATGCCCTCAATCCCGAACAGCGGCGTGCCGCTGAACACGGCGCTTCGCCGCTCCTCATTGTCGCCGGCGCGGGCTCCGGCAAGACCAACACGCTGGCGCACCGCGTGGCGCACCTCATCGTGCAAGGCGCCGACCCCAGGCGCATCATGCTGCTGACATTTTCGCGGCGCGCGGCGGTGGAGATGACCCGTCGGGTCGAACGCATCGCGGCCAATGTCCTGCCTGACCGGGCGCGGCTGGTCGTGGACGCCTTGACCTGGTCGGGGACTTTCCACGCCATAGGGGCGCGCTTGCTGCGCGAATATGCCGGCCAGATCGGGCTCGAGGCCGCGTTTACGATCCATGACCGCGAAGACTCGGCCGATCTCATCAATCTGGTGCGGCACGATCTCGGTTTTTCAAAAACCGACGAGCGATTCCCGGCCAAGGGTACCTGTCTCGCGATCTATTCCCGTGCAGTCAACGCCGAAGCGCCATTGGACGAAGTGCTCGGCGCGAGCTTCCCATGGTGCGCCGGCTGGGAGCATGAGCTCAGCGCGCTGTTCGGCGCCTACGTCGACGCCAAGCAGCGGCAGAACGTGCTCGATTACGATGACCTGCTGCTCTACTGGGCGCACATGATGCAGGCCACCGAGGTCGCGCAGGATATTTCGTCCCGTTTCGATCACCTGCTGGTCGACGAATATCAGGACACCAACCGGCTGCAGGCTTCGATCCTGCTCGCCCTCAAACCCGACGGCAAAGGGTTGACCGTCGTCGGCGATGATGCGCAGTCGATCTATTCGTTTCGCGCCGCGACAGTGCGCAACATCCTGGATTTCCCGAACCATTTTGCGCCGCCGGCCCGCGTCATCACGCTCGACCGCAACTACCGCTCCACACAGGCGATCCTCGCCGCCGCCAATGCGGTGATCGATCTCGCAACGGAGCGGTACAAAAAGAACCTGCGCTCCGAGCGCGCTTCGGCCGAGCGTCCGCAACTCGTCTCGGTACGCGATGAAGCCGATCAGGCGCGATACGTGGCGGAGCGTATCCTGCAGCATCGCGAGGCCGCGATACCGTTGAAGCAGCAGGCGGTGCTGTTCCGGGCCTCGCACCACAGCGCGCCGCTCGAAATCGAATTGACCCGGCGCAACATCCCGTTCGTCAAATTCGGCGGGCTCAAGTTCCTCGAAGCCGCGCACATCAAGGACGTGTTGGCCTTCCTGCGCTGGGCCGAGAACCTGCGCGATCGGGTCTCCGGCTTTCGCGTCATCCAGCTTTTGCCCGGCGCCGGCCCGGCGACAGCGGCCCGCGTGCTCGACCAGGTCGCCGCGGCAGACGGCACTCTGCAAGCGTTGACCCAGTTCCGCCCGCCCGCCGCCTGCGCGCAGGATTGGCCGGCCTTTATCGAGGCCTTGACCCTGGCGCGAAGCAACGCAGCGGGATGGCCGGCGGAACTGGATCTGGTTTGCCGGTGGTACGCGCCGCACCTCGAACGCCGCTACGAGGACGCCAGGATTCGTGAAGCGGATCTGCTGCAGCTCGCGCAGATCGCCTCGACCTACGCGAGCCGCCGGCGTTTCCTGACCGAACTTACGCTCGATCCGCCCTCGTCGAGCAGCGCTGAAGCCGGCGCGCCGCACCTCGATGAGGATTATGCCATCCTGTCGACCATTCACTCGGCCAAAGGGCAGGAATGGAAGTCGGTCTTCGTGCTGAATTGCGTCGATGGCTGCATTCCCTCCGATCTTGCGGTCGGCAGCACGGCTGAAATCGAGGAAGAGCGTCGGCTGCTCTATGTGGCGATGACGCGCGCCAAGGATCACCTGCATCTGGTCGTGCCGCAGCGCTTCTTCGTCCAGCAGCAGCGCGGCAATGGCGATCGCCACATGTACGCGGTGCGCACCCGGTTCATCCCGGGCGGCATCATCGGCAACTTCGATGCCTGCGCCTGGCCGAACGCGGCACGGCCGGCGCCTTCCGGTGCCAACACCGTAACCAAGCCCGTCGATATTGGCGCGCGGCTGAGGGCAAAATGGCGTTGAGGAGGCTATGAAGCGGCGTTGACCGGGCATCCGGCAAATGTCCGCAGCGCCTCGCCGATCGCAACGCCGATGCGTCCAATCGCTTGATACAGCGGAAGGTTTTCAGCTGGGTCCGAAATGTGGCGCCAACGGCATTCATCGTGTCGGAACGGCAGCCGCCCGCTGTCTTAATTCCGGCTCAAATGCGCCGGATTGTCGTCAGCCGGGTGTCGCGTGAGGGGGAGTAAGCCATGACAAACGATCAGAAGCGGCCTGCCCGTCGCCGGGATGCCATCCGAGGACAGTCGCGCCGGGACCGATAATTTTCGCCTGCCAAGTTTGAAGCGCCGCCAAGCTCTGACTGCGCTTGGCAAGCACGAACGAATTCAGGGCGAGCCGGTCCGATGTTGCGTGATGTCCGTTCACGTCTCCGCTTTTTCCTCGCCGCGTTAGGCTGCGCGGTCCTGGTCACGTCTTTTGTCAGTTGGGCGCACAGTCTGCACGCTACCGCGGGCCGATACACCTGGGAGCGGGCCGATCCGGCGCGCGTTCCTCCGGGTGAGGCTGCGGAGCTATGGCATGTGTCGGGAAGCTGCGTCCGGCCGTTTCTCGTCAAAGCGGTGTTGCGCTCGAAGGCCAAGCTCGAAGCGCACTACAATGCAGCTCCTGTCGAGGTCCGTGCCCGGCTCAGTGCCCGGCCCGATCCCGCTCAATCGGTCAAGCCGGCCGCCTGGCATCCCCCGGGAAACGGCGGGCAGGAGCAAACCGCGCGCAGCGATCCGTACGGAGAATATGTTGCCGCATTACAGGTCAAATATGCCGAGTGGTATGCCGCCTTGTTCAAGCTCGAGATCGAGGCCGGCAACTGGCAGCAACGTCTGCTCGGCGTCGCCGATCAAACCGTGGTGCTTAGCGCCGCGACGCGTGCGAGTTTCGCCGCATCTTCGCGCGAAGGCGCGAAACTGACCGGCTCGCAGGGCGACTTTGACGGCTACCTTCTCACCGCGCTCGGCCTTGGCGGGTTCTCCAGCGACGAACAAATGTCGCTCAAAGCCGCTTGTGTGACGATCAATCCGGTCATGGAGAGCTTTCGCGATCCGAACGTCCTCGCCACGCTTTGGCATTGGCCGCTTGATTGCCTTACGGAATTTTCCTTCGGTTTGGAGCTTGTGTTGATCGCGATATTTTTCGCGCCCATCGTTCGCTGGATGCAGACCGGCGATTTCGACGCCGTAGGGCTCGCTTTCCAGGCGCTCACTCAGCGCCGCGCCAAAAGCATCCGGGACTTCGACGAACGCAGGCTCATTGGCGCTGCGCTGGAGCGCGTTCGACAAATGCGCGTCGCCGTCCTTGCCGCGCCGGACCGCATCAGGTCCTACGCGGCCAGCCGCGCCGCCGAGGCAACGGCCGGCACGGCGAAACCCGAGCCGGGCGGCGCCGAACCTGCCACCGCTCCGATCGGGCCGGCAACGCCCGCCATCAAGGCGGCGATAAGGCCCGATTAGGGCCGATCTGGGCTTGACCCCTCTTCGATTGCGCCGACGTGTGTTCCGCGCGCTACAGCTTGTGCCCGGCGTCCCTGCTATGGTGCACCAACAAAACCGCCGCTGAGCCGGCGACGTCAGGAGTGCGTGCGATGATCAGCGAGGGCCGATTGCTCTGGCTAAGTGCCGTGGAATGGTCGCTGTTGCTCGGCAGCGCAGCGCTGCTGTGTGGCTACGTGGCGTTGCTGATCTAGGTCTGATATGGCGGCGTCCGACGGCTGTATCGCGCCCTCTCCCCTTCCCCTCGGTCTGAGATATACGGTCTTGCAGCGTGCTGCTCGGCACCGCGCCCGGGACGAGCGGATGACGTAATCTGCTGTGCGGGTCGCCCTTCTTGTCCTAACTGATTTTTATCGCTAAGCGTTGTTGATGGCTCACCTTCGCTTCGTATGAGCCGCGATCGATTGGTTGATGTGCTTCTGTCGCGCGAGTTGTTGCTGGCCGCGGCGTAGGCTAAGCCGGTAACATGGCTAAAATAATCCTCGCACTGCTGGGCGGCGCTCTGGTTCTGATTGGAAGTTTCTTCCTTTCATTAAAGCTGTTCGACTATTTTGGACTGTTCCCCGGGTCCGGTCCGGCGGTGTTGCTCACCGTCAACGGAAAAGACAGCATTGTCATACCGGGGGGAACTTACAATTTGGCCTACAAGACATCCCGCGTACGATCTTGCGAAATGGTCTATCGCAGTGCGGACGACGGTTCTTCCGGCCGATACCCCGTGCCGTCCAATGTAGGTGCCACGGGGACTTCGGGCTTGATCGGTGACTATACTCTGACCTGCATCGGCCTCGATGGTGCGACAGCCTCGAAGAGCGTCAGAATCAGCCGCACCCCCAAGTGATTGCGATCAGCGACCCGGCCGCTCGCAGGAAAGCGCAAACCGGGACTGTCATACCGCCGCTTCCCAGCACCGCGCTCCGCGCAATCTGGACATGCGCTAGGGCGCCGCGCTGAGCGCCCGCACCTTGCTGGCAGAGATTGCCTCGGTCTCCTCGTCGAGCATGATGCGCTCCACCGTATAGCCGACATCGCGGCCGTAGAAGACGTTGGTGATGTTGGGCACGGGCACCACGACGAAGCGGCCCGCATAGGGCGCCAGCGCGGTCTCGATGCGCTGCTTGACGGCGAAGAACGGCAGCGGATTTTTGGCGTCGATGCCGTGCGTGTTGCGCACGGCGATGCAGACCTGGCCGATGCGGCGCAGCCCTTCCTCGATCAGGCGCTGGTGCCCGCGGTGAAACGGCTGGTAGCGACCGACGAACAAGGCGGTCGGCCGCTGCGGATCGAACGGCGGACGCAACAGCGTCAGCGCGCGCTCGGCCCAGTATTGCGGCGTACCGTCGGGCGTCACGCGCAGATCGACGCGTTCCGGGGTCACGAACAGCCGGTTGGTGTCTTCGAACCGGCCTTCCTCGATGCGGTCGAGCCAGATGGTGAAGGCATCGCCAAAGGCGGCACGGGTATCCGGCGTCGGGCAGATGAAGTCCGCGATCACCGTACCGCCGGCTTCGATGACCCGGTCACACATCCAGCCCATGCGGCGGGCATGCTCGATGCGGTCGTCGTGGGAAAATCCGAGATCGCGCGACAGGTTGGCGCGCACCGCATCGGCGTTGAACACCACCGCGTTAAGGAGGGGCGCCAATGCGTTAGCGAGGGTGGTCTTGCCTGCGCCTGGCAGCCCCATGATGAGGATTTTGCGCTGCATGGTTCAGCCCTCAACTTTTAGGGGCGAGCAATAGGCGAGATCGGGCCGCGACGCAATCGCCAGCCCGCCGCCGCTGCGGCAACGCGACGCTCGCGTGCGACACTGAATCATGGAGCATTGGAGGGGGCTCCGCGCATTCTACAGGCGGGGGGACGACAGAGGAGACGACATGATCACCGACACGGCGCTTTGGATCATTTTGGTGGCGATGTTTGGCTGGGTCGCGTGCGGCTGCTATGTGACCCGGCGCCAACTGGTGCGGGAGCGCTACGATCATGGACGTCGTGATAGCGGCGATTGATCGGTCTGAGCGCCAAGCGTCTCAGGGGCTGCCTCGTCCCGCTACTTACCACGCGACCTCCGGTCGTCCCGGCACGCCGCTACTAGCCGGCTCAAGGCCGTCACGCTATGGTGAGCGGGTGCCGCCTTCATAGAAGCAATAACGGCGGCCGGTTCTGGAGGACACGATGACCCGCTCAGCTTTGCCTCGCCCGCGTCCGACGCGCCGCAACGTTCTGAAAACCGCCGCGCTCGGCTCGGTTGCGGCCGTTGCGGCCCCCTATGTGCGCACCAGCTACGCCGCCGGCACGCTGACGCTCGGCTGTTGGGACCACTGGGTCCCCGGCGCCAACAACACGTTGACGGCGCTATGCAACGAGTGGGGCGCCAAGAACCACGTCGAGGTCAAGATCGACTACATCACCTCGCAGGGCGAGAAGGACAAGCTGACCGCCGCGGCCGAGGCGCAGGCCGGCACCGGCCACGACATCATGTCCCACCGCGACTGGAACATCCGCATCCACGGCGAGGTGCTCGAGCCGCTCAACGACGTCGCCGACGTGCTGATCAAGGAACACGGCCCGATCAGCCCAGTCGCCGAGTATTTGGGCAAGATCAAGGGCGTGTGGCGCGGCATCCCGACTACGGTCGGCAGCCAGGTCAAACCGTGCTGCTCGCGCTTCGACCTCTACCAGCAGCATGCCGGTATCGACGTGCGCGATCTTTTCCCGAACGACGTGTCGAAATGGGATAAGGCCAAGACCGACACCTGGAACTGGGACACCTATCTTGCAGCCGCCGAAAAGCTCTACAAGGCCGGTTATCCGGTCGGCCTGCCGATGGGCCAGGCCAGCGACGCGGTCGATTGGGTCGGCGCGCTGTTCAATTCGTTCGGCGTCGTCATGGTCGACGATAAGGACAACATCAAAATCAACTCCGATGAGACCCGCACCGCACTCGAATATCTCAAGAAACTGATGGCGGTGAATCCGAAGGAGGTCTACGCCTGGGACGACGCCGGCAATAATCGCTGGCTCATTTCCGGCAAGGGCTCCGGCATCATGAATCCGCCGAGCGCCTGGGCGGTCGCCAAGAAGGACAACCCCAAGGTCGCCGAACAGTGCTGGACCCATCCGATGCCGAAGGGTCCAAAGGGCCGGTTCGTCGGCCAGCTGCCGCAATTTTACGGCCTGTGGAGCTTCTCCAAGAACAAGTCGGCCGCCAAGGACCTGCTGCTCCACATCTCGCAAAAGCCGGCGGTCGCGCGGCTGGTCGCCGCCTCGGTCGGTTACGATCTGCCGTCGTTCAAGTCGCTCTACGGCTTCGACACCTGGAGCACCGTCGAGCCACCGGTCGGCACCGTTTACGGCTATCCGCCGCGCGGCGACGAGCAGACCTCGATCGCCGGTGCGCCGGCGCGCTCCGAGGTCGGTGCGCAAATCTACAATCAGGCGATCAACACGGTGATGGTCGCCAAGTTCACGCAAGGCAACGAGAAGCTCGACGACGTCATCAAATGGGCGGCGAACGAGCTGGAAGGAACGTTGCGGGCCTGAGCGGCTCGTGCTCGGCTGTCATTGCGAGGAGCGAAGCGCCGAAGCAATCCAGAGCGGCGCACACTGGATTGCTTCGCTTCGCTCGCAGTGACCAAGGGCGCCGCGTGGCGCGATAAGCGAATAGCAGCGGAAGGCTGATCGGAAACGATCAGCGGCAGCAGATGGCCGATACCGTTCAAACCTGGTCGCCCGCACTGGGCGGGGTCCGCCCCGCCCCACATGGCGCGGGCCGGCTGCGGCTGTTGTTGCGCCGGCGCTCGACCATCGCGTTCCTGATGTGCCTGCCGCTGATCCTGATCATCGCCAGCCTCGTCATTTATCCAGCGCTGTACTCGATCTATCTGTCGATGCTGAACCGGGCGCAGACCCGTTTCATCGGGCTCGGCAATTTCCGCTTCCTGCTGTCGCGCGACGTATTCCTGATGGTGGTCGAGCAGTCGGCGATCTTCGCGCTGTCCGCCGTATTCTTCAAAGCGCTGATCGGGCTCATCACCGCGCACTTGATCAACAACCTTCCGGCCAAAGGCCAGCGCAAATGGCGCGGCATGCTGCTGGTGCCGTGGGTGATTCCGCTGGCGCTGTCGTCGCTCGGCTGGTGGTGGCTGTTCGACCCGACGCACTCGGCGTTCAACTGGATGTTGGGGGGCATGGGCTTCGATGAAGTGCCCTGGCTCAGCCAGCCCGGCTGGGCGCGCTTCTCGGTCATTCTGGTCAATATCTGGTTCGGCGCGCCGTTCTTCCTCATCATGTATCTGGCGGCGCTCAAATCGGTGCCCGAGCAGCTTTACGAGGCCGCCGCCATCGATGGCGCCAACGCCTGGCAGAAATTCCGCCACATCACGCTGCCGATGATGCGCAACATCATCGCCATCACCGTGCTGTTCTCGCTGATCGTCACCTTCGCCAATTTCGACATCGTGCAGATCATGACGGCTGGCGGGCCGCGCAACACCACGCACGTGTTCGCGACTTACGCCTTCATGCTCGGCATCCGCTCCGGCGATCTGCCGCTCGGCGCCGCCACCTCGCTGTTCATGTTCCCAATCCTGGCGGTTGCCGCGGTCTTCATCCTGCGCGGGGTGCGCAAACGCGGGAGAGAAATCGGATGAGCACGGCCGCTGCCGCCGCAGGGGCGCCGCGCCATGTCGCGTCCCGCGCCAGCCTGTCGCGCAGCCGGCGCTGGGCGCTGATCGCCTCGTATGTGTTCCTGATCGTCTTCGCCATCTTCTTCCTGACGCCGCCCTATTACATGATCGTCACGGCGTTCAAGAGCGACGCCGAGGTGGCGCACATGGCCACCAATCCGTGGCTCATCGCCGACGGCATCACGCTCGATCAATTCCGCATCCTGCTGACGCAGACCGACTTTCTCATCTTTTTCAAAAACACCTTGATCGTGACCTTGTGCGTGGTGGCGATCACCATGGTGGTGAGCGTGCTGGCGGCGTTCTCGCTCGGCCGCATGCGGTTCTGGGGCTCCGGCATCCTGGCGACCGGAATCTTCCTCACCTACCTCGTACCCGACACGCTGTTGTTCATCCCGCTGTTCCAGATCGTCAAGGCGGTCGGGCTGCTCAACTCCTATTGGGGCATGGTGCTCGTTTATCCGACGCTGACCGTGCCGTTCTGCACCTGGATCATGATCGGCTATTTCCAGTCGATCCCCAAGGAGCTCGACGAGGCGGCGCTGATCGACGGCGCCAGCCACATGCAGATGCTCACCAAGATCTTCATTCCGGTGGCGCTGCCCGGCATCATCGCTGCGACGATCTTCGCCTTCACGGTGTCCTGGGCCGAGTTCGTCTATCCGATGGCGTTCCTCTATTCGTCGGACCAGCAGGTGCTGACAGTCGGCACGGTGACGAGCCTCATTCGCGCCGACGTCTATAAGTGGGGCATGCTGATGGCCGGCGCGCTGGTCGCGGCGGCGCCGCCGCTCGTGATCTACGCCTTCCTGATGGACTACTACATCGCCGGCCTGACCGCAGGCGCCACCAAAGGCTGAGCAAAAAGGTCGAGACCAATGGCCGACGTCGCGTTGCGTAATGTCACCAAGCGCTTCGATAACGTCGAAGCGGTGCGCGGTATCAGCCTCGACATTCCCAACAACGAATTCGTCGTGCTGGTCGGCCCGTCAGGCTGCGGCAAGTCGACGACCTTGCGCATGGTGGCGGGGCTCGAGGAAGTCTCGGCGGGCGACATCTATATCGGCGGCGAGCTGGTCAACGACCTGCCGCCGAAGGACCGCGACATCGCCATGGTGTTCCAGAACTACGCGCTGTACCCGCACATGTCGGCGTTCGAGAACATGTCGTTCGGGCTCAAGCTGCGCAAGTTCAGTAAGGACGAGATCAAGAAGCGGGTCGACAATGCGGCGCGCATCCTCGACATCGTCGAACTGCTCGACCGCAAGCCGAAAGCGCTGTCCGGCGGCCAGCGCCAGCGCGTCGCCATGGGCCGCGCCATCGTGCGCGATCCGAAGGTCTTTCTGTTCGACGAGCCGCTATCCAATCTCGACGCCAAGCTGCGCGTGCAGATGCGCACCGAGATCAAGCGCGTGCACCAGATGGTGAAGACCACGACCGTCTACGTCACCCACGACCAGGTCGAGGCGATGACCCTTGCCGACCGCGTCGTGGTGATGAACGGCGGCATTATCGAGCAGATCGCCAGCCCGCAGGAGCTGTATCACAATCCGAAGACCCGCTTCGTCGCGGGCTTCATCGGCTCGCCGGCCATGAACTTCCTGCGCTGCCGGCTCGAAGGCAGCGGCGCCGGTCTGCGCGTGCGCCTGTCCGACGCCGTGAGCCTGCCGGTACCGGCGTCGCGTTCAGCACGCTATGCGCCGCTCAACGGCAAGGAGCTCGTGCTCGGCCTGCGGCCGGAGCACATCACCGAGCCGCGGCGCAGCGATCCCGGCCGTGAGTTTGCCGCAACGCTCGATGTGGTCGAGCCGATGGGCATGGAGACCATGGTGTTCTTCCGCATCGACGGCCAGGAAGTCTGCAGCCGTGTCGATCCCAGCAGCGCCGCCGGGCCCGGCGAAACCATGCGGCTCTCCGCGAACATGGACCACATGCACCTGATCGACCCGCAGAGCGGCGCGGTGCTGTAACCCGACACGAAAACGCCGGGGCATTGCCGCCCCGGCGTTGTGATGAGCGAGCCGCGACGCCCGATCAGGCGTCGTATTCGGCCGAAATGTCCTTGCCGGTGTAGTCCGGCATCATCGCCGCAGAAATCAGGCTGACGACTGCACACAGCGCGATATAGATGGCGATCGCGTAGCCGGATTTGTACGCGGCGAACAAGGCCGTCGCGATGAGCGGCGCAGGTCCGCCGGCGATCACCGAAGCGAGCTGGTAGCCGAGCGAGGCGCCGCTATAACGCAGCCGCGGCGTGAACGATTCGGCGATCAGCGCCGCTTGCGGGCCGTACTGCAGATCGTGCGGAATGAGCGACAGCACGATGGCGATGAACACCAGCGCCGGGACTGCAGTGTCGACCATGGCGAAGTAGACGAAGCCGAACACGCCCATGGTCGCGGCGCCGATCAGGTACATGTTCTTGCGCCCGATGCGATCCGACAGGTGGCCGGCAAACGGTATGGTGAAGAACGACACCACCGCCGCCACCATGACCGCGGCGAGGATGAAGTCGCGCGACATTTTCAGCGTGCCCACGGCATAGGCGTAAATGAACGCCGTGAAGATGTAGAACGGCGCCTGTTCGGCCATGCGCAACAGCGCCGACAGGATGATCTCCCTGGGCTGCTTCTTGATGACCTCGACGATCGGGGCGCTTTCGATCTTGTTCTGGTCCAGGAGCTTCTGAAACACCGGCGTCTCGAGAATGCCGAGCCGGATCCACAGGCCCACGCCGACCAGGATGATCGACAGCAGGAAGGGAACACGCCAGCCCCAAACCGCAAATTGATCGCCCGATACATAGCTGAACAGCGCGATCGCACCGGTCGACAGCAGCAGTCCGCAGGGCACGCCGAATTGCGGCCAGGAAGCGAGGAAGCCGCGGTGGTGATTATGCCGCGCCCACTCCATGGACATCAGCACGGAGCCGCCCCACTCGCCGCCGACGCCGATGCCCCGAATCATGCGCAGGATGGTCAGGAGTACGGCGCCCCAGATGCCGATCGACGCATAGCTCGGCACGAAGGCGATGAGAAACGTGCCGATGCCCATGCATAACAGCGTCGCGATCAGTGTCGCCTTGCGGCCGATGCGGTCGCCGTAATGGCCGAAGATCGCCGCCCCGATCGGCCGGCCGACGAAGCCGACAAAATAGGTGGCGAAGGCAGCAAGCGTGCCCACCAGAGGCGCTTCGTTTGGAAAGTATAGCTTGCCGAAGACCAGACCGGCTGCGGTGCCGTAGATGAAGAAATCATACCACTCGATCGCGGTGCCGACCGTCGATGCAATGACAGCCTTTCGCAGATAGGCGTTGTGCTCAGCCTCGGGCAACGTGCCGTAGGTCGTCGATGCCATGGCCATGGCCTTCCCTCCCCCTTCCCGTTAATCAATCGGAGCGGGCCTGTGTCGGCCCTTCCCCGCAACCGACGATACGTCAGGAACCGGGCGATGGCTATAGACCAAAGGTCGACTTTCCAACGCCTATTGGGTGGCCTTGCTCGCCGCCATCACGGTGACGGGCACTTCGCGATAATAGGCGGGGAACAGGCGCTTCAGATTCTCGACCTTGGGCAGGTCGTTGAACACGATGTACGGATAGTCCGGATGCAGTACCAGGAAGTCCTGGTGATAATTTTCCGCCGGATAGAAGCCGGTGAGCGCCTCGAGCTTCGTGACGATCGCAGCGGGAAAAACGTGCGCTTTGTCAAGCTGCGCAATATAGGCCTCGGCGATCCGCTTTTGCTCGTCGTTGGCGTAGAAGATCGCCGAGCGATAGGAAGGGCCGCGGTCGGGTCCCTGATAGTTCAACTCAGTGGGATTGTGCGCGACGGAAAAGTAAATCTGCAAAATCTTGCCGTAGGAAATTTGCTTGGGATCATAGGTAATCTGTACCGACTCGGCGTGGCCGGTCCGCTCGGTGCCGACCATCTCATAGTGTGCAGTTTCCTTGGTGCCGCCGGAATACCCCGACACCGCCTGAAGGACGCCTTTGGTGTGTTGAAAGACCCCTTGGACGCCCCAGAAGCAGCCGCCGGCGAGCACGATGGTCTGCGCTCCGCCGCTGTTCGGCGCCGCCGCATCGAGCGCGGGAGGCGGAATGGTCACCGCGGGCTCCGCGGCCCTGGCCAGCAGCGTTGCGGCAAGCGCAAACGTCGCCGTGAACGCGGTCGCATAGATCAGGCCGCGCATCGAGAAGCGCCCGCCTTGCAAAAACCTGGCCGCCATGTCCGCCTCCATCTGCCGTCGCGGTCGTCCGAACCGCCGACCGGCCGAACTTTTAGAATAGCTCGCGGCGCTTGAGCCAATCACATTTGCCCGAAGGCTCAGTCGCGCTTCGCTCACGCAGCCGTGTAGCCCGCCACCGCCGTCGCACGGGACGGGCCGCGGCGCTCAGTCGATGAAATCGAGCAGCGCCTTGGCGACGGCTTCCGATTGTTCAAGATGCGCGAGGTGGCCGGCATTGGCGATCACCTCGACCCGCGCGCCGGCGATGCGCTTGGCAAATTCTTCCACATAAACTGGCGGGACGATGCGGTCGCCCTCGCCCCACACCAGCACAGTCGGCGCGGCGATGCGGTGAATACGGTGCTTGAGCCCGCGGTCGGGCACCGGCCAGACGAATTTGCCGGTACAGGCCTGCGACCAGACGAACGCCGCCAGCACGGTGGCGCGTTCTTTAACGTCGTTCGGTACGGCAAAGAACGCCTGCGCGGCAGCGCCTTGCGGATCGGCGAACAGCGACGGCCGGCGCTCGGTGTCGCGCAACACCATCCAGTTCTTCACCGGACTGTCGTCACGCCACAGTCCGACCGGATCGATCAGCGCCAGCTTGCCGACTGAACGCGGCACCGCGGCGGCGAATTCGGCCGCGACCAGCCCACCAAATGAATGACCGACCAGCGTCAACGGCGCGCCAAGCTGCAAGCGGTCGAACAGCTCACCGTAATAAACGACGAGATCGAGCCAATCGCGCAGCGCGTGCACGGCATTTTCATCGCCCGGCGTGGTGCCCGGATGCCGCGGCGCATAGACCGTGCACGTCTGCGCCAAACGCGCGACAAACGGACGGTCGGGCGCGAGACCCCACGGCCCGTGCAGATAGACGAGCGGCGGGCCGTTGCCGAAAATTTCGATTTCGGTCTCGATCCGGTCCTGCCACAGCCGGATGCGACGCTGAGTCGGCGCTGTCATGATTGGCTCCGCCGACTTAGGACGCGGCGGCCATGGCGGCCGCCGGACGCGCCGCGCGCAGGCGCTGCGGCCACCAACGGTCTTCGTACTCGTCCCACATCGGCGCCAGGTCCGGCAGCACCTCGCGAGCGAACAGGTCGATATTGCGCTTGCACAGCTCGGTCGTCATCGAGCCGAAGTGCAACAGCGCCAGCAGGTGGCCGACGCGCAACCGCTTCATCCATTCCTTGAGCTGGTCGCGCACCGTCCTCGGGCTGCCGACGATGACGAAGCCGTTTTCATAAAAATCCTTGGCCCCCATGTCGCGCAGGTTGAAGCCGCTGCGCGGATTGTAGGTCAGCGCCTGCACCAGCGCGTCGTATTCGAGGCAGCCGGGGATTTGCTGATAGTACGACGGCGTGTGCAACAGCTTGCGGAAGAAATACTCGGCGTGCGGCGCGTACAGTTCTTCGGCTTCCGCGTCGGTCTCGGCGACCCCGATCAGTTGCAGGAAGCTGTAGCGGTGCGGATTGTCGTCACGGCCCTTCTTCGCCACCAACTCCCAATAACGGTCGGCCGTATAGGTGGCGTTCTTGGCGCCGTGATAGCTCAGATGGCAGAAGCAGTGATCGTTGCTCACCACATAGTCCGCCGTGGATGAGATGCCGGAGCCCGGAATCCAGATCGGCGGATGCGGCTGCTGGATCGGGCGCGGCCACAGGTTGACCATGCCGAGCTGATAATGCTTGCCGTTCCAGGCAAAGGTGTCTTTCGCCGACCACGCCTTCTTCACCAGCGCCAGCGCCTCGCGATAGCGCTCGCGCTGCTCGACCGGCACCACGCCGTTGGAGATGGTCGCATCGGTCGGCAATCCGGTCGGAAAGCCGGCCACGAGCCGCCCGCCGCTGATGCAATCGAGGATCGCATATTCCTCGGCGATCCGGGTCGGCGGCGTGGTCGAGGGCAAGGTCGAGCCAAGCTGAATAATGGCGGTGTTGGATCCGGCGGTGCCGCGCGCCAGCACTGAGCCGAGCAGGCTCGGATTGGCCATGAAGCCGTAGACGTTCTGGTGATGCTGGTTGGTGCACAGCCCGTGAAAGCCGGCCTTGCCGGCATGCAAAAGCTCGTCGAGCGTGGAATTGTAGTACTGCCCCACTTTGTCCGGATCGGCGATTTCGAACCACGGCGGATCGATATAGGCCGACGCGTAACGCTGCTCGAAATCCGCCGGCAGGTCGCGATACGGCATCAGGTGGAACATGCAGAGTTTCACGATTGTCCTCCTGCCGCCTGCGCCGGCGCAAGCAACGTTCTACTCGATTGTCTGATAGCCGCGGATGATGCGCTCGGAGCCGTAGCCCCAATAATTGCGCAAGGTCTCCGGTCCCCACACTTTCGGCCGCTGCGGCCGGTCCTGGTGCCAGGGCCGCGGATCGAAATAGCCGAGCGTCTCGTCCTTCATCAGGTCCATTTCGCAAAAGAACTCGACGCGCACCTTGTCGGCGTTGCGGTGATAGATGGCGATGTTGTGGCCGATGATGTGGCGGCCGGGACCCCAGACCAGATGGATATCGTGCCTGGCCAGGGTCTCGGCGGCGTGCTGGATCGCCGCCCAATCCTTGACCTCGAAGGCGATGTGGTGGAGCTGCGGCTCGGCATCGTAGACGAAATTCACCGTGTGATGGTCGGTATTGCAGCGCAGGAAGGCGAACGTGTCGTCGCGCCAGTCGGAGACGCGAAAGCCGAGCACATCGCAGTAAAAATTCACCGTCTTCTGCACGTCGTCGACCCGGTAGGCGACGTGGCCGAGTTTTAACGGCATGATGCCTTGGCTGCTTCCGTCGTCCTTGGCGAACGCATAGTCGGCAAAAATTTCGACCAGCGTGTCCTTGGGATCCTTGAAGACGATCGCCTCAGCGATGCCCGGGGAAATATCGCTGCGCCGCTCGGTCTTCACGCCGTGCTTGGCGAGATCGGCGGCAACCGCGCCGAGGTCGCTGTCGGGAGCGACCTGGAAGGCGATGCGCGAGAGCGCATTGCCCTTGCCGGGCTCGAGCGCGATGGCTTCGAGGCCGAGCTTGCAGGCGAGGTAGGCGCGATCCTTGCTGCGCTCGACCAGCGTCAGCCCGACCACCTCGGTGTAATAGGCAATCTGCCGGTCGATGTCCGGCGTGGTCAGCGTGGCGTGCCCCAATCGTCTGACGTTGATCACATCGATCCTCCGGATGGAGCATTGCCGCGCGGCGGCATGGCGCGGGACGCGACGTTGCCGCCGGCGCGGCCTATGGCCTGAGCAGCGGTATCTCACTCACCGGCCGCGGCTGCGGCCGCGATTCCAGATAAGCGTAAATGTCCGACAGATCGGAATCGGAAAGAATTTCGGCATGGAACGGCGGCATCGCGCCCGACGGATCGCGCACATAGGCCTTGAAGGCGTCGAACGGCAGCTTGGTGTCGGCCAGCACGCGGCCGGCGCTGGTGTCGCTCGAGCCTTGTCCCTCAAAGCCGTGGCACTGCCAGCAGCCATGCTTGACGAAGGCGGCCTTGCCGTTGTCCGCCGACGCCGCCAGCACCGCGCCGGGAGCAAACACCGCGCCGGCGGCGAACGCCGCCAGCGCCAAACACACGCGAACATATCCCATGGAAAGAAACCTCCTCAGCGCGGCTGGGTCCAGACATTGACCAGCGCCGGCTGGCCGGATTTGACGACGGCGACCGCTTCCTTGATGGCGGGGCCGAGATCGGCGGGGTCCTTGATCGGTCCTTTGGCCCACCAGCCCATGGACTCGGCGAGCTTGTGGTACTCGATGTCCGGATTCATGATGCTGGTGCCGACCGGTCCGAGATCGTCGGCGATATTGGCGGTGCGATCGCGGAAGTTGGCGAGCCGCTGCACGTGCATCACCTCCTGGTGATAGCCGCGATTGTTGTGCATCACCGCGAGCAGCGGAATCTTGTGCCGCGCCGCGGTCCACAACGCGCCCGGTGCGTACATGAGATCGCCGTCGGACTGGATCGAGACCGAGAAGCGGCCTTCGTCGCGGTTCGCGAGCGCGCCGCCGACCGAAGCCGGCGCGCCCCAGCCGACGCCGTAGCCGCCCGATGTGCCGGTCCAATGATAATGCTTGCTCATGGGCCACATCCGGATCGGCCAGTTGCTGACGTTGCCGGATGACGGCACCAGCGACCAGTCGTGATCCTTGATCTGGGCGTAGAGTTCCATGCACAGCCGCGCGGTGCTGATCGGGCTTGCGTCCCAGGCGATGGCCGCGTTCTGCCGCGTCGCCTCGCGGCCTTTGGCGTAGGCTTCCTTGATCGTCTGCCCGCGCTTGGCGATGGCATCCTTGCGGTCGTTCGGCAACGAGAGCTTCACCGCTTCGATCAAAGCCGGCAGCGTCGCCTCGACGTCGCCGGCGATCGGCACGTCGACGCTCTGGAAGCGCTGGAACTCCTGATAGTTCGCTTTGGTCATCAGCTGCAGCGTGCCGATGCTGATCAGCTTGGTGCCGGGCTTGACGCGCGGGCTGACGGTGCCGACGCCTTCATGGTTGTTGTCGGTGTACTTGTTCACCGTGGCCCAGTAGTCGGTCAGGTCGAGGCCGAGGATGACGTCGGCCTGGCCGATCACGGCTGCCGGCCGGCTCAGATAGTGCGTGTTGGGGAAATTGAGCCGGGCCCGCTGGCGCACCACCGGCGCCTGCAGAAGCTCGGCGAGCTGCACCAGGAGATCCATGCCGCGCTGGGTGTGGACCGCACGGTCGGCGACGATGACCGGCCGCTCGGCGCTGACCAGGAGCCGCGCCGCCTCGCGCACTGCGCCCATCTCGCCGGCGGGCGCTGCGGTCGGCACGTATTTCGGAATGTAGAGCTTTTGGCCGTAATCCCTGACCGGCTCGGTCGCCAGCCCGTCGTCGAGCGACAGGATGACCGGCGCGCAGGGCGGCGTCACCGCAATCTGATAGGCCCGCACGAAGGACTGGGCGAAATGCTGCGCCGAGACCGGCGTGTCGTCCCACTTGGTGTAATCGCGGACGATGGCATTGATGTCCTGCGCCGAGTGAACCGTCGGCACGCCGGGCGGCCGGTGCGCGGCGTCGAGATCGTTGCCGGCGAGGATGATGACCGGGGCGCGGTCGCAGAACGCGTTGTACACGTTCATGGTGGCGTGCATCAGGCCGACGGTGCCGTGGCA
>DASRET010000141.1:0-4821 GCA_035651875.1 Xanthobacteraceae bacterium
GTCGATTCCGGCATAGTGGTCCATGGTCGTCCCTCGATGATGCTTGGAGCGGGCTCGCCCGACTCCGTTGATTGACACCATCAGTTTGAGGGACGACCGCCCCGGCCGCTAGCGCAGCCGCCGCCCGTTACCCCATCTACGAATTCACTCCGCCTTGAAATTCATCGCCACGCCGTTGATGCAGTAGCGCAGGTGCGTGGGCGGCGGGCCGTCTTCGAACACGTGGCCGAGATGGCTGCCGCAGCGGCTGCAATGCACCTCGGTGCGCTCCATGAAATAGCTGTTGTCGCTCGAGGTCTCGACCGCGCCCGGCTCCGGGTCGTTGAAGCTCGGCCAGCCGGTGCCGCTCTCGAATTTTTTCTTCGAGGCGAACAGCGGCTGCCCGCAGCCGGCGCAAGAGAACGTGCCGGCGCGCTTCTCGTAATTGAGCGCGCAGCTGCCCGGCCGTTCGGTGCCGTGCTCGCGCATGATGTGAAACTGCTCGGGCGACAGGATCTTGCGCCACTCCGCTTCGCTGTGAGTGACCGGATATTGCTTGGTGTCCGTGTTGGTATCCATCTCGATCTCCGTTGGCGGGCCGCCTCGATCGCAATGATGACGGCATGAATGTAATCGATGAAACACAAAGCGCAATTGCGCGGGCGCACCGGCGCATGGCCGCGTTCCACGCCGGCAAGGCCCGCCTGCGTTGCGGAAACCGGGTGGCGCCGGATGCGGCGGCGCCTTAGGTTGCGGGCGTGACCAAGGCCAAATCCCCCCACATCGGCGCCAACCTCGCGCTCACTCTCGTCGCCGTCGAGCTCGCCGTGATGTTCGTCGGCGCCATTCTGCCGACGCCGCTCTATCCGCTGTTTCGCCAGGCGTTCGGCTTTTCCGGCGTGACGCTGACGCTCATTTACGCGGTCTACGTCCTCGGCAATCTGGTGGCGCTGTTGTTCTTCGGCCGCCTCGCCGACCAGATCGGCCGCCGCAACGCCAGCCTGCCGGCGATCGCGGTCGGCATCGCCGGCGCGCTGGCATTCGCGTTCGCCACCGGCACGCCGTGGCTGTTCGTGGCCCGGGCGCTCAGCGGCTTCTGCACCGGGCTTGCCGCCGGCGCCGCGACCGCCTGGATCGCCGAGCTTTATACCGGCCGTGCGGCAGGCGCTGCGGCGCGCATCGCCGCGGCGGCGAATTTCTTCGGCTGCGCCGCCGGCCCGCTGCTCGGCGGGCTGTTGGCGCAATTCGCGCCCGCGCCGCTGCGGCTGCCGTTTTTTGTTTTTCTCGTGCTGCTGGTCGCGAGCGCCGTCGGCATCTGCTTCGTGCCCGAGACGGTGCGCCAGCGCGTGCGGCTTGCCGAGGTGGCGCTGAAACCCCGCATCGGCATTCCGCCGCATATCCGATTGCAATTCCTGTCGCCGGCGGTGGCCGGTTTCGCCACGTTCTCGCTGATCGGCTTCTACGCCGCGCTCATTCCGAATCTGCTCGCCGACAGCCTGCACCAGGCCGCGCCGCTCATCGCGGGCATCGTGGTGTGCGCGCTGTTCACGGTCGCGGCGGTGACGATTCTCACCACCGGGCGGCTCGCCAGCCAAACCACCATGCTGACTGCGCTAGCGCTGCTGCCGCCGGCGGTGTGGCTCCTGGTCGGCGCGCAGCTCGCCCGCTCGCTGCCGCTGCTTCTCGGCGCCGCGGCACTCAGCGGCATCGCCGGCGGCCTCGGCTATCGCGGCAGTCTCGAAGTGGTCAACCGTATCGCGCCCGCCGACCGGCGCAGCGAGACCGTATCGAGCTACCTGATCGCGTGTTTTGCCGGCAACTCGGTACCGGTGATCGGTATAGGCTTGCTGTCGGCCGATCTCGGTCCGCTCACCGCGCACATAATTTTCGCCGCCGTCATCACTGCGCTCGCCGGCCTCGCCTTCTGGACCGGCCTCAAGTTCGCGCCGAAACGGTAGGGCAGGCTCCAACGGGTCCGCGCCAAGCGCGGCCCATGGCAAGCTCCGCGCCCATACCCAGGCCGCCAATCGCTGCCTCCAACGTCACCTTCGCTCCACCGAGCCCGCCCAACATACCGCGCAGACTGTTGGTGATCTTTCGGCCGGCCGATTTCATGACCGGAGCTGTCGCGGATTGGCTTGACAATCAAATAGTCATATCATATGACGATCCTATAATATGATAACTTGGACGATCTGCGATGCGGACCAAAGCCGACGGTGCCAACAACGACGCGGTGCGGGTCCCGGCCCAAACGGCCGGCGCGCCGTGGCAGGGCATAGCGGCCGCTGCCGCCCGGCGGTTTCATCAGGTCTGTGCCGCTCGGGTAGCGACGGTGGTCGGCGAGCACGGTCTCACGCCGCTGCAATACGCCGCGCTGCTGCACCTGAGCTGGAACGCCGAGGATGCCGGCCTCGAACAGAACGTTCTCGCCACACGTCTGAACATCGACCGCAACACCGCGAGCGTTGTCGTCGAGCAGCTAGTGAAATTGGGTTTGACCGCACGTCGAGTGAACGGCGCCGACCGCCGCTCGCGGCTTCTAAGCCTCACGGCCAAGGGTAAAAAACTTTACGGCCGGCTCGCACCGATCGTCGACCGCGCGAACGCGGAACTCCTTGCGCCGCTGTCGCCGCGAGAACGCAGGCAATTCATGGGCCTTCTGATCCGCGCGATCGAAGGAAATGTTTCGCGTCAGGAATCGCCGCCACGGCGGCGCAGGCGCAAGGTATCTCGTATTCAAGTTGACAACGCTTGAGGGAGGGCGACATGGCCGCCGAAGTACCGCAGATGAAATTGTCGCGCCGCGGATTGATCGGTCTCGCAATGAGCGGGCTTGCGCTCCCCGCCGTCTCGAACGTCGCAATGGCGCAATCGTATCCGGCACGCCCGGTGCGCGTGGTCGTCGGTCTTCCTGCCGGCACCTCGCCTGACATCGTTGCGCGCCTTGTGGCTCAGCGGCTATCGGAGCGGCTCGGTCAGCCATTCTTTGTCGAAAACCGGCCGGGCGCCGGCAGCAATCTCGCCACCGAGATGGTGGTGCGCGCGCGTCCGGACGGTTATTCGCTGCTCTTTGTCCTCGCATCGAACGCAATCAACGCCGCGCTCTACGATAACCTGAATTTCGACTTCATCCGCGACGTCGCGCCGGTGGCGAGCGTTGGCGGCATTCCCTTCGTCATGGTGGTCAATCCTTCATTCCCGGCAAACACGGTCCCCGAGTTCATCGCCTACGCCAAAGCCAATCCGGGCAAGATCAACATGGCTTCGGTCGGCAATGGCACCGCGCCCCATGTCTTCGGCGAACTGTTCCGCGACATGACCGGCATCGACATGGTTCACGTCCCATATCGCGGCAATCCGCTGCCCGATCTGTTTGGCGGGCAGGTCCAGGTTTATTTTTGCGCACTGCCTGTCTCGATCGGATTCATCCGGGCCGGCAAGCTGCGCGCTCTGGCGGTGACCACCGCGAGCCGGTTGCAATTGCTTCCAGGCATCCCGGCCGCAGGCGAATTCGTGCCGGGTTATGAGGCAATCGCCTGGCAGGGGATCGGCGCGCCGAGAAGCACTCCCGCCGCGGTCGTCGAAAAGCTCAACGAAGCGATCAATGCATCTCTCGCCGATGCCAAAATCCAGGCCAGCTTGGCCGATATCGGCGTCGTGCCGATGCCGATGACGCCGGCGCAGTTCGGAAAATTCATCGCTGACGAAACGAAGAAATGGACGAAGGTGGTCAAGGTCGCGAATATCAAGGCCGACTAGACTCCCGACGCCTGCCGAATTGCCGCAAACCAAAAGGGACCGCCATGTTCTACGAGCCCGATAAGGACGACCACGGCCTGCCGTTCAATCCCTACAAGTCGATCGTGGTGCCGCGGCCGATCGGTTGGATCTCGACGATCAGCCATGACGGCGTCGTCAATCTCGCGCCTTACAGCCAGTTCAACAATCTGGCCTACGATCCGCCCTACGTGATGTTCGCGGCAAGCTCGTTTCCCGAAAGCGGCCGGCGCAAGGACAGCGCCAAGAACGCCGCCGACACCGGCGAGTTCGTCGTCAACATGGCGACCTACGAGCTGCGCGAGGCCGTCAACGTCACCTCGCGCTTCGTGCCGCCGGACGTCGACGAGGCGGCGCTGGCCGGACTCGAGATGATCGCCTCGCGCCTGGTGCGGCCGCCGCGCGTCGCCGCCTCGCCGGTGCATCTGGAATGCAAATTTCATTGCGCGCTGGCGCTGCCGGCGCGCGTGCGCGATCAGGTCCACCACGTGGTGATCGGCCGCGTCATCGGTGTCCATATCCGCGACGATGCCTTCACCCCCGAAGGCAAGCTTGACGTCGCGCGGCTCAAGCCGCTCGCCCGCATGGGCTACTTCGACTACACCTACGTCGACAAGGTTTTCACCATGCGCCCGGACGGGCCGCGCGGCGATTTCCGCGAAGCCGGGCTCGAAGGCCGCCCGGTCCGCAAGGAAAAGGTGAGCTGAGCGCGCGAGGACCGCGTTCTTGCGAATCAAGCTCTGGGTGTGCCTTGCGGCGGCAAGGACTTAGTCTCCGAAATCGTATATAAAAAGCTATGTATAATCAACTATATGAAACAATTAAGAGACAATACTTGACAATAGTCCTTATAGGTGATTATTGAGGCTTAAGCTCGCTCATCGAAGGGCACATTCCGGATGCGATCCTGAAGGTGGAGCAAGCTGCGGCGCCTGCGCGCGGTTTCGCACACTGCGCCCGGGCGGCTTTGGACCCTGCCTCTCCGGCACAACGACCGGGGCGCGAGGAGCTCGCTAGTAAAAGGGGTTTGCAGTGGCGCAAGCTGCTGCAAGATCCCGGTAA
>DASRET010000142.1:0-25841 GCA_035651875.1 Xanthobacteraceae bacterium
GGCGAAGAGGGCGACGAGGACAGCCGCAAGGACGAGCAGGGCCAGGACGGCGATGCGGCGGATTCGGCCGATGCCGAACGCATGAGCATGGAGGCGGAAGCCTCGGCCGACGAATTGCCCGACAGCGCCTCGGAGGCCGTCGACGCTCCGTCGGCCGAGATGGCGGACGACGCCGAGATGGGCGATTCGGAGACCGCGGCCGAGCCGTGGCGGCCGCGGCATCGCGCCAACGAGCCGCACGGCCCGGATTACCGGCCGTTCACCGCGAAATTCGACGAAGTAGTCGGTGCCGAGGATCTATGCGAGGCCGAAGAGCTCGACCGGCTGCGCGGCTATCTCGACAAGCAGCTTTCGCACCTGCAGGGCGTGGTGGCGCGCTTAGCCAACCGGCTGCAGCGGCTTCTGCTGGCGCAGCAGAACCGCGCCTGGGAGTTCGACCTCGAGGAGGGCCTGCTCGATCCGGCGCGGCTGTCGCGCGTGGTGGTCGATCCGATGCATCCGCTGTCGTTCAAGCGCGAGAAGGACACCGATTTCCGCGACACCGTCGTGACGCTGCTGCTCGACAATTCGGGCTCGATGCGCGGCCGGCCGATCACGGTCGCGGCGACCTGCGCCGACATTCTGGCCCGCACGCTCGAGCGCTGCGGCGTCAAGGTGGAGATCCTCGGCTTCACCACACGGGCCTGGAAGGGCGGCCAGTCGCGCGAGGCTTGGCTCGCCTCAGGCAAGCCGGCCAATCCGGGCCGCCTCAACGACCTGCGCCACATCGTCTACAAGGCCGCCGATGCACCGTGGCGGCGCGCCCGCAAGAACCTCGGCCTGATGATGCGCGAGGGCCTGCTCAAGGAAAACATCGACGGCGAGGCGCTGGATTGGGCGCACAAGCGCCTCTTGGCGCGGCCCGAGACGCGGAAAATCTTGATGATGATCTCCGACGGCGCGCCGGTCGACGATTCGACGCTGTCGGTCAATCCCGGCAACTATCTGGAGCGCCACCTGCGCTGGATCATCGAGGACATCGAAACCCGCTCGCCGGTCGAGCTGATCGCGATCGGCATCGGCCACGACGTGACGCGCTATTACCGCCGCGCCGTGACCATCGTCGACGCCGAAGAGCTCGGCGGCGTGATGACCGAAAAGCTCGCCGAGCTGTTCGAGGAACAGGCGCCAGCGGAGCGCTATGCGCGTCCGGCCAGGCCGCGGCGGCTGCATTCGTAGCGGGCGCGGCGCTCGCGCCTCTACAGTCAGATTTCATTCGTGGCCGTGTTCTCCCGTCGATCGCAATGGCGATCGACAGCTTTCTCTGATCGACAGGAAAATCAGCTCAGAGGTTGCGTCACACCCCGCGCCGCTCGGGCGTCGGCGTGAAGAAAACAAACAAATTGGCGATCACGATCGTGCCCGCGAGGAACAGAAACACGACGCCCAATCCGTAATGGTCGGCGAGGATGCCGCCGCTCAGCGGACCGATCGCGGCACCCATCGCTTGGCTGCCGAACAGAATACCGATGCTGGTGCCGCCCTGATGGGCCGGCGTCGAATCGAGCAGCCATGCCTGCAGCACCGACCGCACGGCGAACAGAAAGAAGCCGAGAAAGGCGACGAGAATCACGAAGGCATCGGAGTGCCCGGCGAACGCCATGCCGAGTAGCACCACCATGGTCATCGCCATGCTGCTGACGATGATGCGCTGCCGGCCCATCTTATCGGACAGATGCCCGGCGATCGGCGTCATGGCAAAGCCGGCGGCTTGCAGCGAGAACATGCAGATGCCGACCCATTTCGGCGAATAGCCCATCTGCCGCGCCAGATAGAGCGGCAGGAACGTGAGCAGCGCGCTCTGCGTCGTCGATCGGAATGCCGAGCCGAGCGAGATCATCACCACCGTTCGGTTTTTCAGGAGGCCGCGCAAATCCTGCAATCGCGAGCGTAGTCCCGCCGCGAACGGCACCTGCTTGCGCGCCGGGCCAGTGTCGCCGCCGACGTTCAGTCCGCCGACGAAGAACATAATGATGCAAGCCACCAAGATGCCGGGCACGACGTTGACGGTGACGACGTTGCGCCAGCTCATGCTTGCCAGCAGAAATCCGGCGGCGAGCGGCGCCAGGGCATCGCCGACATTGCCGCCCATGCCGTGAATCGAGACGACAAAACCCTTGCGCTGCGGGAACGACCGCGCCAAGAGCGGAATCGCGGTCGGGTGCCAGAAATTGTTGCCGATGCCGACCAACCCCGCGCAGGCGAGCAGCGTCCAGTACGAGTGGGTGAAGCCCATCAGCAGATAGGGCGCGCCGACCCAGCACAGCGCCAGCGCCATCAACAGCCCCTTGCGCGGCACCGCGTCGGCAATCATGCCGCCCGGAATGTTGGACAGCGATCCGCAGACGAATTGGCAGGTCAGAATCGAACCGATCTGGCCATAGCTCAGGCCTAGCTCGTTGCCGATCAGCGGCAGCAGCAGATAGAAGGTGGCCGGATACCAGTGCGTGAGCATATGGCCGAACGAGATCAGCCACACGTCGGCGAACGGCCGCGATTTTGCCGGCAGAGCGGCCGAGGCAGGGGCGGAAATTTCAAACGTGGTCATTGCGGGTGGCTTTGCTCCGCCCGGCGAGCCGGTTGTGCTGTTGGTGTTCGCCGGAACTAGGCATCGCCTTATTTTGTGTCAAGAAATTTTGCTGAATCCTTAGGACGGACATGCAGTTTCGGTGCAGCCGCGCCGCAAATGCGCATGGCGCCGGGCCGAACGACATCCTGCCGAACAACAAAAGGCGGTGCAGCCGGTCGCCCCCAGGCGCTGCACCGCCACCCGCACGACAACGCGCTTACGTTCTCGTGACGGGCGCTCCTACGATGAGCCCCCCGTGGCAAAACGCTGTGATCTAGATCACTTGCCGGCGCGTCAGCGCCGTTGCAGGCGGGCCTAAGCCGCGACAGCCCGCTTCTTCACGACCTCGCGCTTGAGATCGAGGGCGCGCGGCGAGAGCTCGGCGTCCTTGGCCTTGAGCAGGAAGGCATCGAGGCCGCCGCGATGATCGACGGTCTTGAGCGCATTCGCCGAAATTCGCAGTCGGACCGAGCGGCCAAGCGCCTCCGAGATCAGCGTCACGTTCAGCAGATTCGGCAGGAAGCGCCGCTTGGTTTTGCGGTTGGAATGGCTGACGCGATGGCCGATCTGGCGCGTCTTTCCGGTCAGCTCGCAACGCCACGGCATGGCTGAGAATCCTTCGAATTTTCCGCGTCCAGCCGCGACTGGAAACAAACGGGTCGATGAGGGTTTTGGCAGGCTATAGTGTGGCTTCACCGTCACCGTCAAGGTCGCGCACCGGCCCGCGCCGGGCTCTGGAAATCAACTCCCGAACCGACGAAACCACACAAACGACTTAATCCCCCACAACACAGGCGGGCAAAAGTTCCCTGCCGGCGGGTCTTGGCCGGTCTTTTTGGCGTCACCGGCTTTGAGTACGACAGCGGCGCCGGCCGGACCTTAAGGACAAAACCGTGCTGCCCCTGTTGCGCCGCTTGCCCCGCTTGCTCCCATCCCGTGCGCCCGTCGCGGCGGCTTGCCTTGTTGCGGCGCTTGTCGCCGATGGCGGCCATACTGCGGGTGCTCAGGGCCGGCTCGACGCCGAATACGTCGCCACGGTTTCGGGCATTCCAGTCGGCCATGGCAGCTGGACCGTAGAGATTTCCGATAAGGCTTACTCGGCCGCCGCCACCGGCGCGACGGCGGGGCTGCTGAAGATCTTCTCCGGTGCCCGCGGCAGTGGCACGTCCCACGGCACCATAAGCGGCGCCGGCCCGGTCCCGACCAGCTACGTGGCGACCATCGTGGACGACCGCCACGTCGACGAGGTGCGTATCGCGCTCGCCGGCGGCAACGTGACCGAGTTCAGCGCCGAACCGCCGCTGACGCCTTTGCCCGAGCGCATCCCCGTGACCGATGCGGATCGGCACAATGTCGTCGATCCGATGACGTCGGCGCTGTCGCGGGTCGGTGGCAATGGCGATCCGATCAGCCCGGCGGCGTGCCAGCGCAAGGTCGCCGTGTTCGATGGCCGCGTGCGCTATGACCTGCATAGCAAGTTCAAGCGCATCGAAACCGTCAAGGCAGAGCGCGGCTACCAGGGTCCAGCGGTGGTCTGCGCCCTGTATTTCCAGCCGATTTCCGGCTATGTGCCCGATCGAGCGGCGGTGAGATACTTGGTCGAACTGCACGATGCCGAGGTCTGGCTCGCCCCCATCGCCGGCACGCGCGTCCTGGTACCGTTTCGGGTCGCGATGCCGACGCCGCTCGGCCAGGGCATTCTGCAGGCAAAGCAATTCGTCACGATCGCACAACCGACCCGCGCCGCTGCCAAGACGCAATGATGCGAAACGACGGGCCCTTTCGACGGCAGCGGCTACGACAGGCGCCGCGCTCCCCCCGTTATCCACAGCGGGCACGCTCTTGACTCCTGGCAGAATCGTGTTTGCGCACGGTGTTAACCCTTTTGGGTCTGGATGGCGGGCGGAAAAATCGCCGCGAACACCCGATGTGGTATTGCTCCGGCGCGGGCGTTCCATATCTCGCGGTGAACAAAGTCGAACACTCTGCGAGTCAGCGATTCGGCCGTGATTCGTTCCAGACTCGTTCCACACCTTAAGCACAGGCAAGCGCAGGGACTTTGTGGCGTCGCGTTGTGATACACATGCAGCCTGCCTGTGGCGCCGAGCGCCCCGCCGAAGCGACGCTTCCACTTGTGACGACGTGAATGCCGGACCTCTGAATGCCGATATCCTTTTCGCCGCCTGCCGATCGTGAGTTGCGTACCCGCGGCGCCGGCGTCACTGCCGTGCTCGGTCCGACCAATACCGGCAAAACCCATCTCGCCATCGAGCGGATGCTGGCGCATTCGTCCGGACTGATCGGGCTGCCGCTGCGGCTCCTCGCGCGCGAAGTCTACAATCGTGCCGTCGAGCGCGCCGGCGCCGATGCGGTCGCGCTCGTCACCGGCGAAGAAAAAATCAAGCCGTCGAACCCCCGATTCTGGGTCGCCACCGTCGAGGCGATGCCGCGCGATCTCGACACCGCGTTCGTTGCGATCGACGAAATTCAGCTCGCCGCCGATTTCGAGCGCGGCCATGTCTTCACCGACCGCATGCTGCATCGGCGCGGCCGCGAGGAGACACTGGTGCTCGGCGCGGCCACCATGCGGCCGATCGTGGAGCGGCTGCTGCCCGGCGCCAGCATTGTCAGCCGCCCGCGCCTGTCGACGTTGAGTTTCGCCGGCGAGAAGAAGCTGACGCGGTTGCCGCGTCGCTCCGCCATCGTCGCGTTCTCGACGGAGGAAGTTTACGCCATTGCCGAACTCATTCGCCGGCAGCGCGGCGGCGCGGCCGTTGTGCTCGGCGCACTGTCGCCGCGCACCCGCAACGCGCAGGTGGACCTCTACCAGTCCGGCGAAGTCGATTATCTGGTCGCGACCGACGCGATCGGCATGGGCCTCAATCTCGACGTCGATCACATCGCGTTCGCCTCCGACCGCAAATTCGACGGCTATCAGTTCCGCAAGCTGAGCCCGGCGGAATTCGCCCAGATCGCCGGACGCGCCGGACGCGCGACGCGCGATGGCACGTTCGGCACCACCGGCCGCTGTCCGCCGTTCGATACCGAACTCGCCCAGGCGCTCGAGTCGCACACCTTCGAGCCGGTCAAGCTCGTGCAGTGGCGCAACACCGATCTCGATTTCTCCTCGATCGGCGCCTTGCAGGCGGCGTTGGCCGCGGCACCGACCGAGAGCGCGCTGGCGCGCGCGCCGGTGGCTGAGGACATTTTGGTGCTGGAGCATGCATCGCGCGAGGATGAAGTGCGCGCGCTGACCCGAACGCCCGCCGATGTCGAGCGGCTGTGGGACGTCTGCCAGATCCCCGATTACCGCAAGATCGCGCCCGCCAATCATGCCGAGCTCGTCGTCAGCGTCTACGGATACTTGATGCGCGACGGCCGCATCGACACCGACTGGTTCGCGCGCCAGATCGCATTTGCCGATCGGACCGATGGCGATATCGACACCTTGTCGACCCGCATCGCCCATATCCGAACCTGGACCTTCGCGGCCAACCGGCCGGATTGGCTCGCCGATCCGGAACATTGGCAGGAAGTGACACGCGCCGTCGAAGACAAGCTTTCAGACGCGCTGCACGAACGGCTCACCGAGCGCTTTGTCGATCGCCGCACCAGCGTGCTGATGCGGCGCCTGCGCGAGAACGCCGAGCTCGAGCCGCAGATCAACAAGACCGGCGAAGTCGTCGTCGAAGGCCACGTCATCGGCCGACTCGACGGCTTCGTGTTCGTGCCCGACACGTCGTCGGGCGGATCGGACGCCAAGGCGCTGCAGAACGCCGCGCAAAAGGCGCTCGCCGGCGAAATCGCCGCGCGCGCCACGCGGCTTGCCGGCGCGCCGGACCAGCAATTCGTGCTCGCCGCCGACGGCACCATCCGCTGGACCGGCGCGGCGGTCGGCAAGTTGTTTGCAGGCGAGGAGCTGTTGCGTCCGCGCGTGCGTTTGATTGCGGACGAGCATCTCACCGGCGCGCCGCGCGACAGCGTGCAGGAGCGGCTCGATGGCTGGCTCAAGACGCACATCGAAAAGGTGCTCGGCCCGCTGTTCGAGCTTTCCGCCGCTGCCGATGTGAGCGGCATCGCGCGCGGCATCGCCTTTCAGATCGTCGAAGCTCTCGGTGTCCTGGAGCGCAGCAAAGTTGCCGACGAGGTCAAAGGACTACAGCAGCCCGAGCGCGCGACGTTACGCAAATACGGCGTGCGCTTCGGCGCCTATCACATCTACGTGCCGGCGTTGCTCAAGCCCGCACCGCGCGCGCTGTCCGTCCAGCTTTGGGCGCTGTCGCACGACGCGGCGCAGACCGGCGGCATCGACGATCTGCTGCATCTCGCCGGCAGCGGCCGCACCTCGATTCCGGTCAACCGCGAGCTCGATCCGACGCTCTATCGCATGGCCGGCTATCGGGTGTGCGGCGAGCGCGCGATTCGCGTCGACATTCTGGAACGGCTCGCCGATCTGATCCGTCCCGCGCTGGCGTGGCGCGAGGGCGCGCCAGGACCAAAACCCGCCGCCGCGTTTCCGGGCGGCGGCTTTACGATCGTCAACGGCATGACGTCGTTGATCGGTGCCAGCGGCGAGGATTTTGCTTCGGTGCTGCGCTCGCTCGGTTACCGCATGGAGCGGCGGCCGAAGCCGCCCGAGCCAGCTCCGCCACCGGCGCAGGAACAGGCCTCCGAGCAGACGGCCTCAGAGGAGACGGCCTCAGAGGAGACGGCGGCGGTCGAGGCTGCCGCCCTCATTACGGAAGACAGCGCAGCAACCGCAGCACCATCGGCATCTGTGCCGCCCGATGCGTCGCCCGAACTCGCAGCAACGGCCGATCAGGAGCAACCGATCGCACCCGCGGAGCCAGCGCCCGCGCCTGAAGCCATCGACGTCGAGAGCGAAGCTGTCGCCACTGAAGACGCGGCCGCTTCACCGCTCGCGGTTGCGCCGCAGGAGAACCCCGCCGAAGCACCAGTCGCTGCAGCCATCGCCGAAAGCACGCCGGAGCAAGCCGTTCCGGCAACCGCAGCCCCGGATGGCGCAGCGGAGCCAACTCCTGCTGCCGCCGAACCGGCGTTGGTCGAGGTCTGGCGGCCGGCTCGCGCCGAGGGACGCCGGCGGCCGCACGAACGCCATCGCGAGCGCCGTAGACCACGGCGCACTGAGGCATCGGCCGCGCCGGAAAACGCTGAGGCCCAGCCTCCGCCCCAAAATGCGGAGGTGCCGGCCGAGCAGGCCGCCGACGCCCCCTCCACCAGGCCCGACCGGCCGCCCCGCCATCGGCGGCGGCCCGATGGCGAGCATCGCCGCGATCGTCCCGACCGCCCACCGCGCGAGCAGGATCGGCGCCCGCCGCGGCCGGCCCGATTCGATCGGCGCGAGCGCGAAAAGCAGCCCGATCCGAATTCGCCGTTCGCCAAGCTCGCCGGCCTCAAAGCCCAGCTCGAGGCCGAGGCCAAGGAGCGTCGTTGAGTGCCGGCCGAGGTCGACCGGCAACGCATCGATCGTTGGCTCTGGCATGCCCGCCTGGTGCGCACCCGGAGCGACGCCGCGGCACTGGCCGGTTCGGGCTACGTGCGCGTCAACGGCATGCGAATTGACGCACCCGGCCGCATGGTGCGGGCGGGCGACGTCATCACGTTTGCTTTGGACCGCAGAGTGAGGGTGGTCAAAGTCTGCGGATTTCGCGAACGCAGGGGTCCCGCAGGCACGGGCGAAACGCTATATGAGGAATTGTCGGTATGAAACGCGCCCGGTCCCGGGGAGGGGGGCGGTCAACTTGCACGCCAATTAGCCATGCGCTAGGAGCGGTGCCCGCGAAAAACGCCATTTAGAGTACGCAGATGACCTACATCGTCAACGACAATTGCATCAAATGCAAATACATGGATTGCGTCGAGGTCTGCCCCGTGGACTGCTTCTACGAGGGCGAGAACATGCTCGTCATCCATCCCGAAGAGTGCATTGATTGCGGCGTCTGCGAGCCGGAATGCCCGGTCGAGGCAATCAAGCCCGACACCGAACCCGGCGCCGACAAGTGGTTGGGGCTCAACGCCGAATACGCCAAGGTCTGGCCGAACATCACGGCCAAGAAGGACCCGCCCGCCGACGCCAAGGAGTGGGAGGGCAAGGCGAACAAGTTCGAGGAACATTTTTCGGCCAATCCGGGCACGGGCGATTAGACCCGCTGCAACGACGGCGGCCGGCCGCCGTTAACTACTGTTAAGAAATAGCCGGTTGCGGCGCTTTCGCAGCGCCATAAACCTTTGATTTTTGCGGAAAATGTGCTATATAGCCGCCATATAATGAGAAACACCCCGGATATGGCGCTCCGCGTCCATTTGGAGCCATTTGTCCGGAGAATTTTCGAGGAATCGTCAAAAGAGGCGTGTGAACCACGCGAAAGCAGTGGCAGAGAAAACTCGTCGTCGTCCTAAGAAAAGCACTGCGGGCATGTCCCGGAAGGCAACAAAATCCCCCTCCCGCGCGAGCCGGAGGCCATCACAGCCCACGCGCACAGTGGCCCGTAGTCGGGTGAGCGTGGCAAAGCCCGCGCATCGGCGCAAGCCGGAGGCGGAAGGAGCAACTTTGGGAATGAGCGTGAAGAAGACTACACAAAGGCAAGGCTTCAAGACCAACGAGTTCATCGTTTATCCGGCCCATGGCGTCGGCCAGATCGTCGCCATCGAGGAGCAGGAGGTCGCTGGAGCCCGACTCGAGCTGTTCGTCATCAACTTCGTCAAGGACAAGATGACGCTGCGGGTGCCGACTTCGAAGGTCACCTCGGTCGGTATGCGCAAGCTTGCCGAGACGCCGCTGATCAAGCGCGCCCTGGAAACGCTCAAGGGCCGCGCCCGGGTCAAGCGCACCATGTGGTCCCGTCGCGCTCAGGAATACGAGGCCAAGATCAATTCGGGCGATATCGTCGCCATCGCCGAGGTGGTGCGCGACCTGTATCGCTCCGAGACCCAGCCCGAGCAGTCCTATTCGGAGCGGCAGCTCTACGAAGCCGCGCTCGACCGGCTGTCGCGCGAGATTTCGGCCGTGCAGCGCATCACCGAGACCGAAGCGGTCAAGGAGATCGAGGCGGCGCTTGCCAAGGGTCCGCGCCGCGGTCCGAAGCCCGAGGCGGACGAAGAGGCTGTGGTGGCCGAAGAGGCCGCCTAAGTCAGCCGCGGTTCGCCGCCAAGCAATCGAAGGCCCGGCACTGCCGGGCCTTTTTCGTTTCAGGCCATCCACAGCTCACCGAGTTCCGCCAGCAAAAATCCTCCGGTTAGTCATAAATTAAGCTTCATTTGAAAGGACATAGCTAACCAACGGGGAATGAGGGGGCGCCAAGCATGCAGCGAATGCGGCGGAAGACGGCTTTGCGGCAAGGCCGCTTCGTTCCCATTCTGCTCGCTGCGGGCATTGGCTACTTGATCGGCAGCTGGAGCGCCCAGGCGGTGCGCAGCGCGCCAACGCCCTCTGCCGCCCAAACGGTGGCGATGCGCTTCCCGCAAGACCTCGATATCGCCCAGCCGCAGCTGCAGCAGCCCGCGCGCGCCTCCCAAAACGCAATCGGCTCCATGGAATTGGCCCTGTTCCAGCCGGAGCCGATGCTGCCGCATCCGGCCGCGGCGCCGGCGGCGCTTAGGGGGAACGCAGCGGTCCAACCCGCGCCACCGCCCGCACCGGTTGCGGCGCCAGTGCAGGTTGCTGTCGCCTCACCTGCCCCGGCCAAGTACGCGCTTGCGGGCGTGGCACGACCGCATCCGGCGGCGGCGCATGTCGCCAGCCGTCCGGGCTATCTGCTCGATGACGCCCAGATCGCCGGCATCAAGCGCCGGCTGCACCTCACTCCCGACCAGGAGCAGATGTGGCCGGCCGTCGAAAGCGCGTTGCGCCACATCGCTTTCGCCAAGGCGCACGACCCGCATCGGCGCGGCGTCGATCCGAACAGCTCCGAAGTGGCGGATCTCAAATCGGCGGCTATTCCGCTGTTGATGAGCTTCTCGTCCGAGCAAAAGGACGAAGTCCGCAATCTGGCCCACGTCATGGGCCTCGATCAGCTCGCCTCGCAGTTTTGAGCGCGGCGGCGCGGTGGCGCCGATTTTACGACAGGCCGAAACGCGATTTGGCTTGCTTGCCCGAGCGCCGCAGGATGCGCGTGCATTTGACCACAATGACCGCCAGCAGCGCGAACCACAGCAGGTCGCCGATCTCGAGCGCATCGGTGAACGTAAAGGTGTGGGCCGGTTCGTAGAGCAAGTAACCGGCAGCCGCGATCGCCGCGGCCGCGCCGCTCAACGCCGCCATGCTGCCAAGCGCGAACGCGAGCAACGCGATCAACGGCAGATAAATGAAAATCGGGTGCTGCAGCCCGGCGGCGGCGAGCTTGAAATAGACGAGAAGGCTCGTGGCGAGGCCGACGATGACCAGCGATATTGCGATCCGCACCACCCGCGGCGCCTTACGCATGCGTTTCCCCTTGGCCATTCGGCCTTGGTTCGATCATAGCGTACGGCAATAGCCCGGAATAGCCGAAAAGGCCTAGCTTCCGCTGGTTTTTGGGTTAAGCGCCCTATTCCACCACGATCTTGACTTCGCTGCCGGGCTTGAGCCGGTCGCTGGGATCGAGGCCGTTGAGGACGCGGAAGCGCTCGGTCTGGTGGTCCTGCACCGCCATGCGGCCGGCCAGCTTCTCGACCGTATCGCCCGGAGCGACTTTCACAATGCGCAACCGCAGGGGCTTGGCCTCCTCGATCTCGGCCAAGGTCATGCGGCGGAACGTGCCGACCGATTCCCGGAAGCTGCGGTCGGCCTCCGCGTTAAAGCGTTTGGCGGCGAAGATGAAGCGGTAGACGTCGCTGCCGAAGCGCAGCGCATAGAGACGGAAATCCCATTCCTCGCCCTTGGCGGTGGCGGTCGCGCCCGGAAAGCCGTTGATGGTGATGTCCTGCACGCTCGCCGGATTGATGTTCTCGATCCAGCCCGACGTCAGGTAGGCGGCAAGGGTTTGCTCGGCCGGCACGCGGACCACATCGAGCCGCAATGCGGCGCCGCCGCCATGCTTGACGCCCAGCACAGCCTGGGCGGTGTTGTCGAGCGCGAAGCCTTCGGGAGCCGTGAAGGTAAAGCCGAGCCGCGGATGCAGAAAGCGCCGGCCGCGCACGAAACCCTCGTGCGGATCCTCGCCGAACACCATGCCGTTGATCGCGTCGAGATAAGCGTCGCGCGCCTGGGCGCGCTGCTCCGCGCTGTCGTCCGCCGGCGGCTTGAACTGCCGCGCGTGCGCCAGCGCGTTGGTGATGCGCTGCGGCGTCGCCGGATGCGACGCCAGAAAGTCGGGCGCGCTCGGATTGATGGCGCTGCTCTGCTTCGGCTTCAATTCGGAATTGCGCTCGAGCGACGCGAGAAACCGCACGGCGCCGTAGGGATCGTAGCCGGCGCGCGAGGCGATGCCGATGCCGATGGCGTCAGCCTCCAATTCCTGCTTCTGCGAGAAGGTCGCGAGCTTGAGCTTGGACTTCGCCAGCGCCAGCGCGCCCGCTTCCGGATTGCTGACCACATCAGTGAACACGCGCGTGGACAGATCGGCATCGCGGATCTGCTCCTCGCGCTGCTCGGCGTGGTGGGCGATGACGTGGCCCATCTCATGGCCGATCACCGAAGCAAGCTCGGATTCGTCGTTCGCCAGCGCGATCAGGCCGCGCGTCACGTAAAGCTGCCCGTTCGGCAGCGCGAAGGCGTTGACCGAGCGCGAGTTGAGCATGGTGACGCGATAGTGCAGGTCGGGCCGATCGGACGCCGCGACCAGGCGCTCGACCAGCTGCTCGACCATGGCTTGGAGCCGCGGATCGTTATAGACGCCCCCATAGGACGCCAGAATGCGCTGATGCTCGCGCTGCTCTGCGGGCGAAAGGTCGAGCTCGGCCGGGGCAGGCTTCGCGGCCGGCGGCGCCGCGACCTGCGGGCCGACCAGGTCCGGCGTGACCGAGCAGGCAGCGAGCAGCATCGCCGCAAGCGCAATCGCTGCGCCGGCAAAGCCGCGTCGTGCCCTCAGCAACACTTCCCGCCTCATTACCGCGCCACCCGCGCGTCGTTGCGGCCGACTGTTTCGATCTGCTCCGGACGCGCCGCCTCGATCCAAGGCGCACGCCAGGGACTGCCGGCAATGCCGCCGCGCGCCTCGATCCAACCGCGCACCCGTACGCGATGGCCGCTCAGTCCATGCGGGTCAACACCCGCCGTCGTAAACTTACGCTCGTTTCGCTTCCGAATCGTGACCGCGAAATCTTCGGACCAGCGCCGCCCGAAATTGACATAGAGCGTGGCGCCGCTCGGATGCACGGACACCACCTCGCCTTCGACCAGCGCAAATCGGCCGCGCCGCGCCAAAATCTCCGCCGGCTTGTCCGCCGGGAGCGGGTCATAATACGGATCGGCCCAGAGGCCAAGCTTTGCGCTTCGCGCCGCATTCTCCCGGCGCAGCAGTTCCGCCGCGCAGTCGCCCTCGCCCACCATGTCGCCGACGCGGGCAAAGCCGCTCGCCAGCAGTTCGGCCTGGACCGAACGCTGTGGGCTCGGTTGCACCACGTCCACATAGGCGGAGACCCGGCCGTAGCGATCGGAAGCAAATTCCGCCTTGCGGAGGACGACTTGCGCATCGGCGATCAGCTTGGCGAGCGCGTCTCTGGCGGCGGTATCGCCGGCGGGGCCGTCGCTCGCACCCGCGGATAGCGACGCCGTCTCGATCCCGGCAAGCCGCACCTCACGCCCATCGCCGAGCACGAACGTGCGGCCGTCCAGCACCCGGCCGACGCTGCCGCGCGCAATCTCCTCGCCGCCGCACGGCAGCGCCGCGACGGCCTTCTTCGCAGCCCGCTGCGCGTGCACCGGAAAGTTGCCAATGCACGACAATGCCGCCGCAACGGCGGCGATGCCGAGTACGCCCCGCCTGCCCCTCATGGGACCAGCGAAAGGCCCGAATACGGCGGCACTACGGCAGTGACCGGCGCCCCCGCGCGCCGTTTTTCCGGGACTCAGCCGCGCTTGCGGCGCGATTTTCCTGCCGATTAAATAGACTGTCACAACGTGCTATACGCGCTTGTTCGGTAGCCGGCGTCTCATGATGCCGTTCCCAACGGTCCCGTAGCTCAGCCGGATAGAGCAGCGGTTTCCTAAACCGAAGGTCAGAGGTTCGAGTCCTCTCGGGACCGCCATTGAGGCGCGCTGGGAAGCATTGTCGCTTCCCGCGCAGTAGCCGCCGTTTCTTGATTCTGGCCGGGGCGCCTTGTACCGTGCCGGCCGCTTTCGAAGTGCGGTCCTCGCACTCCTCATTCGCCGTCCACAACCCAATCAACGCGTAATTCAGATGACAACGACACGCAAAGACGAAGCCGCCCTGCTGCGCGAGGCGGCGACGCGCAACGAGTTTCTCAACCTGCATGAGATCGTCGCCAAGGCGCGGGCGAACCTCAATCAGAACGAATGGGATTACATCGTCGGCGGCGTCGAGACCGAGACGACGCTGCGGCGGAACCGCATGGCGCTGGATTCGATGGCGTTCCGGCCGCGCGTGCTGCGCGACGTCAGCAAGGTCGACGCCACGGCCGAAATTCTCGGCCGCAAGCTGCGGCTGCCGATCCTGCTCTGCCCGGTCGGCTCGCTGGAGAGCTTCCATCCCGAGGGCGCCGCGCCGGTGGTCAAGGGCGCCGGCGAATTCGGCGTCGCCCATATGCTGAGTTCGGTGTGCGATCCCGGCCTCGAAGGCGTCGCCAAGGCGGCGCCGGAGGCGCTCCGCATCTTTCAGCTCTACGTGCGCGGCGACGCCGCCTGGGTCGACGATCATGTCGAGCGCGCCATCGCCAACAAGTACGCAGCGTTCTGCCTGACCGTCGACACCGCTCATTACAGCCGGCGCGAGCGCGACATCGCCAAGCGCCACATCACCGGCGGCCGCCGTCGCGCCTCGGGCCGCGAATACCAGGAGGGGCTCGACTGGCGCACCGTCGAGCGCATCAAGTCGAAGTTCAAGATTCCGCTGGCCCTCAAGGGCATCGCCACCGCCGAGGACACCAAGATCGCGCTCGATCACGGCGTCGAGTTCATCTTCGTCTCCAATCATGGCGGCCGCCAGCTCGACCATGGCCGCGGCTCGTTCGACGTGCTGCCCGAGGTCGTCGAGGCGGTCGGCGGCCGCGCCAAAATCATCGTCGACGGCGGCTTTTACCGCGGCACCGACGTGGTCAAGGCGATCGCGGCCGGCGCGCATCTGGTCGGGCTCGGCCGCATGCAATGCTATGCGCTCGCCGCCGGCGGCCAGGCTGGCATCGTGCGCATGCTCGAATTGATGGAAGACGAGGTGATCCGCTCGCTCGGCCTCCTCGGCGTCACCAGCTTCGGCAAGCTCGATGCCTCGTATCTGCATCCGGCGCCGCCGGCCCATTCGCCGCACGTGTTCAGCGCCTTCCCGCATCTCGAGATCGCGCCGTATCGGTATTAGGGCCGATAGCGGCCGGACCAACGCGATGAGTACGGCCGATTGCGGCGTCACCTACGCGGTCTCCGACCGGATCGCGCGTATCACGCTCAACCGGCCGCCAGTCAACGCCCTGACGCTCGACATGATCGGCGCGGTGGTCGCCGCACTCAAGCAAGCCGCCGCTGACGATGAAGTGCGAGCGGCGATCCTCACCAGCGCGTTGCCGGGGCGCTTCTGCGCCGGGCTCGATCTCGATCTGTTGCTCAGCGCCGATAACGACAAAATCCGTGCGCTGCTTCAGGCCCTGTATCTCGACCTGCACGATGCCCAGCGCGCGCTGGGCAAGCCGTCGATCGCGGCGGTCGGCGGCGCGGCGCGCGGCGGCGGCGTGACGCTCGCCATCTCGTGCGACGTGATCATTGCCGCGGAAAGCGCTAGCTTCGGCTATCCCGAGATCGATATCGGCGTACTGCCGGCGATCCATTTCGCCCATCTGCCGCGGATCGTTGGGCGGCATCGCGCCTTCGCGCTGTTGTTCAGCGGACGAAGTTTTGGTGCGCAGGAAGCGCTCGATCTCGGCCTCGTCAGCAAGCTCGTTGCCGATGCCGAACTCGCCACGGCGACGATGGCGCTGGCCAAGACCTTCGCGGCGAAATCGCCGGCCGCCATGCGGCTGGGCCGCGCCGCGTTCATGCGGCAGAATGACGACGATGAGCGGCGGCGCATCGCCGAGGCCGTCGAAGATTTCTGCCAATCGGCAGCGGCCGAAGCCGCACGCGAAGGCATCAGGGCATTCGTCGAAAAGCGCAAACCCAACTGGCAAGACTGAACGAGGACTGCGTCAAGCATCATGAATCTGCAGCTCAGCATCGGCATCACCAACAATCCGCGCACCTGGCCGATCATCGACGGCACGGTGAAGCCCGACGGCATCGATCTGGTTCCGACTGTGCTGCATCCGTCCGAGCTGTTCTGGCGGCAGCTGCACTTCGCCGAATTCCCGGTGGCGGAAATGTCGTGCTCGTCGTTCATGATCGCGCTCGGGCGCGGCGACACGCGGTTCGTCGGCCTGCCGATCTACACCACGCGGCGGTTCTTCCACACCAGCATCCTGGTCGCCCGCAAGGCCGGCATCGAAAAGCCCGCCGACCTGAAGGGTAAGCGCGTCGGCGTGCCCGAATACCAGCAGACCGCGGCGCTGTGGGCGCGCGGCGTGCTGCAACACGAATTCGGCGTGCATGCCAAGGACATCGAGTTCTGGATGGAGCGCACGCCGGAAATGAGCCATGGCGGCGCCACCGGTTTTACGCCGCCGCCCGGCGTCGTGGTCAAGCAGATCCCGGCCGACAAGAGCATCGGCGCGATGATGCTCTCAGGCGAGCTCGATGCGGTGCTGCATTATCTCGCCAACCGCAACCTGGTCGACCGCAGCCGCGCCGATCTCGCGAGCCACCCGGATTTCAAATATTTGTTCCCCGATCCGATCGCCGAAGGCATCCGCTATCACCGCAAGACCGGACTGTACCCGATCAATCACCAGGCGGTGGTGCGGCGCGACATCTTCGAGAAGGAGCCGTGGGTGGTGCTCAACCTCATCAAGGCATTCAACCGCGCCAACGAGATCGCCAACGCGCGGCGGCTGGAGCACGTCGACTATCACCTCGCCACCGGATTATTGGCCGGCGACGCCAAGACGCCGGTGCTGCATCACGGCGTCAAGGCCAATCGCAAGGTGATCGAGACCATCGCGCAGTATTCGCTGGAGCAGGGGCTCACGCAGCGGCTGATCAAGATCGAGGAGCTCTACGCACCGAACGCACTGGAGTCGTGACGGACCGCGAGCGCTTACGACTCCTTCCCGATCAGAGAGAGCCGTGCGACCGGGCAAAATTCACTCATTGACCTGCGCTACGCGCTCTGCCGCACCTTGGTCTTGCTGCCGGCGCCGGCGAGCTTGTTGACCAGCTCGCTGTCCTTGGCGAGGTCGGCGGCCTTGCCGGAATACACCACGCGGCCATCGTCCAACACGTAGGCGCGATCGGCGATCGACAGCGACAGCGGCGCATTCTGCTCGATCAGCAGCACCGACAGGCCGTCTTCGCGCATGCGGCGGACCACCTGCATGACCTCGCGCACGATCAGCGGCGCCAGGCCTTGCGACGGCTCGTCGAGCAGCATCAGCCGCGGATTGAGCAAAAGCGGCCGAGCGATCGCCAGCATTTCCTGCTCGCCGCCGGACAGCTGGCGGCCGAGCTGAGAGCGGCGTTCGGCGAGCCGCGGAAACAGCGCGAGCACGCGCTCCAAGGTCCACGGCCCCGGGCGCGCCGGCGGCACTTTGAGGTTTTCCAGAACCGTGAGGCTGCCGAAAATTTTTCGACCTTCGGGCACGTAGCCGACGCCGAGCCCGGCAATGCGGTGCGCTGGCCAATGCGTCGTGTTGTGCCCGAATATCTCGATCTTGCCTTGGCGCGGCGGCGTCAGCCCGGTGAGGCTGCGCATCGTCGTGGTCTTGCCGGCGCCGTTGCGGCCCAGGATGGTGACGATCTCGCCTTCGTTCACCTCGATCGAAAGGCCGTGCAGGATATGGCTCTTGCCGTAGAACGTGTGGATGTCGGCGGCGCGCAGGATCGCGGTCATGCCGGCTCCCCCAGATAGGCGGCGCGGACGCTGGCGTCGGCCGATATTTGCTCCGGCGAACCGTCGGCCAGCACGCGGCCGCGATCCAGCACGGTGATGCGCTGCGCAATGTCGAACACGATGTCCATGTCGTGCTCGATGAACAGCACGCTGACGCCCTGGTCGGAATGCAGCCGGCGCACCAGATCGACCATGTGCTCGGTCTCGTTGTCGCCCATGCCGGCGGTCGGCTCGTCGAGCAGCAGGAGCCGCGGCCGCACGCTGAGCGCGACCGCCACCTCGACGACGCGCTGGTCGCCGTGCGCGAGCTCGCCGACGACGCGGCCGGCCTTTTCGGTGAGGTTGACGATGCCGATCAGCTCATCGACGCGGGCGTTGACGGCGGCGCGTTCGCTGCGGCTGATCCACGGCCGGGCATTGAGCCCGCCCGCGGTCTCGACACCGATGCGGATGTTCTCGAACACCGAGAGGTCGGGAAACACTTCGGTGATCTGAAACGTGCGCACGATGCCTTTGGCGACACGATGCGGGATGCTGCGCCGGGTGATGTCTTCGCCGTCGAAGATCACGCGGCCGTGGCTCGGCGGTAGGAGCCCGCTGATCAGATTAAAGAAGGTGGTCTTGCCGGCGCCGTTCGGCCCGATCACCGCGCGCAGCTCGCCTGCCGCCATGTCGAACGATACGTCGTCGACGGCTTTGAGCGTGCCGAAATGGCGTGACACGTTTGCCATGCGCAGAAACGGTCTGTCGGCCGCCGCTTGCGGGGCGGCGGCTTGCGCATCGGCGCCTGCAAACCCGTGGGCGGTCGCGGTGCTCATGCGACCTTCGTGCGACGGTCGAAGATGCCGAGCACGCCCCTGGGAAACAGCAGCACGATGAAGACGAAGATCAGGCCGATGAAGGTCATCCAGTTGCCGGTCAGGCTGGAGAGATAATCCTGCGCCACCACGAAGATGATGACGCCGAGCAGCGGACCGAAGAAACTGCGCATGCCGCCGAGCACGATCATGATCACGAAATTTCCCGACAAGATCCAATGCAGGTCCTGCGGCGAGGTGAAGTTGAACAACAGCGCGTTCAGCGTGCCGGCGAACGCGGTGATGAATCCGGCGATCGCGAACACCGCCCAGACGTAACGTTCCGAGCGCACGCCGAGAAACTGCAGGCGCCGGCGGTTTTCCCTGATCGCCACCCAGGTGTGGCCGAGCGGCGATTGCAACAGAGCCCACATCAGCGCGACAGCAACCGTAAAGCAGAGCAGAACCAGGTAATAGAAATTCAGATTGCTCAGCGGAATGACCAGCGCGCCAAGGTGGATGTCCTGGCGGGCAAAGCCGGCCAGGCCGTCCTCGCCGCCGGTCACCTCGTTCCAGCGCACCATGACGAAATAGAACAGCTGCCCGATCGCGATGGTGATCATGGCGAAATAGATGCCGCGCCGGCGCATCACCAGCGGGCCCAGCAAGGTGGCGGCGATGCCGCCGGCCAGCGTGCCGATCAGGATCGCGAGTGGCGTGCTGGGCGCCAGATATTTCAAGGTCATGCCGGCGCCATAGCCGCCGAGGCCGAAATAGGCGGCTTGGCCGAACGACAGGCCGCCGGTAAACCCGAGCAGGAGGTTCAGGCTCATGGTGGCGATGGCGTAGATCAGCACCTTGGAGCCGAGCGCGGTGTAGCCGCCGATCAGCGGCAGCCACCACGGCAGCGCGACCAGCGCGGCCCAGATCGCGGCGATCGGCAGCGCGCGCTTCATTCGAACAAGCCTTCTTCGCCGAACAGGCCGCGCGGCCGCACCACCAGCACGATCAGCATCATCAGATAAATGACCGCTTCGCTGGCGGCCGGGTAATAGGTGGTGACGATGCCGGCCGCCAAACCGATGATGAGGCCGCCGAGCACGGCGCCGAACAGGCTGCCGACGCCGCCGATGATGATGGCGACGAAGCTCGGCATGATCAGGCTGTTGCCCATCGGCGGCGTCAGCCCGAGGATGCCGGCGGCGAGCACGCCGGCGAGGCCGGCGAACAGGCAGCCAAAGCCGAAGTTGAGCGCGCGCAGCCGATAGATGTTGACGCCGAGCGCCGCCGTGGTCTCGAGATCGCGCGTGCCGGCGCGAATGCGCACGCCAAGCAGCGTGTAGCGCAGCAACAGATAAAGCCCGATCGCCGCCGCCGCCGTGATGCCGATCACGAACAGCCGGTAGCCGGTGATGAAGAAATATGTGTCGCTCACCGGCGAATTGATGATGTCGGGCACTTCGAGCGGCAGGCCCTGCGCGCCCCATATGGTGCGCGTCATGTCTTCGATGATCAGCGCCAGGCCGAACGTCAGAAGAAGGCTGTAGAGCGGATCCGAGCGTTTGTAGAGCGGCCGGATCAGGCCGCGCTCGACGGCGAGACCGATCGCGGCGGCGAGCACCGGGCCGGCGACCAGCGCACCCCAGAAGCCGAGATAGGGATTGAGCGTGAAGGCGAGGTAGGCTCCGATCACCAGGAAGCCGCCATGCGCCATGTTGATCACGGAATTGAGGCTGAGAATAAGCGCAAGCCCAAGCGCCATCAGGGCGTAGAACACGCCCTGGATCAGCCCATTGAAGGCATTGAAGAGCAGAAGCTGCATTGCAAGTCAGGTCATTTCAAAAACCGTACCGCCGGCGCCGCGTCATCGAACTGACGCGCGCGCCGACGCGAGCGGCAACACGCTATCCGGACCTCAAGCTTTGTAGTCGAGCTTGCAGCCGGTATCCTGGACCGACAGCGCGATCTTGTCGCCGGCCACGATGTCGGCGACCTTGAACAGGTGCGGATAGGTGCCGTCCTGGATGATCTCGCCGGGGAATTCGCTCGACATGAGCTGATGATCGCCGGGCCGGAAGTAGACCTTGTTGGGCTGCAGCTTGATCTCGGGCGGCAGCTCCAGGCCCTCCAGTGCGCGCGCGACCTTGACGGGTTCGAGCGATTTCGCCTTGTCGACGCCCAGCGCCAGTGAGTGCAGGCCGGCATAGCCGAACCAGGTGCGGGCGCTCGGCCAGGTGCCGTCGGAATGCGCCTTCTGGTAGGCCGCGACCCATTCCTTGACGTGCGGCGTGTTGGGCTGGTCCCACCACCATTCCAGGGTCCACCAGCCTTGCTTGGCTTCCTTCGGCAAGGCGCGCAGCACTTCGAGCTCACTCAAGCCGCCGCCGATCGGGAATTTCTTCATCAGGCCGAACTGCGCGGCCTGCTTCATCGAATTGACCAGGTCCTGACCGTCGGTGAGGTTGATCAGCACGTCGGGCTTCGACTGCTGGGCCTTGATCAGGTACGAGGAGAAATCGGTGGTGCCGAGCGGCGACAGCGAGTTGCCGAGCACGGTGCCGCCAAAACCCTTCAACAATTTGGCGTAGGATTCCTGCAGCGTGTGGCCGAACGCGTAATCAGGCGTTATGAAATACCACTTGCCGCCGAACTTTTTGTACAGCGTCGCGGCGAGACCCGCCGCCAGCATGTAGGTGGTGGTGCAGATGCGGAAGGTCGTCCAATGGCACTGGCTGCCGGTCACCGGATCGGTGTGGCCGCCGGTCACCATGTAGACCATGCCTTTTTCGTGCGCGACCTGGTTGACCGACAGCGCGGTTGCCGACGACACGGCGCCCATCAAGAGCGAGACCTTGTCCTGTTCGATGAGCTTGTTGGCCTTCTGGGCGGCAAGCCCGGCATTGGCGGCATCGTCTTCGACCACCAATTGGACCTTGCGGCCGAGCATGCCGCCTTTGGCGTTGATTTCGGCGAGCGCCATGTTGGCGCCGCGCACTTCGCTCTCACCCTCGGCCGCATAGGTTCCGGTCAGCGGATCGTGCATGCCGATTTTGATCGGCGTCTCGCCTTGCGCAAAGCTGAGAATCGGGGGCGAACTCAACGTCGACGCCGCGAGTGCGGCGCCGGCCTGCACCACGCGACGGCGGCTGAATTTATTGGTTGGCATCTGTGATCATCTCCCTCTCGTTGCAGCCGCCGCCTTCGCCGCCCTGTGCGAGCCGCGCCCCAAGCGAAACCGACGACTGGCTTCTTGAACGTGTATCGAGCCGGCCGAATTGTTCCGGCCGCGGGCAAGGTTTGCCACGTTTGCGGGTCAAATGCCGCCTGCACGCCTGCGGCAAGCGGTCGCGAGGCTAAAGTCTAAGATGCTACTCGGCGGCAGCGGCGGATGCGCCGCCATCGAGCGTCGCGCCGCAAGCGACGAGCGCCTCGATTTCCTCCTGCGGGAACCCGGCCTCGCGCAAAACTTCGACGCTGTGCTCACCGAGCCGCGGCTGCAGCCGGTTCGAGGTTACTGACGCGCCGCCGAAGCGCACCGGCAAGTCGGTGTAGAGAATCTCGCCCTCGGTGGGATGCGTGGCGCGTTTGAAAAAGCCGGTGGCGGCGAGTTGCGGATCGGCCAACACCTCGTCCAAGCTCGACATGCGCGCGGCCGGGATTTCGCGCTCGCGCAGCAGCGTCAGCCATTCGGCCGTGGTCTTGTCGGCGATGCAGCTGCCGGCGAGCTCGTAGAGTTCGACGACGTTCTTGGCCCGCGCAGCGATGCTGTTGAAGCGCGGATCGCGATGCACGTCCGGCTTGCCGACCATGTCCCAGAATTTCTGCCAATGCGCCTGGGTGTAGGCCATCATGCAAAGATAGCCGTCTTTGGTTTTGTATGGCCGGCGCCAGCGCGCCAGCACGCGGGTGTAACCGAGCGAGCCGAGCGGCGGCACGAAATTATGGCCGAACAGATGCTCGCCGAGCACGAACGACACCATCTGCTCGAACATCGGAATTTCGACGAAGCCGCCGCGGCCGGTGCGCTCGCGCGCGAACAGAGCCGATGACACCGCACCGACGATGGCGTGCGCGCAGGTCTTGTCGGCAAGGATCATCGGCGCGTAGAGCGGTTCGCCGGCGAGACCGCCCATCAGGGCAGCGATGCCCGATTGGCCCTGGATCACGTCGTCGTAGGCCGGCTGGCCGCTATACGGTCCGCCGTCGCGATAGCCGTGCAGCGCCGCATAGACGAGGCGCGGGTGCTTGGCGGACACCGCCTGGTGCGGAAAGCCGAGCTTCTCCATCTTCTGCGGCCGCATCGAATGCACCAAGACGTCGGCGCTCGCGATCAGCCGCCACAGCGCCGCCTTGGCGCGCTCGTGCTTGAGATCGAGCACCAGCGAGCGCTTGCCGCGGTTCAATCCCATGAACAACGCCGCCATGTTGGGCGAACGCGCCGGGCCGGTGTGGCGCGGCGCGTCGCCCTCCGGCGCTTCGATCTTGATCACGTCGGCGCCCATGTCGCCGAGCATTTGCGTGGCCAGCGGACCGGCCACGACCGAGGTCAGATCGAGAATGCGGATGCCGTGGAGCGGTCCGGGCATGTGTCATGTCCCGCGCGCAAACGCCGGCATCACCTCGCGGGCGAACAAGCGCATCGATTTCTGCGCCTCGGCAAAATCGAGCGTGCCGAAATTGATCTGCAGCGAGGCATGCTCGAATTTGCCGATCTTTTGTTCGAAGCCGCGGATAATCGCTTTGATCTCGTCCGGGGTGCCGACCAGCGCGCCGCGCGCCTTGATCTGGGTCTCCAGCGTGAAGTTCTTCATGCGCGCGATCGAGACGTCGTAGCCCTTGTAGTCCTTCGACGCCGTGCCTTGCGTCCACTCGCCGGCGGCTTCGAACAGGGCGGTGAAATAATCCTCGAACTGGCGGAGCGGGATTTGCCGCGCCTTCTTCGCGTCCTCGTGGCAGAACATGTGAAACGCGATCATCACCTCGCCGTCACCCGGATGGCCGGCGTCCCGCCAAGCCTTTCGGTAGACCGGAATCAAATCCTTCAGCGGTCCGATCGGAATCGACATTAGCGCGTGACCGGCGCGGCCTGCGAATTCGAACGAATCCGCAGTGCGCGTCGAGGCGATGAAAAATTTCGGCCGCGGCTTTTGCGTCGGCCGCGGCAGCGAGGTGACGTTGTCGAACGAGTGAAATCGGCCGTGATGGCTGACGTTCTCCTTCGTCAGCAACAGCTCGATCTGCTCCAGGCCTTCGCGAAACCGCGCCACCGATTCGTCCGGCGAAATGCGGAAGCGGCGGAATTCATGCGGCAGGAAAGCGCGTGCGAAGCCGACATCGAAACGGCCGCCCGAGATGGCATCGAGCATAGCGATCTCGCCGGCAAGCTTGAGCGGATTGTTGAACGCCGGCACCACCGCGCCGGTGACGAGCCGCATCTTCTTGGTGCGTTGCGCGACAGCGGCCAGAAACAGTATCGGGTTCGGGCTGTAGCCGCCGTAGCGCTCGAAATAGTGCTCGACCGAACGCGCATGCGTATAGCCGAGCGCATCGGCCTCCTCGGCGATGTCGAGGCTTTGCGCAAAATACTCGGCGGCGCTTTTGTCCGCCGGGTGGAAATTGGGAAAGAATTGGACGCCGAACTGCATTTTTTAATCCGCTCCTCGGCGTCCTTAGAACGGCGCGTTGACGTGAACGTCAAGGCCATGGGCGGCGACCATGCCGCCGACCTGCTCGCTGCGAAAGATGTGGGCGTCCACCACGGCGCCGAGGTCGCGCGTCAGCTCCGCCTCCGTGCGCTCCGCTTTCGGCTTGAGTTGCGCGCTCAGATAAGCGCCCTCGGCGCGGTTGACGTCGACCAGCGCCTGGCCGAAGGGTTTTTGCATGCGTTCATAGCGCTGCAGCCCAGCATCAAGATCGTCACCGGCCTCGCGGATGCTGTCGGCGAGGCAGGCGGCATCGAGCGCCGCCTTGGTGGTGCCGGCGCCGGCATGAGGGCGCGCCACAAAGGCGGCATCGCCGGCAAGCACGACGCACCCGAACACCAGGCGCGGCGATGCCAGATCGTAGATCGGCTGGAAGAACGGCGCAGTGCGCGCGAAGATTTCGGCGACCTGCGGCGCGATCGTTGCCCTGGCGTCGGCCTTGACGCGGGCGATCACGTCCGGGCGGATCAGCGGCGGCGGAATGCCGGCGGCGTGATGATGGCCCGCCGCATCGGTGCTGATATCGATCAGCGCCTCGCGACTGACCGGCCGATACCAGACAATATTGTAGCCGCGCCGTCCGACCGCCGTGTCGTTGTCCCGTCCCGGCACCGCATAGCTGATCAGCTGCTCGCCTTCGGGCAGACAGAAGGCGTAAAGCGCGACCATCTCGCGCCACAGATCGGGCGGTACATCGGCCTCATCGAGCACAGCGCGCCAGGCCACATAACCGGCATAGACCGGCTGCACGTCCGGCAAAAACTGCGCACGCACCGCCGACCGGATGCCGTCGGCGCCCACCAGCAAATCGCCGCTTTCGCTGGTCCCGTCAGCAAAAAACGCCGTGACGCCGTCGCCGTCCTGTGCCACCCGGGTCAGTCGTTTGCCGAGCCGATAGGTTTGCGCCGGCAGCGCGTCCAACAAGGCGCGGTAGAGCCTTGACCAGCCGCTGAGCGTGCGCGCGGTCGGCCGTTCGATGACGGTGTGGCCGTCGCGGTCGAGGCAGACGGCCTTGCTCGGCGTCAGTCCCATCGACTCGTCGAAGTCGATGCCGGCGCGCTTGAGGATGCCGATGAGCTGCGGATGGGTGCCGAGGCCGACGCCGCGGCTCGCCAGCTCATCCTCGTTGCGCTCGAACATCACGGCGTCCCAGCCGGTGCTGCGCAACAGATGCGCCGCGATCAGCCCGCCGAGCGAGCCACCGATGACCAGCGCGCGCCGCATCTATTCCCCCGCGCCGTGACCAGCGTCACGACATCGCCCAGGACATGTCGTCGTGGCCGGGCTTGTAATCCATGTTGGTGGCCGCCGGATTGCGGTTGATCAGCGGGCGACCGTACATCGGATTGGTCAGACTGCGCGTCTCGTGCTCGACCGTGAACAACACTTCGCGGGTGTCGAGATCGATGATGTCCTTGAAGCGATATTGGTGCTCGTTGTCCTCCTGCGAAACGAGGCCGAGCTCGAGCAGCCGCCGATACGGGCCGGAAAAATCCGTGATGTAGATCTGCACGTGATGCTTGTCGTAGGGCTGCTCCGGCGCGTCCGTCTCGCGGAAGCAAAAGTATTGTTTCTCGCCGACCTGAACCCGCGCCTCCGGGCCGGCGCCATTCTTGTGCACTTCTGCCGGCGCGCGGAAAACCTCGCG